>NZ_JARXWC010000012.1:0-153296 GCF_029892995.1 Brevibacillus sp. 1238 | reverse complement strand
GTCGCTCCCGTAACCCCAGTTGCTCCCGTAACTCCGGTTGCTCCTGTAGCTCCAGTTGACCCCGTGGCTCCGGTTACTCCCGTGACTCCGGTTGATCCCGTAGCTCCAGTTGACCCCGTGGCTCCGGTTACTCCCGTCTCTCCTGTCGCTCCCGTGACTCCGGTTGACCCCGTAGCTCCGGTTGCTCCCGTGACTCCGGTTGCTCCCGTAGCTCCGGTTACTCCCGTGGCTCCAGATTCTCCCGTGGCTCCGGTTACTCCCGTAGCTCCAGTTGCTCCCGTGGCTCCAGATTCTCCCGTGGCTCCAGTTACTCCCGTAGCTCCAGTTGCTCCCGTGGCTCCAGATTCTCCCGTGGCTCCGGTTACTCCCGTAGCTCCAGTTGCTCCCGTGGCTCCGGTTACTCCCGTCTCTCCGGTTGCTCCCGTGATTCCGGTTGCTCCCGTGACTCCGGTTGACCCCGTGACTCCGGTTGACCCCGTCTCTCCTGTTACTCCCGTGACTCCAGTTGACCCCGTAACTCCAGTTGACCCCGTGGCTCCAATTGACCCCGTGGCTCCGGTTGCTCCCGTAGCTCCAGTTGACCCCGTGGCTCCGGTTACTCCCGTTGCTCCAGTTGACCCCGTGGCTCCGGTTACTCCCGTAGCTCCAGTTTCTCCCGTAGCTCCTGTAACTCCGGTTGACCCCGTGGCTCCAGTTGCTCCCGTAACTCCGGTTGACCCCGTAACTCCAGTTGCTCCCGTAACTCCAGTTGACCCCGTAACTCCAGTTGATCCTGTGTCTCCGGTTGCTCCCGTGGCTCCAGTTGACCCCGTGGCTCCAGTTACTCCCGTGACTCCAGTTGCTCCTGTCTCTCCGGTTGCTCCCGTAGCTCCTGTAGCTCCAGTCGCCCCCCTCCCCGCCCCTGTCGCTCCCGTTGGACCTGTTGCTCCGGTTGGACCAGTCGGCCCCTGCATGGTGGAGGCGCTCAACACCGTCTGCAGCTTCGCCTGGAGGAGCATGTCTTGTTTGATCGTCGCATCGACCATTTCTCTTACGCTCTGGTCAATCGCCAGCAAATCATCTATCGTCGCTCCCGCAGGTCCACTCACACCAGGAAGCGTTCCTAGGACATACTGAATTTTTTCGCCTTCCGCATTCAAGATATGGCTTAGCCCCAATTCCTCCATGGCAAAAGAAGACAGCAACAAGTTAATGGCGTCTTCGCGCGTAATCGTAATTGTCGGGCTGATATTTGGGATATTTGGAAATGACAAAACTCTCCCCCCTTCCCCGTGAAAAGCGCAGCCTCCCATTCCGCTTATTCAAATAGCCAAAAGAACACCATCCAACCTCACGGATTCTTCTTCCACTTCTTGGACTGGACCACAACCTTGTGGCTTTTGGTCACGGCGGGCAGTACCTCCCTGTTTAACCAAGGAGCTTGATAATGGCGATTTGTCTCGATAACGGAACGGACGCTCCCCCCGAGATCGCCGTACTTTTTCAATGGCAGGACAATGTCCTTCAATTTCGCTTTAAAAGCAGAAGAAAGCGCGCTCGAAGGCGAACCATACCTTTCCAACTGCTGCAAAGCCGAACCAAGCATGGAGCGTTTTTCCCGCTGTGCAGCTTCCCCCTCAATCCCTCGATTGGCAAAAGGCACTCCCCAAAAATCCGCTTTCCGCACACAAATGCGAAAAAAATCATCCAACTGTTCGAGCAAATGAATAAGCTGCTGCTCGGACGATCGGTGACAGGGCGACGTTTGCTGGAGAGCAATGACATGCAAAATGATCTGTTCCACTAGGCCAATGGCCGCTAGACCAAACGAGTACACAGCCGTCCATGACCTTTTGCAAACCTCCGCAACCTGCTCCGATTTCTCTGCCATATGATCTTGCCATGCAAAAAAAGAAGCCATCCCCTTTATCCGGCTAAAAGTTATCCAATGCAACATAATCATCGCTTCCAGCCAAAGACTTGACGATTTCAGCGCCTGGAATAAAAGTGGGATCGCTTCTTCCTTTGGATGTGTTTTGGCGGCAAGCAAAAAAGCTTTGGTGTGACACGCTTGGCATTCCGCCAGAGAAGCCATGGCTTTTTCCATGGCGAAGGCAGCGGCCAAAAGCCGCTCATATCCGTCTGTTCCCCCTGTCGTTCCCTGGCGATTCGTCCAATGAACCACACCTGCAAGCATTCGGTCAAACGAGCTATTCCTCATGACAATCCTCGGCAGGATCTCCCGAATCGCCCGGCTTTCGTTCCATTTCCAAAATATTATCCAGCTTGAATTGCAGCAAAATTTGCTTGCTGATGATGCTGCGCAGCATTCTTTCGACGCTTTTGTTAATGCGCAGCATATCTTCCAGGCAAACCTCCTCTTTTTGCAGCAAACGCTGAATTTTTTCCCCCTCCGCATTCATAATATGAGACAGGCTGATTTCCTCCATGGCGACAGAGGTAAGCAACAGATGAAACACTTCCTCGCGCTTCAGCGTGATGCGCGGCGTTATGTCAGGCACATTTGGCAACGACATGTCTCATGACCTCCGTTTCCAGCCGCCGGAAAAAGCAATTCTCTCACACAGACGGCTGCGCTTCTTCCCGGCTGGCAAAGTACCTTTCGTTGTGCAAAACGCTCGGATGCGTAGGATGGTGCAGCTTTGACATCTCGTGGTGAATTTTTGCCCTTCCGTACTCCCCGATCTGATCATAGCAGTAGCACAACTGCAAATGAGGCAGCCACGACCAGGCAGGTTCATCTGTCATCCCCATCATGTTTGGTGGCCGTTCAAGCAAAGTCGCTTGCCGGAACCAGTAAATCGCTTTATGAATATCCTTTTTCTCCAAAAAATAAGCCCCTACCTTGCAGCAAAATTCCGCCCGCGGCGCGTCAAAAGCCAATGTTCTCACCAGGGACTGAATCTGTTTTTCCGGCTGCTGCAAGTTCGCATAACATTCCGCTTGTTTATAGCAAGCCATAATCTGGTCCTCGATCCAGCCCTGTCCGCCATCCAAAAAGGCTTGATATTGCTCGGCCGCTTCTTGATAGCGGCCATGATCGTAAAGTTCGTTGGCGAAGTAGTACTGATCCCTGGGGGAAAACAATTCTTTTCGCTCCTGCCGCCGCAAATAAATTTGCAAATTGCGGTCGGTGTACGCCTTCTCCTTGCGATGCGTGACCGCAATGTCGCTGTGATAAATCTCCCCTCCCACCTCCAAATATTCGTGGACAGCGCCGTGCCAGACAAATTGGCGTTGCCGCTTCACCAGCCGATTTCGCCGCAGGAACTTCACAGGCTGGCCCCGATCGTCAAAGGCAAGGTGATAAGGCATGGAAACACTGTCGTACTCAAAAGGCTCCATTTTCCGCAGCGCCAAAAACCGTTCCCGGTCAGCTTCTTCCAACACATCGTCGGCATCGAGCCAAAAAATATAGTCTTTGCTCGCCTGGCTGAAAGCAAAGTTGCGCGCTGCTGCAAAGTCGTCGATCCACGCAAACTCAAACAGCCTCGCCCCGAATGACCGGGCAATTTCGCGCGTCTGATCTTCAGACCCTGTATCTACAATGATGATCTCATCCACCAAATCGCGCACAGTCGACAAGCATCGACCCAGTGTCTGTTCTTCATTGCGAACGATCATGCACAGGCTGACTGTGAACATGCAGATCGCCCTCCTTAGGCGCAAAATCTTTTTTACATCCTATTTTCCGGCCAAGCCCAATATGTATATCGCTCCTCACATAACTTTGGCTTTCAAAGAATAAGGTTTATCGAAAGCGTGATGAAAGAACAACCCAAAGAAGGTGATAGCGTCCATGACACCTCCGCTCATTTCGCTATGCATGATTGTCAAAGACGAGGCCGATCAGATCGAAGCATGTCTGGGAAGCGTTCATTCTGTTGTAGATGAGATCATTGTCGTCGACACAGGTTCAACAGACGGCACACAGGAGCTTTGCCGCAAATACGGTGCGAAAGTCATCGAAGCTCCGTGGGAAAACAGTTTTTCCAAAGCGCGGAATATCGGATTGAAAGAAGCCCGCGGGGAATGGGTGTTGTGGCTCGATGCGGATGAGCGATTGGAGGAAGCAGATCAGGAGGCGTTGCGTCAGGCGGCCATTGCAAGCAAATCGGACGTTCTGTTTCTCAAGCTCCTTCATTACCAAGGCCCGAAAAAAGAAACGGCCTCTCTGCATCTGGCAAGCCGCAACGCGCAAATCCGCCTTTTTCGCAACAAAAAGGGGTTTCAATTTGCAAGGGATATTCATGAAGTGCTGCAATGGCCCGAAACGGTTCCGCAGGACGGGGCGATCCCGCTGATTCCTGTCCGCCTTCACCATTATGGCTACATAGAAGAAGTTGTTACGAAGAAAAACAAAGCCAGACGCAACCTGAAGCTGCTTTTGGAAGAGAGGGAAAATCCCGATCGCGACCCGTGGTGCGACTACCACCTGGCCAGCGAATTTTATCGCGCGCAAAAATGGGAGCACGCCTTCATTCTCGTCAATCAGGCGCTGGAAGGCTTTTTGGGCAAAAGTCAGTTGCCGCCGTCTCTTTTTTACAAGCTAAAATACGAGATTTTGTTCCGGCACGGCAGCATGCGGGGGGCATGGCCCGGCATCGAATGCGCCATTCGGCTCTATCCGGATTACGTGGACCTGCATTTTTACAAAGGGGTTTTCTTGATGGAGCACGGGCTGTACGCCGAAGCGATCCAATCGTTCGAGCGTTGCCTGGAGATCGGGGAAGAGCATTGGGAGCATCTCAGTCAGCAAGGGATGGGCAGCTTTCATGCCTTGCACTATCTCGGACGTTGCATGGAGCGTCTGGGCAAATCAAAAGAGGCGCACGTATACGACCAGACCTCGGCCAACATGGTGCGTACATGTGCCCACACGCCATCGACCAAGGGGTGATAAAATGACGACGCAAACGCGGATTTTGATTGGAAGCCCGGTTTGCCAACAACCGGACGTGCTGCGCATGTTTTTGTTTTCGCTGGAAAAGCTTTCGACTTCCGATATGGCCGTCCACTACCTGTTTGTTGATGACAATAACGATCCTGCTTCGAGCAGACTCCTCCACCATTTTGCCGAAAAGCACTCCGGCCAAGTGGAGATCATCCGCAGCCAGGAAGCACCCTCCACCTACTCTTGCAACGAGACAACCCATATTTGGACAGATGAACTGGTCTGGCGGGTAGCTTCCTTCAAAAACCAACTGATCGAGCGCGCCAAATCAGGCGGCTACGACGGGCTGTTCCTCCTCGACTCGGACTTGCTGCTCCAGCCAGCTACGCTGGAAACTTTGCTCGCATCGGAAAAAGACATCGTCTCGGAAGTTTTCTGGACGAGTTGGACGCCAGACACGCTGCCAGTTCCCCAGGTTTGGCTTACGGACCAGTACACGCAGTATGAAATCAACCATCGGCTGGAAAGCATCTCTGCCGAGGAACAATACCTCAGAAAGTACGCCTTTTATGGAAAGCTGCGCGTTCCCGGCCTGTATGAAGTGGGCGGCCTCGGCGCTTGCACCTTGATTCGCCGGAAGGCATTGGAATCCGGCGTGAACTATTCGCGTATTCACAATGTCACGTTTTGGGGAGAAGATCGCCATTTTTGCATACGGGCTGTGGCGCTAGGGTTCTCTTTGTTCGTAGACACCCACTACCCCGCGTTCCATCTGTACCGGGAAAGTGACTTTGCGGAAGCGACCGTCTGGATGAAACAAATTTACGGTTCCGCTCCGATTCGCGTCAAAAAATCCCCCTCTCTTGCCGTGCCCGCTGTGCCCACGTCCCGTCCCAAAATTACTTTGTCCATGGTCATCCACAACGAGGCAGACAAACATCTCGCCCACGTGCTCACCAAGCACAGGGAGTACATCGACGAAGCCGTTATTATCGACGACGGCAGCACAGACGACAGCGCCGAAATTTGCCATGAGCTGCTAAAAGGCATTCCCCTCCACCTCGTCCGAAACCCGACGCCGCAATTCACCAACGAAGTCGCCCTGCGCAAACAGCAATGGAAAGAAACCATTTCTCACCAGCCAGAGTGGATCGTCAACATGGATGCCGACGAAGTTTTTGAAGACGGGTTTGCCACAGGTGTACATGCGCTGCTCTCCAGACAGCATGGCGATGTGTGCTGCTTCCGCCTGTATGATATGTGGACTGAATCCCACTACCGTGAAGACCCGTATTGGCGCGCCCATTATGTATACCGCCCATTCATCGTCCGCTACCGCCCCAACCTTCGCTATCTGTGGAAAGAACAGCCCTTGCACTGCGGACGCTTTCCCGGCAATATTTTCGAGCTGCCTTCCTTTCTCAGTTACTACCGGGTGAAGCATCTGGGCTGGTCATCTGAAAAGATTCGCCAGGAAAAATACGCCCGCTACAAGCTGCTGGACCCAACCGCCCTGTATGGCTGGAAAGAACAATACGAATCGATTTTGGACGCCGAGCCAAATCTCGTGCCGTGGAGAGAATAAATGGTTGGTAACATTAACCATTTGTGGTAAAATCGTTTACAACTATTTGGATAGGAAGGTACGGGTGCGACGTATGCCAACAACAACTTTGTAATGGCCTAAAAAACTGGATAGCCTTGCTCCTGGAAAAACAACGCGTTTTTTCGCCCAGGTGCAGTCTGCCCTTTTTTCCCATTACAAAGGAACGTAACGAAATCTGTAGGCTGTCCTTCTTACGGAGATTCGCTATGGGGAATCTCCGTTTTTTGCGTTCAAAAAAGCCAGTCTGCAAGACATCCAAATAGCAGGTACGTTCCTTACCCTTTTTCACGAGGTGAAGGATCATGCTAGTCATGGAACATACGTGGGTATTAACTCAAACGCCATGCAATCTCCCCGTGCTGCGGTATTGCCGGAGCTGCGGACGCACCGTACCCTTTTTCGATACCAGCATTCGCCGGCACAACGCCAACGGCAAAAACATTTATCGTTTCGCCATCTACAAATGCGAGCGGGACCACACATGGAACGAGAAGCTCGCCATATACAAATCGTTTACGGAGCATGTAGAAGTACCGGAGCAGGAGACAATGGCAGAAAATCTCGCCTTGCCCGTCCTCCCTGTTCTCGATTACAAAAAGCAAGGCGTGCAGGAAGTCCGCATCACGATTGAAAGCGCAGATGCGCGGTATCGCCTCGACAAGCTGCTCGCCAGTCGACTGGATGGCTGGAGCCGCAGTCAAATCGTGCAAAAGATCAAGGATGGCCGCATCCGCGTCAACCAGCGGGAAGCGAAGCCGAGTGCGATTTTGTCCGCCAGCGACGTCATCGTCATTGTGATCGGCTGACACTTGCTTGCACCATATTCAATAGCAAAAGGGGCTGTCCCAAAAGTCGAATTTTCGGCTGAGCGACGCCCTTTTTCCTTTCATACGCGTCGATGAATCAATGTTTCCGCTTGCTTGACGTTAGCTAATTCGCCTTTTTGGGCAGCTCCTTTGTGCTCTGTTGGGTCGTGCTGCCAACGCCGCTTATTTTCGCCTTCTGTTACTCAGGCTTATCCTCGCAGCACTACCGTTTTCCTCGCTGCGTCCCAGCTCACTTCCATCCCTAGCAGGGCAGCCACCTCTCTTGCCGGAGCATAAGCGGTTCCATTTTCATGGAGACAATTCAGTTCGTGACCGTTCACCGTTACCGTTTTGGTAGTCGGCTCCCACCCGACCGTTGCTCCCGCTGCCTCCGCGACCAGCCGGACCGGAACATAGGAAGTTCCTGCAATCAGCTTGCCTGTCGTCGCCAGCGTCAGCTCGACAGTGCAGTTATCAACAGGTGCCTGTGGTTTTTGTGGAAAACCTGTTAGCAACCTGTGGACATCCTGTTTAAAACTTTCCCAGGCAGCTTGCGCATTTTTGCCAAAATAAGCTTGCGCCGTGCGCTCATCGACAAAAAAGGCCGGGCAGTTTTTCCCGGTAATGTCGTAATGCCGCCACAACTTATCCACAGCCCAGCCATAACGTTTTAAAAGCTCTGCTGTCAAAGCTACGGTCTGCTCGTACATTTTGGTAAAGCTGCCGTCCGCGTTGACACACATCTCGATGCCAATCGTGCAATCGTTCGGGTACGCGCTCAGCTTTTGCAGCGCCTCTGACTTGTACGATTTTGCCCCCACGTGATAGCCCATTTCCGTCTCAGGCAAGCACCTGATGATTTGCCGGTCATCCACGATGTAGTGAGCGCTGGCTTCTGTCGTCGGCTTGTTGAAGTAGTTCCGGTTTGCCACCGCATCGGCGCCTTTTTTCTCGTTGGCTGTCCAGTGGATGACCAGTCCTTTCGGGACAATCTTTGTACCTGGTCTGGCCGTTGGGTTCGTCAGTAGCATTTCTGTGATTTGCATGTTATTTCCCTTCCCCTCTCCCTTTTAGTACCTCTACTGCTCGCTTAATCAATTCGGGAACGGGCAGGCCAATGCGTCCCGCGTTCTCGATAATGCTTAGCAGCTCATTTGCCAGGTAAAAAAAGATCGTCGCGTCGCGGATGAAATTTTGGTCACCAAGCGACATGTCGATCAGATGCGCAATCGCGACCATGCAAAAAATGAACAACTTCCGCGCAATGCCGATCATACCGACCTTGCTTTTTAACTTTCCTTCCATTCCGGCTGCAATCAGGCCAGTGACAAAATCAAAAATGACGAATGCGAGTAGCACACTGAGCAATGCTGACCAGCCGCCAAAAAGAAACGAGGCTGCTGCGCCTCCGATAGCAATTCCTGTTTTGATAAAGTTGTCCATTCGCTCTTCTTCCTCTCTCCCCTCGGTGCAGTAAAAATTGCCCCGATAGGCTCGGGGCTGGCTCTCGGTCTTGGTGATAAAAAAATACCCTCGGTTTTACCCGAGGGCCGTTGATGGCGTTTTAAAATGGACCACTTAATGGTGTTTCATACGTTATGTTCTCGTGTTTATCCTTTACTGCCCCGGGAACAAACTTTACTTGATAGAAAAACCCGGTATGCCAAGTATCAGGATTATAACGCATGTAAACCTTGAGAATGGGCTTTTCCGGATCGGTTGTATCCCATTCAATACTCTGGTTCCAATTTTGTTTTTTTAAGTTGGCTCCAGTATGACTGTTAATGTGGGTAATGAGCTGATCGATATCAGTAATGGATAAGGTGTCCTCTGATAATTCTTCATTGAAGCTAATCAGCAAAATACTCGCATTCATAACAGTGATTGTGCCAACTGCCGGGCTGGTATCGCTATTCTCGACTTATCCCCTTCTCTCCAAGAGGGGTTTCGTTCGAGCCTACACCGCGCGAGCGACTTTCATCGCACACGGCGTTCCATCAACGGATAAAAAGCAAAAAACCTACAACGGGCAAATGTGATTATAAGCTCATTGCGTATAACTGGTCCTCTAACTAAAGTTATGCATTGAGACAAATTTGAAGCTAACGGAAAGGAGCCATTCAGTAGCTCCCCCATGAAAAACGCCCTCTCCGCTTGGGAAAAGGCGCTATGCTACTGGTGCTCCATCGGCACTCAGCCTGATAGCTTCCAGGTCTTCTTTTACTGCCAGCTTCAAACCAGTTGGCACACTGTCGTATGTGCGGCGGCCAATACGATCAGAGCTACCTAGCCCCGAAAAGATATGAGCCGGATGCCCAGATTAACCAGTGCTGCTTTCAGCATCAAGCATCGCCTGTACTTCCTCTTGAAGATGTGCGGGAACTTGGTCCATCTTCCGCCTGCCAGCCTTGACCAAACTGTAGTAAATTGCTGCCACTAAGATGTCCCTCCCATCTGCTCTTTCAATAGAAGCAACTCCTCATACAGTTGAGCAGTTGCCTCCATGATTGTGAGCTTGTCATTTTTTTCGGCGACCAGTTCCGCCTCCAGCCTGACAATCTTTTGTTCCGGCGTTTCCTGCTGCTTTTTGCGAATTTCCGTGATGGACTCTTGATTGCTGAACTTCATCAGTCAAAAGCACCCCCATATCCATAGACGTGGACGCGTTGTGTGGCAGAACCTTTTGCAAGGGTGACCCATACGCAAATAGCCCAGTCGGCTGCTGTCTTCGTCTTGTTTGTGAAAATGTAGCCGCGGCCACCGATTACGGCATTGCGAGCATCTTCCCAGGTAGGCGTAGCATCGAGATAGTTATTTGTGACCAGCACACTCTCGATCTCAGAGTCGGGCGGCAAGTATCGCTCCAGCGTGAACAGGATTCGCTCCGGCATGCCGTCTACGGTAAAGAAGGCAGCGACATCCGGGTTGTTGTAGTCCAGCATGAACTCCAGATGTGTCTCGGTGCGGGTAAAAGTGTAGACGCGCTCAGCTGAAATGCCTGCGCTGTCCGTAGCAACGATCTTCAACTGGTGCTGTACGTCGAGATCAAGCTTGATCCATGCATCATGTGTCAGCTCGAAGGTGTTCTGCTGACCACCTGTCCCGGCGAATGACCTGACTTGCTGGCCATTTAGGTACTCGGTGAAGGTGAAGGAGTTGCCTTCCGGGTCTGCGGCTGAATATGTGACTGTCGGCCGCTCCGTAAGCGTTCCAAGGTCGCTGTTCTGGCCGCTGATCGTCGGCGGACGGTTCCAGACCACGCGGAACTTGCGCGTGACTTCCGCGCTTTTGCCGCCTTTGTCGTCTTCGGCCCAGACTGCCAGCGTGTGATCGGTGTTCTCCGCCAGATCGACGCCAGCGACATCGACCGCGCCGTCCCACATCCTTTTGCCGCTGTACCTCAGATCGCGAGCAAAAGAAAGAGGCGTGCTGCCGTCAGAGATACCGGATTGCAACGCCCGTGCTGGCCCGCTATTGATTTTGTACCACGTTGTTACCACGTTGCCTGGATCGCCGTCCAGTGTACTTCCCGCGACTGAGAGAGTCGCGTTTTCCGTCAATGTCTGGTTGTCAGGCGTAGTCAGCGTAACGACTGGCTTCTTGTTCAGATTCAGCACGCCGTAGTATTTGACGGCGCCGGATACCTGGTAGAATGTCGGCGGAACCGAGAAGTCCGTGGTAAACGTCGGGTCATAAAACGATGCCGGGACTGTACCCGCGCCAACAACGAACGGACCAGAGTATGAGACAAACTCGTTGCTCGACTCGATCCGCTTGATATACCCGCCGTCCTCGTACGTGATGATCAGCTTGCCGTTTTTGTCGCTGGTGATGCTGGCGTTCTGGCCTTTGACCAGCTTTCTCGGCGTGGCGAGCCAGGTCGTTCCGTCTGTTGAATTGCTGTACCTGATATACGGGTTAACCGTGTCGCTGGAGTCAGTACCGTGCCAGATGACGTGCAGCTTACCGGTTGGTGATTTGCAGGAAATCGGTTGAGACTGGGGGTACTGATAACCAATCGTGTATATCGTCTTATGCTTCCATCCGTCTAAAGCTCCCCAGTATGCATCTGTGAACCCTGCTGACTTTCCAAAGCAAAGCACTCGATTACTCGCGTTATTTTCAGAATATGTCACAGTAATCATGATTTCTGTATCAGTCATAAGTAGACTCGGTGTTGATAGTGACTGGTTTACATGATTGCTTCCGGTTACTCGCTCAATAGCACTCGGTGTACCAAGCGATCCATCCGCCAAAATAGGTATGCTGCCAGCACGAATGTTGAAGCTGTTCGGGTACATGCTGTTTTTCGTGCTGGCTGCCCACCAGAGGCGGGTGCCGTCTGGAGTGATGGCGAGCGAGCGCGATCCTTGATCTTTTTGAGCACTATCTACAGTGACGCCGACAGTATTTCCATCATAGGTCGCTTGAGCAGCCAAGCAATCAAGCGCGAATATCCTTGTTGCACTGTCGGATACCATTCCTATAGCGTATAGGATATATAATTTGGTGCCTTTAGCTTGAATGCTTGCTTCTGCTACGTTGATGCCTGCAATTTTGGTTAGTTGCGTCCAAGTCTTGCCGTTATCCGAAGTCTTGTAGACATATAGAGGATAACCGGAAACGCCTCCCTCTCTTGCTATCCCAACCAACCACCCATTGGTCAACCGAACAGGAGGAGCCATCTGCGACACGAGATAAGCCTGGTTGACGACGTTGACCGGGACATACATCTTGCCGTCTTCCTGCTGCACAGTGAAGTTCCGCGTCACCTTGGTTGAGTCGTCGCTGCCATCGTTGGCCCATATTTGTATTGATGATGCCTCAGCTGGCAGTAAGCCAGAAACATCGGTTGAACCGTCCCAAAAGCGTCCCTGCGCGTATGTCAGTACCTTGCTGAACGATTTCGCTGTTGTGCCGTCTGATGTTCCAAGCGCGATACTCTGCGTCGGCCCGCCGCCGATGGAATACTTGACTGATAGCGCCTGACCAGCGTCTGCATCGGAGACAGTGCCTTCCAACTTGTAGGTGCTACCTTCCGTCAATGAAAGATTATCGGCAGGGTTCGTAAGCGTGAGAGTTGGCGGGTTGTTGGCGATCGGTTCGAGTGCAATTGCTGTGGCCATACCTGCTGATGTCCCGTTAACCTGACTTGACATTTCAGACGTAGGCAGAGAACGGGATTTGTATAGATACCTATAAGATGATTCGATCGCTCCTGCCCCAAGAGCAGCGACATCTAATGCCTCCGTTGTACTCAGCGGGTTTGTGAAATTCACTGTTCCTGATGGTGATTGATTTATTAGAACCATCATTACATTATCTGTCTGTGCCGCGAATCCGCTTGGTGCGAACGACGAGACAGGAGAAGTGTAAGTAGAACCAACATAGGTTTGCACTTGTTTCACGTTTCTATATAAGTGAAACGCCACGCTCCACGCTGTTGGGCCCGAGGTGTTGGAAAATACTTGCCCGCCGTCACCAGATTGAACAAACTTATAAGCCACTGCATACCTAGTGGTTCCAGAAGTGCCGGTTGTCAGCATAGTCCAGCCTGACGGTAGATTAATTGTGCCCGTTGATGATGAATTGATCTCAGCTATTAATAAATCCCCTACCGTTGTACCAGTAGGCAGAGGAACCGTAATGGACGCGACACTCGAACCAGCGCCTGCTGTAGAATTCCCCACATACTCCACCTGTTTTTTGCCTGTTGTCGGGATGGTGTAGTCGATGATTATATGTGGCTTATACAAAGCTTCTGACGAATGTGCACTTCGAGTAGTACCTGCTACAGACTCATCAAAGTCCTTCAACATTAGCCCAAAGTTTTTAGCCCCATTCACCCATTCTTGCACCAGGTTTTTTATGTCAATCGAAACAGTTTGACTTGCGGGATAACTGGAAAAACTACTCTTGATCGTTGGGTCATAGCTTGGCTGCAAGTTCCAAGTTGTATTATTGTCCCACGCATCAGTTACCCGATGAATATTCGTTTGTCTAGTTATTCCATTACTGTTATTAAAAAGATATAGTGTCGCACTGTTGATAATCGCATCATTTGGCACTAACCCTAAGTCAAACTTCAGCAAAGCGCGAAGCTTGTCATTAACCCCGTTGCTCCCGTTTCCCCACTGGATAGTAGGAGCAGTCCCAAAAGGGGTTGTTGATGACGCTTGTGAAACAAAAGTATCGGTTATAATCGTGTTTGTATTATCTAAAGTTATTACCGGCATGTTCCTCCCCCTTTCCAAAAGAAAAAGCCGCTCGGTTGAGCGACTGTTGTACAACTATACCTCCAGCCTGCTTTGCGCCTCGTTGTAGTAACCGCGTATCACTTTAATGCCGCTGATCGTGCTCAGATCATCCTTGAAGTGGTTGTACAAAAAGTTCTCCGGCAGCGTGCTCTCGATCACGTTCATACGTGTCTTCAGGTTCGATACGTCTGCGGTGAGTACGGCGATCTGTGCGTGCGCGTCTGCTATGCCTTGTTCCCAGCGGTTAATATCCACCTCCGTTACTGGATCATCTTGCTTCCAGTCCATCTTGACGTTGTACGGCATCCTACGCCCCTCCTTTCACTTCGATTACAAAGGTCAGATTCACGAACTGCGCACCGTTCATTTCAATAGTAGCGATCTTTTCTGCGACGACCGCCCCGGTTCTGGTGCGCAGCTTTGCGCTGGTGATAACCGGAACGCTGGCAATGTGCTGCGCCGACACCTCAAGAGCAATCGCCTCTTGAATGCCTGCCATCGGATGTTGCGCAATAGAAACTGCGTGGATCGGAACGGAAACAGCATTATTCAGCAAGATGTCCCCACCTGCTACCCGTGCCAACAAGTCATCTCGCATAGTTTGTAGGTAACTTTGCGTGATCATCCGACCACCTCCTCGTATCGTTTGATCGGGGTCATCCCTACACGAAACTCGCTGACCTTGTGGTACTCTTTAATTCCAACAACCAGCACGTCCCGAAGTTCAACTCTCTCCAGCGACACAGGCTCGAACGCAACCCCGTTGCAATGAACAGGCCGGATTTTCTCGACGGCCTGTACCGCATTTTTGGTATCGAAACGGTCCTCGACCGGGTAAACGTACCGAATCACTTTCTTTTCAAAATCCTCGACCATTCGTACCTGCTTGAATGCTGACGAACTGTAGCCAATCGCCCGCAATACACCTGGAGTAAAGCCAAGGTACGCCCAATGCTTCTGCCGTATATTCTTCCGCCGCTCCTCAACACCCAGCAGCTGCTTTTGACCAAAGTAAATCCAATCCCAAACATCCAGCCCCCAGGTCGCTGACCACGGATGGAACTGCCGCAAAACGTCTTCCCGCTCCGCGGCAAAAGCATCGACTGCAGTTGCTGCGCCTTCGAAATGATATTCCGCTACCTTGTTCTCGTACCATTGCGGCGGCAACATTTGCCTGTAGCGTTCTGGAATCATGTCGTCACCGCCAAAGCGAGCGAAGCGACAGAGTCAGCAGGCACGGTTAGATTGGCTTCCTGGCCGTTCAGCGTGTAATCCGCAAAGTCGACGACCCCGTCCACGAAAAAGAGCGCCCCGATCTGCTGGTACACGATCTGCGAACGCCCTTTCAAATACGTTTTCACTTGGGCAGCAATCTGTTCCTCGATCTTCGCCTGCTCGGCATCGGGGCGCAGCGCCAGCTTCACTGCAATCGAAACGGGATAAACCTTGGCTGGCAGCACCCGCAGTTCGTGCAAAGCCCGCCTTTTGTCTTCCAGCTTGGTACGCACAGTATTCGCCAGCTCTTCCGTGGCGGGCTGACCGCTCGCATCCGTGATGTACACATCAATCGACAGATCGTGCCACGCCTTCTCCACAGCAACTGCTCCGCCTACGCCGTCAACGTTTCGCGCCCAGCGCTCATAGTCCTGGCGGCGGCCGTCGCCTTCTTCGGAGCGCGCCCGATCCAGCAAACGTTTGCGATAGGCATCGTCAGTTTCTCCCTCATTGCGAGGGAGGCCAAAAAAGACGCCTGACGCGTCCAAATATTCACCGTCTGCCCAAGGAAGAAAGGCTTGCAAAAAGCCGTACTCCAAAAGCTGCTGCTGCTCGCTAAGCTCTTCGGCAATCGGGTAGGCCAAATCGTAGTGGATTTCCCCCTCCCCCGTAGCCGGCGGCGTCTCCCCGCGCTTCTGCGCGAGCACAGCCATCCGGTTCGCGATCCGCTGGTAAATCTGGTCGGGCGTCTCCCGCAAAATCGGCATTTCAGGTTTGTCTATCGTTGCCATGCATCCACCTCCAATCGCGTTGTGCCTCTTGTCCCTTCTATCTCCAGTTGCAAAATGACCCGGCCGCCCGCAAAGCGAATGTCCTGCACGACAGCGCGCTCAATCTCGCTGTGTGCCTCCAGCGCTTCCTCGGTCTGCGCCTTGATCGTCGGCAATGACAAACCGGAGCGCATCCGGCCTTTTTCCGCCAAAAAGTCCACCCCGTACCGCTCCGAGTAAATCGCGTAGCGAAAGCGGCGGGTGTGGAGAATTTTGTGCACCGTCTCCTGCAAGTATTCTGCATATGTTCTCGTGCGCAAATAGCGGCCATCTGGCCCTTGCTTCAACTGCTTCGTCTCCCAATCGAACTGATACGTCCAGGGAATCGGCTCGTCCGTTTGCGCCGTCAAAATGTCTTCCGTGCCCGTCAACTGGGGAAACATCATTCCACCACCCCGAGCAGGAGGTATTGATCGTTCGTGCAGGAAAGCAGGGCAACCTTTTTCCCTACGTCCTCCTGGCGCAACTCCGCAGAGCGCAAGGCGACAATTTCATCCGGCTCCAAAGGCGTTGGGTCTTCGTCGAGCTTGACGGACAACGGCGTGAGCGACAAAAGCTGTCCGAACTCCCCTCGGGTGTTCACCAGCCCGTCCTGTGTATATCCCCTGAGCTTTGCAATGACGGATTGCATGGTTACGTCCTCCTTTCCAGTTGCAGATCCATTGTGTATTGCCCGCCTTTCCAGTGAGCGTTGCAACTGGTGACGATCCAATCGGTAATGGTCTGATTGTTCTTTTCCATGATCTTGATCAGCCAGCCTGCGCGAAGCCTTGCCGCCTGCTCGTCCTCATGACGGACCGAGATCGACCTTGTCAGCGGGATTTTGGACAGCTCGGCAAGCTGCTTCGCTGCCAAAGCGGCAACATTTTTGTCCTCCCCGGCGTCGATGACCTTTTGCATGCGACCAATTTGCTTGACGAGGCTCTCGTTCGCTTTCGTCGCACTGCTCGCCACCTTGTCGTCCTGATAGCGCTCTGCTGTCACCACCGTGTACACATCCTCGATGCTCTCGCCTGTGGAGCTTGTCGAAAGCAAGCTTGCCTTGAACAGCGGAACGATCGGGTTTGCCCCCTCCGGCAAAACGGTCAGCTTGTCGCGCTGGTACTGCACGAAATAGCGGGCGCCTGTTTTCTCGTACGCTTGCTCGGTCAGCGATGTGAACAGAGCCGTATATGATTGGGGAGCAATGCGCTCTTTGGTCGTGAAGCCAAAAGGCGGGCAGCTTATGTTCACGCCCGCCGCCTTGATGACTCGCGCCAGCTCCGTTCCGGCATCGCCGTCCAGCTTGATGCGGGAGACTTCGTTTTTTTGCAAATACCAGCCAAGCTCGTAAGCTGTCGCGGACAAATCCCCAGTCCGATCGTCGCGATCGAGGCGGACAAGCGGACCGTGGAAGATTTGCTGCGCTTCTTTTAGCTGATCGCCGGAAAAGAGCATCAAAAAGCCCGCCGCTTGCAGGGGCGGGGCTTCCTTGATTTGCACACTCAACTGCCCGGCGATTTGCCCGCGGGACGATGACCAGGACAGCTCTGTGACAGCCGGGGAAAGGTCATATCGAGTCTGTTCCTTCCCATATATGACTTTCATCTCATCATCTCCGTTAAAATCCGTGTGCGTCTTCCAGCTTTTTTTGAATCCGCATGCGCATGTCCTCAGCCCGGCTGCTGCCAGCAGATTGAGTCATCGCCTTCTGCTTCTTCGTCTTTTTCGCTACCTTGCCGCTCGTATTGGGACGAGCCGGCTGCTGCCGCGAGATGACGGCGCCAGGGGAGAGAAGCTGCGTCTGGTTGCTCCAGGTAATAAATTCGTCTTTTACAAACAGCGGCAGCTCAATCGAGCCGTGAAAATCGACGTTTTTCCCCTGAAACTTGCCATCGCACGGCCCGATCAGCACATTCCAGGCGAGATTCAACTCGTCGATCGTCAGCAGCACCTCTGATCCTGTCAACCGCTCCAATCCGGCAAGCCACGGTCTCGGACCTTGGTAGCCTTTGACCTCGATGTAAGGAGCTGTAATGTCTCCCGGCAAAAAGAAATCGAAACTGATCGATTTCGGACGTCTGGCCGAGATGCGATTGGCGGCGAGCAACGTGATCGACGTGGTGCCTTCGACATCGTTACCGTAGCCGCGAAATTGGATTTCGGCTGGAGTGACCGGGAATGTCAGTGTGTATTTGCCTTGCATGCGAATCATGTCACCACTCCTCCTCTTGTCTCCAGCGCGTCCAACAGTGCCCTCTCGATGATCGCTCTGATTCTTTGGCTGACAGTTGGATCATTGAGCATTTTCAGCATCGTCGGAATATCTTGCAGCACACCGTCCGCATGCAAAGAAATTGTCAGTTGTGGGATCGTCAAGGAGACGCTCTGTGTTTTTGCATTCGGATTTCCTGCTGGTGAATAGGCAGGGGCAGTTGACCTTTGCGGCGCTGCTTGAGGTGCGCGTGTCCTGCGCCGCTCCTTTCCGAAAAGCTGCTGCTTTTGTGCTGTATCTCCTTCTTTCGCAAGCGACCTGTTCTGCCACCAATTTTTTGCTGTGTCATAGATCGCGCCTCCCGCCATAGAACCTCCGAAGCCACCAATGATGCCGCCGATCGCTCCTCCGATTGCTGTCCCAAGTCCCGGAACAATGGAGCCTACAGCAGCTCCCATCGCCGCGCCAGCAGCTGCGCCTCCCCATCCACCAAGCGCTTCTGCACCTACTTGTGCTGCCGTATCCACTTTATTTTCCGATCCGGCGATTGTCGCAACACCGAGCAAGGTTCCAACGAGCGGTACCCTTCTCAATCCTGCCTTCGCGATCTTTTTCCAGGAGCCTTTTCCTCCGGCTTTTTCGGTTTTATCCGCTTTCTCTCGGCCGCCACTATCCAGTTCAGTCATGTCCGGCAGTTCAGGCATCATGTCTAGAGGAGAAGCACCTGGCACAGCTGCACTGATGCCAAGAGGAGCTGCGCCTGCGACTGCACCAACTGCGGTTGCATTGCGTTTGCCTCCCGTCTGCTTGTTCGCTTCATTACCAGCAGCAGACTTGTTCGACCCGTTCCTGTTTTTATTGCTGTTATTTTTTTTGTTACCCTTATTGTTGGATTTATTCCCCTTTTTACCACCTGCGCCAGAACCGTCGCAGCAGCAACAGCAGCAGCACTCTCGTTTTCCTCCTGCATCCGGATTGAGCGGTTTTTCTTCCTCCGCTGCTTTTCCTTTTTTGCCTATTCTGGCTATAAGCCCCCCTACCGTAGTGAAAAAAGCTTTCGTTTTCGTCCAGATGTTTGTTGCAAGGGCACCGACTGTCAAAATGACGGTCACAGCCGTTACCATATATACGGCACCTTTCCTTACCGTCTCATCCCAACTGTTGAACCAGCCGGTGAAAAGTGCAGCTGTTTTGGAGACCAGCGCAGTGACACCCGACAAATCGCTAGTTACTTTTCCGATCGCGTCCATCGCCTCATGCTTCGCCTCTGCCTGAGCCTGAAGCGTAGCAAAAAACGGGTCGGCCTGGGATGAAGCTGCATATGCTTTATCTACCTCGTTATTCATCTCTGGCTTCATATCGCCGGAGGCAATCTTGACCGTCTTCTCCACAATATTTCCCGAATCGCCGCCCAGACTGGCCATGGCTTTTTGCTGTTCCGCCGCGTTCGAAGAGGCAGCAATCAGCATCATCATTTTTCCCAATGCGATTCGCTGCTCGTCTTTGTCTGTAGAAGCCAGCCCTATAGCAAGCCTTTTGGAATCTTCCTCGGCTCTTTGTTGTGCCATGGCTTTTTTCTGCTCGTCGGTTAGTTTCTTTTCCGGGTCAGTCTCCTGAATTTGCTTTTCGTATTTGGATGCAAGAAGCTGTACAAGTCCACCATTGGCGTTATATTCCTGACCCTTGATCAACAGGGCGCCAAACTCCTTGCTATTCAGGGACAGCTGGCTGATTTCTCCGACCACGGCAGCCAGTTTCTCTGGGGTATTCAGCATTTTGCCATTCGCTGTGTTGAATTGCGCGAGGGAATCTACCAGCTTGAGGCTAAGATTGCCTGCTCCCGCATTGTTCATATACTGAAGCGCATTCGCCAGTTGTTCAGGTTTGGCATCAGCCTGTGTTGCGGCGCCAATCGCTGTCATCATTCTTACACTTTCTTCCCCGGCAAGACGAGTCGTGACAGCCAGTCTTGCTGCCTCTTCCACCATTTTTGGATCGACGTTCCCGCTTTTTGCAATCAGAGCCATCGCCGCGGGTTCGGTCAGATAAGGATTGAGCCTTGTCAATTTCGCGGCCATCTCTTCGAAAACTCTCATTTCCGCAGCGCTTTTTCCACTGCCTGCATAAATAGCCCGCTCTTGCCCCGCAGCCTTGGCTTCCGTTTTGACTCCATCCATCGATGTGCCAAAAGCAACACCATTCCAGAGTCCCCCTAAGTTGGCCCACTCCTTTTTCATGTCGTCAAACTTGGGGGCAATGTCTACAAATTTGACTTTAGGCTTCACTTTGTTCAGCTCATCCATGCTGGCCCTGACTTTCTGAACGTCGCTCTTCATTCGACTAAGTCCTGCGGAGAGCTTATTGGTCATGCTCTGCATTTCCCGTCCTGCTCGGCCTACTTCCTTGGTCATCGCGCCCATTTCGTGCAGCATGCGCTTCATTTCCGAACGCGTGTCTTTCAATCTAGCAGCATCTGTTGCCATTCATTTCACCTCCTGTCTTAACTGTCATCCAACTTCCTTTTATATCCTAAAGCGGGATCGGAAAAAGCCAAGCCCCTTCACCCGGCCCTTTCCTCATCCTCCAGCTCGACCATCTGGCAAGCCATCACGAACAGCTTTTGCTTGTACGCGTCCACATCGTACTCCAACAGATCCGACGGACGGCCCCGGCCTCTTAAAAAAGCGCGGCACATGTGCCAAGCCTCTCCGTCAGATCGGATCAGTTTTTTGCTTCTTCAATGGCCTCTTCTTCCGACTGGCCTGCGTTTACATCGCGCACTGCCTGGAGCAGCTTGCTGTATCCCTCAGGATTGTCGCGGAAAATTTTCTCCACCAGCTCGTACTTCGTTCCGGCCTTGTACGCCTTTTTCAGCTCTTCCTGGTTCCACGGAAACTCATGCTCGGTCGCCTTGACGATTCGGGCGTCGTTGTAGAGGAACCAGTCCGTTTTTTCTCCCTTGTCTGCCATGCGCTCGCATTCGCGCAGCTCGGACAGGTTCAGTTGGCGCACTTTCCACTCGTCGCCGTCGATGACGACAACCACCTCTTTGCGCGGCGCTTGTTCATTCGCTTTTGCCAAATATTTTTGCAGTTTGCTCATGTCTCTTCCTCCTATTCGATGTAAGCTGGCAATTCATCCAGGTAGTCCGGCTTGTCGATGGACATCCCTTTCAGGTCGTAGGTAGCGTGATCGTTGCCGTCTGCCTTCGCTTCCCACAGCGTGATTTCTTCCGGATTCAACACGATGTTGGAAATGCGGACGCGCTCGGAGTTGCCCGCTTCCTTGTCCAGCGTCTCTCCAATCAAAAACGGCAGCACAGGCGTTTTGCCCTGGGTCAATTGCTCGACGCAGTAGTATTTCAAAGCGGCGTTGGTAGCCGTAATTTTCAGCGTGACTTCTACATGCCAGTCATTGACCGTCTGGATTTTCCCTTTTTGCAGACGGTTGGTGTCGCCGTACTCGACCTTGAGGACCATTTTGCCCTCCAGTGTTCCGTAGATCGGATCTCCATTTTCATCGTAAACTTGGCAATTTTTCAGTTTGATATCGCGTGCAATAGCCAATTACAGCACCTCCCAGTCAATGTCAAAGTATTCGATCGCATCCAATGGCTTGGCCGACAGCAGGAAGCCGCGGCGATCGCCGTTTCCGTTCTTTTTGTCTGTAAACGTCCAGCCTGTCTCAATCGCGCCTTGCTGCTCGCGCACGGTCAAATAAGCGTTGACCGCAGACACAAACACCGCACCGCCCAGGTCGTTGTTGCCCAGCTTGCCTTTGTACTTTTTGCCGACTGCATTGATGTCGTTGACGATCTGGTCGAGCGTCATGCTGACGCGGATTTTGCCGTAATCTTCCCGCTCGTGTGCACCCAAAACAGCCAACGTGTTCACGGCGCTCTCGATGATGTACACCTCGCCGTCACGGGTGGCGACCAAGGTTCCCGAGCTGAGCGCTTGCAAAATGTCGGTGTGGCCCCAGTCTTTCAGCGCTTTTTTCAGCGGCACGACAACCGCCGTCAACGATTCGTGCGCAGGCGTCGCCGCGATCATGCCCGCTACCCATGCCGCCCACTGCAGGCTGCCATATGTGTTTCCATTGTTGTGCTGGCCAGCGATGGCGCAATTGACGACATAACGGGCATTTTGCGCGACAGAGCGCTCCACATGCTTCTCCATGTTTTCATCGTCCGCAGCCTTGCCGCCAATGACCAGCGTGCTCAGCTTTTTGCCCAGCTTGCGGCGATCGCTCATAAACTGCTTGGCCGCTGCCTGCACGGAAGCATCGTCGAACGGCAAGTACATGGCGTCAAAATCCGCACCGGAAACAGCCATGAACAGCTTGCTGGAATCCGCTGCCGAGAGTGCCGCTGTCCCGCTGGTGCCGCCTGTCAAATTCGCTTCGGAAGCTACGGCAATCGCCGCATCGCCCAGCTTTTTCACGCGCACGTAAAGCGACTGGCTTGTTTTCGCCACCAGCTCATCTGCATCCGCAAACGAAAACTTCTCGGTTTGCAGCGGCCCTTTTACTTGCAGCTCCTTTTTGCCCGGCTCGGAAGTAGAAGCGACGATGACGACGCGCAAGTCGTTGCCCAGCAAGCCCGGATAAAGCGCCTCGATCCGCACGGCATTCGCCTGCTCGTAAGCTGCCTTCGCCGCTGTTCCGTTCGTCATGCGATACGCCAGGACGGTTGCCCCGCCTTCTGCCGCCAGTTCGACCGTATCCGCTTTGCCAAACGTTTGCGCCATGCGCTCCTCGTAGCTGCCCAGCTTCACCAGTTCATCCGGCGCTCCCCACTCTGCCTGGTACGGAACCAGAACAACACCGCTCTTTGGTACTACTCGTTCTTTTGCCTTTGCGATCAGTTCGACCGTTACGCCCGGCCGTTCACGTTGAATTGTCATGCTTACACCCCGCCTTTGTATTTGGTCAATCGATTTTTTACTTGCCCTTCCGACAGCTGCTCGTTGTCTGCCGCCATAAAAAGAGCGCCTGCTACCTCGAACCGTTCGGCTTCCAGATAGGCGGCGCTCAAAATCCACTCCTGTTTTGTTTTCACAACATCAGGTTGCTGCTCTTTTTTTGCCACTAGGAACGTCCCTCCTCAATCTCAAATTCGTTGATGGTCGCTTCCGCCGCTTTCGGCACCGTGACGACGTACGTAAACCGAAACGCAATTTCCGTGCGATCCCGCTTATCCCGCCAGATTCGCAATGTCGAGCTGTCGATGTCGATGGACAAATCCGACGCCGTACCGCGATAGCTGTACTGCGACTTGCGCAAAAGCTGGCGCAGCGGCTCGTCCGACAGCCTCTGGTACACGCCAGCTGTTTTCGGATAATGCAGCACGATCCACGCCTCTGACTGCACTTGATAGGAAGCATGGCTCCTGCCCGTCTCCCCGATGCCTTGCGTCAGCAAAAACGCGGCCGGTGCGGAAAAACGCTGAGCCATCCAGTCGTCGACGTTGACGACCGTTGCCAGCTGCGGATAAGCTTCCCCGATCAGTTCGGAAAGAACGGACAACTCGCGATCCTCCATCCTCCCACCTCCCTTGGTTGCACTGCTTGCCTGCTGTTTGTCACATGCCAGCTCCCTCCTTCGTCGGATTAGCGAACAGGAAAAGCCACCCGGCAATTGACCAGATGGCTTCTTGTGTCTCTTACTTGATTCGCTTGAGTCCATTATAACCTTTTGCGCGGATCAAAATGGATTTTTCACGTAAGTGTCAGGGAGTGTCAGCTCTTGTCAGCCTTGTTAGCCAGTGATTCGCCCGCCCTTTTGGAAAAAGCCGCTCGAAGATCGTTCCAGCTCTTTCAACGATTCCAGCTACTTCATTCCAGCTCCAAAAAAAAAGCCCGATCCTGGCATGTCGCGCCAAAATCGAGCTTCTCGCATCTTCTGCGTATTCACTTTTCGCTTTTTCATCCCGTCTGCTGCATTTCATCCCCGTACATCGCCCACGCCATTTTCAGCACAGCACTCCGCTTAATCTCGTAGTAGCGTTGGCGGGACACCCCGATCGCTTTGGCGATCAAATTGTTTTTCTCCCCATCCAGCAGCGCTTCCACAATCAGTCGCTCCTGTTCGCTGCGAATCGTTTCTACCGCTCTGTTGATCCGCTCGATTTTGTCCTGCAAATTTTGCAGCCGCTTCTGTTTCCGTTCCCGGCGAACGACTTCCGCGTGTGTTTTGTCGCTGTGGGAGCCTTGGCCTTTTGGCATGGCCGAATCCAATCCGTACTGGCTGACCATGCCTTCCCCGGCTTCCCGCAAATAGCGCTGAATGCGGACAATCTCGATTTGCATGTAGCTGTAATCGCGAATTTCTTCTTCCGTCTTTTGCAAAACAGAGAGGGCTGGAGCCAACTCGTGCAAATCAAAGCGGACTTCCCGTTGTTTACTCGCCTCTTTCTGAATCGGCCGTGCTGGCTTTGCTTGCTGCTGCTGCAAATATCTGTCCCACTCCGGGCACGATTCAATTTTGCCGATATGCTGGTCATGGACCTGGCAATGCGTCCGCTTCCCCCAGCACGTCGCCGGGCAACCTTCGCACACCGCTTCCATCAACATGTCTTTACTGATCAAAGTTGTCGTCGTCATTCTCTTTCCCCCTCGTTCTCTCGTAAAAGCTGTAGAGATACATCGTTTCGTTTTGCTGCTATCTATCTTTTTCGTACCTTTTCTGCTAAAATGCTCTGCCCGATGATCACTCCGACCAACAGGGCGCAAGCAACGATCAATGCTGCCTGTATCATCTCTGCAAAAATCCCCTTCCCCCATGGAATGATATGGAAACAAAGGACAGCGCCGACTCCTCAACTATTCTTGCGGATGCTGTTTTTCATGGACAGGAGGATCGATTTTTTTCTCACTCGGTTCTGCCTCCTTCTCTTTCTCCTTGTTCGCCTTCAACTGCACATCCAAAATGTTGTTGATGCGAATCTGCAAATCGACATGCTTGAATGTCACTACCAACACGAGAAAACAAACGACCACAGCGAGCACCTGGACATAATCCATCGACATCATCGCTGCCCATCCTTACTTTGAATCAATAGGCGCTCTCTGATCGTGCTTCCTCGGCTGAGCTTCGTGCTTGTCCATTCGCCTGCCAAAACGAGATTCTTCTTCGGGGAGAGCACAGGGAACTGGCTCGTGAGTACCGCTTTGCACTCTCCTGACCGTCCTCTGCGCACTCGGCAATGAGAACTCTCGCCTATGCAGCCGATACGGCCTATCGCTTGTTTTTGCATACTCTCACTCCTTGCCTGATTCCATTTTTGGAAATAAGATAGTTTGCTTCCCCTAAAAGATAGACAGGAACGTTTGTTCTCTTTGTTAGTACAAGTATCTCATACAATTCATTTCAGTTCAAGTTATTTCCAATCATTTTTTTCCTTGACTTTTCTTGATCGAACGGGGTTAAATGCCCCTGTATTTATTGCAAAATTCCGCATAAAAAGAAGCGCGATTCTCTGGAAAAGAACCGTGCTTTGAACGATAGCCACAACTCGAAAAGTATACCACTCTCATACTTCGTTGGTTACGTAATGCTTTCTTGCTGCCTTTCTGCCTGAGCGTTCCCAACTACGCCATCCACCATGTATAGCTGAAAAGCCGTGCGCAAAAAACGCGAAAGAGCCAGCGTCTCCACCCGATGCAGAGAACGCTGGCTCTTTTGCATTATTCCCCCAAGCTTCTTCCGTTCTACTCAATCCCAAATGTTCGGACGTTCGATTCCCATCGTCCTCATGTAATCGAGCAACTGCCCGGTATGAACCGATTCATGGTACGCAATCCGGAGCAGCATGTCGCCCAATGTCCTGACGTACCCGACATCGGAACGGTCGATGCGGATGCTCTCCAGGTCGCTTTTGTCCAACTCTTTGACAAAGGCGAGAAACTCGTCCCGATACGGCTTAGCAAAAGCCAACTCTTCCTCAATCGAGGTGAACGGCTTGGTGTCATACGGATTCGGCAGAGCAGACAGAGCGGAGCTGCCTCTTTGAATCAAAATCTGATGGTACAAAAACTCGCCCTCGATGACGTGCCGGATCATTTCCCCGCAAGTAAACGCTTTGTTGTCGGGCTTCCAATCCAGCTTGTCTTCCGGGATCGCCCTCCACACCTTGATGCTGCGGCGTCTGACTTCCTCGAAATTCAGAATCAAAAGATCAGTCGCATTCATGTCTGCTCCTCCTCTCATTGCCTGTGCTTTAGTCTTTTTGATACAGATCGCACGTCTTCACGTGGTCATTTACCATCCCTACTGCTTGCATGAACGCATAGCAGATCGTCGAACCGACAAACGTAAACCCGCGCTTTTTTAAATCCTTGCTCAGCTTGTCGCTGATCTCGGTGGAGGCAGGCACATCTTTTAGCTCCTGAAAGTGGTTGTGAATCGGCTTGCCGCCAACAAACGACCAGATGTAGCTGGAAAAGGAGCCGAACTCCTCCACGACCTTGAGAAAGGCGTGAGCGTTTTTGACGACGCCCCTGACTTTCAGCTTGTTCCGCACGATGCCCTCATCCTGCAAAAGCTGCTCGATCTTGTCCTCGTCGTACTGCACAATCTTTGCCGCTTCGAAGTTGTCAAAAGCCCGGCGGTAGTTCTCCCGCTTTTTCAGGATCGTGTACCAGCTCAGCCCCGCCTGCGCGCCTTCCAGATTCAAATATTCAAAGAGCAGCCGGTCATCGTAGACAGGCACTCCCCACTCCTGATCGTGATAATCCAAATACAACGGGTCCTGATTCACCCAGCCACATCGATTCATCAAAAGGAACCTCCCAGCAAATACGAACATATATTCTTATGCAAAGAATATACAATCTTTGGCTATTCTGCAAGTTATTCTTGCTCATTCTCGCAATTTTTCTCCCAAAGCAAAACGGTCATGACCGTTTCGTTGACCGTAAGCGCTCACATCCCATTTCATAAAAAACGTCGAGACGTTTTTCACACAAAAAAGACCCTATCAGCGCAATAGGGCCTCCTCTCTTTGTTCACGCTCGCAAAATCACCGCGCGCGGTGCGGAAAAACGCTCAAGCCGTCAAAATAATCGGCTTGCCGCGCGTTATGACGACGGTGTGCTCGTACTGGGCGGTGTAGCTTCTGTCCGGCGTCACCAAAGCCCAGCCGTCCTTCCCGTCCTGCACATACTCGGCTCCTGTGGAAATAAACGTTTCGACAGCGAGCACAAGCCCGTCCGTCAGCAGCCGTTTGTCCCATTTGTCGTAGTAGTTCAGGATGTCCGTCGGCTCCTCGTGCAAGCTTTTGCCGATGCCGTGGCCTGTGAGGTTTTTGACGACCGTAAATCCTTTTGCCTTCGCTTCATTGTGGACGATGCGCCCGATCTGGCTCAACTTGGAGCCAGCCCTGGCCGAATCCAGCGCCTTGTACAGCGACTCCTCTGCGCATTTGCACAGCGCCTGCTTCACAGGTTCTCCCTGTCCCACGACAACCGAAGCGCCTGTATCCGCAAAGTAACCTTCCAGCTCTGCGGAAACGTCGACATTGACGATGTCGCCTTCCTTCAATACCGTTCCATCGGGAATCCCGTGCGCCACGACATGATTCACGCTGATGCACGTCTGCCCGGGGAAGTCGTACGTCACCTGGGGTGCGGAGCGCGCGCCGTACTTCGCCAAAATATCGCCGCCAATCCGGTCCAGCTCTTTTGTCGTGATCCCCGCCCGAACGGCCTGCAGCATCGCTTCTCTCGCTTCTGCCACGATTCTCCCGATCCGTTGCAAAGCGAGCAAATCGTGCTCATTTTGAATCGACATGTCATTTCCCCCTTCATTAAAATATATGGCCAAAATTTATTTCCAGCTCTGCTCCCATTTATTGAAACACACTTCCGCGCAAATCGCAAATGCCAAAGGCTTGAACCAAACGGCAAGCCAGGCGCGCTAGGCCGGACTGACCACGTACTGTCCTCCCCCTGCCTGCTGCCTGATAAATCCGATCGAGACACGATTGAACTCTTCCGGCTGATCCACATTGACGACGTGGCCGCAATTGTCCAGCATGCAAAGCTGGGCGTGCCTTCTGCGGCTTACACACGACTGGACCGAGGGCAAAAACATATAGTCCTCATCTCCCATGATAAAAAGCGCGGGAATCGCAGGCTCTTTCGTCAGCAGCCCCGCGAGAAATGCATTGATTCCGTACGTCAGCCTGAACCAGCGCTTGAACTCCTTTTGACAAAGCTTTTTCGCTTCTCTGACAAATAAAGAGCGGGATTCGTGATGGCGTTCCCGCGGCATGATCACCCAGGCAAACAGCTTGTACAGCCACATGTACGGAACGATATGCTTGACGAGATTGCCCAGCGCAATCAAGATTTGCGAGCGCAAGTTCAGCTTCGTCACGGCTCCCGCCAAAACCATCGAGCGTATTTTTTGCGGCGCAAGCTCGGCGATGATCTGGACGATGATCGTGCCCAGCGACACCGCTACGAAATGAGTGGAAGCAATGTTCTCGTGCTTCAGCACCTCAATGATATCTTTGCTGATGTCTTCAAACGTGTATTTAGCCCTGGGCTTCCCCATATGCTGCTTCGACTTGCCGTGACCGCGCAAATCGACGAGGAGAATATTGAAATGCTCTTTGTAAGCTTTGATCTGTTTATACCAGATGGATGAGCTGCCGCCCGCCCCGTGGACGAAGGTTACCCATTCATAGGCATCTCCGCGTATGTACGTCTTATAATGGATCACTTATATCCCCCCAGAGTATTATAGCGGAGGGATGCTGCATGTGAAACATTTTCCATTTTATTGAAAAGAAAAAGGCAGGATGCCTGCATTCCCGCAGCTCCCTGCCTTGCCTGTACAGCCATGTTTTACGCTTTTCTTTTCCTGCGCAACTGATAGTACGTCACCGCAAGAGCAAGCGCCAGTACCGTTCCTTTAATAATATCGTAGGCGTAATACGGCACGTTCAGCATCGTCATGCCGTTCAGCAACACCCCGATCAAAATCGCGCCGACGAACGTACCAAATACGTTCGGCTTGCCCGCGCCGAAAACGGAGAAGCCGACAAACGCGGCCGCCACTGCATCCATCAGCATCGAGCCGCCGCTGCTCACCTGGCCCGTACCGATCCGCGCTGCCAAAAGCATCCCGCCCAGTCCGGCGAACAGGGCAGACAACACATAAGCGAGCGTGCGATAGCGATTCACGGGAATGCCGGAGAGACGCGCCGCTTCCAGATTGCCGCCCGTCATGTACAGCATCCGCCCTTGGCGAGTATACGCCAAATAGACGTGTGTGACCGCGACCAATAAAAAGGTCAAAATGACGGGAACAGGCAGGGATAAAATTTTGCCTTGTCCGAGCCAGAGGAACCATTCCTGGAATTTCCCCGGAGCCATCGAACCGTCTTCCAACGGCATGTTGGCGTAAATCGAGTAGCCTTTTGAATAAGTCATATGAAGTCCGTTGACGATGTACAGCATCGCCAGTGTCGCCAGCAGATCGGGAATGCGGATTTTGACGACCAGAAAAGCGTTGACCAATCCGACAATCAGACTGAGCGCGATCGGGACGACCAAAGTGGCAAACACGCCCTGCTCGTACCAGACCATCATGGAAGCCGAAACGACTGTGGTCAACGACACCGTCGAACCGACAGACAAGTCGAAGCCTCCGACAATCAGTGAAAACGTAACGCCAATCGCGACGAACGTTACGATCGAGATGGAACGCAAAATGTCCGTGATGTTGTCGTACGTGAAGAAATACGGATTGGTCAGACTGAACAACAGCATGACGATCACAATTACTGCGACTGTACCGTATTTGTAAATAAAATCAAACAAGCTGAATTTTTTACCTTCCACCTTACTCACCCCCGCTGGCATAATACATCATCGTCTCCTGTGTCGCGTCCGCGCGGCTCAGCTCCTTGACGATTTTCCCTTCAAACATGACCAAAATCCGGTCGGCAATGCCCAATACTTCGGCAAACTCGCAAGAAAAGTAGAGAACGCCCTTGCCCTGCTCCGCCAGCTTTCCAATCAGGCGGTAAATATCGCTTTTCGCCCCGATGTCGACGCCTTTGGTCGGCTCGTCGAACATGAACACTTGCGCATCCGTATCCAGCCATTTGCCAATCGCGACTTTTTGCTGGTTTCCTCCGCTGAGGTAGCCAACCAGCTGTGTGATGTCTGCCGTCTTTACGCCCAGACGGCTCACCAGCTCCCTCGCCTGCTTCGCTTCTGCCCCTCTGCGGACAAATCCGAGCCGCGACCACTTCTCCAAAGCGGAGACAGACAAGTTGTTCTGGACAGATTCCTCGACAAAAATGCCTTCTTTGCGCCGCTCTTCCGGTACGAGGACGATTCCCGCATCAACAGCGTCCTTTGGCGACCGCAGCCGCACCTCTTTGCCGTTCAGCCTGACTTGTCCCGCCTCGGCGGTATCCGCTCCGAACAAAAGTCTCGCCAGTTCCGTCTTCCCGGCTCCAACCAGCCCGACAATCCCGACAATCTCGCCTTCGCGAACGCTCAAATCGGCGCGGCGAACCTTACCGCCAGCCACTCCCGCAGCTTCCAGAAGCACCCCGCCTACAGGCACTTCGACTTTCGGGAACTCTTCCTCGAAGCTTTTGCCCAGCATGTTGCCGATGACCTCATCCATCGTCGTGTGGGACGTCTCGCTCGTCACGATCAGTTGACCGTCCCGCATGATCGTGATTCGGTCGCATATCTCAAAAATTTCCGGCAGGCGATGGGAAATGTAAATAATCCCGACACCCGCTTTTTTCAACTGGTCAATGATGAGAAACAGCCGCTCGCTCTCCTTCGTGCTCAACGGAGCTGTCGGTTCGTCAAAAATGACGTACTTCGCTTTTTGCACGGTCGCGCGGGCAATCAGGATCAGTTGCTTTTCGGACAGCGTACATTCCTCGACGAGCATGCGCACAGGGATGGAAAAGCCGAAGCTCTGCAAAATGCTTTCCGCTTCCTTGTGCAAGCTCGGCCAGTTCATGAATCCTTTGCGGCCTGCCGAGACAATCTGATCGAGCAAAATGTTTTCCGTCACGCTCAAGTACGGGATCAGCGCCGTATCCACTTCCTGGTACACGCACTGGATGCCTAAAGCTTTCGCATCCTGGGGCGATTGGATCGACACCTCTTTGCCGTCAATCGTGATGCTCCCCCCGTCAGACTGATACGCGCCCGTCAAAATTTTCATCAAGGTACTTTTCCCCGCTCCATTCGCTCCTAAAAGCGCATGAACCTCGCCAGCCTTGACCTCAAAATCGACCGAACGCAGCGCAGGAACGCCGGAGAACTGCTTCACAATCCCTTTCATCTGCAAGCTGGACACTTTTCGCCCCCCCTTAAATAAGCAAGATTCCCGTTGACTGATCAACGGGAATAGCCAAATCAACCAGCTTTATATGCTTACTTGCCCCACTCTTTCACGTACTGGGACAAGTCGCCCATTGTCACTTTTTTGTCCTTAGGCAAATCTTCTTGTTTCACCAGCACCGGATTCAGCTTCACGCTGTCTGGCACTTGCTCGCCTTTGATTTTTTGGAAAATAGCCGCTGCGTGAGTGCGTCCGATGTTCGATGGATCTACGGCTGCAGTCGCTGCCCATGGCGAATTTGCTTCCTGGATCAGTTGCAGGTCTTCATCACTCAGGTCGATGCCGTATACTTTGATTTCTGTGCGGCCTGCTTGCAAGATCGCACGGGTTGCCCCTTTGGCAAATTCATCCCAAGATGCCCATACAGCCGTGATGTCGCCTTTGTTCGGATATTTTTTCAGGATGGCTTCCATCTGTGCTTGGGTATCCAGCGCCGTGTTGTTTGTCGCGGAACCGAAAGCGGCGACTTCCTTGATATCCGGATATTTTTTCAGGAACGCTTCATAAGTCACCTGACGTTTTTCCATCGGGGCAAAGCCTGCCACCCAAATTTTCACGATGTTGCCTTTGCCGCCGGAATCTGCCGCCAGCTTTTCCAGGCTCAGTTCTGCCAGCTTGTTGTCGTCTTGCTCAACAATCGGCACGCCAGGCAGCTTGATGTCTGTGTCGAACAGAACGACCGGGATTTTTTTGTCGACAGCTTTTTGCGTACCTTGTTGCAACGCTTCCGCTGTACCGTGGTCGATCAGGATGCCGTCGAAGTTTTGGTTGACCGCAGCGTCAAGATTCGACGCCATTTTCGACAAATCCGTATCTGCGTTGAATACTGTCAGCTCTCCGCCGTTTTTCTCGACTTCCTGCTTCACACCGTTAATGTATTGAGCCGAAAACGTTCCTACATTTTGGCGCATGATCAGGGCAATCCGCTTCGCTTTTTCGCCGGAAGCGCCGTTTGCCGCCGTGTTTTTCGTATCGGCTCCGCCGCCGCACGCGGTCAAGGCCACCGATACTGCCAGTACGAGTGATGTGATAAGGCCCAGTTTCTTTTTCATCGAAAAATCCCCCTTTTTCTTTGTTCCTTGTTGTGCTGCAAGCTGAGGAGGCGACGACCTTCCCTTTCCAAAAGGAAAAGCCTCTTTCAACAGATGAAAGAGGCTTGATCGACAAGATTCGCGCCTCTTATCTGTCAGGTATCGCTACCTGTTGGAGTTAGCACCTTGGCTCGCAAGACATTGATCTTGCCAGCTAGGTTGCCGGGCGTCATAGGGCCATTCCCTCAGCCTTCTCTGGATAAGAGTAGTTATTATTTTCGAAACCTTTGTATTAGTATATAGAGACTATAATCCGTGTTTTACCCATCTGTCAACTAGGTTTTTAAAACTTTTCTCCTTTAAATTTATTCCGTCGGCGCGTCCAAATTTTGGAGGAATCGTGTAGGCTCTTGTCGAAATATCGTAGATTGAAGCAGCCATGCAAATTTGCGATGGGGATGTCCGATGATTCTACTAAAAGAAGTAATTTTGCAGATGTTTTTTGCTCTGACGCCATTTGTCCTGTTCAATATTTATTACCGCGACCGAATGCGCAATTACAGCCGCGCTTTCATTCTTGTGACCAGCTCGATTTGCATGTTTCTGGCCATGACCTTCGCGACCAGCGTCTCGGAAGGCGTGATTTTCGATATCAGGCACATCATCGTATTTTTTGCCCTAGTCTATGGGGGAGTGCGGATCGCGCTGGTCTTGCTGATCGAGTCCGCGCTATACCGCTATTATTTGGGTGGTGAAGGCATCTGGCTCGCGCTGCTTGCCCTGGTTGTCACCTTTTCCATCTCCCTCCTGATGTATCGGCGTTACAAAGCCAGTTATCGGAAAACACTGTATATTTTTTTGACGGGCGCGCTCTTTTCCCTGGTAGCTTTGGGGTTGACCTATCTATACTTTCCCACCTATGTATCCCATCATCCTGCCTACTACTTGTTCGTGATCCCCGTTCAAAACTTTGTCGGAATTTGGCTTTTGTTGTCGCTATTTAGCAAGTGCGTATCCGACAAAGAACTGTTTATTCGACACGCCCAAAATGAAAAAATCGAAACGATGAGCCATGTCGCCGCATCGCTTGCTCACGAGGTGAGAAATCCGCTCACAGCGGTCAAAGGATTTTTGCGCCTGATCCAGGAAAATCCTGAAAATATTACGAAAACCGATCAGTACATCCGCATCAGCATGGACGAAATCCAGCGGACGGAAGCGATCCTGACCGAGTATCTCGCTTTGTCCAAGCCGCTCAAGGAGCGCACCGAGCTAATCAACGTATGCGACCAGCTTTACGTCGTGCGGGAAGTCATGCTGCCTTTTGCCAATATGCACAATGTCGAGCTGGAGCTGCAAGCTTATGAAAAGCCTGTCACGATCCTGGCCAATCCCGACGAGTTCAAACAAGTCTTGGTCAACTTCATCAAAAATGCGATCGAAGCTTGTGAGGAGACGGTCAACGGCAAAGTGTCCCTCTCGCTGTTCATTGAGAAAAGCAACGCCATGCTGATCATCAAAGACAACGGCATCGGGATGGACGAAGGCCAGATCAAACGCCTCGGGTCCATTTATTTCTCGACGAAAACAAGCGGAACCGGTCTCGGGCTTACGTACTCCTATCACGTCATCCACGCGTTCGGCGGGTCGGTAAGCGTGTCCAGCAAGCCAAAAGTCGGCACCAAATTCACGATCACGTTTCCGTATCACGCGCAACCCTAGCCGTCAGTCGAGTGATCTGGGCTTAAACGAGCGACCTGGTCATGAATACTTGCTCGGCCATCACGTCAAAACCTGCCCTTTGCAAAATACGGATGGCCATTTCGTTGGAAACTGGCAAATTGACCGTGAGGCGATACAGCTCCTTGTCCCATGGCGAAAACACATGGGCAAGAGCACTTCTGACAATCGCCTCCCGGTCGGCCCGTTCCGGCCTTGCCTCACACTGAAACAGCAAAGCTGTCGTTTGTTTTCCGTTTTCAAAAATCCGTCTGTACAAGGCATAGCCGATTACTTGTTTGTTCTCATCGCGGACGAGTACCGCTTGCTTGTTCTCAATCGTTCTCCACTGAATATCCCAAAGCGGTTTGGTCCAAAAGTCCAATGAATACACGTCATCCGGCATGCCTTCAAGCAATTCGTAGGACGGACTTGCTTCCTTTTGCAAAGCGGAAAGCACGCCTTCTTCTGTGGAAGACGCCTCGACGTTTTTCAGCGAAGTTGGATGTGACCGCTTGTGGTCATGAGCTTTTTGTTCCAGAAAAATCGACTGGTCACAGACGGCGAAGCCTATTTTCTCGTACAAGGCTATCGCCCTGTCGTTCTCCCGAATGGCGACCAGCGCCGCAAGCTGTACACCCTGCTCCCGATATATTTGCAAAGTCGCTTCCATCAAGGCTTGGCCGACTCCGCTCCGCCTATGCTCCGGCGCTACCCCTGTCCCGCCATTCCACCCAACTTTTTGCCCGTCCCGCTCCCAAATTCCATTCAGTACAATTCCGGCAGGCTCGCCGTTTACAAACGCAACCAGCGAATGCGTTGGCGACAACTCTTCTTTCCCCATTTTCCAGATGAGCGTGTCCGCCGTCTTCGACTGATCGAAAAAGTACCCGGAAAACCCTCTGTTGTAAGCTAAAACAGTCTCTGCCACCGTACATTGCTCCATTGATTTCAAAACCAGCACAGCCATTCCTCCTCGGCTTGGATGACATACGCGTTTATTTTATCAAATAATTTTAAATTGATAAAATATTTTTGATTAAAGGATTTGCAAGCGAGTATCTTCGGCCGTAAGAAAACACCAGCGGCCTCTTCCGGCTTTTTTCTTGCTCAGCCAAATAGTCGCAGGCAAAAGGAAATGTTACATAGAAAAGACCGCCTGACCAAACCGTTCTGTCAAGCGATCCGTGACGATCCTTCCGCATGTTTGATTGCTCTGTTCCCTTTTTCTAATGGTGGACGGGCGGCACTTGTTGCTCGTTCTTCGGATGTTTTTCAAAAAACAGCAAATCGTTTTGCCGGTTCAATGTAGCTAAAAATACTTGCTCAACCGCGACGCCGCTTTTATGTAGCTCCTGCAAAAGCCAGTTTTCATCCCGCTCGCGATAGGTCAACACTTCTGCGCATATTTTCCCCTCGATAATCACAGGCAAGGAAATGCCTGTCGAAGCCGTCTTGATTTGCAAATCTTGTCTCGTCACGGTCTGCTGTGCCGATTTTTTCAAGACCGTCAAACGCCCGTTGGCCTCGATAATCGCCATATCAATCTCGGCGAGATCGAAAATATCTTTTTCCCGCAGCATTTGCAGCACGTTGTCGAGGGAATAGCGGATTTTTTTCAGCTGATCGACGAGAAACTCGCCGTTGTAATAAACAACCGTCGGCTCAAACGTGACCATTTTGCCAAAGCGCCTGGAAACGACCGACCATTGCGACACGATTCGTTGCAGCACGCCCAATGTCACAATCGCGACAGCTATGGGGATATGGTGGACGTTCGGTTCGGCGATATCGGCCCCTGCCACCGAGCCTAACGTGATGATCACCATAAAATCAAAAACAGGCAGCTCGCCAATCGAGCGTTTTCCCATGAATAGCGTCACAACCAACAATAGCGGCAAAATCGAGCAAACCCGCCCGATCACGATCAAGCTTTCACTGAACAGCTCCACCCACTTGTGCCCCCTGCTCTATGCCTTTCTTCATTTTACTATGTAAAGTTTTGGAAGCAATTATACAAGTTCGCCGATCAAGAAAGGCCGTTTCCCGATTTCCCGAGCTGACGGCCTTGAAAAAGACGTTGCTATTTTCATATAGCAGAAAATTTTCCATTATATGGACCAAAAAATTATATGCTCCCCAGCCGCTGCGATGTTTTGTGGGCAGCATCCTGCACGCGCTCGATCAAATAGTTCAACCGCTCTTCTTTCAAATCAAAGGTGACGATTCCGATGCTGAGAGCACCGATTACTTTTTGCGTATAATCAAAAATTGGAGAGGCAACAGAAGCTGTATTCTCTGTCCGTTCCGCAAAACTCACCGCGTAACCAGCCTTGCGAATCTGGGCCAGCTTCTCCATAAATGCAGGCGTCTCCTCCTCGCCGACGAGCTGAAGCACGGTCTGCCTCGCTTCCTCCTCTGGCATGTGCGCCAAAACGACCTTGTTCGCTGCACCGATGTGCATCGGGATGCGCAAGCCAAGCTGATCGTAGATGCGAATATTGTGCTGGCTGTCCACTCGATCGACCACGATCGACTCCAAACCGCTCGGCTGGCTGAAATAAACGCTTTCCTCGACTTCTCTGGCCAGCTCCTCAATCATCGGTTTGATCACTTTGCGATAATCGATCCGATCCAGGACGCGAAGTCCAAACTCCATCCATTTGATTCCCAACGTGTACTGCTTCGTCGCCGCATCGTGCTCCACCAAATCGTGATTCATCAAAGTGTACAGGAGGCGATAAGTCGTACTCACCGGAAGCTGGCATTCTTTCGCCAAATCGTTGATGGTCCACCACTTTCTATGCTCGTCCGACGCAAGTGCCGTCGCAATCGCCATCGCCCGATCAAACGATTGAATCACTGTCATTTCCCCTTTTTCTATGTTCTCGTCTATCTCATATCTTAAACTACTCGCTACAATTTTGTGAATCGTAAAAAATTTTACACAAATCCCCACATCTGGCGCGGAATAGCGATTGACAGTGCAAAATCAGAATGTGTACACTTAGAGTGATTTTTCGAAATATGAACAATATTCCATAATACGGAATAAAGGGAGGCAACTATGTTCCAAGGCAGCCAATCCATGGTCAAAAAGATGAAGACAGTCATCATCAAGCATCCCCGTGAAGCTTTTATCAGCCAGGCCCACCTCGAAGAATCGTGGAAAACCTTTAACTATACAGACCGTCCTGATTGGGACAAAGCTTTGCACGAGTACGAGAAGTTCGAAGCCATTTTGCAAGAGCATGTGGAAAACGTCCTGCATCTCCCGCAATCAGACAAAACCGGACTCGATTCCATCTACGCCCATGATCCGGTGAAGTTCACGTCCCAAGGGGCGATCATCCTCAAATCCGGCAAAGAGCTGCGCCAGGGTGAAGCAGAAGTATACAAAGATTTCCTGCAAGCAAACAACATTCCGATTCTCGGACAGTTGACAGGCGATGCCCGCTCCGATGGTGGCGACCTCGTCTGGCTGGACGAAAAAACGCTCGCCATCGGGCTAGGCTTCCGCACCAACCAGGCGGCGATCGCGCAAATTACGGAGATGGTCAAAGATTTCACGGAAGAAATCATCGTCGTTCCGCTGCCATACGACCGCGGCCCGGCGGAGTGCCTGCACCTGATGTCGATTATCAGCATGGTTGACCACGATCTCGCCGTCGTCTATTCCAAACTGATGCCTGTTTTCTTCCGTCAGCTGCTCATCGACAGAGGCATTGAACTGATTGAAGTTCCCGACAACGAATACGATAACCTGGGCAGCAACGTCCTCGCGCTCGCCCCTCGCCTGTGCATGGTCGTAGCGGGCAATCCGATCACAAAAGAGCTGCTGCAAAAAGCGGGCGCTACGGTGTACGAGTACGAGGGTCATGAAATCTCGTATAAAGGCACGGGCGGCCCTACTTGCCTGACTTCTCCGGTTGAGCGGGTGTAGTTTACATGGAATTGGGAAGCGGAGAAATTCGTTCTACCAATGAAAACAAGCCATAATAGAGATTCTATGGCTTGTTTTTTTTGCCTGGTTATGTGTTCTATACAAGGAGTAATTTTTGCAAAGAGTTTTGATAAAAGATATTATTAGATTACGCATTAGTAGTAATTATCTGGAAACTCAGTAAAGTTATGTATTCGCTTTGATCTCATGTCCGGCAACAAGATTGAAAAAAATGGGTTGGACTTGGAAGCATCGTTCACTATTTTGGAAAATCCAAACGATCAATAAGTCAATGGGTTAAGGAGTTAGAAGATGCTAAGCTTATAGAACGTATGCAAAGGAAGCGAGCGAGATATCAAAACTAAGGTAGTAAAAGCCAGCAAAGATTTGTATCATGATCAAAAAAATAAAAGAGAGTGTGAAATATGAAAAAAATATTATTGGTTTGTATCATGGTAATGTTGATACTAGCATCGGCTTGTGGAAATGTTGAAATGACATCAAATCCACCTACTTCTAGTGAGCCTAAACCTGAAACGGATGAGTCTATTATTCAAAAAAACACATCCGATTGTTTTAATGCAGAAAATATAAATTTAGATAGTGAAACTGAAAAATATTTCTATGGAGTTTGGAAAGTTGAGAAGCTTTTAGGATTTGCAAATTCATGGAATGATGCTTCTGAATATCCAACAGGGCAAAAATTTATTGGAGATGAAATTATAATCAAAAAAGACTTTTTTTCATCAAAAGGACTTAAAAACTATAAGAAATATCAATATGAACTAAAAAATCCATTATACGAGATTACAGCGACATGCTATAACTCTACCTCTTTTTATAGATTATATAAAATAGATATCCCAGACTTAAATGAAAATGATGTAGTAAAAGTAATAGATATAAGTGACCCTTCTACAAACATGCACATACCTGTAAGTGTAGGTTTTTTTCTTGTTAATAACGATAGGCTGATCTTGATATCAGAGGCAACTATTTTTGAGCTAAAAAAAATTACTGATTAAATAGGTGACAAAAAAAGAGAGCCTCGACAAAACCGGCTCTCCTAACCTAAATCAAACAATTCCGCGTAACGTAACGCAGCAACTTGTGCCGCCGCGATTACAGAAAATGCTGCATCCAAATATTTGGCTCCACGTACTTGGCCTCGTTTTTCTCCACATCGATCCGCACAGGGACAAGCGCGTCCGGAATGATATACGTGCCGGACTCAGGGAACTTCAAGCCTGTCCATTCCTCCCAGTTGGCAATGCTTCCCACGATCGACATGGATTCCGACGCCACTTTCATGATTTTCGCCCCCATCTTCCAATGCGTGCGAACCCACGGATCAAAAGGAGCGCCCTCTTCCGTCTTCCATTCGATGTAGTTTTCCATCGGGGTCAACGGATACTTGTGCTTAAGCGATGGGCGAACAGGCGCCACCATATATTCCAGCCCGTTTTGCTTCGCAATGTCTTTCATCGCCGCCACCATGTGACGACTCAGTCCAAGACCGCGATGCGCAGGGTCGATTGAAATCGAAAGCGCCGACAACGTGTTTGGCTTCTGGCCTTGGGCGTGTCCTTCAATCCCGCGCAGGAAGACGTCTCCCCAGCCCTTCGGCATTCCTTCCAGCGTGCCGTCCCAGTAAAAAGGAATCGAGTTGCCTACGGCCATTACCTTGTCGTTTTCATCGGTCAACAAATATTGAAAAGAAGCAAACCACTCTTCCAGCCGATCGTAGTGCTGGTCGGCCACTTCGTCATGCAGCATGAAGGTAGACCAGCTGGCGGCGAGCACTTCGGCCATCTGATCGTTCAAATCAGGACGTTCTGCTTGTGTATACACCTTGTATGCCATTCTTTCCATCCTCCCAAAAACATCGCTGTCTCTCTGTTCGCCAAAAGGCTCCTCGCTAGAAAGTCAGGAAATCCTTTCCACGACTCTTTCATTCTATCAAAACTTGTTTGAAGCACAAACTTTTTCGCCGAATCGCCCTTTTCCGAAAAAACTTCTGATTGCTGCGTCACAAAAATTGCCCCCGCCTCGTTATATGGTCAAATCGCAGCGAGGAGCTGATCTCCATGAAAGAAATGACTGTAGTCGTAGTCGGTGGCGGCTATGCCGGAATCAATGCCGTTAAAGCAATCCAGGACACATGCAAAGGACGCCCTGCACGCATCGTCCTGATCGACAAGGAGCCTTACCATCTGCGCAAAGTTTTGCTGTTCAAGCCAGCTGTCTCCCAAACCGATATCGCCATCCCGTTGAAAACCATCTTCCCCGCAGGCGTTGAATTTTTGCAAGGTACGGTCGTTTCTGTCCAGGGAAGCGCCAAGATGATCCATTATGTAGATAAAGGCGGAAAAGAACTGTCGCTTGCGTATGACGTGCTCGTCCTCGCGGTAGGCAGCGTCGCCCGCCGAGCAGAACCGGAGCAGGGCGGAATCGCCTTGTCTGATGTGGCAGCCGCCGAGACGATTCGCAACACCTGGCAGCAAAATATGCGGCTGGCCGTTTTGGAAAAGCGCCCCGAAGAAAGACAGCGGCTTTTGACAATCGCTGTCGCAGGAGCGGGCATCAGCGGCATCGAGACAGCTTCCGAGCTTGCTTTTTCCATGCGGCAGGAAGCGCAACACCTCGGCATCGCTCCCCATGAAGTCACTGTCTACTTGCTCAATGCGCAAAATCGCCTCTTCACGGAAGGACCTGTGAAAATGGCGCGCAAGCTGGAACAAGCTTTGCTGGACGGCGGAGTCACGGTTTTGCACGGGACAAAAGCCATTCGCGAGCAGGACGGCAAGCTGAGTCTGTCCACGGGCCGCACGCTTGCTGTCGGTCTGTGCATCTGGGCGCTCGGTCTGCTGCCGAACCCGGCGCTGCGCCAGATGGGGTTGCCGCTCACCACACACGGCCAGCTTGTCGTGGATGAATCGTATCGGGTCGCTGGCGCCCCTTTCGTCTACAGCATTGGCGATTGCGCCCGCATCGTCGACCCGGCAAGCGGTCAGGCGGACCGGATGACGTGCAAGGAAGCGAGCAGGCAAGCCGCCCGGTTGAGCAAAATTATCCTCGCTGATCTGGATGGAACGCAGTCTCCCGTTCATAAAAGTTGCATGGACTTCTACTGCGTCGGATTGGGGCCGGAGCGGGCGATCGTCTGGACGCGCCAATGGGGCGTGGACATCATTTTGACGGGGAAATTGGGCTGGAAGCTGCGTCAGTTCACGTGGAATATTGCCAGCATGATAAAATAAGGAAAAAACGATGCTGACACTAGACGCCAGAGGAAGTGAACATGCGATGGAGACCCTTTATCAGCAATACAAAGGATTGCTGTTTCGTCTCGCCTACCAGCTCACAGGCTCGGCCACAGATGCGGAAGATATCGTGCAGGATGTCTTTTTGAAAGCGTACGATGTCGAGCTGGAACAAATCGCAGAGCCAAAAGCCTACCTGTGCAAAATGACGACAAACCGCTGCCTCGATCTGTTGAAATCGGCACGCCACAGGCGGGAGCTGTACACGGGGCCATGGCTGCCCGAACCGATCCCTACTCCCGGAGCGGACAGCTACGAATCGGTCATCACCAAAGATTTGTTGTCGTACGCCATGCTCGTGCTGCTCGAACGCTTGTCTCCGGTCGAGCGTGCGGTCTTCGTCCTGCGCGAAGCTTTTGCCTTCGACTACGACGAGATTGCCCAGCTTGTCGGAAAAAGCCAGGCCAATTGCCGGAAAATCATCAGCCGCTGCAAAGCCAAGCTCGGTTTGGATGCAGACGAACAGCTTCACGCGCACGAAAAAGAAATCGGCGAAGAATGGATCGGCCGTTTTCTGCATGCGCTGGAACACGGCAATGTCAACGCTTTGCTCACGCTCTTGTCCGCAGACGCTGAACTGCTCTCGGATGGCGGTGGAAAAGTATTCGCTGCCATACGTCCGGTCGTGTCTGGCAAACGTGTCGCGGAGTTCTTGCTTGGCTTGATGCGCTTCGCCGCACAAGGCTCTCCGTACGAAGTAGGGCTTGCTTCGCTGAACGGCCAAACGGCACTCGTCATCCGGCAAAATGACGCAGTAGATACAGTCGTTTTCCTGCACAGCAAGGCAGAAAAAATTCACCGCCTGTACTTCGTTCGCAACCCGGATAAACTGAAAGCTGTCCTGTAAAAGCAAAGCAATGCCCCCTTCGCTCTCGGTACGAAGGGGGCATGTTCACGCTCATGACTTTGTTCACTTACAGGCGAAAGCGCTGGACGATCTCTTCCATCGAATGCGTCAATTCCGCATTGCGTTCGGAGATGGTCGCGATTTTCTGGTTGTTGTGCGCGATAATTTGCGCCTGCTCGGTGATCGCTTCCACGCTGTATGCGCTTTGGCCCATGGAGCTTGTCACTTGCTCCACGATCGCCACTACACTGGCAATCGACGAGTTCAATTCTTCGAACGAAGCGCTGAAATCCGTCAGCAATGTGTTGAAATGATGTGCGTCGCTGTTGTATTGCTCTGACATGTGAATCAGCTTGCCGTAATCCGGGCGGACTTTGCTGTCGATAAACTCCAGCACGCTGGAAGAGTTTTCTGCGAGATTGTTCACGGATTCGCGCACGATGGCGATAATTCGCTGAATATCGATGACGACCGCAGACGACTGTGTCGCCAGCTTGCGTATTTCATCAGCCACGACGGAGAAGCCTCTTCCGCTTTCCCCGGCACGCGCCGCTTCAATCGCGGCGTTCAAGGCGAGCAAATTCGTCTGCTCGGAAATATGCAAAATCGCTTCTGCCAACAAATTGATTTGTCCCATCGATTCGGTCGACTGCACAATCGCCTGCTCCGTTTGCTGCTTCACGCTTTGATACAACTCGGCTGCCGATACTTGCGCCGCAACGGCATTTTCCTTCAACACATCGGCTCGCTGGCTTACGTCCTGAGAGGTAGCCGCTGCTTCGGTCGTGCGCAAAGTGACTGCGTGAACGACATGCTGAATATCAGTAAGAGTAGCGTTCATTTCTTCCGTCGAAGCCATTGTCTCTTGCATATGCGACAGCAAGACAGCAGTCGCCTCCGCCGTTCCGCTCGATTGCTCGCTGACGGCCACTGTGGATTGCTGCACGCTTTGCGCATTTTCCGCTACCACATGAGAGACGGTCGCAAGCTTGCTCGCCACTTCCCGCAATTGCTCGCGCATGACCAAAATCGACTTCGCCATCAGGCTGATCTCATCCTCCGTCACCTGCTCCTTCGCCACGATCTGCTCGCGCAAGTCGAACTCGGCTGTTTGCGCAATCATCTTGCGCATGTGATCGAGCGGTCCGGTAATCAAGCGGCTGAGCACAAACGACAAGATCAGCGCTCCTGCCACCGCTGCCGCCATTTTCAATAGCGCAGACCGGAGACTGTTGGCGAGCACTTCGTTGCGCTCCGTATTGTTGTAGACGATTTCCACTACACGGGAACGGCTCAGGTCGTTGGCGCTCTCATCCAGCTTGTATGGGATGTAGCGGTATGTTTGGTCGTCCTCTCCCGTACTCTCGTGAAATTCCTTGATCGTCTGCGTGGAGAACGCCGCTTCAAAAGTTGGCGCAAACCGCTGCGCGATGCGCAAAGCTTTGCCGTCCTCCCCTTTTTTGCCGAGCGCGTAGCCATCGTGCGAGTAAACGGTGATTTCTTTCACAATGCTGTATTTGCCTGCGATCTCCTTCGAGACATCGAGAAAGTTGAACGTCTGGAACAAGTCGCTGTCCTGCAAATTCATGCTCGCTTCCAGCAAATATTTGTGATCGCCGGTTGGGAGATAGGCGAACTTTTTGATCTGCCCGCTGTTGACGGACACTTCCATTCCGTCGGCGGAAAACTTGCTTCCGTCGATTCGTTTCTTCAACACCTCCGCGAAAGCTCCCGATTGGCTAAAATCGAGTCCCACGTCAGAGGCGACACTGGACTGCACTACTTTGATGTTTCGATCAATGACGAAAAAATCCATTCCGTACTGCTCGCGCAAAGCCGCATAGTCCCACGCCGAAAGCGCCGAGTTGGCCTGATAGTTTTTCGCCAGCTTTTCCAGTGCGCCCTTCATCCGCTCCTCCATGTCTTGCTCGAACACGCCGTACACGAGATCGACGTTTTTGACGGCATGAATGATCCGATCCTCGACTAGCTGATACTGCACCGCTTTTTCCGAAAGGATCGTGGCCTTGAGCTGCGAATAGTCGATCAGCGACAGCACAATCGCGACCAGCATCGTAAACAGCGAGATCATAACGCTGAGTTTCATTTGAAAAGACACAAAATTTCGTTTCATAAGTATGCTCCAATAGTCTCCGTATTTTTCAACAAAACTCAACATAATTTACCATATCTTAACTTGTCAATATTTCTTCCTGATGACTTTATTTTGCAAAAACTATGTCTTCTTACCTTTTTGCGCTTTTTATGTCCATCCGAACACATGACAATCGAACTAAGGTTAACATCGTGCCAATAGTGTCAATGAACACCGTATGAACTTATGCCCTAAACCACTGCATCAAATCGTTCCTTGTGTTAAAATCACCTGGAATCAATATCCATCACAGGATATCCATTCTATTTTTATAAGGAGGGCACGTACACATGCGTCCACCAAGCAACAACGAAATCATCATTCCTGAAAATCCCGTGTCACAATTTTTGTTCACCAGCACCCGTTCGGCATGGATCTGGCTGATCATCCGCGTGTATGTCGGCTACACTTGGCTGACAGCAGGCTGGAAAAAAATCCATACCGACTCCTGGACAGGAGACAAAGCTGGAGCTGCCATCGAGGGCTTCGTCAAAGGCTCGCTCGCGAAAGCAGCGGAAGGAAAAGACGTCACCTCCTGGTACGGCTGGTTTTTGGAAAGCGCCGTTTTGCCAAATGCCAAGCTGTTCGCTTTCATGGTCGCTTACGGCGAGGTACTGGTTGGTCTCGGACTCATTCTCGGCCTGCTTACCGGAATTGCCGCTTTCTTCGGCGGATTGATGAACGTCAGCTTCCTGTTCGCAGGGACAGTCAGCACCAACCCGATGCTGTTTGTTTTTGCCACATGGCTCGTTCTCGCTTGGAAAGTCGCTGGCTGGTACGGTCTGGACCGTTGGGCTTTGTCGTACCTGGGCACGCCTTGGACACGATCGAAGTCGCGTAACGTGGGCATGCACTAGCCTCTCGTTCCATTCATCATCCTGCATACGGCAGGCAAAAGACGCTGGCTGCACCGGAATCTTCTGGTGTCGGCCAGCGTTTTTTTATTCAGGATCAAATCGCTTGCAACAGCAGCCGCTTTCCGCCTTGCTGCTGATTCAAGGACAAATTGTATGAATTATTCCCGGTTTTAAAAACAGAATATTCATGAATATTTATACAGAATGTTTAATGACAGATACAGGAAACTGAATTATCCTTCTACATATGAATTTTTAAAAATATTCAAACAACTAGGAGGTACTGATGAAAAAATGGTTGCGAGTTGCCTGTAGCACCGCGTTACTAGCAAGCCTCATGATCGGCTGTACGACGAAGCCCGCTGAAAATGCCCAGCCTGCCGCAAGCCAGCAGCCCGCTGGCGCGACCGGAAAACCTGCCTCGGGAGAACCGATGGTCTTGCACTGGAGCATCACGGGCGAGCCTCCGACGATGGACCCCGGCATTGCTACTGACGCCTCCAGCATGGACATGATCAATCTCGCTTTTGAAGGACTGACTATCGTCGATCGGCAAGGTCAGATGATCAACGGAACAGCAGAGAGCTTCACCAACTCCCCTGACTTTACCCACTTCACTTTTACCTTGCGCAAGGATGCCAAATGGAGCAACGGCGATCCGGTTACCGCCCACGATTTTGAATACGCTATCAAGCGCAATCTCGATCCGAAAACCGCCTCCGGCTACGCTTACCAGCTGTTCTACATCAAAGGCGGCGAAGAGTTTTTCAACGGCACAGGCAAAGCAGAAGATGTCGGCGTCAAAGCCAAGGACGATTACACACTCGACTTCACCCTGCGCTCGCCTACGCCATTTTTCCGTGAATTGACCTCATTCACTACTTACTATCCTTTGCATAAAAAGACACTGGAGAGCAATCCGAAATGGGCAAGCGACGCCTCTACCATCGTCGGAAACGGCCCGTTCGTCATCGACCAGTGGGAGCATAAAGCGAAGCTGGCCTTTTCCAAAAGCCCTACTTACTGGGATCAGGCCAACGTCAAGCTGGATCGGATTGAAATCGTCGTAATCGAAGACAACAACACCGCTCTCTCGATGTTTGAAAACGGCGATCTCGATTGGGGCGGCTATCCTTCCTTCGGCCTTTCCCCTGATGCAATCGGGCAAATCAAGGAACAGGGCAAGCTGGTCGTCGCCGATAATCCGGGGACAAAGGCAGTCATTTTCAATACGCAAAAACCGCCTTTTACCAACAAAAAAATTCGCCAGGCTTTCTCTTACTCCATCGAACGCCAACAGTTAATCGACAATATTTTGCAAACCGGGGTACCGCCTGCATACGGTTGGGTGCCGACCTCGATGGGCTTGAACCCGGACGGCTACTTCAAGGAAGACATAGACAAAGCCAGGCAGCTGCTCGCGGAAGGCATGAAGGAGCTGGGGTTGAGCGAGTTCCCGAAAGTGACGTACTACTACGACACGGGAGAAACCGACAAGAAGATCGCCCAGGCGTTGCAGGACGAGTGGAAGAAAACGCTCGGCGTGAACATCGAGATTCGCACAGCCGAGTGGAAAGTGTTCAACGACGACGTCCAGAACGGGAAATACGACTTCGGCATCTGGCTATGGGGCGCCGATTTCAACGACCCGATCAACTTCCTGGAAATGTACAAGGACAAAGAAGGCGGCAACAACGTCGTACGCTTCGACAACAAAGAGTACCGCGACTTGTTGAACAAAAGCTACTATGAAACCGATGCCGCGAAGCGCAAACAGCTGATGTTTGACGCAGAAAAAATTCTCATGGAGGAAATGCCGCTCGCCCCTCTGCACTTCCGCGGCAACGCCTATGTGAAAAACGACAAAGTCAAAGATTTCGTGATCTTCCCGCTCGGAGGCTCGTATTTCAAGTACGCGTATGTAGAAAAGTAGCTCGCTTCGCTTGTCCGAAGTGGCCGAATCGCTCGAATCCCCAAAAGAAAGAGGAGCTTTGCCTGTTTGATCGGCAAGGCTCCTTTACTTTTTGCTGAAAGCGTTCCTAGCCCCAGCCCCGTCTCGTCGGGAAGTCGGACAGTCAGGAAGTCAAGCTATCTCCTATCCCCTCAGTGACCGCAGCAAGCTGGCTGTCTCGTGCGGATGGCTGAGCGGAAAATGATGGGCCAAATCATGGCGGTGTACCGCGATCTGCCTCTCCCCAAGCGCTATCTCCTGCTCGCTTGTCAGGCGATAGGCGCTGTCTTGATTTCCCCATACAAGGTGAACGGGAAAAGCGGCAGCTTGACCCCACTCCATTTGCTGAAAATCGTGCATGAAATAACGCAAAACCTCTGCGTGTGTCTTGCTGATGCGCGGTGATTGCAGAAGGCTTTTTGTCTTGTCCAGATAGCCAGCCGGCACCTCAGCCACGAAGCGAAACATCCCTTGTTCAATCATCGTGCTCTCCAGACGGGGGCGGGTCAGCTGCTTTTGCAAAAAGCGCTGGAGCAAGCTCTCGCTCTTCCCGATTTGCACAAGCAGCGGGTTCTGCTTCGGGGCGTGCAGCGGCGGTTGCAGCAAATACACTCCGGCGATCTTGTCCGGCACTCGCTTGGCCGCTTCCCATGCCAGGAAAGCACCAAACGAATGCCCTGCCAAATGGACGGGAGCAGGCAGCTCTCGGAGCGCGCTGGCGACCGCCTCGATGAAGCCGCCCAGCTTTTGCTCCCGGTGATGATAGGGCGATCTGCCAAAGCCCGGCAAGTCCCACAGCCATACCTTCTCCTCGCCAAGCTGCTCAGCCAGCGGGAACAAATCGCCAAGCTCGCTGAACAAGCCGTGCAACAGTACCCATGGCGCTCCCTCCACGCCTGGCTTCTGATAGGCAGCCAAGCCTGCGACTTTCGCCCGCCGAAAAGCATCGGGAGCGGCATCGCCCCGGGCAGACAAGCGATAATCGAGATCAGCCACAACGCTTGGCAGATGGCTGTCCGCTTGATATTCGCCCACGCCCCTCGTTTGCTTCATTTGCTGAAAAGGCGCGAGCGGGAACTGTTTTTTCACGATAAAGTCCATCGAGTTGGCCGGAACGCCGAGCAAGCGGCTGCCTCCGTTGCGCACGATCGTTTTCAAAACGGACAGCGGGAACGGGACGGACGGCGGCTTCATTCGCAGTTCTTTTGCCATGAGTTGCACCAGTTCCGGGAAAGACGGCGTCGCCCCGCGCTCGTTCAAGGCGTAGTACGTCTGGTGCGCGATGCCTTTTGCCTCGACAATTCCGACGATCACTTCTGCCAGATCGTCCACGGCAAGCAGCGGGAGCCACCATTCTTTTCCGCCGGGCAATACGGGAAATTTCCCCTGCCGCATGGAGTTGACCACAAGTCCCAGGCCATCCGTCTGCTCGGTGCTTCCCGTATGCCGCGGCCCGATGATTGTGCTCGGATTGACGACAACCAGCGGCATTCCTGCTTGATGAGCTTGCTGCCGCACGTACAGGTCAGCCAAAAACTTGTATTTTTCATAGCCTCCCGCATGATCGAACAGCTTGTTCTCGGCGAACACATCTGTGGCAAGCGTCGCGCTCGCATCGTCAAAAGGGCTCATGTAGCCGACAAGGTGAATGAGCTTTTGCAGCCTTTTGCGCTGGTGCAGCTCGCCCGCCAGCTTCAACAGATGATCGGCTCCTTGCAAAATGACTTTTCTGGCCGCTTCCTCACCGAGCGAGATATCCATCGGCACCCCGGCATGAATGATCGTATCTGCGGCAAGCACCCGCTGGTAGTCAAGCTCTGACAGCCCCAGCCTCTCCTCGCGCAAATCCCCCCGTACTGCGCTGCTGTTCGCCTGCTCTTCGGCTGTCATTGCAGCCAGTTGCCTCTCCCACTTTTCCAGGGAGCGCACGAGCGCCAACACCGTATGTCCTGCGCGTGCCAAGCGCCTTGTTACCTCCCGGCCGATAAACCCTGTCGCTCCTGTTATCAATACAACTGCCATAAAATGAACCTCCCTTTAATAGGACTAATTGGTACTAATCAATTGCAAAAAAAGCCTACACTTGAATCAAGTGTAGAAAAGTAGCGCCTGCGTTTATAAAAGCTTCTGTGTTGCCGTAAGACTCGGCAAGCTGCATGGCTCCTTCCAAAATCGTGATGAGAAGCGCCGCTGTCTCGGGAACCGGAATCCCTGCCTTGAACTCTTTTCGCTCAACTCCTTCTCTTAGCACATTTTCCGCTACTCCTTGCAGCTCGCGCATAAACGCGTGGATGCGAACCCGAACCTGCGGGATTTGCGCGGACAGAAGGGACAGGATCGGACAGCCTCCCACACAGTCTCGCCCGTTCAGCTCGTCAGCCAGTGCGGCAAAAATTTGCTCGATCCGCCTCGCAGCGGTCAAGTCCCTGGCCTGGGCAATCTCATCAAGCACCGTGCGCAACAATTGGGCGCGGTAGTCCAACACAGCGACAACAAGCTCCTCCTTGCTCTTGAAATGGTAGTAAATATTTGACTTGGAGACTTTGCTCTGCGCCACGACGTCATCCATGCTCGTATTCATCAGCCCTTTTTGCAAAAACAGAGCGGATGCGCTGGCAATCACATGGTCGCGATTCGAGATTTTTTTCATGATTAGAACTATATAGTCCTAATCAAATAATGTCAAGCGACAAGCTGCTCGGCACATGCAGTTGGCAACAAAAAAACGTGCCCGCGGGAGCCACTTAAAAACATGGCGTCGCCTGGACACGCTTCGCTGGTTGCAATCCGCTTACTTACCGGACACGGGCGCGGGAGCTGGAGCAGGGCCAGCCCCTTCTGTAACAGGAGCATTTTTCAGCTTTTCTCTCGCTTGCTCGATTTCCGTTTGTGTCAGCGGCGCTCCTGTCGAGAAGCCGTCAATGATTTTGCCCAATACGTTAGGCGCAAAATCATCTTGCGCATACAACTCGATCGTATACCCGTCCTTCTCCCAAATGACAATCCCGTTCGCCATGTACACTTTCGTTCCGTTCAGCACTTGCGTTTTGACTTCCTCTGTCGTTCCGATCCCGTTTTCCCCGCCTTTCGAGATCAGGAAGTTCACTGTTTTATCGCCATGCGCATATTGGACTTCCGCCATGCTGTCACCGTGAACGACCGTGTTGACGTACTCGTAATCGGCTACCCAGGATGGCGCGGGAAAGTTCGAACCGAGTACAGCGCGGGCTTCCTGCACCGTCAGATTGGGACGCGGCTGCAAAGTCACGGCACGGGCGCCGTCTGCTCCGGCTTGGACGGCTGCATTTTCGCTTGCAGGTGCAGCAGGCTCTTTGTCATATTGCACAATTTGCAAATTCCCCACTTGAAACCGCGCCAAAATAGAGGACAGCATTTCTTGGGCAAACGAGGTAGTCGAGAAAGCTCCCGTCAGGCAGATAATGGCAGCGACACTGGCCGCAACCGTTTTCCAACTGCTTTTTTTCATCACGATCTCATCCTTTTCCACAGGCTTTGCCTGGATTTTTCCGGCTTTCAGCTTGTTTGCAAGCCGGTTGTAGATTCTGTCCCTCGCTGCCTGGTCATCCAGCTCCACATGAGCGAGATAGTCGGCCAGCTCGCGAAATTCGTCTGTATCCGGCTTATTCCTCATGCCGAAAACCTCCTTTTTCCAGCTCTTTTTGCAGCTTCTTCAAGCATCTGTACAGCACAACCCCGATATTCGAACCGCTGACGCCAAGCAGCTCTGCGATTTCTGCGTTTTTCAAGCCTGCCGCATACTTCATGCCGATGATGTTGCGTTCTTTGTCGCTCAGCTTTGCCAGCGCCCGGAACAAAGCGGCATGGCGGTCATCGCGGATCACGATGTCTTCCGGAGACGACTTGGGCAAGGCCAAATTCAAAATCGAACTGAGCGAGAAGGCGGCCCTTTTTTTCTGTGAGCGGAAGTAATCCGTCACCGCATTTCTGGCAATGGCGAACAGCCATACTTCAAAACTCGCTTTTTCCGGCGAAAAGCGGTTGTATTTGGCAATCACCGCTTCGAATACGTGGCTGCATACTTCCTCTGCCGCATAGTGATTGTCGATCCGGTAGCAAATGTACTTGTAGACGCGTTTGTAGTACGCATCGTAAATCTCGGCGAACTTTTCCGCTGCCATGCACTCATCGTGGCTCTCGTTCAGCTGATTTGAATGGATGCCCGTTTTGGTGCTCATTTGAACAATCTCCAACTACTTCCCCTCCCTTCCCTCCCGACTCAGACATGGTACAGGAACAAATTGCGCAATTTGTTGTGGTTGTCCGTGAGTCTCACGCTAGTTAATACGGGAAAAAGCAGATTGTATTAACAAATCGGTCGAGAAAAGTACCCAACTCTTTTTCGAGCACAACGAAAAAAGCCGACATCGTTCGTGAACGATATCAGCCTGTTGCTGCTTTTTAGCGAACCCTATGTGTCCATCTGCACATGATCCCACTCGTCTTCCATGTGACGCACGAGCCAGTTTAGTGCCCTGTGTCTTTCCATGACGACTCCCGGCTCCAAACCTCCCGCCACGGTCCGGTTGTTGATGCGCGCATCGACGCACGCCCAGTCGTAGCGATAGATCAAATCCGCCTGATCCAAAATCTCCGCCTTGCTCCGCACGACGGCGTTGTCGTAGAAAGTTCGATAGTTTCCCGCGCTGCGCAATACATCGATGGCGTAGCTGACATCGCAAATCTCGCTCGGAAACTCCAATTCTTTTTTATAGCCGAGCGCCCACAACAGCACCCAGTAGCATTCGTACATCCACGCCATCTGCACCATGTCGTTCTGGCTTGGATTCGGGTCGTCGAGGAGCTTTCTTTCGTTTTCCGTAAAGAAGTCTGCCGCGCCGTACTGCTCGATAATTCCTTCGATGAACTCGCGCTCTTCGGCAATCTCCCCGTTCTCTGCGATTCCGGCGGCGTAGACGGCAATCAGGCACAAAGCAATGGCCCGCTGCACGATCTCTTCCTTGGTCCTGATGACAGCATCCTCATCCCCGACGATGACAGGCAAATGGTTAATATACGGGACGCCTTGCTCCTGCAAAAGCTGGATGTTGCGCGCTTTACGCTCTTCCCCGGACTGGGATGGACGCACGTGCCGATCGATAAACTCGGTGCTCACCGTCACCAAATAGTCGTCCACCTCTGATTCGCCCTCGGTGTTCAAAAGCAGGCGGCCCTCTTTATCGAGCATGTGGCCTGTCGGGAGGAAAACGATGCCGGATACTTCCTTGGCAATCGCCAGGACAGCAGCGAACGTTTCCCGGTCGATTTCCTTGCTGGCTACGATGCCTACGGCCACGTTGAGCGCGGTAATCTGGATCAGCAGCTTTTCCTTGACCTTTTCATGCGCCGTCTCAATCTGGGCAAAAAATCCGTACATCCCTTTTTTCATCTGCAAAAAGCGCTCCGGATCGGCTTCCTCGCGCATGAAGTTGAAGGCCAGTGTGCTTTTGCCAAACCATTTCTTGTCTGTGACGGTCACGCTTTGTCCGTCCGCAGCAGCTTGTACTTCTTTGTCTGGAAAAGTCTCCTTGATCGCATCGACTATTTTTTGATAGTCAGCTATGGAGACGTATAGTGTACATTGATTCATCGTTGCTCCCCGCTTTCGTTTCTATCTTTTGTCTAGACGAAATTTTGCCACCAATAGTCAATTATGGTATTCTACCCCTGTTCCGTGCAAGTTTACATCTACCTATTTTGATGAAGAATCTACCATATTCCGTTTGGAAGGTGATCCGATGAAAAACATTTTGTTGGAGGAATTTTCTCCACTTTGCGACATTCAAGCCTTTGTCGAAGAAGATGAATCTGGCGTTTATTTTTATTTGTGGGACTACCCCGGCCAGGAACACGCGAGTATTCGCTCCTGCTGGGTGCGCAATTACGGGCCAGCTCCCGAGACACTCGATTTTTCCGCCATGGAAGACGGAAACGCTCCCATGCTGCCGCGCGACTGCTGCGCCCATCCGCAAGGCGCGGAAAAGCTCGACCCAGATGAGCTGTCAATTGTCTGGCTGACAGAAGGAGACGCCGCAGCTTTGCTTTATCAAGACGAGGTGCTGTGCGTCATTCCCGGCTGGGCGGGGCAGCAGGCAGACGGCTCCAGCTATCCGGCTTATGCGCGAGACTGTATCGCAGAATCTCCTTTCTGCTTTCCGCTGGGCACACCAGACACAAACGCTTTGTTTGCGCGAATCGAAGCTGCCCGGCAATTTTGGGCGAGCTGGGACGAAAATCCTTGGCCAGACTTGCAGCATCAGTATCTCGACGCGATCACGGCAACGCTTGGCCCGGTCAAAAACTATTACGGCATCGACGGCGGTCACTGGCCGCCGAAAGCATTGGTCACGGTGGAAAAGGGCGAAATCACCTACGCCGTCACCTTGGGCGTCTCCATCGTGCCGCAGCCAAAGGTCGAGCTATATACCGAATCACCGGAACAACTGCGCCGCTTCGAGCTGGCTTTTGCCTGCGAAACCAAATGGCTGGCCGAAAATGAAAAGCAACTTTTGGCCTACATCAGCGGGCAAACAACGCTGCCCTGGTCGTACATGACTTTTCTCGCCCAAGGGCACACCATCCCTTGTCAGGAGATCAGCGAGGTAGACGGCCGCTTCACATCCATGCTGCTCGCCAAGCCCCAAAGCGCCCCGGCGCTGGCCTTCCCGACGGTTTACGGCGATCCGGTCAACCTGCTCTGGATGATTCCCATCACGAGTGCCGAACAACGCTTCGCGGAGGAAAACGGGTCGGAAGCATTGATCCGTCTGGCTGTTGGGACGGAAGCGGAATGGATTTTCAATGGGATGGAAAAGTGGATGCGTTGAGTGAATGCGTAGAAAAAGTTCGGATTCGCCATGCCGAAAAGAGTTGCCTAGCATGATAAAAAGCTTCGCTGCATTTTGTGCGCGAAGCTTTTTCGTGCTTGTTTTGCTTGTGTGTTTCTCCTGTTTCCTCCCTCCGCTACAGCTACGATCAACACCATCTTTACAAACTAATCCTTCTCTCCGGCTTCCAATACAACAACGCCGCTTTAAACTGATGCACATACGCAGGCTTGCCATCTACCCAGACCAAATATTGGCGCAAAATCGCCTCCGCTTTCTCCCGATCATAGGACGGCTCCATAATCGCGCTCAAATTTTGGCTGACAAACTGCTCCTCCGACTCGTACACGTACGTTTTTTGCAAAGGAAGAATGTTGCAGTTCACGTCAATGCCCAGCTCATACAGCAAATTGGTCAGATGAATATAGTCTCTGCGCGAAAACTTGATTTTGTACCCGAGCTGCTGATGAATATCCCAGTAGTGCGGCTTTTCCGGCCCGCTAGTCATCCCGATCACCGCCAACCGCCTGGCCGAATTGTTCATATTGACCATCGCCTGATCAATCGCCTGCATCCGATAATAGCAGTTCACACCAAACACGACATCATGGACGGGCGGCTCGTACTCTTCCCACTTGGCATGGACAAAGCTCATGTTGGATAGCCCTTTCGCACGCGCCCCCTGCTCCAGATAGCCCAGCACACTCGCCGAACTGTCTACGCAAGTGAGCGACCGCGCTTTGCTCGCCGCCGCAAACGTGTAATTTCCCCATCCCGGCCCAATCTCCAGCACTTCATCGTCTTCCTGAATAAAGGAAAGCAGCTCCCTGCCAATCTCCCGCACATAGTCATCCGGCTCCGCTTCCGCCGTTTTGCGCTGCAAAAATTGATCCCAAAAGCTTTCTTCCAGTTGGTCGTCAGTCATGCGCTCGGGCAGCTTGCCTTCCCAATTTTTCATCCCTTCCATCCAGGCTTCCCTGGACTTCATCCCTAGCCTTACTCCGTAGTACATGTTCTCCCCCTTGCTTATCGCGACTCTGGCAGCGTGGCCGTCAACTTCAGACCGCTGCTGCCCTGCCCGATCTCGACTTTTACTCCGTACACCTGCTCCATATTCGCAGAGGTAAACACTTCCTCCGGCCGCCCGGAAGCATAAATTTGCCCTTGCTGCAGCAAAAACACGCGATCTGAATATCTGGCCGCCAGCTCCAGATCGTGCATGATCAACACGACCAGCACTTGCTGCTGGAGGGCAAGCTGCCGAACCAGCTCCAGCACCTCCAGTTGATGGCGAATATCGAGAGCGGACGTCGGCTCATCCAGCAGCAGTATTTCCGGCTCTTGGGCAAGCGCTCGCGCAATCAGTACCTTTTGCCGCTCGCCTCCGCTCAGCTCGTCCATATAACGCTGCGCCATTTCCGCAAGTTGCAGCCGCTCCATGATTGCTCCCGCTACTTCCAGATCGTGAGCGGTCACGTTCCACTGCATGTACGGTTTCCTGCCCAGAAGCACTGTCTCCAACACCGTTAACGGATAGCCGAAAGCCGTATGCTGCGGCACGTACCCCAGCGTTTTCGCCAACTCGTTAGCCGAATAGGAGCGAATGTCTCTGTCTTTGATCCAGATCCGCGCTCGTTCCACCGGGATAATCGACGCCATGCTTTTGAGCAAGGTTGTTTTCCCGGCACCGTTTGGCCCGATGATGCTTGCGACCTCGCCTTTTTGCAAGTTCATCTGAATTTGCTTCAGAATCATCTTCGTTCCGTACTTGATCGATAAATCCTTGACCTGCATGTACACCCGACCGTCCTCCTTATGCCCAGTAGTCCTTGCGCTTTTTCAACAGCAAATAGACGAAAAACGGGGCGCCAAACAACGCGGTGATGATGCCTACCGGAATCTCGATCGGAGATAATACCATGCGGGCTGCCGTATCTGACAAGAGCAGCAGCAAAGCGCCCATCAGGCAAGAGCACGGCAGTAAAAATCGATAATCCGTCCCGATGATGATTCTGCTGATATGCGGTGCCACCAGCCCGATGAACCCGATAATCCCGGTGAAGGCAATCGTGACGGAGGCCATCAAGGTAACGAGCAAAAGGCACACCCAGCGGACTTGTTTGACATTGACGCCGAGCGTTCGCGCTACATCTTCGCCAGCGCATAGCGAGTTCAGGTCCCAGGCGTATTTCAGCAAAAGGACAAGCGAGATGATCACGAGCGGCAGCAAAATGTGCAGCACTTGCCATTTCGCTCCCCAAAATCCTCCCATGAGCCAGACAACCAAGTCTTTCAACGCTTCGTTGTTGGAAAAAAACTTCAAACCGGAAACGCCCGCCGAAAACAGTTGCCCAATGGCCACCCCCGCCAAAAGCAGTACGGTCGTCGAGCTGTTTTTGAGCTTGGCGATGCCGTAGACCGCGCCCACAGCGAGACAGCCAAACACAAAGGCATTAAGAGCGATCATCCACTGTCCACTCGAAACGAGGTTGATGCCAAACACACTCGTCCCGGCCACGATCGCCAATGCTGCTCCAAAAGCCGCTCCGCTCGATACGCCGAGCGTAAAAGGGTCTGCCAGCGGATTGCGCAAAATCGCCTGCATAATCGCACCGGCACATGCCAGCGAAACTCCTGTAATGATCGACATGACCATGCGCGGCAGCCGAATCTCGTATACGATGTAGGCGGTCATCTCATCGGAAGCGCGTCCGGACAAAATAGCCAAAAGCTCAGGCAACGCAACTTCTACAGCCCCTTGACTGACTGCGTAAAGCGTCAGCAGCACCAGCAGGAGGAAAAGGCTTGTCAAAATGAGCAGCTTGCTTTTCACGCTCCCGTGATAGATGGCCTGGATCGGTCGCTGCACTGGCTTGCTCAGCGGTTGTCCTTGGCTGTCATTGAACATCTTTGAACGAATAGTGCCAAATGCCTTGGTATGGCACGCCTAACCATTTTTCAAAATACTCTTTGGCATACTGCTCGGGATCGATATCCTGGAATTTATCCGGGTACAAATATTTGGCTAGTTGGAGATTGCCGATATACCGCTTGTCCGATCCGACAAAGTTGGTGTAGAAAAAGTAAATGTCTTTGCTTTGCCCCGCCTTGAGCCGCGAAACAGATGTCGTGCTCATAATATGGCGCAGCGCTTCTTCAAACGGCTTCGTATCCTTCACATTGTAGCCACCCAGCCAGGTGCCGTGCAGGGTAATGACCTCCGGGTTGCGCTTGAGCACATATTCCTCGTCGACCATGATCGTAGTCGACGCCTCCGCCGGATTCCATTGCAAGTCGGCAGCGTCTTTCCCGCCAGCCAGAATCGTCGCGTAGCCTTCCCCTACTCCTGGCTTCCCGTCTAACGACTGGCTGGGGAAAATCCGGTAGCCCCCGTTCGTATTGAGAAATCCGGCTGACAAGGCAAGCACCTGTTTTTTGTCTTCCTCCTTGATGCCCGCCACCCGGTCCGCTAACAGCTTTTCAATCGAATGCTTCCAGGCGAGAAATTCGTCTGCCTTGTCCGATTTATCAAAAATTTTGCCGAGCAGCTTCAGCTCCTCATCCATCTGTTCCGGCAAATAGTTGTTCATTCGCACGACTTTGATTCCGGCTGGCTCCAGCTTTTCCTCCAGCGTCTTGTCGGGGCGATTCGTATAGGCGAAGACGATTTGCGGCTTCAAGCTGATGATTTGCTCCAGATTGATCTGCTTCGTTTCCCCCACATCCGGCTTGCTGTCAAATCCGAGGTACGGGTTATTTTTGACCGTCGTGTCGCCTGTAGCCAGCACGTACTGCTCGGCTCCCAGCAGCTTGATCGCTTCTGCCGTGTTGCGATTGAGCACGACCACCCGCTCTACTGGCAGCTTTACCGTGATCGCAGTCCCTGCGGAATCTTGAAAAGCAAGCTCCTGCTTTTCCTGCGGCACCGCCTGTTCAGTTTTCTGTTCCGCAGGCGTTGACGATGACGGTGAAGCAGCAGAGCAGCCAGTCACGACCAAAAAAATCGTGAGCAGGCCAAACAGCCATGCTTTGCCGATCCAGCTTTTCCGGTTCTTTTGCAGCATCGTTTCCACTCCCTATCTTTTTGTGATCAATAGAAAAGCCCCGTCCCGCCGGACGAGGCAAACGTGTAGAAGTAATCAGTCGACATCATGAATAAATAGACACAAGCTGTCGCAGCTTCTTCCTACACCTCACCTTTTCCGCGAAGGATTACGGGTGTGACAAACTAGGTAGGTCTCCTGGCTTTTGGCTCATCGCGCTCTTTCGTCTTCCCCGATGGTTATGCTCCATACCGAGTGACATGTTGGAAAGAGAACTCACCAATTACAGTGGCGGGACCGCTCGGGATTTTCACCCGATTCCCTGTTACCCCTTGCTCTCGCAAAGGCACCTAGCTGCATGCTATTCTTGGCTGATTATACCATTATTTTCATAGGGAGGGGGGACCGTAAAAACAAATCGGCCGCTTCCTTCCCTCTTTTGCCTTCGCCCGAAAAAAATCCGCCGTTCTCAGGTGGTCGTATGGTTGTCGTATGCGATTATGGCCCGGTGCTTTCAGCAGTTTTAGGCAGTCGGCTCCACTTCATCCGCCACAGGCGTGCCAAACTGCTCTCCCCATTTGATCAAGTATTCAATCACGGGACGCAGTGCTTCTCCCCGCTCTGTCAGCTCGTACTCCACCTTTGGCGGAACGACCGGGTACACATGCCGCAGCACAATCCCCGCCTCTTCCAGCTCCCGCAGCTGTTCCGCGAGCATTTTGTGATTCACGCCCATGATGTTTTTCTTCAGCTCACCGTACCGCTTTTTCCCGTTCATCAGTTGGCAAATAATCGTCGTTTTCCATCTTCCTGCAAGAATGGAAACAGACAGCTCGATCGGACACTGAAACTGTTTGCCGTTTATTTGATAAATCACCTGTTGGTTCCCCATGGTTCTCACTTCCCTTTTGGTAAGTATTCAACGAAAAAGTGCGTACTTACTTTTTTACAGTGTATTCGGTAAGATCACTTTTGTAAAACACGATTTCAAGGAGGCCCTCATGGAAAAATTCGTTCAGGTTGGTCCCATAAACGTCGCATATGCAGTAGAAGGAAGCGGACCTGCCGTGCTGGTGATCCACGGTACAGGAGGCAGTTACGAAGGCACGTGGGGCAATCTCGGCAAGGCGCTGGCACCTGACTTTACCGTCATCACCCCCAATTACAGCGGCTCGGGCAAAACGCAAGACGACCGCGAGCGGCTGGAGCTGGACGATCTGGTCGAGCAAAATGTGCAGGCAGTTATGCAGGAAGGCTTTACGCACTTTCATGTCGTAGGCTACTCGCTCGGCGCTGTCGTAGCAACGGCCATCGCCGCCAAATACCCGGAGCGAGTCCAATCGGTGACAGCGATCGCGGGCTGGGTAGAAAGCGATCTCGCTGTCGCCTATCAGTTCGATCTGTGGCAAAAGCTGTTCCGCCAGGATCGGGAGCTGTTCGCCCAATTCGCCATCCACACTGGCCTCAGCCCGGCGTTTTACAGCTCGTTTCAAACGTTGGAGCAGTTGCATGAGTTTACCGCCAATTTGGCTGCGACACTTGCCGAAGGTACTGGCAAACAGGCCGAACTTGACACTCGCATCAACCTGCGGCCTTTGCTTGGCAAAGTCACTGCCCCAGCACTGGCCATCGGCTTGACTTACGATCGCATGGTGCCTGTGGAGCAGACAAGGGAAATGGCCGCTCTCCTGCCTGACGCGCGCTACCACGAGATCGCTTCAGGGCACCTGGTACTGTGGGAGCAGGAGGCAGAGCTGATCGAAACCGTCCTGTCCTTTGTCCGTTCTACCCGATGACTTCCCCAAAATAACTTACCTTATCTGGAGGATAACATGATCCAAAAAGAACAGATTTTGCAAGCATACGAAACCAGACACGCCACTAAAGAATTTGCCGCAGACAAAACGATTGCACAAGAAGACTTCGCTTTCATTATGGAAACGGCTCGCCTTTCTCCCAGCTCATTCGGTTTTGAGCCTTGGAACTTTCTCGTCGTGCAAAACCGCGCTCTGCGCGACAAGCTGTCTGTCGTTTCCTGGGGAGCGCAAAAGCAACTGGCTACAGCGAGTCATTTTGTCATCATCCTGGCGCGTACCAAGCAAGAGATGGCGGCTGATTCCGACTACGTAATGAACCAGATGAAAAACGTACAGCTTTTGCCGGAAAACGTCATCACCGCGAAAAGCGCCATGTACGACAAATTTTTGAAGCAAGATTTTGAGCTGTTTGCAGACGAGCGCGTCATGTTCGAATGGGCAGCCAGACAAACGTACATCGCCCTTGGCAACATGATGACCTCAGCCGCCATGATCGGCATCGATTCCTGCCCGATCGAAGGCTTCGACAAAAAACAGGCAGAGGAACTCCTGCAAGCTGAAGGACTGCTGGACAAGGAACGCTTCGGCGTAGCCTGCATGGTTGCCTTTGGCTACCGCAAAAACGAGCCGCGCCCGAAAACAAGACAGCCGCGCGAACACATCATTCGCTACGTCGAGTAACGACATCGCTACTGCCACTATTGCCGCCCCGAACAAGAATGGATGTTCGGGGCGGCCCTTTTTCCATATATAGTTGTTTCAAGACGGAAATGACGCCGTCCGCGCCGTTTTCCGTCATGCGAAATGCTTTTCTGGCGATGCACACCGCATCGATATTCGCCTTCAACATCGGCGGCACGCCGTAATTCCACATCGGAGCAACAATAATATAGCCGTCAGCGGAAATAAACTGCTCGGTGATTGATCACCGAATACCACATTTTTCTCAAAAGCAAACCATCCAATTGCTCAGCCATTCACCCATCCATGTTCAATAGATTGGTATTCTTTCGGCCGAAGCTGCTTCCATTCGCGTGGTATGATAAGTTTGTTTCTTGTCAATATCATTGTTAACGAATATGTCCAAGGTTGTGATTATCATGTGGAAACCTGATCGGTCCAGCACGCAAACACTCTATCACCAAATCGCCGATGAGATCGAGCGCAGGATTTCTTATGGAGAATATCCTCCTGGAAGCTTGCTCCCCTCTGAAAGAAAGCTGGCAGAGCAGTTGGGGGTCAATCGAAGCACCGTCATTTTGGCTTACGAAGAGCTGCGTGCACTCGGCATCATCGAAAGCAGGACAGGCAGCGGCACGCGCGTCTGCAAAAACAAATGGGAAGCGACCCCCAAACACACCCCAAACTGGCATCGGTACGTGGAGGGCGGGCAGTTTCTCCCGAATTTGTTTTACTTGCGCCGCATTCGCGAGGCCCTGCAAAAAGACGGCATGATCGACTTTGCCAGCGGTGAGCTGTCCGCGCAATTGTCTCCGGGTCAGGAAATCAGCACCTTGATGAAAGAAAACCCCTTTACGGAATATTTAGGGTACGACAATCCCCAAGGCTTCACGCCACTGCGCGAAGAACTCGTTTCCTATTTGTCGCGGTATCGGCAGATCAACACGACAGACTCGTCCATTCTCATCACATCGGGTTCCCAGCAGTCGCTTTATTTGATCACTCAATGTTTGCTCGCTCCCGGGGATGCCGTCGCCATAGAAGATCCATCGTATTGCTACTCTTTGCCGATGTTTCAGTCGGCCGGCCTGCGCCTGTTCCGGCTCCCGGTCAGTCCGGAGGGCATCGATCCCGAAGATATTCGCTCCTTGTATAAAAAACACCGGATCAAAATGATTTTTCTCAATCCGACTTTTCAAAACCCGACAGGCATTTGCCTCAATCCGGCCCGCCGTACCCAACTGCTGAACGTGGCCAGCGAGCTGGGGCTTCCGATCGTGGAGGACGATCCATTCAGTCTCACGTCCTACGATGGCGATCCGCCTGCCCCGCTCAAATCGCACGACCAGCTCGGCTCCGTCCTGTACATCGGTTCCTTTTCCAAAATCGCGGCCTCCGGCTTGCGCGTCGGCTGGATGGTGGCCCCCCACTCCGTCGTGGAACGACTGGCAGACGCGCGACAGCAGATGGACTTCGGCCTGAGCGTCGTTCCGCAAAAAATTGCCGCCCAATTTTTGCACTCCAACTTCTTCCTGCCCCACCTGGAGCAACTGCGGATGCGCCTGCTCTATCGCCGCGATTTGCTGGTGGAAGCCTTGCAAACGGAACTGCCTGATCTGGTGACGTTCACGCTTCCGCAGGGCGGACTGCATTTGTGGTGCAAAATTGTGCCCGAGATCAACGACAACCAGCTGTTTGAAGAAGCTCTGCGGCGCGGCGTGGTTGTCGCCCCCGGAAGTGTGTACGGATCTGACTCCGGTTATATTCGCTTCACCTTTGCCCGCCCGAAAGAAGCAGAAATCACGCTTGGCGTAGCCAAATTCGCCTCGGCTCTGCGTGCGGTTTTAAGCTGATTCGCGCCACAATGTCCAGAAAAAGAAAACCTCCTGTCGCGAGTTTCTCAGGCTGTCGACTTTCTCGACGGCCTTTCTTTATGGCCTCAGTAATTCAGGGGAAAAACTTTAAAAGAAACCATTGCTATGTACAGCATTGTGCTACTTTCAATTCGTCACTTTTTCTTATCCATAAAGACCCATCTTCTTTGATTATATAATCTATTTTATTACTCTTTAGAGCTTCTATCTGTTCTGAAGATGCTCCATCAGAAAATTTATAGTAATCGGTTCCAGTCCACACATATAAAAATCCAAATACTAGCACCACAACTATTGCTGTTGCAGCCAAAGGCACCATTAATTTATTCTTCATAAATATCACCTTCTTTCAAAAAGGAGAATCAGGAATGATTATTCCTGGTTCTCTTTTTTCTTACTAAATAGGGGGAAGATCTTGATCTGCATAATCCTCTTCTTTACCTGTAAATTTATCTAGTGTCCAGGTACTCTCTTTTTTAGGGTTCGGTTTATTAATTTTTTTAAGCTTTCCGCTTTTGTATAACTCATCAATCGCAATTTTAATGTCTGAACGACTGCTATCACTGTCTATCCCCTCTTGTGCTGCTTTGTATCGTCCTTCTGCATTATTGTGCATATCCATTTTATATGTTAGAGATTTTTTGTTTTGATAGGAAGCACCATCTTCGTGGGCATTCGTCCACTTTTCTGCCCAACTATCATTCACTGCCCATACTATCCACATATTCCATAACACATGTCGAAAAGCATCTGATTCTTCATCAGTACCATTTCTACCGAAAGCTAATTCTGTATAATTCCATGCCCCTTTCCCAGCCATAAGAGTCACCATCAGAGCTTGGAGCCAGATTCATCCGGCATTTATCTCGTTCCGATTGACCAAAATGAAAAAGTGGAAGCCGATTTCTTCCGTAACAACAGGCAAGTAGCTTTTGACAATGCGCCAGAGGAATTTCAAGCTGTTCTCCTAGCGCTGCTGCTGGCAAGATAACAAAACGGGACAGGGCTTTATCGACAAAAAGAGAAACTCGCCAAAGGAGTTTCTCTTTTTGTCTTGCCCTATTTTTGCAGCAGCTTGATGTCCTCCATGATCTCGTCGTAAGGCGGATCGGTCATGCCGTCATAGCGTGCCACCACTTTGCCGTTCTGATCGACCAGATAGAACAGCGTGTCGTGAATGACTTGTTCAGATGCAGCGTCTTTGGCAATCGTAGCCCGGAACGAGCGCAGCAAAAACGTTTTGATTTCGGCAAACTCGTAGCCGGTCAATGCATGCCAGTTGGAAAAATCGGCAGCGAATTTGCCCAAATAAGCCTTCAGTGCCTCCGGGCTGTCTTGCTCTGGATCGACCGAAAAGGAGACCAGCTCGACGTCCACTCCCGCCTCCTTCGCTTTCTTTTGCAACTGCGCCATGTTGGCTGTCATCGTCGGGCAAACCGTCGCGCAGTACGTAAAAATAAAGTTGGCGACCCACACCTTGTTTTCTACATCGGCTGAGGAAAAAGGTTTTCCATCCTGGTCAGTAAACGCGAAAGGTTGCACGGGTATGTTCAGCTTGCTTGCCTTTTCACTGCCGCAGGCGGTCGCCAATACGATTGTGATGACTAAAGTGATGAACCAAACTGCTCTTTTCATCGCATATTCCTCCCGCTCTATTCCTTTTTCGCAGACAACCATTTTGCCAGTTGGGAGATTTCTTCGGTCTTCAGGCTCTTTTCATAGCCCGGCATCCCTCTTGCACCCGCTTTGATGATGTCTCCAATCTGTTCCTCGGTCAGCCTGGAACCTGCTTGCTGCAAGCTCGGGCCGACCCTGCCGGACAAATCGTTGCCATGGCAGCTCATGCAGTTCTTTTTATATAGCTGCATCGCGCTTGTATCTTCAGCGGAAGCCGTCACTTCCGCCTGTTCTTCGGCTGCTGGGCTGCCGCACCCGGAAACTGCGGCGAGCAGAAAAAATACGATCAGATAAGAAGCCACTCTCATAAGAATCCCTGCCCTTCATCTGGTCTACCAAAATGGACGGCCTGGCGTATCGACGACCATGCACACGAAGACAACCAGCAAATAGTTTACGGACAAGATAAAATTCGTTTTCGACCATTTCTCATTATTTGCTGTCACAACCCCACTGATGGTATGTCCCATCCAGATCATGCCGAACAGCAAAGAAACCGCGAAAAACACAACCCCTGCATACCCTAGCAGGTACATCACCGTGACCGTCGGGAGCAGAAACAGTACGTACGGAATCATTTGCAGCTTGGTTCGGGCGATTCCTTTGACGACAGGAAGCAGCGGAAAGCCAGCCGCTTTATACTCGTCCACGCGCCGAATCGACAGCGACCAGAAATGCGCGGGCTGCCAAAAATACAGCAAGGCAAACAACAACCATGCCCCGGCATCAAGCTCGTTCGAAGCGGCACAATACCCCATCACCGGGGGCATTGCGCCGGACACCCCGCCAATCGACGTGCTCCATGTCGACTTTCTTTTCAGCCACATCGTATAGACGCACCCGTACATGAACATCCCGAACAGTCCGAGCCAACCGACCAGCTCGTTTCCTTTCCAGAACAAAACCAGCTCGCCGCAAACACCGAGCACCAGGGCGTACAGCAGCACGCCCCCGGTTTTCAGTCGACCAGCCGCGAGCGGGCGGTCTTTTGTCCGCTGCATTTTGCGATCCAGCTCGTAATCCCAAACATTGTTCCATACGCAGGACGCCGCCATCGTCAGCGCCGTCCCGATCAACAGCCACAAAAGAAGCAGCCAATCCGGCTCCCACTTGCTAGCCACCCAGTAACCGCCAAATGCTGCGATCAAATTCAACTGTAGGATGCGGGGTTTGGTCAGCTGTATCCAGTCTGCGAGCATCCGGGCCCCTCCTTTTGTTTCTTGCTCATATCGCTACCATGTTGTACATCATGATCCAGATGGAGCCGACCACGATCAACAGGACGATAAAAATCCCGAGCAAAAGCGACATCAGATTGTACCTCGGTTTTTCCTCGTCCTTCAAGTGCATGAAGAACACCAGCTGGACGATAAACTGCAACAGCGCCGCCGCCAAAAAGACGATTGTGCTGCCCAGCCCTTCCAGCCAATTGTTTACGAGGACGACAATCGGGATAATCGTCAACACGATCGAGCAAATAAACCCGGTGACGTACGATTTCAAGGAACCGTGTGCCGTTTGGTTGCTCACTTTACTTCACCCCCAGCAAATACACGATGGTGAAGACGAAAATCCAGACGATATCGAGAAAATGCCAGAACAGGCTGACGATGTTGACTTTGCGCTTGGTCACGGGCGTGATGCCGTGCTTGGCGATTTGGATGATCAAAATAATCATCCAGCCCAGGCCGAGAGCAACGTGCAAGCCGTGCGTCCCGACCAATGTGTAAAAGGCCGTCAGAAAAGCGCTCGTGCTGATCGTTGCGCCTTCGTGCACCATGTGCATAAACTCGTTGACCTCCAGGAACAAAAACGACGCTCCCAGAAAAATCGTCACCCACAGCCAGTTCATCAGAGCAAGTCGATTGCCCTTGTGCATCGCCAAAAGGGCAAGGCCGCTCGTAAAGCTGCTCGTCAACAAAATAAACGTACTGGCGTAAATGCCGTTCATCTGAAAAATGTCTTTCGGCCCTGGCCCGCCGTCCGTGTTGCCTTGCAGGACGATGTAAGTCGCAAACAAGGTCGCAAACAAAATGACGTCCGTCATGAGGTAAATCCAAAAAGCAAAGGTGCGCATTTCCTCCTGATCAGGATGTTCATGGCCGTGATGCTCGGCGTTGCTATGCGTCTGAGCCATTACTTGCTCCCCCTCCTTGCCGCAGCCTCAACCCGCTGCACTTCCTCCACCGGGACGTAATAGTCCGGCTTGTAGTTGAACGAATGGACGATCATGCAAGCGAGCACTCCCACAAATCCCGGTACCGCCAGCCAAAGCCAGTCAAATACCAGCCCGAATCCGCTGAAAAACCAAAACATCGACATGATGATCGGGATACCGGAATTTTTCGGCATGTGAATCGGTTCCAGCTCGACTGCCGGAGCACTCCAGCCTCTCTGCTTCTTCTCCCACCAGTCGTCCTGATGAGTCACCTGTGGCAAAGTAGCGAAGTTGTAAAACGGAGCGGGAGACGGAATCGACCATTCCAGCGTCCGCGCATTCCACGGATCTTGGGTTCCTTCCCGATCCATTTTTTTCAGGCTGTGCGCAATATCCCAAACTTGCACGATGAAGGCTGCGCCCATCAGGACGGCCCCGATCGTGGAAACGAGATTCATTTCAAACCAGCCTTTGTCCCAACCGTACGTGTACACCCGACGAGTCATCCCCATCAGCCCGAGCGCGTATTGCGGCATGAAGCACAGGTAAAAACCGATATTCCACAGCCAGAAAGCCAGTCGGCCGAGACGTTCGTTCAGCTTGAAGCCAAACAGCTTCGGCCACCAGTAGTACAATCCGGCGAAAAATCCGAATACGACTCCGGCGATAATGACCTGATGGAAGTGGGCTATCAGGAAATAGCTGTTGTGATACTGGAAATCGGCAGGCGCGACAGACAAGAGCACCCCGGTCATCCCGCCGATGACGAAGTTCGGAATAATCCCGATCATCCACAGCATCGGTGTTTCAAAAGTGACTTTTCCGCGGAACATCGTAAACAGCCAGTTGAACACCTTCACACCTGTCGGAATGGCAATCACCATCGTGGACAGGGCAAAGAACGCGTTGACATCTGCCCCGGAGCCCATCGTAAAAAAGTGATGCGCCCAGGTGAGGAACGACACGACGCTAATAATCATCATGGCGAACACCATGGATTTATACCCGAACAGCTTTTTCTTCGAGAACGTGGCGGCGATCTCGGAGAAGATGCCGAATGCAGGCAGCACGAGAATGTATACTTCCGGGTGGCCCCACATCCAGATCAGGTTGATGTACATCATCGGGTTGCCGCCGCCATCCAGCGTGAAAATATGTCCGCCCAAATAGCGGTCGATGAACAGAAGCGCCAAAGTCACGGTCAAGATCGGAAAAGCAAACACGATGGCGATACAGCTCGACAGCACCGACCACGAGAACATCGGCATTTTCATCAACGTCATGCCGGGCGTGCGCATTTTCAAGATCGTGACGATGAAGTTGATCCCTGTCATCAAGCTGCCGATCCCGGAAATCTGGATGCCCCAAATGTAGAAGTCTTGCCCGTAGCCAGGGTTGAATGTTTTATCCGAGTACGGCGGATAGGCCAGCCACCCGGCATCCGGCGAGCCGCCGATGACAAACGACAAGTTGAACAGCATCGCTCCCGAGAAAAACAGCCAGAAGCTGAGCGAGTTCAGAAACGGAAAGGCTACGTCACGCGCCCCCAGTTGCAGCGGTACGATCACATTGAACAGCCCGAACATAAGCGGCATCGCCATAAACAAAATCATGATGACGCCATGCGTGGTAAAAATCTGGTTGTAGTGCTCGGCGGGCAAAAATTGCAGCTCTGGCATGGCGAGCTGCGCGCGCATCAGCAGCGCGTCGACCCCGCCGCGAAACAGCATGAGCACGGAAGCCAAAATGTACATGATGCCAATCCGTTTGTGGTCGACAGTCGTCAGCCATTCGCGCCAGAGCCAGCCCCATTTTTTATAGTAAGTCAGCACAGAAACGATCGCGATCAGCGTCAAAGCGATACTGACATCCGCACCGTAGATGAGCGGATCGCCTGTCACAAAAAACTCCGAAGCAAATTCTTTCACTTTATCCCACACGTCTTCCTCTCTCCTTCCTTCTGGCTATTCCTCGATGCGCACTTCCTTGCGTGCCTTCACGGACAAACCGTGGTTGTGCGAAGCAGCGTATTTCGTCACTGTCATCTCAAACAATCCTTCAGGGAAAGAGGAGAAATAGCGGACATCCGAGGTACCTTGCTCTGCCAGCTTTTTATAGCCATCCAGAGTCAATGCTGCCGATGTTCCTTTCACTTCGCTCACCCATTGATCAAAAGCTTCCTGCGATGTCGCCTTGGCCGTGAAGTACATGTCCGCGAAGCCCTTCCCCGTGTAGTTGGCGCCGGAACCCATGTACTCGCCCTGCTCGTCCGCTTGCAGGTGCAAAACCATCGCCATTCCCGACATCGCATAAATCTGTCCGCCAAGCTGGGGAATCCAGAAGGAGTTCATCGGGGCATCCGAGGTAATCTCGAAGCGAATCGGCACATCTTCCGGGAACTGCACGTAGTTCACTGTCGCAATCCCCTGCTCGGGATATTGGAACAACCACTTCCAATCCAGATTCGTCACCTGAATCGTGATCGGTTCGACTTTTGACTCCAGCGGTTTGGACGGTTCGAGCGAATACGTATAGCGAACCGTAATAATAGCGATCAACGTAATGATGACAACAGGAATCCCCCACCAGGTCGTCTCCAGCGCCGTGCTGTGCTCCCACTCCGGGGTGTACTTCGCCTTTCTTCCTTTCCTGTCACGGTATCGCCACACAATGACAAAAGTCAGAATCAAAACCGGAACAATCACGATCAAGCATAAAAGCGTAGACAAAATCATCAGGTCCTTTTGCTGTTCACCGATCGGCCCCTTCGGATTGAGCACGAGATATTTATCTGCGCACCCGGTCGTCATGAACAGCAGCAGGAACATGTACAAAACGGACAGACAGCGTGCTGTCTTGGACGTTTTCATGTCCTCATCTCCTATCACCATGCTCGGTACTGGTTGAAACAAGTCCTACTGTAAGGGCGATCCAATCGAGTGTCACCAGCCAATGAGCAAGTCCTTGAACCAGCCATGTTCAAGATTTGGTTGCATTTACGACAAGGTTTGGTCACAGAAAAAGACAGCCCGTAGCAAAGGCTGCCTTTTTTTGCAGATCACATTTACTTGAGTACACGTACAGTCAAAAACGCTGGGTCTTCCGAGCCTTGGACAGGCAGACCTGCCTCCCGGTTTCTTTGCGCGTAAGCCACATTTTCCTTGGAAATGACTTCACCCGGAATAAAAATCGGGATTCCTGGCGGGTACACCATGACAAACTCGGCGATAACTCTCCCCTCCGCTTCTGCGACGGGCACGATTTCGGTCGGCGCGTAAAAAGCGTCACGCGGCGTGACAGCAAGCTGCGGAATTTGTGGCAGAGGCATGTGCTCCTCTGCCAGCGCCTTCGCCTGCTCTCGAAAATGCAGCGACAATTCTTCCAGCGCATACACGAGAATTTGCAAATCCGCTTTGCTGTCGCTCGGTGTGACAATACAAAGGATGTTGTGCAAATCGGACAGCTCCACTTCAATATGGAAGCGCTCCCTCAGCCATTTTTCCACCTCATGCCCGGTCAGCCCCAGCCCTTTTACGGAAATGACCAGCTTCGTCGGATCGTAGGCGACCACCCCGTTTTGTCCAATGATCTCGCTACCCATGCAAGTCAAATACTCGATCCGATTGATTTCCTGACGCGCCTGATTGGCAAGCCGGATTGCCTGATCCAACAGCGTTTTGCCTGCGGTCACCAGCCGTTTGCGCGCTACATCGAGCGAGGCGAGCAGCAAATAAGACGTGGACGTCGTGGAAAGCATGCTGGAAATCGCCTGTACGCGCGATAGCGAAATCCGGTTTCCCTGGATATTCAGCACCGAGCTTTGCGTCATGGAGCCGCCAAGCTTGTGCATGCTGCTCGCCGCCATATCTGCGCCTGCCTGCATCGCGGACAGCGGCAATTTCGGGTGAAAATGCACATGCGAGCCATGAGCTTCATCGACCAGTACAGGCACTCCTCGCGCGTGCGCTACCTTCACAATTTTTTTCAGGTCGCCTGCCGTACCAAAATAGGTCGGGTGAATAACCAAAACAGCCTTGGCGTCCGGGTGCTGCTCCAAAGCTTCTTCGACGGATTTTGGGGTGATGCCATGCGCGATCCCGTAGACCAGGTCCATTTCCGGATGCAGAAAAATCGGATGCGCCCCCGAGAAAATAATTCCGCTCATGATCGACTTGTGCACATTGCGCGGCACAATGATTTTTTCGCCCGGATGGCAAACCGACATGATCATCGTCATAATCGCTGTACTGGTTCCTTGCACGGAAAAAATCGTGTGCTCGGCGCCAAAAGCCTCGGCAGCCAAGTCCTGGGCCTCTTGAATAATCCCGGCAGGCTGGTGCAGATCATCCAGCGGCCGGATGTTGATCAAGTCGATAGACAAGGCATTTTTGCCGATGAACCAGCGAAATTCCGGGTCCATTCCTTTGCCTTTTTTATGGCCGGGTATATGAAATTGAATCGGATTTTTTCGGGCGTGCTTGACCAGTCCAGTAAACAACGGTGTTTGGTCTTGATTTGACATGGCTCCTCCTTCGCTTGTCCAGCCTTTTCTCAAGTGTCAGCCTGTAGTGTGGCAAGCTGATTATAGGACAAGCCGCTGTCTTTCTTCTGATCCAATCACGCTGTTTCTTACCCATCCAATTTGTCTCCATGCCAAAAAGCCGTCCAACGCAAAGAGCCACCTGTGTTCTGGTGGCTTTTTGCCGCTTTTATGCCAAAATCGGTTCACGGGGCGGATCGGTTTTGGTTGCCCGCGCGAGATTGGTCATCATGCAGCCCTACTTTTTCAACAACCCGCCATGATAGAGCAATTCATAGACAATCTCATCCTGGCGGTAAATAAATTCCTTCCCCTGAAAAAGAGTCACATTCCCCTCATTCGTATCGACGTAGCGCAAATCGTCCTGCGTATGCTCGAACGCCCCCAAAAAGCGGCCCTCCGCGTACATCTTCGACAAGCTCGCCTTAATGATCAGTCCCGCAGCATGCGCGTCGATTCGCTCCGGCTTGGTAATGTAGCCAAAATAATTCATCGCCCACACCGGACTTTTTTGGAAGTACACGACCTCTTGCCCGATAAAATCGCTCTCGCCCAAATAGCTGTCGTGATAGGCCCAATCCCCGCTTGCATATTGAATGTCCTTGGACCCCAGCCGATACGGCAACAGGCGCTTGGCTCCTCCAACGTATGTGTGCTGCTTGGCTTGCACGACAAACGCTTCCAGGTCGGCAACAGAAAAAAGCTCACGCATTCCCCAACACCTCTTTTTCGGTTCGTTTCCTCTTACATTTCAAGAAACGCGAGCAATTTCCTGTAAAAATTTTCTTTCAATTCCAAAAAAACAAGCCACCGCATCGGATGGCTTGCTGCTCTTCCTGCCCCTGAAAATTTTGCCCGGTTGGAGATTGCCCGGTTCGCAGGGAGGGGAAAAGCGCTTCGGCGTTCTGCTAACGCAGCAGTCCCACTTTGATCCCTTTGTTCAGGATGTTCTCATAATCGATAAACGCGTACAGATCGTCTCCGATGTACGGGCTGATCTGCTGCAATTCTTCCAGCGTCAGCTCCTCGATCGCCTTCTGGTGGTCCTCGCAGTAAATCACGATCGCCCCGACGATGCTGTGGGCGTCGCGGAAGGCAACCCCTTTGCTGACCAAGTAGTCGGCAACCTCCGTCGCGTTGAGAAAGCCCGCTTTTACTGCCTTTTTCATCTGCTCGTGATTGACCTTCATCGTCGCAATCATGTTGGACATGATCGCCAGGCACGAGAGAACGGTATCCAAAGCGTTGAAAAACGCCTCCTTGTCTTCCTGCATGTCCTTATTGTAGGCCAGCGGCAGCCCTTTCATCGTCGTCAATAGCGAGGTCAACGAGCCATACACGCGTCCCGTCTTCCCTCTGATCAGCTCGGCGGCGTCCGGGTTTTTCTTTTGCGGCATGATGCTGCTTCCCGTCGAGTACGCGTCATCGATTTGCACGAAGCGGAACTCTTGGCTGCTCCACAAAATCAGCTCCTCGCTCAGACGGCTGAGGTGCATCATCAGGATGGAAAAGCCGGACATCAACTCCAGCAAATAGTCGCGATCGCTCACCCCGTCGAGGAAATTGTCGACTGGCTTTGCGAAGCCGAGCGCTTTTGCCGTCATCTCCCTGTCGATCAGATGCGTGGTGCCTGCGAGAGCGCCGCAGCCGAGCGGGCTTTCGTTCATGATTTCGATTGCGTTGGCGATTCGCAGTTTGTCGCGGCGCAGCATCTGGTAGTACGCCATCAGATGGTGCTGGAACGTCACGACCTGGGCGCGCTGCAAGTGGGTATAGCCCGGCATGATCACGTTGTTTTCGCGCGCCTTCGCTTCCAGGCTGGCTTGCAGCTCCTCGATGCTTTGCATGACCTCGTGCGCCTTGTTTTTCGCATAAAGCCGAATGTCTACCGCCACCTGGTCATTTCTGCTTCGCGCCGTGTGCAGCTTTTTCGCTGTGGCGCCAATCCGCTCGGTCAGCTTCGCTTCGACAAAGCTGTGAATATCCTCGTAATTGCCGCCGATCTCCAATGTGCCCGCTTCGATCTCTTCCAAAATGGCAAGCAGCCCTTTGACGATCTCCTCGCCTTCTTGCCGGGTGAGCAGCCCGCTATGCGCCAGCATGTTGACGTGGGCCACGCTTCCTTTGATGTCCTCTGCGTACAGTCGCTGATCGACATGCAGCGAGCTGTTGAAGTCTTCCATCAGCTTGTTTTCTTCTTTTCTAAAACGGCCACCCCAAAGCTTCATAGCTACGTTCTCCTTTACGATCGATAAAAATGTTTGCCGCTCGCTTGCGCCTACTCCTCGGCAAGCTCTGCGACGTTTCCTTTTTTGCGCATGTACCAGACACCGTTGTACACCGCAAAGTAGTAAAAGATGAAGCCTGTCACTGCGGCGACGATCGACATGAACGGCTCAGGCAGGATGCCGATTCCGCCAAAGTTGCCGAGGTAGGACAGCCCGATGAGCACGAGGATGTAGGCGATCAAATACAGTCCGCCGATGATTTCCTCCGCCTTGTACTTGCGGATGAAATGAACGATCAAGTAGCAAGCCAATCCAATCAGCAAGCCCGTAATCCCCAGCTGCACCTTGCTCCATTTCGTCCAGTAAATGAGCAGAGTGGCAAATACGAACGCCAAAGGCGCAATGACACTCATGCCCGGAAGACCTTTGTCTTTGGTCAAACCAACCTTGCGAAACACCATGACGGTTACGCACGCAGAGGCGTACTTGTAAATGCCGATCGCGCCGACGATCGCGACAATTGCCGTCCAGCTTTTCAGCGGGAACAAAAACAACAAGCCGATGACAAAGTTAAAAGCGAGCGCGCGAGTCGGTACGCCAAAGCGCTTGTTGATCACCCCGAAATAACCGGGCAAAAAGCCGCTTTTCGCCATCCCGAATACATGTCTGGAAGTTCCTGCTGTGTAAGCGAGCGCAGAGCCTGTCGGAGACACCATCGCGTCTGCTGTAATGATCCAGGAGAGCCAGACCATGTTGGCAATCATCGCGAGATTGGCAAAAGGAGAATCAAACTTGATGCCGCTCCAGCCGTTCGCAATCATCTCCGGCGGCACAGCCCCGATGAAGACGACTTGCAGCAGCACGTACATGATCGCCGCCAAGACGAGCGACGCGATCAAAGCCAGCGGAATGTTTTTGCGCGGATTGACCACTTCGCCGCTCATCATGATGACGTTTCCAAATCCGGTGTAAGCAAAGAAAATTCCGCTTGTGAGCACCGCGCTCAGACCCGCACTGTAGCCATTCGGCGCAAAGCCCTGGCTTGTGAAGTTTTCCGGGTGAAAGCCTGTCATGAAAAAGGCGATAATCGTCAGCACCGGCACAACAAATTTGATGACGGTAATAATCGTGTTCGTCACAGCAAACAGCTTCACGCCGAAATAATTGAATACAACGAAAAAGACCATGAGTACCGTAGCAGCCAAAATCCCTGTCGTCGTCAACTGTTCGTTGCCCACGTCGTAAAGTCCGGGCCAAAACTGATTCGCGTACTGAATCACGCCAGCCGATTCTACCGGAGCGGTAGCGCAATAGCCAAGCCAGATCGAGTAGCTGGTCACAGTCGCCAGCATGCTTCCGTGCGAGTACAGCGGATAGCGTCCAAGTCCCCCGGACTCGGGTCTGACCCGCCCAAGCTCTGCGTATACGAGAGCGATAAACGTAATAACAATGGCACCGATTAACCAAGAAATAATAGCGGCAGGACCTGCCAGCTTCGCTGTTGCCCAAGGGCCGAACAGCCAGCTGGAACCGATGATTCCCCCGAGAGAAAGTGCCGTAAGAGACCAAAAGCCCATTTTCTTTTTCAGGTATTGTTCTTGATCCATGAATTTCCCTCTCTCTTCACGTCGTCGTTGTGCTCATAGCTTGCCCGCAAAAAATGGATACTCCTTTCTCTTCGGCCTGTTGATCCGCAAAGCTGTCTTCCCTCGCCAGACTGGATATGTTCAAATGAGTGCGATTGTCCAGCGGCTTTTATTTAAGGGTAATAAAAGGGTAATTACCTAAAATGCATTATATTTGAATCATTCTCATTTTTCAACGCATTTTCGCCAAAAAAAATAACCATTCAACCTGCGAATGGTTATTTCAAACGATATCTTTTGCTTGGCCTGCCCCGGGCGGAAGAAGCTTCTTCCCCGACGCATTCCGCCAAATCTGCCTCGCACAGACTGACCATGAAGCGGCGCGCATTGCGCTCGTCCCAATAAAGATGCGTCGCCAAGTCCTTGATCGTAAAGTCGTTCCAGTTCATTCTTTTCATCAACGCCGTGACTTTGTAGTAGTTTTTCGCACTGAGCTTGACTTCCTTCAGCTTCTCGATCAGTTGCTTGTCGTCGCTTCGAAAGGAAAAGCTCAGCTCTTCTTCGTCGCCCGCCGACTGGACAATCGTGCCGTCCTCGCGGATGATCACAATTCCGTGCTCGGCCCGGTCTTTGGATAACTGGAGGGCGCGCTCGGCGTTTATTTCCGCTGTATGCACGGTGACACCGTAGCCGATCCCGACACTTGCGGCATGCTCAACCTCTTTCGCCAGTTGCTGGAGCGTCTCCTGAAGCTCCCTGATTTCCCGCTCGATTGCCCCGCGCGAGCTGATAATCACGTAGCGGCCGTTGCCTTTTTCCAGCAAAGAACCGTCCAGCTTTTCACAGTACCGCAGCAGCGTCTCTTTTACCTTCATCTCGAAGTATTGCAGATGATAGGAGCTTTTCGCCTTCTCGCTGATTTTGGCGAATTGCTCGATTTCCACCAGTTGTACGCCAATCTGTGTGTCCTTGTAGTAAAACGTTCGGATTTTTTCCGCGAGGATGCGCAGAGCCTGACGAATTTCCATATCTGTACTTTCGATCCGATAAGCGGGCACTCCGGCTTCGGTCAACGCAAAATAGACGGCTTCAAAGCACGTCAAAGCCCCTTTCGTTTTCCCGGCCCGGTACAAGTCCAGATGAAAGTCGATCAGCTCTTGCGTACTCGAATGAACGTCAAAGGTCTTCACATACATGTCCTGCGGCGCAATCTCGATCTGTTCCAGCGCCTGCTCCAGGTGGGATGTCGTAATCTCGTCGATGCTCACCTTGCTCAAAAATTCGTGCTGATAGTACCCCATATGCAAAAGACTTTTGTAAATGCCTGATTCCGTATGCTGGATGTAGACCAGCTTTTCGTCCGTGCTTAACGTATTTTTCGCCACCATGTACGAGATTTGGCCAGAGAACAGCCAGGCGTCGACTTGCTGGTCGTATTCGCGGACGATTGTTTTCGTTTCCTGAAAGTCGCTGTATGAATAGCCGATAAATTTCATCGTCTGCTCGTATTCGTTCCCGAGCTGGATAATTCGTTCAACAGATGTATGAGGACCGACAACCCCAACTGTATACATGATTCCCTCCTGTTCCAGAAGACTCCTTATCTACCATTCTATCTGTTCCGGGAGGGAATTGACAGTCGCTACAGCTTGAATACGCGCACGGATGATTGCAGCTCTTCCGCCATCTGGGAGAGAGCGGCGGCAGAGGAGGCGATTTCTTCCATCGATGCCAGCTGTTCTTCGGCCGCAGCCGTAATATTTTGCGTGCCAAGCGCCACTGACTGCGCTACATTCGTAATTTGTGAAATCGTTTGGACGACCTGCTCGGTGCCCGCTGACATATGACCGGAAGCTGCGGAGACTTCCGCGATCCGGGCTGCCACTTCCGTCACGGACTGCTGTATTTCTCCGAAGGTTTGCCCGGCCATCTGAACGACGTTCATTCCTTCCCGCACTTCCTTCGTGCCTGTGTCCATCGTCGCCACAGCCTTCGCCGTCTCTGCCTGAATCGTCTGGATCAGGCAGGCAATCTGTTCGGCAGAAGCGGATGATTGCTCCGCCAGTTTGCGGACTTCCGCCGCGACGACAGCGAAGCCGCGCCCGCCTTCTCCGGCCCGGGATGCTTCAATCGCCGCGTTCAACGCCAGCAAATTGGTCCGCTCCGCAATGCTCGTAATCGCTTCTGTAATATGGCCGATTTCCGATGAGCGCTCGCCCAATCCTCTGACGACTTGCGCCAGCTCGGTCATGGTGGAGTGAATAGCGTCCATTTGCCGCGTGGTCGTATGGACAGCCTGATTGCCTGCCGAAGCCATGTTGGAAGCTTGATTGGAAATGACGGCTACTGCGTTTGCCTTGGTCGCAATCTGCTCGGAGTCGCCGGACATCTCCTCCACGACCCGGAAGCTTGCTTCCACACTTTGCACCTGCTGATCCGAGCCATTCGCCACTTCTTGAATGGAAATCGCAATATGTTCGGTCGCTTGGCTCGTCTGCTCTGCACTGGCTGTCAATTGCTCCGCGGAAGCCGCCACTTGCTGGGCGGTCACGTTCACCTGGGAAACGATTTCGCGCAGCTTTGCCAGCATGTTGTTGAAGTCACGGGTCAGCTCTGCGATTTCGTCCGTGCTTTTTACCGGGAGAGCTTCCATGCGCAAATCGCCTTCTGCAACAGCGTTTACTTGCTGGGCCAGCCTGTTCAGGCGAGAGCGGATACTGCGAGTAATCGCAGCAGCCCATACCACCGCTACCGTGACGGAGACGGCTATCAGCAGCAATGTGACTTTTCTTCCCTCGTCATAGATCGCTGCCGCTTGTTCGCTCTCATTGTTTGCCCCGTCATGATTGATTTTGATCAGGGCATCGAGGTCATTTTTCATGGCCTGAAACAGGGCAGACACTTCGCCAATTACGTCCTTTATGTCGGCGCTGTTGTTCTGTCTGGATGCGTCCATCAGCTTGTCGTGCAGTTGTTCATACGACTCCCATTTGCTCTTGAAGGAACTGAAAATTTTCTGGTCCTCGACGTCGTCCTCCTCCAGGGTGCTTTCGTAAGACGCTATATCCTCCCTGACTTCCTGCAAGGTCAGCGCAAGCTCCTTTTCCAGCGGCTCTTTCTGTTCCTTGCTTTGATAAAAGACATGCGAGAATACGAGCGCATGGACATGCTCGGTCAAGTAGTTCAGATGGTTGATGTCTTCTACGGCCGGCAACCAGCTCGTATTGATTTCCACCGCCTTCTCGTTCAAATTTTTCATTTGATAGATGCCAAGCCACCCAATCGCCGCCATCAGCAACAACGTCACTGCGAATGCTGTGTACAGCTTTTTTCCGACTGTGAGTTTCATACGATTCTTCTCCTACTCTTAACGATTCCTGTTTGTACTATGTACCCTTTACAAAATACGTTAAAACTCATTGAAAGCATAAAATGTCGATTAATCAGATCAACAAATAAATGATTGGATCTGTGCCATAGAAAAAGGAGCCCGGTTGGTTGAATGCCAACGGACTCCACAATTGTCGGTTACGCCCTCTGCTTGACGGTAACCGGGTATGTTATGCTTTTGTCGCCATTTTCGATCGTAATGGTGATCACCGTTCCATCTGGAGCATCCGGACTGACTTCCAGCAAGCCATTTTCGCTGATTTTTGCATATTCCGTATCATCCAACGAATACTTTGTGCCCATGCTCGATTTGGTGATGTCGCTGCTGCTCCGATCCGTATACTTCCCTTTGACCTTCAATTGCAGCGTCTCTCCCGCATAGACAACAGCTTTTGCCGGAGACACGGCGATGCTGTCCAGAAAATACACACTGACCGTCATTTTCACCGTGCTTTGCCCGTTTTGGATGGTGATCGTCGCTTTCGAACCACTCTCCGCCTCCGGCAACACCGTGATCAGACCTTCCTCATCCACCTCAATCAACTCAGGCTTGTTTGAAGAATAAGTCGTGCCGTCTTCGGAAGCAGTCAAATCCACTTTTCGGCCGCTCGTCAAAGCTCCTGTCACCTGCACTTGATACGTCGCTCCCTGCTCAAGTTTCACTGTACGTTGAGCCACAGCGAGAGAGCGCAGCTTTGTTTCCGCCAGCATGTACGTCCCTGGCGCGCTGGTCAGAAAAAGCACCTGCTCCCCATCATGCTTGACGTATCCTTCGCCTTTGCCTGTTGCACCAGCCTTCCAGTTTTTTCGAGCGGCATCATACGTATAAGGAGTGAACTTTTTCGAGGAATAGGCGTACGGTATTCCGATCAATGCCTCTCCTTTGGCAAAGCTCTTGATTTCTTTTTCCCCGGCAAAAACCCGGAAATCGTATGCATCGCTTGTCTTGGAAAACGTAGCAGGGATCGTTGCCTCGTCGTTTTCTTCGACCACCACCGCTATCGCCTCATCGTTGTAGCGGGCAAAAAAGGCTGGCGGCAGCTTCACGCTTGCTCCCGATTGCGCCATAACGGTAACGGCAAACTGTTGATTTGCCAAAGTCTCGACCAACTCTTCCGACAGCAGCACAGTCGGTTCTTGGGATACGGAAGCAGCACGGCTGGAACGCAGCTGATCGCCATTGTCCTCTACATCTGCCGCTTCTTCGTCCACCACTTGAATGAGCAAGTGCCGTTCGAGATCAAACAGGTCGGACTTGCTGCCAAGCTCCTGGCTCCAGTCCTGCACCAGAGCAGCAACCTCGTTCAACTGTTCGCTCGTATCCGCTACTTCTGTATGCTGGGCTACCTGGAGGATGCTTTTGTGTTTGAGCAGCTTGTCCATAGCTTCACGGAAAGGCTGAGCCACTTCTTCCCTGACCTGATCATCTTCCAGCTCGACGATCACGTCCCGAATCACCGTGCCTACGAGCTTTGCCCCTGCTGCAAACACTTCCGAATCATCCAGTTTGCTTTGAGCAAGACCTTCGTTCACTCCCTTTTCTAAAAAGAGGGACAGCGCTTCTCTCAATTGCTTGTCGGAAACTACTCCTTCTTTCCATTTGGCAACGAGCGGAGACAAAACTTCTGTTGAAGTGCTTGCTACGAGTTGAAGCTTCTCGGTATCGCCGAGCTTGCTGCTCATAACTTTATCTGCCAAGTGCGCGAGCGATTTATCCACCTGCTCGGCAATTCTTTTTGCGTCAACTGATTCCTTGATTACCTCTTTCGCCTGTTCATTCAAATGGTTCTGCGATTCCGGAATTGTTTCGGAATGTCCTGGATAGGTCGGTGGGTTCGGCGTCACAGGCGGAGCGCTATCCCTTGTCACACTCAACTGGTATGTCTTGGTCGAGCCGTTCCGCGCCGTCACGATAAACGTAATATCGTTTTGGCCTGGATTCAGGCTCACCTCTTTGCTTATATCGTTCACTTCAGCCGCCCCGTTAATGGTCAAGCTTGCCGTCTGATCCAAAGTTGCCGCCCGAAACCGCAAGCTGCTCACTTCGTTGGGCACTCGCAGCGTGTATTGCGCCACACTTGGCTGAAAAGCAGGTGTCATCGTACCTTCTTGCAGCCATAGACCTTTCAGTTCGTGAGAGACGACAGATACGGTCCGCGTCACGGGCAAAGCTTCAATTCCGTTGTCGTCCTGAACGTTATACACCAGATCGTAGTCTCCCAGTTCACTCGTAACCACCTGACCAGTCACTTGCACCTTGTTCGTAATGTCGTTGTTGTTTGCGTCTCTCGCTGAGTAGCCTGGTTCTTGAAAGCTTTGACCGAACGGCACATACATTGTGTTGCCGCCAACCAGCGAAATAATCGGCTTCGTGATTTGTTCCACGGAAAACTCCGCTTTCGCTCCAGCCGTCAACGAAGCAGGAAGGCCGTTGGTTGTTCCATCGTCTAGTAAGCTGTATTGAAAAGACGCTGTCCCTTGGAAGGTAGGGTCCAATGAAAATTCTACCTCTTGGTCGACAAGTCTGACCGTCCCGCCTACTGCTTGATCAACATCTGCCACTGTCAATGTTTGTCCGTGCTCATTGGCTGGCCCTGCCTGATCATTTGCCGTCAACAGCGAAAACGGAATCATCACTTCAGGCGTTCCTTTTGCCACCGTCGCGAGCTGATCGTTCTGGGCGGTCGGTGCATCGTTCACTTCCTGCACCGTAATGACCGCCGCCGCCGCTCCGCTTAGCCCTGCACCATTGGCATCTTTGGCTGCTTTGACCTTGAAGCCGAACAGATCGCCAGCTGGCGTATTCGCATCCGCATCAGGCACGAATTTCAGCCCTGTAGCACCATCTGCTTTTTGCAAAAAGTTGCCATTCGTTAACTCAGTCACTCCATCGTTCAAGTAAAGCTTGCCGCCCTGAATTTCGCTGACCTGAAAATGGGTCACGCTGCTGGCGTCCGCCGGGTCAGGAGTAATCACCAGTCCACTTGAAGTTGCGGTATCTTCCAGGGTAGTAGCTGGGGTCACTTGCGGTTGTTTGGCTGCATATTCGAGCACGAGACGCGGGTAATTGCCGTCTATGATTTCATTTGATCCAAATCCGAAAGCACCTGTCTGTGTATTGCTCAAAAGCGCAAATGTCACGTTCTGGCTTTGCGCCTCTAGCTGGAGGCGAAGAAAATTGGTTACGTCAAATTCCAGCCAATCGCCTTCTTGCAGATTTTGCCCAAATGAATCAATGACCGGATCATTGGGATTCAGGGGAAAATCGTCGTCCCATGCTCCGTAGGTGGAGCCGTACAGAGTGAAGCTCGGAACCGTTTGAGCGTCCCCGTTCACATTGGTCACGTACAATTTGAGCTTGGCCTTGATAAATGACGTATCAAGCTGAGTCAATGGGAATTGCACGGCTGCTTTTTGCATGCCAAAATTTTCGTCTAATCCTACATAGTTGGAGCTGTCCTCAAAATAGCTCCCATCTTCGACTTCCCCGCCGGAGTACCAATAACCATCCACTGTAGAATTGATTTCTTCCAGTGGTCCCTGAGCGTGGGATTGCGCTGCAAATCCAAACAGGCTCTGTATGGCAAGCAATCCGATTGCTGCTGTCTTGATCATTTTGGCTTTTTTGTGTGTTAGGCTCATGTTTTCCTCACCTTTTGTACGTCTTGTCATCAATAGCTGTCTGTTTACGGATTATGCCGCCCAATGTTCTGGTAATAACCGGCAGGATAGATGTCCCATTCCCCTTCGAGGCTGAAGCTTTGCGAGCCTGTATAGATTCCCGACTTGCGAACAATCGTGCCCGTTTGCGCCAGGATCGGGGAGCGGTTATTCGGATCGGGATTCCCCAAAACATCCACGATTTGACCATCTTTTTTCAGCACGAAAGCCGTGACATATCCTTGGTAACTCATATGAACTTCTTCGTTGTAATAAGTAGCTGGAGTGATATCAAAGAAGTCATAGAAAATCGGGTCGATAATAATATAGGCCATTTTCGGAAACAGCGGCATGATTGGCTTTGTCTCCACTGCTTTTGTCTGCGTACTGGTCATGTACCTGTGAATTTCCAGCTCGTACCCTGTGACCTTTTGACCGTTGTTGTCTCCCTGGAAAAACAGCTGTAGCGCATTGCGGCCATCTGTTCCGTATACATAATCCGAGAAGAACAGTTGCGGCTGTCCTTGCTGCTGAATATCTACCTTGATTAGCGCAACCTGGTCGCTTTGATTGGCAACCCACAGCCCACTTCCAGGCACGCTTGCAGGGATCAGCTGGAGCTTGGTGCCCATCACGGTGCCGCCTGTGCCATTATTGAGGATTTGCAGGGAGTTGGCCGGAGCGCCCGGAAAATATGTGTTCAAGTCCAGTTGCACGATCATGACCCCTGATTTGGTCCTGATCGTGACCTGCCCGCCTGCGACGAACTCATAGGCGTGAGCTGTAAAAGTAACGTCTTGTGTGCCGCCCTTGCCGTCATTGGCCGTGACCGTAATCGTGACCACTCCTTTGCCGACCGGAGCAAGACTGAGCATGTTGCCGCTAATGGTCGGCTGCACGATATTTTGCGCCGTTGCCGTTGCCTGGTACTGCAAGGCGTCGTTATCCGGGTCAGCAAAAATAGTAGACAGATCGATCTGCGGATAAGGCTGGCTTCCTGGCAGCAGCGTCTGGTTGCTGATCGTGCCTACTGCCGTCGGCGGCTGGTTGTTACTTTGCGCCGCTTGCTTGAGCACGGTAAGTACAAACGGTTTGGTGTCCGAGCGGCTTCCGTTCGTGATGGTCGCCGTCAATGTGACGGTAGCGTCTTGCTCGATAGCTTGCGGACGCGTAACCGTGCCGTCCTGCGCAATCACAGCCGGGTTGTCCGAACTCCATGAAATCAGCGAGCCATTTGCCCCTGTCGTCGCCAAGACTACATTTTGCGTAACATGATCCGCGTCATCCCCGCTGGCATAACCGATGGTCAGCGCCTGGCGATCGGTTTCAAGCGGGTCTTCTGTCACGGTTACGGAGACAACCGTAGCAGTTGTTCCCCCTCTTCCGTCATCCGCCACGATGGAAAAGCTGTCCGTTCCTGTAAAAGCATTTTGTGGCGTATACGTCCATGCTCCGCTCGGCAGAACGACCACAGCCCCGTGTGCAGGAGTTGTGGAGCCGAGCAAATACGTGATGGTGTCGCCATCCAGATCGGTCGCAGCAACAGTTCCGCTTGCTAACGTATTTTTGAACGTTTGCGCCGTATAGCTGCTGTTGATAACAGGCGGGTTATTCGCCGCGGGAACGTTCGTAACCGTCTGGGTTGACGTGTAAGTTGCCGACACCCCGCTTCTCGTTCCTGTGCTGGCGATAGGTGTCACTTCAAACGTCACATGCTTCCCTACATCATCCTGCTGCAACACATACGTTTTTTTGTTCGCGCCGGAAATTTGCACCTTATCGGAACCGTCTGACAGTGAACCGCGGTACCATTTGAACAAGGACAAGCGCTCCGGGTTGTTTTCCGCATCGGTGTACACATAGCTGCCCGTCAATGTCTCGCCTGCTTGGAACGTACCGGAAATCGTTACTTGGCTGGCAACAGGCGCCTGGTTTGCAGGCGGTGTAGGTGGAGTCGGCGGTGTTGGCATAGCGGGTTCGTTCGCGTACGCCACTGTCGGTATGTTGACTTCGCTTTTCACATTTACCGAGCTGTCGGCCAGCACGAGCTTGTCTATCGTGCCCGATCCTTCCACACTGGCGCTTGCATTCGCTTCAATTACTTCGATTTTGCTCTCTTTGGTGGTTTCGATCCGCGTTCCTTCAGCGTCTTTGTCTACAACCACCTTTGACACAACAGAGTCGACTACCACCCAGGAAGGAGATGTAATTTGCAGCGTACTGTTAGTAGCTGCTTTGCCTTCGATCACGACAGGGAACTGAGTGGACTGGGCAGATACCTCTACCTCTGGCAGCTCAACCTCATCTTCGAGAACAAGCCGTGCGCCATTCTCATCGGTGATCACCAGTCGGTCGGCTGAGACATTATTTACATGCAAACTGTTGGAAGCAACGTCCTTCACCTTGATCTCCCCTGAGACGTGAACGTTGTCCAAAGTGACAGAACCGCCGTTGTCGATGACGAGATCGCCGTCCAGCTTCGTGTTTTTCAGTAAAACAGTAGTCTCCTTGCCTTTTATCTCGATTGTTCCACTCGTTTTATATACTCCCGATTCCGGGCCAAATTCTCCATCTTTGGAAATCGCCGCCGGAACTTGCTGCTTGCTGACGACATCGATTTGATAAGTCTCCGTCTTCCCAGCGATCGTTGCCGTAATTTCCGCAGTTCCCGCCTTCTTCGCCCACACTTTTCCTAGCGAAGTAACAGAAGCAACTCGCGGATTTTCACTTGCCCAGGTAACTTTATCATAAGCGACAATCGCACCTTCGCTGTCTTTCGCTACTGCCAGCAATTTCGCTTCCCGATCATTGCTGTCGCGCAACTGCAATTCAGAATTTCCCCAAGTGTTCAAAATCTCGATCGATTCTACCTCGGAATCTTTCGGCGCCAAAACAATAGAACGCTCTGTCGGTTCTGAATCTTCATAGCCGATGCGGATCGTTATTTCTTGCTCTGTGTCGGTTGATTGAAAAGGTTTAAAGGGAATAAAAAAGGTTCGCGTAGATTCTTCCCATTTTGCTGGGAGGGGGGATAAGGAGTGTGTCTCAGAATCTTGCGTGTAAGAGAGGGTAAACTGTCTGGTCTTAGGATTTCTTTCTGGGATCGAATAAAATGGAACGGTGATAAGGCCATTAGTCACTTTTATTTCGGAGAAGTTAACATTTTCCGCTGTAGAAGAAGTGGTTGTTTCGCTTTCAAAAGCGAATGAGGGTGAAACGGGACAAGAAAAGGAATAAACAAGCAGGCATAACAGGATCATTCGCATGACCCAATGATTCAGTCTCATCGTGGTTCCCCATTTCATGTTCGGCGTATTTGTCTAGCTGATCATGGTTTCCTTCGAATAAAGAGCAAAGCGCTGTCTTCCACCCCTCCTTTTCTCAAAAAATAGTATAAACGATGAGCTAGGTCTTTGGCATCATTTTTCCTTTCATTTCCCCAACCTTTTCCGCAGTCCGCCCACCACGAGCAGCAGCACAGGCAAAAACAAGCCGTACGTCAATGAGTACGGCATCCAAATCTCCGAAACAAAGTTGTCAAAATACGGCCGATTGGGCATCGTGGCAAGCGCGACGATGACCATGATCATCGCCAGAGGCAGCGTCAGCCTGCGATAGTCGGTCAATCGCAGCGTCTGGGCAATCCCGCAAGCCGTGGCATAATAGCAAACCGTTATTTTGATAAACAGCGTGATGAACCAAATGACAGCCATCAAAACCTCGATGCGTTCAAAAAAGTTGCCGACGCTAATTTTTTGCGCCAGCGTGTAGCTTGGATAGGCAAGCAGTACGGTAATGTTGGGACCGAGCACCAGCACCGCGACGGTTGTAATGATTGTCAGGAAAAAATTAGCAATCAAAATGCCCATAATATACGCCTTCGCTGCATGCCGCGGCTGTTTCACAAGCGGAAACAGAAAGATCAGGACGACCGATTCCAGCAAATAGCCCATATAGCGGAAGTTGCCGCCAAAAACGGGCGCCATCCCATGGGCAAGGACAGGCTTGAGGTTATCGACCTTGATTTGCGGGGCGATGAACGCAATCAGCGTGAAAAACAGCAGCAGAAAATACGGAAACAACAGCTCGGAGACACGCGCAAGCGGCTCCATCCCGCAGCGGGTTCCCATGACAATAATCGCCGCAAACAGAACGAGAATGATTTCGATCGGCGTCTCCTGCATGATCTGTGTGGTGACAAAATCGCCGATTTCCATCAGCATCAGTGACGCATCGATAAAAAAATAGGAAAGGAACAAAAAAGCGACCGCTTTTCCTGCCCACTTGCCCAAGATGTCTTCGCTGTATTGAAGTATCGTCCGATTCGGATGCCGCAAGCTCAATGCCGCATACAAACTGGTCAAAAGAAAGCCCTCTCCCCAACCGATCAAAGCCGAAATCCACGCGTCCTGCCGGGCGGATGTGGCGGTGAGCGAGGGAACGTACAAGACTGCATCGCCAATGACGAACAGGGTTACCAAAATAAAAAACTGCCTCGCACTGATCAGACTGTTGCCAAGCACCCTTGTTTCCCTCCCTTCTCTTGCGCACCGCTTATGTTCACCGTTACTCCACCATGCTTAAAATCAAGTCGCTGAACGGCCGATAGACGAATGTAATCCAGTCCAGCGGGTTCGGAATGTTTGCCTCCACCGCTTCGGCAATGCAAAGCCCTGTCCCGAGCAGCAGCAAGCAGCCAAAAACAAAAAGCTCCTTTTTCAAGCCGTTCCTTTTCAGAAAAGGAGCTTCGATCGCTACGATCACCAGACTAATCAGCAAAATCAACAGGATCATCCACATCGGAACAAGTCGCACCTACTTCTTGCCAGGAATATCCTTACCTTTTCCACAACAGGAAATAGTTATGCTCTAATCCTTTTTGATAAAGGGGATAAAAGAATTGCCGACTTTGCCCGTTCGCCGAAGCTTCACATCTACGTTGATTTTCACCTTCAGGTCGGCAAAAGCCTCGTTCCAGTTGTGCTTGACCTTTTCCCAGCCCTTTGGATCGTTCTGGTAAATGACTTGCCCAAATCCGAACGCATCGGAGTGAAATTGCTTCTGCGCTTTTGTAATCACATTCTGGATTTTTTCCTTGATTCGCTTTTCTACCTCTCGCTCCAATTTGTAGATCGTTTGCGACTTTGCCAGGTCAATCGCGCACGCTACTTCTCCTACATTTCCTTCCGCTTCGATTTTCACCTCGACTTGCGGTTTGCCGTTTACGACACGGCCATCAAGCGTCGATTTGCTGTGAATGATTTCAATGATGAGCTTGCTGTTTTTGTCGCACGGTATGGCTTCAACTGTGCTGTCCAGCCTGTCTGTAATATAGCTGAAGCCGATGCTTTCCTTTTCATTAAACCATCCTTGCAGCTTGTCTTCTTTGAAAACGCCGATATCCTCATACTTGAGCAGGGTAGAGACGCTTTCCTGCTGCGGGTTGTTTCCGTTGCTTCCTGTCTGAACCTTGCCTTTTACAGTAACCCCTACCAACACTGGCTCCGACCCTTCGCTCAGCAGCTGTGTAATAAATTCGTCCAGTTGGATCGAGATCACGGAGCCCCATGCTTTTTCGCCTGTTTCCAGGCTTTTGTACAGCTTGGTGGCAGGGATTTTCTCCAGCGGATCAAGCATGCTCAAAATGTGCAGGGCCGAAGTATCTTTCGCCAAAATGACGTAAAAATCCGGGCGAACTTCGTGATCGCGAAACAACAGGTCGAGCACCTCTTTTGTCCCTTCCCTCGCTACCTGCTCCCCCAACACCAATACTTGAATATGCGAAAAGTACAGCCGGCGCGGAGTCATGGTCGTCAAGCGGCGTATCCCCTCAAAAATGTCCGCAGATCGCATGCTGTACGTGGCTACTGCCGACTGAGTGCCTCCTGCCCCGTCCTTGGAGGCGGCAACTCCACCCGGATTGACGATTTGCGTAGACAACAAATACTCTCCGTCCACCTTGTCGATGCCCACCGCCATGACAATCGCCAAGTCGTTCAATTCCCTGCGGTTCCAACACCCTGTAGTCAACAGCAGCAGAACAGCGGCCAGAACGAACACCGCCTTTCGTTTCATGCTATTCCCACCTCGGCAATCAATTTAATGAACAGACTCTCTCGGAGGATTGGGCTTGTTGTCATGCTCTCTGATACTGTTTTTCGGCCGTAAAAAGTAGGGACGCGTGTGCATCATCCAGATCGGCAGGCGCAGCAGCGTATCTCTCTGGTCGGCCAAATTCAACGGAGCGAGCGGCGACATGTACGGAACCCCGAACGAGCGCAAGGTGCACAAATGCAGGCAAAGCGCGATCAAACCGACAAATACGCCAATCAGGCCAAAGCTGGCAGCAAGTGCAATCAAGCCGAAACGCAGCATGCGAATCGGAATGGACATGGAAAACGACGGAAACACAAAGCTCGTAATCGCCGTGATGGAGACGACGATGACGGTCGCAGGAGATACGAGTCCGGCCTGTACCGCCGCTTCGCCCAAAACGAGCGCCCCGACGATTGAGATGGCAGAACCTACGGCACGCGGCATGCGCACTCCGGCCTCGCGCAGCAGTTCAAAAGTCAGCTCCATCAGCATCGCCTCGACAGCAGCCGGAAACGGTACACCCTCCCGCTGGGCCGCAATACTCATCAGCAAGTTCGTCTGGAGCATTTCCTGGTGAAACGTCGTAATCGCTACGTAGATGGAAGGACCGAGCAGCGCGATAAAAAAGGAAAGCAGCCGCAACATGCGAAGCAGGCCAAAATCCGAACGCTGATAGTAATCCTCCGGCGACTGAAAAAACTGGACGAAAATCGCCGGAACCAGCAGTACAATCGGCGTTCCGTCTACCAGGATCGCGACCCGTCCCTCCAGCAGCCCCGCTGCTACCGAGTCCGGCCGTTCGGTATTGTAAATCGTCGGAAACGGCGTAAAGGCCGCGTCCTGGATCAGCTCTTCTATGTTTCCGCTCTCCAAAATGCCATCGATATCGATCCTGTTTAACCGCCGCTGCACTTCCGCAATGACGTTTTCGTCCGCAACCCCCTTTATGTACATCACGCTCACTTTGGTCTGGGTCATTTTCCCGATCTGTTTCGTTTCCAGCCACAGATGACGGTTGTTGATCCTTCTTCGCACCAGCGCGGTGTTCGTCCGCAAACTTTCCGAGAAAGCCTCCCGGGAACCACGCACTACGGTCTGTACAGAAGTCTCCTGGACACCGCGATCCTCCCACTGCTTCGTATTGACGATAAAGCCCTGCGTACACCCCTCCACGAGCAGAACCGTATCTCCGGTCAATACAGCATTGAAAAGCTCGTCCAAATCATCCAGCAGCTCCACTCCACCCATCGTCAGCATGAAATCCTTGATCAACGACAGCGGCTCGTCTGCCAAAGCGTCGTCGGATGGAATTTCCCTTTTGTGCGCATGAACCATGAGCGACTCCATGAAGTTGCTGATCAGGCTTTTATCGACTAATCCTTCTGTGTACAGAATGCCTACCTCGATTTGCCCAATCGCTTCCATCCGTACAGTTCTGGTCACGAGGTCGGTGCTGTTCCCCAGCTCCCTTTTCACCACTTCCATGTTCTCTTCCAGCGAGCTGCTGAACGACACTTGTTGCTTGGCGTTATGACTCATTCTCCAATCACTCTTTTTCCAAATCAGGATAGCTTTACTATCCCTCAGCGAACATGGCTCTATGCCCATGAAAAAAAGCCCCCTGCACGTACAGGCGACTTCTTCGTTCTCTGGCATGTATATCATCGGGCGAACCTTTTGCTGCCCCGGTTACAGCTCGCTCTCTCGCAGCTTGACCACAGCCTGTGTGCGATTGCGAACTTGCAGCTTGGCGTAAATCTGGTGAACGTACACCTTGACTGTCCCGATCGTCAGGTGCAGCCTGCCCGCAATCTCAGCGTTGGACAACCCTTCTCCGATCAGAGACAGCACTTCTGCCTCCCGCTCGGTCAATTTGTCCAGTTCAGGTGACACGCGAATTTGAATGTCCAGCGCCGGAAACTCTTTTTCCATCGTCTTGAGCAGACTTGCCATATAGTCAAGTTCTTGCCTGGAGCACGCCTTGCTTTTGTAGAGGGCATACAGCATTTTAGCGACCTCTGGCCCCTCGTCCAAAAAGATGCGCACGTAGCCTTCCGGTGCCGCCAACATCACCGCTGTGCGAATACATTCGGCTGCCTCGTGATGCCGCTTTTGGCTGTGATAAGCTTGGCTGAGCAAAATCAGCGTCTCGATCCGGCTCCCCAGCCGATCCTTCACCTCTGTCTCATGCTTTAGCCGGGTCAGCAGCTCACACGCTTCATTTTCCCTTTTGGCAGACAAGTACACACGAGCCAAAGTCAACCGTTCAAACTCGTGCCGGGAATGAATCAAGTCTTTGCTCATTTTTTCAAATTGGCTCGCCCATTGCTCTGCTTCTTCCCGCTGATTTTCGTCCAGCAACAGCCGCACACGAAACGCGTCCAGGAAAGCAATCCAATGAGGCGGGGCTTTTCGCTGGCGACACAGCTCCGCTATTTCCGCAAGCGGCAGCCACATCTCCGCCCCTCGCTTCTCCGCCTTTCGCCAACGGGTCAAAACCAGATAAGCCGGGACCAGTACGCCAAAATTCATCGTATTGCTTCCCAACTGCAATGCTCTTTGCACAAAGTACGTCAATTGCTCGAACTCGTTTTTCTCATAATACAGCTCTGCCATTACAATCGAGCCGTATGCGAGAATCCCCAGGCCGCTGTGCTTCCAAATCGTTCTGATGGCAGGGTAAAACTCGCTTACCTTGGACAAATAGCCGCTTAACGCCACGCGACTGCGAAGCACAAAAGCCTCGTCTCCATTCAGCTCAATCCCGACGATAAAATAGCGGCTGAATTTTGGCTTCATTTTGACCGATTCTTCCAAGTACGAAAGGGAGAGGGCAATATTGCGCAGGATCAACTGCACGTATCCGCGAAGCACCCAGATTTCTACCCGACATTCCTCAAGCCCCTCATTTTTGCCGTGCAGACCATCCTCAGCGAGATGCAACAACGCTTCTGCCTGCTCAAGCTCGTCCGATAATGCGTGCATCCAGGCAAAAGCAATGCACAGCTCGGGATGACTCTTGAGCCACACTGTATCAAAACGCCTCATCCAGCGGCGCAATGTCACATTTTCGTGCTGCTTCAACATCCAGGGAGCGTGCTCGACGATCAGCCTGGTTGCACGCGACCAATCACTGCCCTTGAGCGCGTGGTCGATTGCTTCTGTCATCCATCCGTGGCCCTCAAACCATCGACTGGCAGCCACATGAAGCGTTGGCAGCTGTTCACTGTATGTTTTACGCAAATGCGTGTGCAAAAGATCCGCAAATAAATGATGGTAGCGGTACCACTCGTTGACTCCATCCAGCGGTACGACAAAAGAGTTCGTACGTGCAAGCATCTCCAAAATGGCGTGGGCATCCGGCTCACTCGCTACGGCTGCGCACAGTTCCCCGGACAGGCGCGGCAATATGGAAGTTTTCAGCAAAAATTGCTGTACCGATTCCGGCAATCGCTTCAATACTTCTTCGGTCAAGTAGTCTTCCACGTATTTGTCATTGCCGGAAAAGCTGTGCATGGTAACCGTGGAGCCACCCTTCCCCTGCATGGACAAAGCAGCCAACTGCAACCCGGCAATCCAGCCCTCTGTCCGTTTGCTGAGTACGTGAATGTCCTCGTATGACAAATCTAGCCCGAGCAGTTCGTTAAAAAGCTGACGACATTCCTCTTCATTGAACCGGAGATGCTCCGCGCCCAATTGTCCCAGCTGTTTGCGTACGCGCAAGCGATGGAGAGACAGCGGCGGCTCCTCACGGCTGATGAGAATGACGTGTAAAAAAGGCGAGGCGTGCTGGAGCAATGTTTGCAAACCTTCGTGAATCGAGCGCTCCTTGATCAGATGATAGTCATCCAGCACCAAATAATAGTCGGTAGGCATTGCAGCGATTTCTTCAAGCAGCATGGAGAGCAGATTGTCTGCTGACGCCGCATAGGTCAAATCGAGCATCGCAGAAGCTTCACGACCAGCTTCCCGTTGTGCCATGCTCAATGCTTTTGCGAAGTAGCGCCAAAAACGGGCCGGATCGTTATCCGCCTCATCCAGCGACAGCCATCCCGCCGGCTTGCCGATACTCGTAATCCACTGACTAACGGCTGTTGTTTTCCCGAACCCGGCCGGAGCGCAAATAAGGATCACTCTGGCTGTCCTGACTTCATCAATTTCTTCCACCAATTGATGCCGATGCAACAGGTCCGAACCATATGTAGGAACATGTAATTTCGTTGCGATAAGTGAACTGTACTTTCCTTGATCCATGTGCATCTCCCTGCCTAAAAAGAAAATGACCCCACAAAAGAGCAGCCTTTTTGTCTCGATCCAATATGTGCACAAAGTTATTATGTGGAATCCTTCCGAACAATGCAAGTAAACTGCCTTATAAGAAAAGAACGTTATGTGGACGCAAAAAAGCCCTCCAGCTAGAGGGCCCGTGGACGGCTTGCTTTTTACTTGATTAAATCGTATCTCCCGTAAACCAAAAATACCCTCCGGTCGCGATCGCCAAGACTACTATGATAGCGAAATACCATTTCGTGAATCGAAGGTTTACCCAGGTGCCTTCCCACCACATCGTGAGGTAGGCGACAACCCCCAGCACTAAAACAGCGACAAAAGCAGTCATAGGCGTACTCATCATAATCACCCTGTATATGGTTTTTCTTACATCAGCTCGCTTCCTAATATAATCGTCGCAACTATCGTGTGTCACCTATCTTTAGGTAGGTTTCTTGCAGAAAAGCAAAATTTGACAGAGTGAATTTTGAAGTGTTTAAATGTTATATGTTTACATTTTTGTTGGAGGTGCACAAGTTTGGAGAATCATTCATTGCCGCAAGCAGATTCATCGGTGGCTCCCCCAATTCCACCACCAGACAGACCGATTCTGGAAGGACCGCAATTAATGGGGTCCATTACGCAGACTTACGGAGCGTCGATTTTTTTCCTGCGTTGGGGAGCACATGTGATAGATTACATTTTGCTCATTTTTTTCGTCTTAGGGGTGGTCGCGCTGGCTGGGCGTTCGTCTGACGATCCGGCCATTATCGGGTTGCTTGTTTTCGTACTCGGAATTTTATCTTACTACGTTCTTCTGGAAGGTTTTACTGGCTATACCATCGGGAAATTCGCCCTGCGAATCAAAGTGGTGAATCAGGAAGGTCAACCGCCAGGGCTGTGGAAATCGGTCATTCGTTCCTTGATCCGCATCGTCGAAACCAACCCGATGCTCATCGGCGGATTGCCTGCCGGGATCAGCGTACTGGTGTCGAAAAAGAAGCAACGGTTCGGCGATATGGCAGCGAACACTTTTGTCGTGAAAGTAAAAGATTTGAAAAACGAGAGCAAGCAGCTGACCACCAGCTTTGCCATCGGCTTCTCCTTGTTGGCCCTCGTTATCATTGCTTGCGGTATTTATGGCGTTTCCTTTTATGCCAAGCAAGACTCGTTAACGGGTTCATTTGAGAACAAAGCTTTTTTTAACAAGGCTCTTTTCGCAAATTTTGTTGCTATTGCTGTTGTGGAAACGTGTGTTCTATAATGAAAATCAGGAAGTCTATAGGATTTCCATTTACCGTGAATGCACGCTTCGCTTGGTACTATAAATATCAAGCAACTCACGGCTTTTCTAAAAGCAACAATTTCTTAGAAAAGAGCGTTTAACAAGGACAAAACCATGCAAATCATTGCTCCGACTTCCTGGAGCGAGAATGCTAGTCTTCACCCAGACGCATCCCTTGCCCTTTCCAACAACTTCGCGGACAAGCATCTGCTTATTCTCGCGGACTCTAAAGAAGAATTGAACGGTTCATTTGATTATCCCCAATACGTCGATTTCGTGGAATCAAACTTGTTCAGTGAATTGACAGATGCAAGCGTGAGCAAGCATGTTCAGCTCACGATTGACGGACGTCTTTCCACTCAATTCACGATGCATGGGAAAGTCAATGGTCAAAGTATCTCCTATCTTGTAACCGTCACAGAGTCTCCGACGCACTTTTATCAGATTATGTGCCTGACGCAAACGAGAAAATTTGACAGACTGCATGGCGAGTTCAAGCAAATAACCGCCAGCTTTCACGAAATGCCAGAATCGCCGGAAAAAAGTGCTCGGCTTCGCCAGGCGTGCCTGCAAAGTCGCGCCTCCTTTTTCCATGCCAAAGCTCATAAAAAGTGGCTGCCCACAAGGACAGCCACTTTCTTTTATCTTGCTGTTTTTTCTGCATGGAGAAATTGTGTGAGCAGCTCATTAAACCGTTCGGCATGCTCCCAAAACATCATGTGCCCGCCCAATACTTCCACTGCGGACTCGGGGGCATGCTTTTCCATGAACCGTTTTGCAGTCTCGGCCCAATGCTCAGCCACAATCGTCAGCGTCGGCACCGACTCGCTCGCAACCTTTGCCTCTACCCGGTAGTCAGAGAACATCCCGGACGCGAACAAGTTCGCCGCGATATAAGGAGGCGTTTTGAGCGATTGCTCGATGATCCAGGAAAGCTCATTTTCCGCAAGCTCTCTTTGCACCATGACCCCTGTCGCGTAGCCCGAGATAAACTCCCGCTGCTTCTCGGCATCCCGCGTGTAGTAGTTGTAGGCGGCGGCGATTTCATCGAGCGGCCCTTCCACCCAATCTTGCTCGTGATTGGTGGAGAGCGGCTTCGGCGACAAGTCGACGAACACAAAAGATTTCACGTTTCGCGTGCCGTGCTGCCGAACGTATTCCCACATCGTCAAGCAGCCAAATGACCAGCCGACCAGCGTCACATCCACAAGCCCCAGCGCCTCGATGACTTTTGCCAAGTCAGTACCGTGCGTGGCATAGTCGTTGCCGTGCATCGTCACGGACGATCTGCCATGGCTTCTCGGATCAATCGCGATCACCCTGTTAGTCTTTTGAAAATGCTCGATCTGCTTGTGAAACACTTCGGTTGTAAACGTCCAGCCCGGGATCAGGACGATCGGATCACCTTGTCCCACGTCCTGCACAAAAATCTCGACCCCTGGCTCCACCTTCACGTATTTTCCACCTTGCAACATGGTCGCAGCCGCCTCCCATCGTGAGTGAATACTCAGACTTTTTATCCGTTATTCTCTTCACTTACGGAAAAACCCTTCTTTTCAAAGATCAGGCGAGCACATCCGACTTGCGTAATCGCCGGAAGACAACTGTACTGATTCCCACTCCGAACAATGCATTCATCAGCAGAAAAACCACGTTGCTGCCAAAATCAAGTCCCTCCTGGCTCAATACCCCCATCCCCACTGTTAACAGCGAATGCGGGAAAAACAATCCGAGCTTCAGCACATACATTCCCAGCCCGAAAAAAACGGCACACAGACCGATGCCGACTGGCGTTGCAAAGCTTTTGATCCGCATCGAGAGCGCCAATTGAAAAACCGCGATCGTCATCGCCGCGATCCATCCGCGCAACAACCAGCCGGGCAATTCTGCGGGAAGCGACGCCGGAAGCCCTGCCAAAAGCCCGCCGCATACATACAGCAAGCAAAAGAACGCTTGGACTAGCAACAGAAGAGTTGCCACGACTCCCAGTTTGGCTGCAAACAGGGCCGCAAGCGATACAGGTGCGGTCAACACCAGATGCCAGTTTTTGTTTTGATGCTCCAGCCGGCATTGATACGAGCAGCCGATCGCAATGAGGATAGGAAAGAAAAACTCCCCGTAGAACAAGCCAACCTGCGACCACAAGCTGTACCATTCCTTTTGCAGCGTCCCTTGGTTCATGACGTAATTGGCCCAGCCGATGATGACGCTGACCAAAGGCAGGAGCATGAACACCACCCAAATATGGGAGCGGCGCATTTTCAACCACTCCGCCTGAAAGCATTGCTTGATCATCACTTCTCCCCCTACCCTTCCAGTCTGGATGCATGGCGTCTTCCCATGAGAAAAAGCAGCGCGGCAACCGCCAGCAAAACAGCCGCGGCAGACGAGATCGGGCCTGCCTCCCGGACGACGAATTGCATCTTTTCGCTCGCATACTGCTGCGTAACGGGACTAAGCCCCGTATAGTACGCCCAGACGAATACGCGTCTTGCCGCTTCCGGAAACAAATCGCCTACCATTCCGAGAAAACCGCCGAGCATCCCCAGGCAAAGCGCAAACGCCTGATTTTTCACCACCGTAGAAATCCACTGCTGCAAAGCAAGGACGACCAGCGTCGTGACCAGCGTGCCGAAGAGAAACCGTGCCAACAGCACAAGCGGAACAGACGTCAAGTACCCGGATTGGACGCCAAACACCGCAATCGCCAGCACCTGACACAGGCAAACGCCCAGCATGATCAATCCGGCGCAAGCGTACTTCGCCGCATACAGCTTCCCTGGCTGCACGGCCATAGAGCGAAGCAGCCTCCACGTATTCCCTTTATGCTCCATGTCGCAAATCCGGGAAACGACAATAGCCGAAAGCAATGGCAAAAACAGTCCGTTCATCGTGGACAGCATGGCGACGATCACTTCCCAGCCCGCGCTGTCACGATTGCGCTCAAAAGACATGCTGACGGCGATCAACGCCCAGACAAGCTCCACCGTCAGGAACAAAAGCGCCATCGGCAGCACGTATTTGCGACGCAGCTTGTAAAACTCAAGCGACAGCGCCTTCCTCACAGACTCTCGCCTCCCCCTGTAAGCTTCAGGAACATGTCTTCCAGGCTTCTTTTCTGTTCCTCGATGCGAAGCACATCAATATGTTCAGCCAGCAGAATCCTGTTTGCCTGCGCTACCTGTCCATCGGCAAGCTTTTCAAAAACAAGCGCGCCCTCCTCCACGCCGGGGAAAAAGCCTGCCCGCATCAACACGTCCCTCGCCGCCCTGTTATCTGTCGTTTTGATGATAATGCGCGGCTGGTTTTTTTGGTGCAGCTCGCTCAGCTTGCCCTGGAACAGCATGTGACCATGATTGATAATGCCCACGGAAGTCGCGATCTGGTCAATTTCGGATAAAAGGTGGCTGGAAAGCAAAATCGTCATTCCATATTGTTGCGGAAGCGCTTTGATCAGCTCCCGGATTTCTCCGATTCCCGCAGGGTCCAAACCATTCGTTGGCTCATCCAAAATCAACAGCTTGGGAAACGACAGCAATGCCATCGCAATTCCTAGCCGCTGTTTCATCCCCAGTGAATACTTTTCAACCTGCTTCTCCTTCTGTTTTTCCAGACGCACGATTTTCAGCGCTTCCTCGATGTTTTTCGCCGGAACATCGCGCAGCTTCTGCACGACACGCATGTTTTCCAGCCCGGTCAAGTGCCCGTAGTACGAGGGCGATTCAATCAGTGAACCGATTTGACTGAGAACGAAGCGGCGGTTTGCCTGAAGCTCCTTCCCGAACACCTGCACCTGGCCGCTCGTCGGTCGTACCAGCCCCAACAACATCTTTAATGTAGTCGATTTCCCTGCTCCGTTCGGTCCAAGAAATCCGTAAATCTCCCCTTCGCGAACGGACAAGTTCACTTCCTTCACGCGCAAGGCATCACCGTATCGCTTCGATAGTTTGGTAGTAGATAGGATCGTCTCCATCTGTCCCTCCTGCAATGGCTTTATTTGGCATATATGCAGTATGACAGGAGATTCTTTCAGCAATCTGACGTTCACCTTACACTAGCCTTAAATTTGCTGCAAAAGCCGATTATCCCGCGCCAAAGCCGCTATAGTAGAGAGAGGTGATGACAGATGGACGAACTGAAACAGAAAAAGCTGCTTATCGTCGATGATGAGCCTGAAATTCGAAAAATGATCGAGCATTTTTTGCGCAAGGAAGGATTCATGCGCATTTACCAGGCGGGCGATTGCAGAGAAGCGCTGGAGCTTTGTCGTTCCATCCAGCCTGACCTCGCCATTCTTGATGTCATGCTGCCTGATGGCGACGGCTTTTCCTTGCTGCAAGCGATCCGGCATATTTCGAACTTGCCCGTGCTGTTTTTGTCTGCCAAAGGACAGGATGAAGACCGAATCCTCGGCCTCGGACTGGGCGCGGATGATTACATCGTGAAGCCGTTTTTGCCACGGGAGCTTGTCTTGCGGCTGACGGCTATTTTGCGCAGAGTGTACATTCCCCACACGCCGGAAAAACGCCCTGTTTTTCAACTGGACGACCGTCTCATTGACTTGGAGGCTGGCACCATTCGCCATGGCGGAACAAATATCCCGCTGACCGCAAAAGAAATCGCTCTGCTCGGCAAGTTTTATGAGAACCACAATCGCATCGTCACGAGCGACGCGCTCTGTCAGGCCGCATGGGGCGACGACTATTACGGCTATGAAAATACGCTGATGGTGCACATTCGGCGCATTCGGGAAAAAATCGAAACGAATCCTTCCCAGCCCGCTCATTTGCTGACCGTGCGCGGACTCGGCTACAAGCTGATCGTAAAGGAGGAGTAACGATGGAAGGCACGTCGCGCATTATCAAGCGTTTTGTTCACGCCACCATCCTGATTTCGCTGCTGCTCCTGGCTCTCAATGCTGTCGTGCTCTTGATCTGGATCGGCAGCGGGATCAGCGATGGCGCCTCTCCTTCCGCTGTTGTGCATTTCGTCAGCGACGACTTGCATGGCAATCGAGACGCCTATGCCATCGCTCCCCGCTCGCAACAACTGTTGGAGCAAAACAGGGCGTGGGCCATGCTGCTCAACTCCAAAGGCTACGTGGCATGGAAGTTCCAGCTCCCTGCCGAACTGGAACGGCCGTACTCTCTCGCAGATGTAGCCAAGTTTTCACGCAGCTTCCTGGGCGATTATCCGGTCTTCACCTGGGAACATCCAGCTGGCCTTGTCGTCGTCGGTTACCCGAAAGGCTCCTACGCCAAATACCAGCATATTCTTCCGGTTGGCTGGGTGGAGAATTTGCCCGGGAAGGCGTTCTTTTTGTTGGCAGGCAACATCGTGCTGGCTCTGTTGCTCTCGCTGTTCATCGGTTCCAGACTCATCGCTTCCATCCGCCCGCTGACAAGCGGCATTCAAGCGCTGGGAGCAGACAAGCCTGTCCAGATTGAGCCAAAAGGCGTGCTGGCGAATCTGGCGGTAAGCATCAATCATGTGTCCGCCCTGCTGCAACAAAAAAACGCCGCTCTGAAAGCAAGAGACGCGGCCCGCTCCAACTGGATTTCCGGCGTTTCCCACGACATTCGCACGCCGCTCTCCATGCTCCTCGGCTACGCGAGCGACATCGCTGACAGCCCGGAGCTGCAGGCAGAACAGAGGCGCTTGGCCGCGATCATGCGCCAACAAGCCGAGCGCATCCGTTCTTTGGTGAGTGATTTGAACCTCGTCTCCATGCTCGAATACGAGATGCAGCCGCTGGGCAAAAAACCGCTGCGGTTGTCGGCAGTCGCCAGACAAGCAGCCTCGGAGCTGTTGAACAACGGACTGGATGAGCGATATCAGCTGGAAGTAGAGCTTGGAGATGAATCCCCGCAAATCGATGGGGATGAGCGCCTTTTGTTGCGTGCCCTTGCCAATCTTTTGCAAAACACCATCGACCATAATCCGGCGGGGTGCCAGCTGCGCATCCAAACCTTTTTTGATCCCGGCAACCAAGCTTGTCACGTAGTCGTCTCAGACAACGGAAGCGGAATTTCCCCAGACGAACTGCCCGACTTGCTGGAACTGCCTTACGCAAGCAAACGCAAACGCCCGCGCCAGAACGGACACGGCTTCGGCCTTCCCATGGCCGAGCGAATTGCCAAGGCTCACGGAGGAAAGCTGTCGTTATCGAGCGAGGTCGGCAAAGGCTTCTGCGCGAGTCTGGAGCTACCTGCCCTCTCGCAAAAAGAAAAGAGCAAGCTGTAATGGCCTGCTCTTTCTCCGATTAGATTTCTTACTATTGCGAATAAAAGGCTCGTGACTGCGGTGCAAAAAACAACTGTACGTCACAGCACGGCGTCCCATTTTTTCACTAATTTTTTGCATTCACCGGATTTCAGTTGGTTCGCTCCGTTTGACGCTTATCGCTGAATAGCTGCGCTAGGCTAATCATTCAATCCTTTTCCGTTTAGAATTTGCTCCATGTATTTTTCCACTCTCGCCACTCGCGTCTTGGATTGTTTCGGTTCAGAAAAATAATAAAGGTATGCTCTCTGCCGTCCCGGTGTCAACGCTTCGAAGGCAGCTTTCAGGTCAGGATTTTCAGCCAATTTCGTTTGAAATTCTTCAGGAGCGGTATATTCTTCTGTCTTCTTGAAATCCACTTCCAAACCGGCTTTTTCCACTTCAATAGCCTGATGAATGTAGGCTTTCAAGACGTCTTCCATCTCCACGATTTCTTGCACGTTGGTAAAGCGAATTTGTCGCGCCGCCTGTACATTTTCCGTCTGCTGGATGAGGATTCCGTGCGGATCTTGCAACAACGCACCTTTGTGGAACAGGAGCGCACAGTATTCTTTGAAACCATGGATTAATACGACGTTCTTTTTCTCAAGCGTGTAACAAGGATGCATCCATTTAAAATCTTCGGTCAGCCCACAGTCGAGAACGATTCTGCGCAACTGCACAAATTCTTCCTGCCACTTTTTCGCTTTGCTTAAAAATTCGTCGACCTTCGGATGCGCACTACTATTTGTCATCAAAGAGCACTCCTCTTCCATCTTTTGATCAACTGACAGTGAAAAGAATGTTCATTCAGTCGTAATAACCTCTTGCTCTTAATTTTGCCCATTCTATCATAATTAAGACTGTGACTATGCGAACAACCGCGACAATTCACTTGCACGCAATTGAAAAACCTCCCATTCGAGCACTCTATCCCGTTTGCTGCAACTGGAAGGCTTTTCATTTGTGTGTATGGAAATGATCATCCATTCATCTAGCGTTGCGGACGGAGGTAATCAGCGGTACATCCGGCTATCCGGTTATTATGCCAACGCCTTTTCCAGCTCGCTGCACCACTTGCTCCAGCCGTACTTCGCTCCACCCAGTGCCTGCTCATTGGAGATTCCGGATTGTTCGAGATGCAGGTTAACTTTTCCGTCTCCTAAATCCTGTAGCGTCCAGACAACTGTGTGCTTCTCTCCCCCGCTGCCCCAAGTGTAGGACAAGCGGTTTGGTTCGTCTACGATAAGCACTTCGCCCTCAACGACTCCATCCCAATATTCGGTCGGCTGAGTGCGAAACTGAAAACGATGTCCCACCACAGGTTTAAAATCATTTTCCATCGGCTCGCCAGTCTGGATGTTGCACACCCATTTGGCCAACTTGCTAGAATCAGTCAAAGCGGACCACAGCTTCTCAAGCGTTGTCTTGTACTGAAAATCCAAAGATAACGTCAAACTCATTCTGCTTCCTCCTCTAATAGTTGGTTCAAGCGCAACAAATTCGCACTCCAAAACTTGCTGTAGAAAGCCACCCAATCTTGAATTTCCCTCAGTGGAGCCGCGTTGAGCCTAAAGCGCGTTTCCCTGCCGACTTTGCGGTCGAGCACCAGTCCGGCCTCTTTCAGAATTGTCAAATGCTTGGATACCGCCGTCCGGCCCATTTGAAACTGTGCCGTTAGTTCATGAAGCGGCAGCTCCTCTGCTCCGGCCAATAACTCAATCAGCCGTCGCCTGGTTGGGTCCGCAACAGCATCAAACACATCCCGAGACTGGTTGTTTTTGTTTTCGTTTTCATTCTCGTTCACAACACTCCCTCCAAAATATTAATTTCTGTAGGACATAGGTATTGGTGGCGCGAAAGGACGAATGTTAATTTTGAGCACCTCCCTAAAGTTTGCACCCTGTGAATGCAGCGCCCATGCGGCGAGATTTAGCGCGGAATAAAAGAGCGGGAGGATAGCAGAAAACTCGCAATCACCGTAAGCGTTGGCAAACACATGAGAGAAAGCTGCACCAGTCATTCAAAAGTAGATACCAGCGTGAACCATTCTTTCAGCCGAGGCAAACCTGGCACGGCAAAAGCGATGGCTCCGGGCACTTTTCAAATCCCGGGAATGGTTAAGAGGGTTAAGATAGTCAAAGCCTATAGCGGGCAACCAAACTTCGCCACCAGTTCGACGCTTCTCCCGCTTGCATCAGTTGACCGATGCCACTTACCATCACCGTTGCTGCGAGTAAGAATGTTGCTGACCGATGCCACTTACCATCAATGTTGCTACGAGTAAGAATGTTGCTGACCAATAAGCAGTTATTTTTCCCCAGGGCTGAATTTCTACACTCGCGATTGTTCTGGCACTGATCAGCTTGCTCATTCGTCTCCCCTCTCATCCCTGTTTCAAATGAGGCTTATTCAGGTTGTGAGCTTTGCAAATGGTTTTTTCTTATTGGACACCTTTTAGTGTCTGTTTCGATAATAAGACACCATTTAGTGTCCTGTCAACAGGAGCTTTTTTTCTGCATAGGTCTGAAAGTCAGTGCGTGGGGAGAATTTGTCCCCTGAACACATGCTAAAAAGCCTCGGCGCGTTAATGCCGAAGCTATCTATGTCCGCTAGCTCAAATCCTCTGGAAAATTGTATACTTGCTACCCAATCTATATACTTGAACGGATGTTAGGATGCTGACAAGGAGATAGGTGCATCTTGCGGGATTGTGGGTCTCCCCAACATAGGGAAATCGACAAATACACGCTCTCCCTTCGGCTGTGACTTATGACTCGCTATACGTTTGCTCTTTCGTCATTTGCTTCCCATATAGCAAATGCGCCATAACCTAAAAACTCGCGCACCTCAAGAAGTTAGCGCCTGTAACGCTCAGATCACTCATGAAAATCGCTCCTGTTCGTCTTTGTGTAAACTTCAGCCATTGGCAAACGCCAACTCAACACAGCTTCGGCAAACGCAAAACATCTGAGAAGATGAACAAGCCAACTGAGCCATCCCCGAAAATGAATATCGCGTCTTAGCGCACGCGGCAATGCCCCCTTTATTTTTCCTTAGTGTGCGCATCTTCATGCAATGCTGTTCCCTCCCTCGTTAACAAATTGTCTGGTTTGTCGAACATAAACAATGTAAATTCAGACATATGAGTTGTACGATAATATTGCCTGTTGTTCATTTTCTTTCTGATCCGTTGAATTCCAATCCTCTCCCAAATTATGCGTTTGTGATCGATATTCATGTGTTACGCAATAACTCGGCTACGCCTGAAAGCTATGCCATTGCCGGAGTGATCCGGACGTCTACTCAATCAAACGTTCCTCTTCCTCCAACAAATGCTAACGGAATAACTACATTTGACATTATTTTCATGTCCCAAATAGATAGTGGAGACGGAGTGAGCGTTCAGGTCAAGTCCGCTTTTAACCATAGATTCCTGCGGGCTGCCCTTGTTAACACGAGATGAGCTGCATGATTATTCCAAGCACAAATCCGAGTTTCTGTTTTCTGATGCAAAACAACTGACAGGCAGACTTTTATGCAGCGCCCCTGAACTGAACTTGCCATCAATCGCAAGAAAGAGAGTGCTTTTTAAGTGATTTCCTTACCTCGGAACGGAAATCCATTCGATGAAACCACATGTTATCGCTCGTATGAAAGACAGTGCAAAAAAAGTGGATAATCCGCATTCACTGTTGAATCGGATTATCCACCAATTGCTCCCCAAGCTTGGGTCTATTTTTCTATCTTAATCTACCTGTCCGCGATCGCCTCCACGCCATCCGCCTGCTTCATCGCTGTATGCGGCAGAACATCCGTATAACTCAGCGCAACAATACTATTCAAGACGTTGTACAAAAAATGCGGCTTGATTTGCGATTGCAAAAACGCAACCTCCAGATCGACCGCCTTGGCGAGCGACTCCTTCATCGCCAGCACGCAGCCGATTCTTGCCTTCAGCTCCGCCAGTTCGAATGGCTTCGGCAGGAAGTCGTTCGCCCCCGCCTCGAACGCCGCTACCTTGTCTTGAGGTTGAATCGCAGCCGTCACCATCAGCACGGGAAGCTCCAGCAGCGTGTACGTTTTGCGAATCTCCTGGCACACTTCGTACCCCGACATGCCCGGCATCATCAGGTCGAGAATGACAAGATCTATCTTATGCCGCTGGCTGATTTGTTCCAGCGCCTCATAACCGTTTTTGACGGCAATGACATTATAGCCAAAAGGCTCCAGCGGCGCATCGAACAGATAGGGAATGTTTTGCGCTTCGATTCCTGTGCCTGTGTCCTGAACCGAAATTTCAATCATGCCGTCCGTCTGTCGCCGCTGCCGTTACGGCAATACTGCCGCCCTCGTATGCTTGACCGCGTTGTCGATCAGATTGCCGATGTTTTCAAACCGTAAACCGCTGCCGTATCGCCGACTTTGATCCGCAGACGGTATGTTGCCATGCCCAAAGTATTCATCTGATCCGACCACGAGCCCGGCACTTCGATCCGCCCCGGCAAACGATTGTTTTCATTCGCGGGGGAGGATGTGAAATCTTCATGGAAGAGGAGCTTGTCCGGGTAAAACTCCCATTCTCCGTCCAACGGAACGATGCCTTTGTCTGCAAACCGCCATGCGGTCAAATCCAGCAGCCCGTTCTCCACCCTTGGCGTCTGCTTCCCGTCCGGCGAGAACCAAACGAGAAACATGCCGTATGTTGCGGCCAATATGACCAGCGTGACCAGCGCCGCTGCAATCGTTTTTCTCATCGTCCGCTCATCCCTGGTGTCTCATTTGTTGATACAATCTTACCGTCTCCTCTTCCATCGCGACCCCCAGCTCATCGCGAATGACCCGCTCCAACTGCCAATAAACGCGCAGCGCCTCATTGCGGTTGCCCGCTTCCAGATGCAATTTGATGAGCTCGCGGCCATCCGTCTCCGACTCCGGTGCAATCGCCAAAATGCGCTGCAAGCTGCCCGCCGCGAGTACCGCATTGCCGCCCATTCAAAAGAGCCTGTACATGCGGCGAAGTGCACGGATGTATTGGCTACATTTCTGATTTCCTCGACACAAATGGTCCTACTCCTTGCTTTCGTCGGTTTCGCCTTCGTTCCCTGCAAATCGTTTCCGTCCCAACAATAGCGGTAAAATGGGGCACGTCTCCTGCTTGGTAACACCCTCGCGTCACCCCATTCTTGCCGAGTTGCTTACTCCGCAATCGCTTTCTTATGCCGCATGCACCAAGCCACGACCATCTCGCGTAATTTTTTTTGACGGTAGAGCAGCATTTCTACTACCATTTCTTTTTCGAGTTTTGGCAATACGTTTTCCGGTACTGTCTCCACAATGTCTCGTATCATGTGTTCAGGAATTTTCTCGATTTTATCCACATGCGGCAAAAGCTGGCGAAAGGTGCGGATATAGGCGCGCAAGCCTCTTGGATAGTGGAAATTGTATTTGCTTACATTCAGCCAGTAATCCGCGCTCCAATGGATTTTTCTCCACGTAACTCCCCCTAAAACCGCGCTGCCGTGGTCGATCAAATAAAAATCATAGTGCTTCCCTTTGGGGAAAACAATCAGATTTCCCCCGTGCCGATCAATGTTACAAATCCATATATCAAAAACAAATGTAAGTAACAGTTGTTCGGGATTGTGCAAATGTTTAACGGGCGAACCGCCTGTTTTTTTGGTTAGCTGGAACCAGTTGAAATGGGCGGCCATCGGCTTAGCAATGGAGACGATCCCTTGCTTTCCCTCAACAACCGTTAGTTCTACAGTCGCTACGTTTAGCTCCAGGAGCTTGGCTAGATGATAAGCAATCAGCTCGTTTGCAATCACATTGCCCCACTTCGCGTTTTTCTTGCAAGGAAATTTGAAGTATCCTCGTTGAATTTTGCCGTTCACAGATCGCCAGACGGACCAGACTGTGCCGAATCTGCGCGAAAATCTGCGGTGAGTCCTCCACTTGTTTGTGCTCATCCCTCCACCCCCTTGTACAATTTATGTAGGACAGGCAAGGCGAGGAACGGCATATATAATGACTGGCCGAACTCATTTATTTGTCAGTTTCTCGGTGTTTCGGATGAACTCTCATTTGTCGAGGAAGTCACGCTCCTGCTGCCTGTGCGCTAGTCTCCCCATCTGCTTCGCTCGTCATTTTAGGACAATCATTCATTATCCGTTTTCTCGTTATGGTATTTGTCACAATCCCAATTCCACAATCCTTGCCGTCCGTTCACCGGCACCGGAGCGATCGGCTTTACGTCAACCATCTGCCAGGCAAACCTCCCTCGTTCAAACCAACCGAAGCTGAGTTCATTGCCTTTTATCGGTATCGCCGCATCATCTGCGTCACGCCAGGCGGCAACTTCGCCTGTTCCGGGGGCGATACTGATTTGCAGGCAATCTTCAAGCTTTGCGGTCGCAACCACCGCGCCTGTCGGCAAATTATCTGCCGAGTAGCCATGTTTGGAAAGGACCGACCATATTGGCTCTCTGTAGCACGCCTCCTTGTCCACCTTTTTGGCCGCGTGAATCGCGAGAGGGCCGCGGTATTTCGTGGCCCACCCCCGGGTTTCAAAGCGTTTCTCGCCAAGAGCGATCAATGTTGCCCAAGGCTGGTGGATCGTGATTGTCTTCATGCCGTTTCCTCCTGTGAAATCCTCGAATCTTTCTACCGAAGTCCCTTCTTAATGTAAGGACAATTTGTCGCGACATTAAGGAGGAGATTATTCATGCTGAAAAAGGGTTATTGTTGCGTTCCATTCAAATTTATTTATCAGTATAAAACAAACAAACCGCCCTGTGGACGGTCTACATTATATGGCACTTTAGCAAATTGAAATTGGATAAATCGACTCACGAAGGATAACAGATCGCTCCAAAGATCGGAATCGAAAATGTGTTTACGCAGCAACGTAGTCTCGTTGAAGGTAAGGTGAATGGCTGTATCAACATACTAGCGATCTAGACTTGTTCGAATGAGATAAGATTAGCCCCCTTTTATGAAAAGAGGGCACTCATCCAGTCACACAAACCTATGCTCCATTCACTGCGACATTGAGATAACCAAGTCTAGCATCCTCTCCGTATCCATGCCGCTATCGTTTTACAAGCACCCAGACGATTTCGCAATCTTCGCTCCCGTCGTTGTATGCCCAGTGGGCCTCGCCAGCAGGAATAAGAGACGCATCATTTGCTGACATCCGATATTCACCTTCTTCCGTACCGGCAAGAATCGTTCCTTTTACGACGATTGAATACTCGTCCTGCGCATGACTCCCCGAACCGCTTAAAGGAATACGCGCACCAGGCGGAACGACGACGACACCGAAAGTAGCTTTTCCGCTCTCTACCTGGTCTTCGGTAAACAATATTTTCAGGGTTACACCTGGGCGATCTTCCGGCTGAATCGCATTGGCATTTACAATGAGCATTGCTGTTCCCCCTGTTCAAAAGACTGACGCAGCGGTGTCACCCCTTCTACACGATACGTTGCCTTGTCCAGCTCTACTCCGTACAAGTCTCTTGCTTGTTCTACGGAAATATAGCCATTTTTGGCATCCAGGACGACCTTCTCTACCGGACGTTCCAGCGGATTGCCGTATCCTCCGCCTGTTGCGGTAACAAGGCGCACGACATCTCCTTTATTAAGCGGAAAGCGTGCATATTTGCCAAATGGACCAACCACTTCGCCATTGGCTTTGACGATCTCAAATTCATTGCGGGAGCCGTCATGCCCCCCGTTAAAGCCCCATGGCAAATATTTGTGACGGCCAAAGGTTGCCGTGATCGTCTGACCATCAGACATCGCGCGGTACGAGCGGATAGCTCCTGAACCGCCGCGATATTTACCGGCACCAGCCCCATCCGTACGCAGGCTGTACTCCTCAACCATGATGCCATAACGTGTCTCGGCTACTTCGACCGGCACGTTGTACGTTTCCCCATCGCCGATGCAAAACTGTCCGGCCATCCCGTCCAGTCCGTCTCCTGCGCCCCATCCTCCGACTGAAGGCTCAACCACAAGGAACGGTTCGTTCGTATCCGGATGGATGCCGGATAGCACCACCCCGCACACCGAAAGCAGATGCCCCGCATTCAACCGATGGGGAACGACCGGTGCCAGTGCCTTCCAGACGAGATCCGCTCCATACATCATGGTTTCCCAGTAGGTTGATACGGCTGCCGGGCGTTCCGCTGAGAAAATGGAACGGTCATCGATAAGAATGTGGAGCGGGCGGAAAACGCCATCGTTTACATCCTGAGACGGGTTGGTCACCGCAAGAAAAATGACGCGAACGGCGGAAACCAAGGCGGTATAGGAGCAATTGACTGGACCCAGCACTTGCGGATGACTACCGCGGAAATCGCAAATAAACTCGTCATCGGTAATCGTGACCTTCACCTGTACCTTGAATGGACCGTTTCCAACTCCGTCATCATCAATAAAATCTACGGCTTCATACGTGCCCTTAGGCAGCTTGGCAATTTCTTTTACCGCCAACTGTTCGCCATGTCTTAACAAATGGTCAATGGCATCCTTCACTACCGCTTTTCCATGCTTATCGCACAATTCGCGAAAGCGCTTCTCCCCTGTTCGCAATGCTGCTACCTGCGCCCACATATCACCAAGCGAGAGATCGGGAAAGCGGACATTTGCTGCAATGATATCAACCAACGGCTGATTCAGCTTGCCTGCTTCAAATAGTTTGACGCAAGGAAATTGCAAACCTTCCTGAAAAATCTCCGTGGAGTCGGTCGTCCAGGAACCCGGGTCTTTTCCGCCTACTTCGGTCCAGTGGGCTTTGTTGGCCGAAAAGGCAATCAGCTCGCCCTCGTAAAAGATTGGCAGCACAAGACCTACATCAGACAAGTGGGAACCTCCTCCACCGTAAGGATCATTTATGATGATGATATCCCCCGGCTTTAGCTCCCCATGCTCGGAAAACTTTTTCAAAGTTTCCTTCACCATAAAGGTCAGCATCCCGATAAATCCGGTCACACCGTTGCCTTGCGTCAGAAGTTGACCTTTTGCATCTGTCAAGCCGCTGGCGAAGTCGAGCACCTCGTAAATAATCGGACTCATCGACGTGCGCGCCAATGTATGAAACATTTCTTCCCCAATGGCGATCAGGGAATCTTTCACAATCTCAAGCGTAAACTGGTCATGTTTCAACGTTGTCTCACTCATCTGACTACACCCCCGTAGTAATGATTAGATTGCCATATTCATCAACAATGAGATGCTGTCCAGGATAAATGACCGTTGAAGAAGAAGGTTCCTCGACAATTGCCGGACCCTTCACCGCGCTTCCGGCATTCAGCAGCTCGCGGTCGTAGACTGTCGTGTCAATCCATCCATACTCTTCGAACAGAACCGGACGCACTTCTTTGCGCGCTTCCTCGCTATTGTCCCCTTGTCTTCCCAGACTGGCTATCCGTGGTTTTTGCACCGTGCCGAACGCCGTTAGATGGAGGTTTACAATCTCCGTCGGTGCATGCTCCAGTTTGAACGTGTAATGCTGCTCGTGCAGGTCATGGAAGCGATAAATCACTTCCTCAATCGCTTTTGCATCCATCAGTCCATTTGGCACGGGAACCTTGACAGCATGCTCCTGTCCGACGTAACGGATGTCCGCATAGCGTACGAACAGTACTTGATCCGCTGCAATTCCTTCGCGCTCGTATTGGTCGGTCGCTTCTTTTTCCAGTTGGCTCCATTCGCGATTCAGTTCTTCCTGATTCAGTCCGTTCATTCGGCGAATATACGTCTGGATGTAGTCGTGCCGCAAGTCAGTCATCAGCATGCCCCATGCGGAGAAGACCGAAGCCGCAATCGGGATGATGACTTTTTTCACACCCAATTCCTTGGCCAATGCCAGCGCATGCATCGGTCCTCCCCCTCCGAATGCAACCAGGGAAAACTCCCGCGGGTCGTAACCCTTGCGAATGGAAATGAGCTTCAGCGCATTCAGCATGTTGGAGTTGGCAATGCGGATAATTCCCAGTGCCGCCTCTTCCACGGAGATGCCGAAGTGCTTTGCGATCTTTTCGTCGATCGCTTGCTTGACCGCTTCCATATTTACCTCGTTTTGAAAATTGGCAGGCGATAACCGCCCTGTAACCAAATTGGCATCGGTTGTAGTCGGACTTTCACCGCCACGCCCATAGGCGACCGGCCCTGGCAACGCCCCGGCCGACTGTGGCCCCACCTTTAATGAGCCGGCACCGTCGATCCAGGCAATAGAACCTCCGCCATTCCCGATCTCCACGATATCAACCACTGGTACTTTAATCGGATATCCGGCATTTCGTTCATCTTTCTCAATCCGGTATTCGGTCGTAACCTTTACTTCCCCTTTGTCAATCAGGGAACATTTGGCCGTCGTCCCTCCGATATCAAAAGCAATGATGTTTTCTTCCCCAAGAATTTGCCCTAAGATGGCTGAGCCAAAAATCCCGGCTACTGGCCCCGACTCGACCATGTTGATCGGCGTTTCTTTTGACTGCTCAAAAGTAGTCGTGCCAGAGTTGGACTGCATGATATATTTGTTGCCGTCAAGCCCGATGTCGTGAAGATGGTTACTCAACTTGTCGATGTAGGACTTGGCAATCGGCTTGACATAAGAGTTCAGCACTGCCGTACTGGTCCGCTCGTACTCGCGCCATTCCTTGGTCACCTCATGCGAAGCCGTCACGGCTACCTCCGGCCAAATTTCCCTGATCGCTTCCACCGCCAGCTTTTCATGAATGGGGTTGGCGTAGGCATGCAGGAATGAGACCGCAATAGCCTCGACTCCCTCCGCTCGCAGTTGCTCGACAGTGGCCTTCACCTCTTCCACTGCCAATTCGGCCATGACTTCCCCCTTATAGTTGATCCGCTCGCTGACCTCCTTCCTCAGAAAGCGCGCAACAAACGGAGTCGGCTTCTGATAACGAACATTGAACAAATCGGGACGGTTGCCTCGGGCGATTTCCAGCACATCGCGGAACCCTTTTGTCGTGATTAACCCGGTCTTTACTCCCTTGCGCTCCGTCAATGCGTTGATAATTACCGTCGTTCCGTGGATAAAGGTCGCGATTTCCAAAGGATCAATCCCAGCCTTTTGAATCACTTGGATAACCCCTTGCTCAAAATGGGGCGGTGTTGTATCGCTTTTAGCGGTACCGATTTTACCGTGCTCATCTAGGTACACCAGGTCAGTAAACGTTCCTCCAATATCTGTAGCTACACGCATAGGAACCACCCTTCTAGGAGTAATGGAATGTTACAGCATTAATGCAAAATCTCGCCTTCCGTTTCCTTCAGGAAAAGCGAAGCCACAAATGTAACGACAAGAAAAGCGGAGATAAAGGAAACCGTAGTCAAAAAGCTGCTGTTGATCGCCAGCATGGCTCCGATTACACTTGGTGCAATCGCGTTGGCTACACGCTGGCCGGTCATCCCTACAGAATAGCTGACACCGCGGACCTCTGTCGGATACAGCTCAGCCATCCATGTATCCCATACTCCCCACGCCCCCAAGCTGAAGAACGAAAGGGCAAAATTCCAGATGTACATTTCCTGCAAAGTATTTGCGTTGGCAAATCCAAACCCGCTGACCGCTGCAAAAAAGACGAACAGCGCCATTACTTTTTTGCGCCCATATTTGCCCGTCAAATACGAGGAAACCATGTAACCGGGAAACATGAAGAGGGCGGATATGGCCATAAAGCCCATTCCTTCCGGCGCACTCAATCCTTTTTTCGCCAAAAGTGCCGGCATCCAGGAGGACAGTCCCCAATATCCCCAGGAAAAACTAAAGTTGATGACGAGCTGCAAAATTGTCGAACGCCGGAATTGCCCGCTAAAAATCTCCAGGAAAGAACCTGTTTTCACATTCTCCACAGCAAGCTCGACGCTGTTGATCTCTTTTTGCATCGTGCCTTTGGAAAGTTTGTCAATAACCTCCTTCGCCTCCGAATGGCGCCCTTTTCCGGCCAACCAGTACGGCGACTCAGGTACAAACGCAGCGATTGCCAGAAACCACAAACCGGCAAGCGAACTGACGCCAATAATCCAGCGCCAGCCCAGCTCCATAAAGAGGTAGGTCGTGCCAATGGCAAGCAAATAGCCTACTGGCCATCCAGAAGCCAGATACACCGCAGCCTTCCCACGCACCTTCATGGGGAGCAGCTCCTCGAAGTAGGGGAACGTTGCCACCAAAACCCCAGAGAGCGCCACACCGGACAAGAAGCGGGTCCACCACAGCATTTCGTAGGTGAGTGAGAATGCACTAATAAGCGAAATGATTCCATAGAGGCCAAAACTGATAATCATTGATTGCTTGCGGCCGATTTTATCAACGAGCTTTCCCCATAGCAGGCATCCCGGGATCATCCCGAGATAAATGGAGCCGATAAGCGATCCGATTTGAGTGCCGTCCAGTTGAAACTCGCCGCCAATTGAAGCGCTTGCCAGAATGACAATCATCATTTCCCACGATTCAATCACAAAGGAGAAAAAAAGCACCAATCCCGCTTGCCAATGCTGACTGGTAACCGGCATGTTTTCAAACAGCGCCCCAACGGGTACTGATCGCTTTTGCAGTACCTCCACTCCGCTTTCTGCTCTCATAAATGGCCCCCCTTATCTCTTCTCACAGCCGCTAACTTTGTTTTTAAAACAGCTTCCAGCAGGCCACTTCTTCATCAGGCGGCGACTGGTAGCCATCCAGCTTGCTGTGGCTCCAACCGAATTTTTGGTTGAGCTCTATCAAAAATTCGGCGTATTTAAAAGGTGCAAGGCTTGCGTCAATAACCGGAACCCCCAGCTCCTCCTGAATTTCCCGATAAAAGCCAAATTCAATCGTGCATCCCAGCACAAGCACATTGGCTCCATCCTTCTCGACAGCCTCTCGCGCCGCCTCACGCATCCGCTGCATCGTCACCTGATGATCTTTCTGAAAATCGTGCACGCCCATATCGAGTGACTTGAAAGAAGCCAATTTGTCGGCAAAGCCATATTTATGGACGTTCTCTCTCATCTCGGGTATCCACTTGCGCCGCCCGACAATGATCGAGATACTCTCGCCCAATGTCGCCGCAATATGCAAGCTGGCTTCTGCCGGAGCCGTGACGACCATTTTTTTCGAAATCTCTCGGGCCGCCCTCAAGACAGGATCGTAGAAGCAGCCGATAATTGCCGCATCGTAGCCGTCTTCTTCGGCTTTTTTAATCACGCGGAGGATTTCCGGCATCAGCATCACTTCGTAGCAGTTGTACTCCAGATGAGTCGGTCCAGGACCCGGGGTCAAGGAAACCACATCCACAATCGTCCCCGCCTGCTTGATCCTGTCAAACTCGCTCTTGAAAATGGTGTTAAACAAATCAGTAGTGACCGGATTGATCCACAAAATTCTTTTCTCCATGCGAATGCCCCCTCATCGGTTTTGGTTTTTCCCAATCTTGTGTGTCCATCATGCAGCCCACAGCCCCCTATCCTGCATAGCTTTCAATCATACTGCTTGTTTCTGTTCACATTATTTCACACAAAAACAATAATCTTAATATTTAAAACAAACAAAAAACAACCCGTATCTTTGTCTATCACAGACAAACCGAGCTGCTTCGCGCTTCTATTATGGCAATAGCTTCCTGGCCTTCAGCGCCAGATGGAAATTCAATCTTTCCTCAGGCTTTTTAAATGGATCAAACCCGAGAATCTCCTTCACTTTTTCAATCCGGTATTTGACCGTATTGGGATGTACGAACAACCGCTTTGCGACATCTGTAAAGATTTCCTTTTCATCCAGATACGCTTCTACCGTCTTTACCAGATCCGTTTGATTTTTGGCATCATATTGATAGAGCTGATCGAGAAGCCCCGCTGTAAACTGGTCTAACAACTTGCCGGATATTTCCCCCAGAATCCCGAATACCCCCAGCTCATTCACTGCTGTAATACTGCCCGTCCCAAACATTTTGCAGCCGAGCTCAAGGGCTTGCAGCGCTTCCCTGTAGCTTTGGTCCAAGTTCAACGGCGACGGATAAAAACCGCCGATTCCGGCAGATACGCGGGCTTTGCCGCTTCCCGCTTCGATAGCCTCTTTTAACAGGACCGCAAGATTTTTCGCTTCCTGTTGCGAATGTTGCTTGTCAAATTGCCTGTCAAAATGAATGAAAATGACCAACATGTCCCCCTTTACCACAAAATTGCATTTGGGAGCATGCTGATTGATCGTTGACCGGACCGCCGCGTGAATGCGGCTTTCCAGTTTCCCCATCTCTTTTTCAAGCCCATCGCTGAAGTCAAAACGCATGACCAGCACCATATGTTTTTTCACCAGGTTAAGTCCGACCGCTCTCGCCCTCTCGTACAAATCCTCTTCTCTAACATATTTCCCTTCGAACATTTCCGTCAAAAAGTCGCTTCGCATGCGTCTTTTCGCCTCGGTAATCGCCCGCTGCTTGGCAATCTCCAGAGCGACCGCAGTAGAAGCGTGCGAGATGGCAATGAAATCAAGCTCTTGTAAGAAAGCCCCCATCTCTAAGGTGAAAATGTACCCCAGAGGATCGCTTATCACTCCGGCAGGCATAACGATCAGCCGTACAGACCGCCCCTCTATCTCAAACAAGCTGGAGTGAAACACCATCTCCAGCGCAGAATCGTGGGTCCAGTTTCCAGCTTTATCAAACTGAATCCGCTCCGACATTTCTGTCATAAGTAAACACTTTTTTAAAAATAAATGTTCTTCCGCTTCTTTTAACCCTAAAGCCAAAATTTCGAACATATCGTCGGTAATCATGACTGGCTGCTTGATTAATCCGGTCAGCGTCTTGGCAATCGCATTCACATCGCCGCCATGCAGTATGACACGGGTCATCTCCCGGTTAATCTCTTCCGATTGTTTCAACAACTGTGATTGCCGATTCAGGATCGTCCCTAACACGGCAGAAAAAACCGTAGCATAAGGCATCGCAGGAGGCAACAAAATGACAGGAAGGCCGGAAATATTCGCTGCCTCCACGATCGCCTTCTGCATGATCTTGTCAGCAATCATCGGATGAATCCCCAGAGCTGCTGCCCCGTTTTCAGCAAGCTTTTTAATCGTATTCACTTGCGCCTCCAGATCATCTTTCAAGCTGTGAAAGGTGGTCAGCACAAGCTCGCCTCCCAAAACCAAATGCTCCACTTCGGTTATGGGCATTTCCAAAACATTTACCTGATTGATGATCCTGTCCAAACCATCGAAACCGGCGATAACACGTAAACTTTGCAGCGCGTCCAACCGCAGCATCTCCTGCACCGTAATCCCCATTTTCGATCCTCCTCTCGGCCTAACCTTCCTAGAAGTAGATAAGACACGTTTCCTGATTCGTTGATTAGACGAGCTTTACAAGATCATACTGGTTCGTAAGAGAGAGTTGCGGATATTATTGTTTTTTCTAGCTCGTTCATTTTTGTTTGGCTTCGTTCATGTATTTGTAAGTCTGGTCGGGAAAGTCTTAATTGCGAATAGTCGCATTTATTATACCATTTTGTATTTGGATTGACTTTTGGTAGTGGGAGTCCCTTGTGCAGTCTAGACATTTCGCTTGGGTTTCTGGATGATTTTTGGGCGTAAAAGATGCGCAGTTTGGTAGCTAGTAAGGGTGGGGATGTTTTATGGAAAGGAGAAAGGAAAAAACGACTATTCCTTGATCGTTAAGAGAATAGTCGCTCCTATTTATCGTTCCCTTACGGAGTTATCACCCGTCCAGTAATCGCATCAACAAATTGATCTCCCCGCCCCATTCTATCTTCGCCTACTCTCCCGACCGAACTGATTATTATGTTCATCAGGCAAAGAAGCACATTTTCTTAATTTGTCCAGTCACCGCCGTATTTTCGTAAATACGCTTCACTGTGGAGGTGACAACATGAGTTCGAAAAAGGATGAGAGAAGTAAAAAGTACGAAATCCAAGTCGTACATTCTACTCCGAACACAGGTTTACGCAAGGAAGAAATCGAGCAGTGCTACCAGGACTTGCAGGATTTGAACGACGCTGCTTCGGCGTTTTTTCGAATCCCTGTGTTCTTTAGCCATCAAAATTTGTTTACGCTCGGTCCTCCACAGCCGCCGTTTACTGTCCAACAACAATTCGTAATTCGCATGTTCAAAGAAATCAAGAAAGAACTCCTCTTCCCGCGCACTTTGCCCAACACAGAACAATATCCGAATACTACACTGGAAAACATCCGTACGATGATTAACTCGAGTTATGGAATGGCTTCTGTCCTTCTACGACCAACGAGGGCAACACAGCAGGGAGAACCGTACTCGCCTTTTTTGCAAATTGAACCTGCAATGGCTTATCAATACGGTTTACCATTGCTACTTGTGATTGAGGACGGGTTTCCGGCAGGCGGCATTTGGGGAGGGGCTGGTCAGCTCGCTCCATTTACTCCCATCGTTTGGTTGTTTCTGGTTCTGTATTGGTAGATGATTTTTTAAAAAGTCCCCAGTGGAAATCCGCTCTGAAAAACTGGGCCGGACAAGTTAGAAGCGGGTACTTTATACAGACAGGACCCGCATTTCAGTATCGCTGTGATGACTGAAAATTGAGTCAGTTCATGCATAACGAGACTTCGCTGTCAACGCAAAAAAGCCACCTCTGCAGGTGGCTTTTTTTATGTAGGTGGAGGCGGGGGGATTCGAACCCCCGTCCGAAAACAGCGATACATGAGCATCTCCGAGCGCAGTCACTCATTTAAATTTCGGCGACGGATTCGCGGAGTGACGCGCTGACCCGTTACCTAGCCTGATTGATCTTCTTCCTTCGGCTCCAGGCGGAAGCCTCCGGCGTATCCCACTAAAGTTGAGCGCTAGTCATGCCACATGGGCGATGGAATGGTAGCGCCTCACTGGTTATTAAGCAGCGAGAGAAAGTTGTTTGTTGCCAGTTAATGGCGTTTGCGTTGGTGACGAGGTCCGCAACCCCCCGGCTCGCTTCTCATGCTCTACCATCCCCGTCGAATCCAGAACGCCCCCGAGGTATAAGGTGAGAAAAAGTCCAGATGACGAGCCATTATCGACATCCAGACTGTGTTTACAAGTCAGTCCATGCAAGCTTGTACCGCTTGCTGTTGTTCCACTACTATAGCACAAGCGATGGCGGAAACTCAACGTTGATTGCTGCCAGGCTTGCCATAGCCATCCATTATGCCTTTTGGCGGTCGCGCAAGGCGCGCTCGACTTCGCGGGCTGCGTCCTTTTTCTTGAGGTCTTCGCGCTTGTCGTAGTTCTTTTTCCCTTTGACGAGAGCAAGCTCGACTTTGGCCCAGCCGCCTTTCAAATAAATGCTCAGCGGAACCAGCGAGTAGCCTCTTTCGCGGATCAGACCGTTCAACTTGAGGATTTCCAGCCGTCTCATCAGCAGCTTGCGGGTGCGCTCCGGTTCATGGTTGAAACGGTTGCCCTGCTCGTACGGGCTGATGTGCACGTTGTACAGCAGCAATTCGCCATTTTGCACGCGGGCAAAGCTGTCTTTGAGCTGGACGCGCGCTGCACGCACGGCCTTGATCTCCGTTCCGGTCAGGGCAATGCCTGCTTCGAATACTTGCTCGATGTGGTAATCGTGGCGTGCTTTTCGGTTTTGGGCGACTGTCTTGGTTCCGGTTTTATCTTTTGACATGGAGATCACCTCACTCGTACGTACTGCGTATCGTAACAGTTAGTCTAGCAAATTTTGCCGATGGTGGCAAGCGATTTTCCCGGAAGCTTCGGGGGCTTTCCTGGCCGATTGGCACTCAAATCAAGCCCCCTTGGCTCTTATACAATCGTTTAACGGCGCTTCCGTTTGACCTGGCTGGCTACATTCTTGCGGTTTTTCTTTTTGGAGCGGACAAAATCTTCCCAGAAGCCTTTCTGGTTCTGTGATTGATTTTCCTCTCCGCCCGTCCCGATTGGCAGTACCTCTTCCTTGGCACCTGCTGATCCGGAAGCTGGTGGACGAGAAGCTTTGGTTCCTTCGCTTCTGCGGCGATCCTTGTATTTTTGCCGGATTTCAGCCGGGTGCTTTTTGTCCTTTTGGCGATCTGGACGTTCTGGACGACCTCCACGGGAACGATCCTGCTTGCCGCGAGTCGGTTTGCGCTCTCCTCCGCGTCCGTCGATGACGCGCGGTGTACGCTCGCGGCTGCCGCGGAAACCTGCCGCTTTGGTCATGCCGACGATTTCAAAATCGATGGTGCGTTCATCCACGTTGACACTCGCCACGCGAACCTGCACAACATCCCCGATGCGGTACTGCTTGCCAGTTCGCTCCCCTACCAGCGCATACATCTTCTCATGGTAGTGATAGTAATCGTCGGTCAGGAAGCTGATGTGCACCAGCCCCTCGATCGTATTGGGCAGCTCCACGAAAATTCCGAACGAGGTAACACTGGAGATCACGCCTTCAAATTCTTCTCCGATGTGCTCTTTCATGAACTCCGCTTTTTTCAGGTCGTCCGTCTCACGCTCGGCGTCCACAGCCAGTCGCTCGCGCTGGGAAGCGTGCTCGGCGATAACCGGCATTTGCTCCGCCCAATACGCCAAACGCTTCTCTGACAGGTTGTTGCCCTGCTCGATCCAATCCCGAATGCGGCGATGGACAATCAGGTCCGGGTAGCGGCGAATCGGCGATGTAAAATGCGTGTAAAACTCGGTGGACAGCCCGTAGTGACCGAGGCTTTCCGCGTCGTAGCGCGCTTGTTTCATGGAGCGCAGCATGACCGTGCTGATGATGATTTCTTCCGGCGTGCCTTTGACTTCCTCCAAGAGCTGTTGCAGCGCACGAGGATGCACAGAGTTGCCTTTTCCCCGGATCGAATAGCCGAAGTTCGTGATAAACTCCATGAAAGACATGAGCTTCTCCGCGTTCGGGTCTTCGTGAATGCGGTACATGAACGGCTGCTTCATCCAGTGGAAATGCTCTGCCACTGTCTCGTTGGCTGCCAGCATAAATTCTTCAATAATCTGCTCGGCAATCGAGCGCGTGCGGAATCCGATCTCTGTCGGTGCGCCTTCTTCGTTGACAAAAATTTTCGCTTCGCGGAAATCGAAGTCGATGGCTCCGCGCTGCATCCGCTTGGAACGCAGCTTCAGTGCCAGCTTCTTCATTTCCTCGAACATCGGGACAAGCTCGCTATACTTCTCAAGCAAAGCTTCGTCCTTGTCTTCCAGGATGCTGCGCACATCGGCGTACGTCATGCGCTCGTTGGTACGGATAACGCTGAGGAAAATATCGTACTTCACCAGCTGCGCATTTTGGTCCATCTCCATATCGCAGGAGATCGTCAGCCGATCCACTTTTGGATTCAAGCTGCATATCCCGTTCGACAAGCGGTGTGGCAGCATCGGGATGACACGGTCGACCAAATAGACGCTCGTACCCCGGCGATACGCTTCATTGTCCAGCGCAGACTTTTCACGGACATAATAGCTGACGTCGGCAATATGCACGCCAAGCCTTACATTTCCGTTCGGCAACACTTCAAGCGACACGGCGTCATCCAAATCCTTCGCGTCCGCTCCGTCGATTGTGACCATCATCCGGTCGCGCAGATCGCGGCGTTCCTTGATTTCGTCTTCGGAAATTTCGTCCGGCGAAGCCTCTGCTTCCGCCAGCACCTCATCCGGGAACGCTTCCGGCAGATTGAACTTGCGGATAATCGACAGGATATCGACTCCCGGGTCGTTTTTGTGCCCCAGAATCTCGACGATTTCTCCTTCTGGATTCACCCGTCCTTCCGGGTAGCGGACGATATTGACGACTACTTTGTGGCCGTCTACCGCTCCGTTGTACGCCGTTTTCGGGATGAAAATGTCTTTGCCAATCCGCTTTTCATCCGGGATGACAAACGCGTAGTACGTCTCGTCCTTGAACGTCCCGACAACTTGGGTCATTCCCCGCTCGACGACGCGAACGATCCGTCCTTCCAGGCGATTGCCGCCCGCTTCCTTTTCCACACGAACCAGCACGGTATCACCGTGAATCGCTCCGTTCATGTCGTTGGCGTGTACGTATACATCTTCCATGTCAGGTGTTTCCGGGATGATAAACCCAAAGCCTTTTGGATGGCTTTGCAGACGTCCGCGCACCAAATTCATTTTTTCAGGTACACCATATCGATTCGCACGAGTGCGGATAATCTCTCCGCCGGCTTCCAGTGCGTTCAGCGTCTTCACCAGTTCCTTGAAGGAAGCTGAGTCCTTGATTTCAAACGCTTCCTCCAGTTCCTTCACTGTCATCGGGTGATAGGCCTGCTCGCGCATGAACGCGAGTATTTTTTCTTGATCTGTCATTCACAAACCTCCTTTTTTCGCGTGGCTCTACCGCGCTGTTCCATTTCTCCATTACTATGTAGTATTCACCGTTCATCCACATCGCAATCGGAATAGCGAAAAAGACAGCAAGTCGCACTCGCTGTCTTTCGGCTATTCGTCTATTACGCTCCTGTTTTCAAGAAATACCCGAGCAAAATCGCAAAAATCATGAAAGCAACCGCAAATACAACGGTCAGTTTCCCTAAAAGTGCGTCAATCCCACGGGCTTTTTGTTTGCCCATCAGTTGCTCTGCACCGCCACCAATCGCTCCCGAAAGGCCGGCACTCTTTCCAGATTGCAGCAACACGACGATAATTAAGCCAATACTTGCGATCACAAGTAAAATTTTCGCAGCCAATGCCATCTACATTCACCTCAAAACGGATTTCCAAGGCGGTAAAAAACCAATATAACCACTTTATCATACTTGTCTGGTTACAGCAACCCGCTATCCTTTCCATTATATGTGGAGCAATCATCTGCAAAATAATCTCCGACTTTTTAGGCACAATAGATAGAGATAGTGAAAGATTGTTTACACAAAATTGGCAAATTGTGTACTTTCTTTGTCTGTTTGGCAGTCGCCTTGCAACTGTCAAGATTTTGCCGTAAAATTGCAGTTGAACCTTTATTATTTGCATCGGGAGGTCTTTGTCAAATGGCTGGGTCCAACAAAAAAGACATGAATCAAAACGACGTAATTGATTCCGCGAAGGCCTTTTTCACTTCGTTTGGTATCTTGTTTCTAGTTTTTCTCATTGCACTCGTAGGATCGATTATTTTCCCGCCAAAACATGGGGAAGAAGCTCAAGGTGGCGGCGCACCTACTGCCAACATTGACGCTGCAGCTATTTTCAAACAAAACTGTGCTTCCTGTCACGGGCAAAACCTTGAAGGAATCGCAGGTCCAAACCTGACCAAAGTCGGGGCAACTTACAGCGCTGAAGACATCGCCAAAATTATCAAAGAAGGTAAAGGCGGCATGCCTCCAGGAATGCTGAAAAAGCAACCAGAAATTCAAGCGGTTGCACAATGGCTGTCGGAGCACAAATAAGTACATAGATAGCCGTAAGGAGAAACACCGAAGACTCGTCCTCTTCGGTGTTTTGCCGTTGATGGGGGGATTTGCATGAGCACCGTCATGGAGATTGAATCGTTGGGCAAAAAAGTTTTCGCTTCTGCCGATTCCTGGCTTTTTCGCGACTTGAACGCAACCATCTCAGAACCTGCTATTATTGGAATCCTCGGAAAATCCGGTCAGGGCAAAAGCACGCTGCTCCGCATTTTAGGCCGACTGTTGGCTCCCGATCACGGAACCGTCCGAATGGAGCAAAAAGCAATGGAGCAATGGCCGAGCGCCTTGTGGCGAATGAAAATGAGCTACGTCGCCCAGCAGGCGACCATGCTGCCCGGTACGGTAGAAGACAATTTGCGAACCGCAAGCATGCTGCACCAGCGCCCTTTTGACCAACAGCTCGCCCGCGCCCTGTTTGAACAGCTTCATCTGGAACAGGTCGAATGGACGAAGCCAGCGCAGCAACTGTCTGGCGGCGAAAAACAGCGTGTAGCCCTCGTGCGGACACTGCTCCTGCGTCCGGCTGTTCTGCTATTGGATGAAGTCACAGCCTCGCTGGATACGAGAAGCAAACTGGCAACCGAGCAATTGCTCGTCGATTTGCACAAACAAACAGGCACGACCATCCTCTGGGTCACGCACGATCTGGAAGAGGCGAAAAACAACTGCGAACGCATCTGGTTCATGGCAGATCATCAGCTGCAGGCAGACATGCCCAGCCACGCGTTTTTTCAGGCGCCGCCCACCGAACAGGCGCGGGACTTTTTGCAGACATCACTAGCACAAGCTCATCCAGGCGCGAAAGAGGTACACCCTATATGACGTATACATCGATCTGGATCGCATTTGCCTTCGTACTGATTGCCCTCCTCCTCTCCTTGTGGCAGCGGCTTGGGCTGGAAAAGGAAATTGCCGTCGGCACGATCCGCTCGACGCTGCAACTTTTGGCGATTGGCTACGTGTTGCATTTCGTCTTTCATTCGGACAGCATCTTGTTCATTTTGCTGCTCATCGCCATGATGATTGCCGTCGCCTCCTGGAACGCGGCGAGCAAAGCGAAAAAGCTGCGCGGCATCTTTGGACGCATCGCTCTTTCGCTTGCGCTCACGGAACTGGTCACCATGGGGCTGTTGGTGACGCTCGGACTGGTTTCGCCGACACCTCAGTACCTGATTCCGATGAGCGGCATGATTATCGGCAGCTCCATGATCGTTTGCAGCCTGTTTCTTTCCCATATGAACAGGGAAGTGGAAACCTCGCGCGGCGAGATCGAGGCGCTTTTGTGCCTGGGAGCGACTACCCGGCAAGCGGTGCAAATCGTCCTCAAGCGCGCCGTGAAAGCAAGCATGATCCCTACCTTTGATACGATGAAAACGATTGGGCTTGTCCAGTTGCCCGGCATGATGACGGGGATGATTATTGCTGGCGCCAGTCCTATCGAAGCTGTTCGTTACCAGATTCTCATCATGCTCAGCTTCAGCTCGTCTGCTGCTGTCTCCGCCGTTCTGATCAGCATGCTGAGCTATCGGCTCTGGTTTACACGCGATTCCATGTTGCACTCATAACGTTCTTTCCAAAAACTGTCGGTCATTTTTCCGGCAGTTTTTTTCGTCTTTTGTAATGAAAGCACGCCTTGGTCGTCAAATTACAAGTAGAAAGCATAAAAGGTGGTTCAGCTATGGACAAAAACAGCATCATCGAGCAATGGTTTCTGCGCTATAGCGACGACATCTACAAGTTCCTCGTCTACTACACCGGAAACAAGGACGTGGAGGATCTTGTCCAGGATGTGTTCCTCAAGGCGCTGCGGTCACTGGAGTCATTCGAAGGCCGATCGCAACCGAAAACATGGCTGCTCACCATCGCCAGACATACAGCGATCGACTTTGCCCGCAAAAATCGGCTGCGCAACTGGCTGCCGGACAAATGGCTTGCCGGGGTTCAATCGGAAGCAAAAACGCCGGAGGAAATTTTGCATCTGCACGCCGAACAGCAAGCCCTGTACCAAGCCGTCAGAAAAATGAAGCCCGCTTATCGCGAAGTATTGATCCTGCGCGGGATAAAGGGGTTATCTCCCAAAGAAACGGCCGAAATTCTCGACTGGTCGGAAAACAAAGTAAACGTGACCATGCACCGGGCCATGAAGGCGGTAAAAGAGCATTTGATGCAAGACAGAAAGGAGATGGTAGGCGATGCCATCTAAAACAGACGACCAGCTTCTAAACGACATGAAAGGACTACCTGACATGAAAATGAACCAGGATAAAAAACAGGAAATCATCTCCACGATCCGCTCGACTGACACTCATTCCTTGCCTAAACGAACAGCCGCTTCCCCCGGCCGCTTTTCTGCTCTGGGTAAAGGCTTGGCCGTATGCTCTGTTCTGGCGGCGACGATCTGGATGGGAGCGACCCTTATCAGCAACAACCAGCAAAGCACCATGCCGGAATCAATCACAAGCAACACGCCCGGCTCGACTTCTGCTTCCCCTGGCCCAGCGGCTGGAAAAGGAAATGCCGTAACCCCTGCGCCTGTTCAGCCGCAATCGGAGCAATTGCTGCCGCTCATCCGCAAAGACGCCGAAAAAGGCAAAGTGATTGAGGTTCCCTACAGCGTGGAGCAGACTGTTTTTGATCAAGTCGAAAAAGACTGGGGCAAGCCGGATCATACCGATCAGGCAAACGGCCTGACCTACTCCACCTATGCCAAACGCGGTGTCGTGTTCGGCTACAACAAAGGCATGCAGGTGGTCGATATCCGCACGAACGATCCCCGCTTGGCGAAACTCAATGCGGACATGGTGGAAAAGGCGATGGGAAAACCCGGCCGTATTTCCGAGTTCGCCGGTAAAACGATTTACACATACGACGTAACAGACAAATACCAAATCAAGTTTATCTTCCAAGGCAAGAAAACCGCCAGTGCCAAGGATCTCGTCCTGGTTCGCTACAACGTCTACTACCCGCAAGGCAACAAAAACCTGATGCTGTACGGAAGCAATGCCGATATTTTGCAAAGCATCCGCGATCTGGCCAAAAACGGGCAAACTTTCGGCAGCGAATATCGCGTCGAAAAAGACTTATTTGATGACATCGAAAAACAGATCGGCAAACCAGATATCGTCGCGACCTTCAATGGAATTACCTACAATACCTACATGGACAAAGGATTGGTCTTCGCCTTCAACAAAGGCATGCAAGTCGTGGATATTCGCTCCTACGATGCACGCCTGCAAGCAATCAGCCAAGCGGAAGTTCTGCAAACGTTGGGCAAGCCGAACAATGTCACGACCACAGCAGGTGAAACCATCTACACGTACAAAGTTACGCCTGACTACGAGTTGAAAATCATCTTTAGCGGAACGGGCGGCAAACCGGAGAAACTCTACATCGATCACGTCAACATTTACTATCCGCGCGGCACGATCAACAACATGGCAGGCTGATCAGCACCATTTTGTACGCAAAAAAAGACGAGGGCACCCGCCCCCGTCTTTTTGCTTTCCAGCTTATTTGCCGATGATGTAGCCTTCCAGCTCATCCAGCACTTTGTTAGCCGCGATTACGCCGCCGGAAGTGTTCCAGATCGTATCATCCACTTTGAACGCCTTGCCAGCTTTTACGACATTCAGGTTTTTCCAGAGCGGATCGTTCGTCCATTCTTGCTCCAGCTTGGAAGCTTCTCCTTTGCCTGGCTCATACGTGAAGTAGAACATGATGTCGCCGTCCATTTCCGGAATGCGCTCTTTGGTTACTTCTGCTGCGAACTCTTCTTTGTCCTGGGATGCTGGACGAGCCAGGCCCAAGTCTTTGAAAATGGAGCCAGTGAAAGTGTCTTTGTAGTAAATACGCACTTTACCAGGCATGAAGCGTACGACGGAAATTTGCGTTTTCAGCTTGTCGCCCGCTTTTTCCTTGAAGTCTGCTACGCGTTTGTTCCAGTCAGCGATGACTTTCTCGCCTTCCGCTTTTTTGTTTACCGCTTCTGCGTACAAGTTGAAGTTTGCTTTCCAGTCGCCGCGCGGTTCTTCTACGAATACAGTTGGTGCAATAGCGGACAATTGTTGGTAAATTTTCTCGTGGCGGAACTTCATACCGAGAATCAAGTCTGGCTTCAGCGCAGCGATTGCTTCCAGGTTTGGCTGGCTTTCCGTACCAACCGACTTCGTTCCTTCGAGGAAAGATTTGGTAAAGTCGTAAAATTGAGTCGGGTCAATAGTCGAACCAACTGCACCTACCGGCTTTACGCCAAGCGCCATCAATGTTTCAGTACCTTGGTTGGTCAGCATAACGACGCGTTCCGGAGTACCTTTGATTGTGGTTTCGCCCATCGCGTGTTTTACTGTATAAGATTGGCCGGAACCGTTGGAGTTGCCTGTAGCTTGGTCAGCAGGCTTCTGTTCTGCCGGTTTTTGCTCTGTTGCTTGCGGTGTGCCACAACCTGTGACGATCAGCAACAGCGCCATCAAAACGGCGAAGAACGCTTTACCGCCTGCGGTCCGATATGTACGAGAAAACATGATGTGAGGACCCCCTTGATTTTTGTCTATGGAAAATGTGAGTCAAAGACATTGACTATCCTACCTTTATGCATGGCCACAGTCAAGCATAAAATGATAATGACTATCAGCATCATTGACACATATCCGAGCTGGCTCTAAACTTAGCATTGTGGCGGAATCGTTAACAAAACAGAACAACAAGAAATAGATAAGGATGTAGCCCTCATGAATTGTTTACTCGCAAGTAACATTCGGAAAATTCTGGGAGTGGTTATCGCCATTCTGCTCTTGCTTTACCTTAGCTATGCCAGCCTCGTTTTTGGCGTAATTGACACCAGCTGGCAAAACGCAATCGACGCCTACACCCATTTCAACGGTTCGAACGAACATATTGTCATTAAAGAAGTTCGGGTTCCCCGCGTGCTGAACGCGCTGACGGTAGGCTTTTGTCTCGGCCTGGCCGGGACCCTGCTTCAATCGTTAACGAGAAACCCTGTTGCAGATGTCGAGTTATTCGGACTGAACGCGGGCGCTTCTCTCTTTGTCGTTTTTGCCGTTACCTTTGTCGGGATCAGTTCGCTGACGGAGTTTACCTGGATTGCCTTTCTGGGGGCGGCGGTCGCCGGATTTGTCGTCTACTTGCTTGGCTCGTTTGGCAGAGACGGCCTTACGCCTGTCAAGCTGGTGCTTGCGGGTGCAGCGATTACAGCTTTGGCCGCTTCGATTCGTCACGCCATGATGGTCTTGAATGAAAAAGCTGCCGACGAGGTGCTTTTCTGGTTGGCTGGCTCTGTCGGGGGGAGAAAGCTGGAGTATTTGGCAACCGTCTTTCCTTATATGGTCTTTGCCTGGATTGCCGCCTTCCTGTTGGCCCGTCCGATTCAGACGCTGCTCATGGGTGATGATGTGGCAAAAGGGCTTGGGCAGCGCACACTGCTAGTCAAGCTGTCGACAGGTGTGGTCATCGTTCTGCTTTCCGGCTGCGCCGTTGCGGTTGCAGGGCCGATCGGCTTTGTCGGGCTCGTCACGCCGCATCTGGCTCGCTATCTCGTTGGAATCGAAACACACTGGGTGCTTCTGTACAGCGGCCTGCTCGGCTCGATCCTGTTGCTGCTCGCCGATATCGGCGCGCGCTTTATCGCCATGCCAGCCGAGGTTCCTATCGGTGTCATGACAGCCCTGATCGGTGTGCCGTTCTTCATCTATGTCGCACGAAAGGGGCTGGATAAGGAATGAAACCATACCTCTCTCTGCGGTTTGGCAAACGTCTGTCTTTTCAGCTGCATAAAAAAACCGTTCTTTTTTCCGGCATCGCTTTGCTGGTTGCACTCGCTGTCACGGTGATCAGTCTCGGCATGGGCGAGATGAAAATTGCGCCACTCGATGTCGTCAAAGTCCTTCTCGGCATCGGTTCTGATGAAAATGCTCTGATCGTCCAGCAATTTCGCCTGCCCCGCATCCTGACTGCGATTCTGGTCGGTGCTGCCTTGGCTTCGGCCGGGGCGATCATGCAAGGAATTATCCGCAACCCGCTCGCTTCACCTGACGTTCTCGGCGTAGCCGGAGGTGCTTCTGTTGCGGCTGTGGCCTTTTTGCTCGTCTTCGATACTGTCAGCATCAAATGGCTGCCGCCTACCGCTTTTCTCGGCGCCTTGCTGACCACGTTTCTGTTATACGCGTTGTCCTGGAAAAAAGGCGTCACGCCGATGCGCCTCGTCATGATCGGTGTCGGAATCAAGATTGCTGCGGGCGCGTTCGTCACGATCCTGATCATGTTCAGTCCGTTTTTGCTGCAAAACAAAGCCTTGCTCTGGTTGACCGGAAGCATCTACGGGGTAGACTGGAACGATGTGTTCATGATCCTGCCATGGGTCGTCATCCTGATCGTCGTTGCGGCTGTCCTGGCACGACGGGTCAATATCCAGCAGCTCGGGGATGACGTGGCGACAAGCCTGGGAAGCTCGCTCCAATGGGATCGGTTCCTGCTGCTCATGATTTGTGCAGCTTTGACCGGAACAGCCGTTTCTGTAGGCGGAGACATCAGCTTCGTCGCTTTGCTCGCGCCGCATATCGCCAAGCAGCTAATCGGGCCGTCCTTTGGCGGTGCCCTGCCTCTGTCGGCATTCCTGGGCGCCGTGATTGTGCTGATTGCCGATCTGATCGCCCGCATGGCTTTTTCTCCAATCGAAGTGCCTGTCGGGGTTTTCACTTCTGCGATTGGCGCTCCGTTCTTCATCTATTTGCTGTACAAAAATCGAAATCGTTAGCGAAAGGAGTCTTGCCCTCATGCAAGCTTTGGAAACCCGCAAACTGACCTTGTCCTACGGGGAACGCAACATCATCGAAGCGCTCGACTTGAATATTCCGCGTGGAAAAATTACGGTTTTCATCGGCAGCAACGGCAGCGGCAAATCGACACTGCTGCGCTCCCTCGCTCGCCTGCTAAAGCCAAAAGAAGGAGCCATTCTGCTTGAGGGCGAATCCATCGCCAAACGCTCTACAAAAGAAGTGGCAAAGCGCCTGGCTATTCTCCCGCAAGGACCTTCGGCACCGGAAGGCTTGAGTATTCACCAGTTGGTCAAGCAGGGGCGTTACCCTTATCAAAACTGGCTTCAGCAATGGTCGGAAGAAGATGAGCAAATGGTGAAGAAAGCGCTGGAAGCAACTCAACTGACGGAAATGGCCAGCCGATCCGTAGACAGCCTCTCCGGCGGTCAGCGCCAACGAGCCTGGATCGCCATGACGCTGGCTCAAGGCACCGATACGATTTTGCTCGATGAACCGACAACGTACCTCGACATGTCGCATCAGATTGAAATTCTCGATCTGTTGTATGAACTGAACGAGACTGAGCAGCGGACGATTGTAATGGTTCTTCACGATTTGAATCTGGCTTGCCGTTACGCCCACCATATTGTCGCCGTGCACAATCAGACGGTTGTGGCCGAAGGGGCGCCGGAAGAAATTTTGACGACCGATCTCGTCCGCACCGTGTTCGATATGGATTGCCAGATCACACTCGATCCGTTGTACGGCACTCCCATGTGCATCCCTTACAGCAAATGCCGCATCGGTGGCAACACCGCGAAAGCAAAAGAAGCAGTGATGTCGTAAGCGACCGTTACTCTGAAAAGACTGCCCCTGCCTGTTATCCAGGAGCAGTCTTTTTTTCATGCGAAAAGCAAAACATCCACTGATGCCCATTGCCTGCTTCGCTCATAAGATGCAATAGCAAGGGCTAACTGGAATTGACTTTGGGAAAGGAAAGAAAGGAGGGGGCCGAAATGCCACACCAGATGCGCGAAGAGTGCGTTCGTCTGCCAAAAATATACGATTGGGTGCTAACGACCAGCTATTCCCGCTCGCGGCTGCCGGTTCCTGAGCCTTTTTTCACTCAGTTGAAAAACTGTCTGCAAAGCGGCATGGCGATCTCCGTGAGCTGCCTGCCCCCAGACGACCCTTGCACTTGTGCCCCTATCCGCTGCCACCTCCACGCCCCTTTGCACCGGACTTTTCACATCGTTGGCGGCCAGCGTGTGCCGATTGCTGTTGCCCGTTTTATCGTCGAAGCAACTGTTTCTGTTCTCTTTTTTGCAGACGGCGACTTGCTTTTTGAGCTTCCTGTCCCGCTCGCTTTGGAAGAACAGGCAGCGATCAGCCTGCCGCCCCCCTTGGACCTGGAAAACATCTCCTGCCGGATCGCAGCGGCTGAATGTCGCGCTGATTCGGCACTGTTGTCACAGATGGGGTTTATCGAAATCGATGCTTTTGCCTGCCTGGAAATGGTGGTCGAAGCCCAGGCCGTTTTGCAGGTGATGGGACGTCACTGCACTCCGCGGTCCGATTCGATTCCCGTTCCTCCCCGCAAGCTCCCGCTAAGCTGTACCCCCTTTCGCCTGCCTCCGAACTGCCCCAGGCTGACTGCTCCTTGAACAAAAAGAAGCGATGCCTGCGCATCGTCTGCACAAGCATCGCTTCGTTGTATTTCGTTATTTTTTCAGGTTGTAGAAAGCTTTGCGTCCGCCAAAACGAGCGGTATCAGCCAGCTCATCCTCAATGCGCAGCAATTGGTTGTACTTCGCTACGCGGTCAGTACGGGAAGGCGCACCTGTCTTGATTTGTCCCGCATTGGTAGCTACTGCGATATCCGAGATGGTGGAGTCTTCGGTTTCGCCGGAACGGTGGGAAATAACAGCTGTGTAGCCTGCCAGCTTCGCCATTTCAATCGCTTCAAACGTCTCTGTCAGCGTACCGATCTGGTTTACTTTTACCAGAATGGAGTTGCCTGTAGATGTTTCGATACCGCGCGCCAGACGCTCTGTGTTGGTTACGAACAAGTCGTCACCTACGAGCTGCACTTTGCTGCCCAGCTTGTCAGTCAGAGCTTTCCAGCCATCCCAGTCGTCTTCGGACAGGCCGTCTTCGATGGAGATGATTGGATATTTGCTTACCAGATCTTCGTAGAACGCGATCATTTCTTCGGTTGTTTTCACAACGCCTTCGCCTTCGAAGTGGTATTTGCCGTCTTTGAACATTTCGGTAGCTGCTACGTCCAGAGCGAGGAACACGTCTTTGCCTGGCTCATAGCCAGCTGCCTTGATCGCATCCAGGATAGTCGTAATCGCTTCTTCGTTGGATTTCAGGTTTGGAGCGAAGCCGCCCTCATCGCCTACTGCCGTGCTCAGTCCTTTGTCATGCAGCACTTTTTTCAGGGAGTGGAAAATTTCCGCACCCATGCGCAGCGCTTCCTTGAAGGACTCTGCACCTACTGGCATAACCATAAATTCCTGAATGTCTACAGTGTTGTCGGCATGCTTTCCGCCGTTCAGGATGTTCATCATTGGAACTGGCAGCGTTCTTGCGTTGAATCCGCCCAGGTAGTTGTAAAGCGGCACTCCCAAAGAGTCAGCAGCTGCGCGAGCTACTGCCATGGAGACGCCGAGGATCGCATTTGCGCCCAGCTTGCCTTTGTTGTCTGTACCGTCGAGCTGGATCATCGCCATATCGATGCCTACTTGATCCAGAGCGTCCATGCCGATCAGCTCAGGCGCAATGATTTCGTTGACGTTTTCTACTGCTTTCAGAACGCCTTTGCCCAGGTAACGGGACTTGTCGCCGTCACGCAGCTCAACTGCTTCATAGGCACCTGTGGATGCTCCGGATGGTACTGCTGCGCGGCCCATGGAGCCATCTTCGAGGTACACTTCCACTTCCACAGTCGGGTTGCCGCGGGAGTCCATAATTTCGCGTGCGTAAATGTCAGTAATCATTGCCATTTCTCGTCCATCTCCTTTTAAAATGCGAGTCGCCCCACAAGTATTTGGTATGGCTATCCAGACATCTATCAGTGTGTCTTAGAGACGCCTATTTTGCAAGTAACGATTTCCCTGTCATTTCAACAGGCTGTTCTGCTCCCAAAAGGTCGAGCAAGGTTGGCGACAGATCGGCCAAAACTCCGTCTTCTCTGAGCGTAGCGCCTGCTTTGGTCACAATGACTGGCACAGGGTACGTGCTGTGCGAAGTGATCGGACGCCCTTCTGCATCCAGCATCAAATCCGCATTGCCGTGGTCTGCCGTGATGATCGCCGCCCCGCCTTTGGCCAAAATCGCATCGACGACCCGACCGAGGCAAGCGTCGACTGTCTCCACCGCTTTGATCGTCGGCTCCATTTTACCGGAGTGACCCACCATGTCGCAGTTGGCGAAGTTGAGAATGATCGCATCGAAATGATCGGCTTCAATCTCCGCCACGACCGCGTCTGTCAGTTCAGGCGCACTCATTTCCGGCTGGAGGTCGTACGTCGCCACTTTCGGCGAAGGAATCAGGATGCGCTTCTCGCCTGGAAACTCCTGCTCGCGGCCGCCGCTGAAAAAGAAGGTCACGTGCGGATATTTTTCCGTCTCCGCGATGCGCAGCTGCTTCAAGCCTTGCTGTGCCAGCACCTCGCCCAACGTGTTGTCCAAGTTGGAAGGCTTGTAAGCGACATACCCGTTCACCGTCTCGGAAAAATGCGTCAGGCAGACGAAGTGCAGATCGCGCGGGTGGTTCTCTCCGCGATCAAAGCCGCGGAAATCATCGTTCGTAAAAGCTTGCGAGATTTGGATGGCACGATCCGGGCGGAAGTTGTAAAAGATGATGGAATCTCCGTTCTCGATCGTCGCTACAGGCTTGTCGTCAGCGCCAAGGATAACCGTCGGCATGACAAATTCGTCCATGATCGACTTTTCATAGGATTCCTTGACCGCCTGAATCGGGTCGTGATAGGCAGGAGCATCCGCATACACAATGGCGCGGTAAGCTTTCTCTACCCGCTCCCAACGCTTGTCGCGGTCCATCGCGTAGTAGCGACCTTGCACCGTTGCGATCTGACCAACGCCGATTTCCGCAATCTTCGCTTGCAACTGCGCAATGTATCCGACGGCACTGTCCGGGGATACGTCGCGCCCGTCGAGGAAGCCGTGAATATAAACGCGGTCAAAGCTTTGCTTTTTGGCCAGCTCCAAAATCGCGTACAAATGCTCGATATGGCTGTGCACGCCTCCATCAGACAAAAGCCCGAACAGATGCAGCTTCTTGCCGTTTTGCTTCGCGTGCTCGATGGCAGCAATCAACGTCTCGTTTTCAAAAAAGGCGCCTTCCCGAATCGACTTGGTGATGCGAGTCAAATCTTGATAAACAACGCGGCCCGCACCGATGTTCAGGTGCCCTACCTCGGAGTTCCCCATCTGCCCTTCCGGCAAGCCGACAGCCAGTCCACTCGCTTCAAGCGTTGCATGAGGGTACTCGTTCCAGAGGCGGTCAAAGTTCGGTTTATTGGCTTGCGCTACTGCATTGCCATACGTTTCGCTCCGCAAAGCAAAACCATCCAAAATCAACAGCGCTACCGGTTTCGGTCTTTGTGCCATTTGTTTCTCCTCCTCCTATTGCTGCTGTGCACCTGCCACAAGCTGCAAATAGCTGTCTGCTGCCAGGCTCGCTCCCCCTACCAGCGCGCCGTCGATATCAGGCTGCGCCATATAGCTTGCGATGTTCTCCGGCTTGACGCTGCCGCCGTACTGAATCCGCACGGCTTCCGCTGTCTCTTGGCCGAATCGCTCTGCTACGACACTGCGAATAATCGCAATCGTCTCGTTAGCGTCTTCAGCCGTAGAAGATTTGCCTGTGCCAATCGCCCAAATCGGTTCGTAAGCAATAATCGCTTTTGCCACCTGCTCGGCTGTCAATCCGGCAAAAGCTCCTTCTGTCTGCGTGCGCACGACGTTAGCTGTCTCGCCTGCTTCCCGCTGCTCCAGGCTTTCTCCGACACACACAATCGGCACCAGGTCTGCTGCCAGCGCAGCGACCACTTTTTGATTCACCGTCTCATCTGTTTCATTGAAGTATTGACGACGCTCGGAATGGCCGAGAATCACGTATTCGACGCCGATCTCTTTCAGCATGGACGCGCTGACTTCCCCTGTGTATGCCCCTTGCTCGGCAAAATGCATGTTTTGCGCGCCCACGGCAATATCCGTTCCTGCCAATGCCTCTGTCAAAGCAGCCAAAGCTGTAAATGGTGCGCAAATGACTTTTTGTACGCCGGAAGTGTTGTTCCCTGCTTTGGCTTCTGCTGCAAAAGCTTTCGCCTCGGCAATCGTCTTGAACATCTTCCAGTTCCCCGCGATAATTGGTGTCCGCATGCAAACTCCCCCGCTTCGCTCTTATTCGTGATCTGCCAGTACAGCAACGCCCGGCAGTTCTTTGCCTTCCATAAACTCCAGAGACGCTCCGCCACCTGTAGAAATGTGGGTCATCTGCTCGGCTACGCCTGCTTTTTCCACCGCAGCTACCGAATCGCCGCCGCCGATGATCGTCGTTCCTGTGCACGCAGCCATCGCTTTGGCTACGCCAATCGTGCCAGCTGCAAAAGCGTCCATTTCAAATACGCCCATAGGCCCGTTCCAGACAACCGTTTTGGACTCTACGATTACACTGTGGTATTGCTCCACCGTTTTTGGCCCGATGTCGAGCGCCATCCAGCCTTCCGGAATCGCGTCGATCGCCACAACCTTTTTCTCGGCATCTGCCGCAAAACGGTCTGCGACAACGACGTCGACTGGCATCAGCAACTGGACGCCGCGCTCTTTTGCCTGCTCCATCAAGCTGCGCGCCAGATCGAGCTTGTCATCCTCACACAGCGAAGCACCGATGCCGTAGCCCTGTGCTTTGAGGAATGTATTCGCCATGCCGCCGCCGATGATCAAGTGATCCACTTTGGTCAGCAGATTTTCGATGACAGCAATTTTATCTTTGACCTTTGCTCCGCCGACGATCGCCGTAAATGGACGCTCCGGCTTGGACAAGGCTCCGCCCATGAAGCGGATTTCCTTTTCCATCAAAAGCCCCGCAACAGCCGGTATGTACTGGGCAATTCCTGCTGTAGAAGCGTGTGCCCGATGTGCGGCTCCAAAAGCGTCATTGACAAACAGATCGGCCAGCGCCGCAAAGCTTTTTGCCAGTTCTGGATCGTTCTTTTCTTCTCCCGCATGGAAGCGTACGTTTTCGAGCAAGATCACGTCGCCGTTTTCCATGCTTCCTACTACCGCTTCGACATCTGCCCCTGTGGAATCGTCAAGCTTACGGACTTCCTTGTCCAGGAGCGCAGACAGATGGGACGCGACAGGAGTAAGGCGCATCTCTTCGACTACTTGCCCCTTTGGACGGCCAAAATGGCTCGCCAGGATTACTTTCGCTCCTTTTTCTATCAGGAAACGGATGGTTGGCACAGCGGCACGGATGCGAGTATCATCTGTGATGGTCCCGTCCTGCATCGGCACATTAAAGTCGACACGGCAAAATACGCGCTTGCCTGCCAGCTCAACATCGCGGATAGATTTCTTGTTCATGAACGATCCTCCCAAATCAATGGCTTTTTATTCGGAAAAAACATATGGGAAAAGGGAGATTGCTCTCCCTTTTTTCACAACAGTTCTATTTTACGTGTTAGAAGCCGCGCTGTGCAACAAAATGACACAAGTCTACGACACGATTGGAATAACCCCACTCGTTGTCGTACCAGGAAACTACTTTCACCATGTTTCCTTCCAGTACCATAGTGGACAGAGCATCGATTGTGGAGGACGCCGGGTTTCCGTTGTAGTCGGACGATACAAGCGGGTCTTCGGAGTAGCCCAGAATGTTTTTCATCGGGCCTTCAGCTGCTTCTTTCAGCGCGCTGTTCACTTCATCTACCGTTACGTCAGCTTTCAGCTCAACGACCAGGTCGACAACCGACACATTTGGAGTTGGCACGCGCATAGCGAAGCCGTTCAGCTTTCCTTTCAGCTCAGGCAGTACGAGCGCTACTGCTTTCGCTGCTCCAGTGGAGGTAGGAATGATGTTTTCCGCAGCGGCACGGGCACGACGCAAGTCTTTGTGCGGCAGGTCGAGAATTTGTTGGTCGTTGGTGTAGGAGTGAACGGTAGTCATCAAGCCGCGAACGATGCCGAATTTATCGTTGAGCACTTTGGCAAACGGAGCCAGGCAGTTCGTTGTGCAGGATGCATTGGAGATGACGGTGTGCTTCGCAGCATCGTATTTGTCTTCGTTTACACCCATAACGACCGTGATGTCTTCATTGGTAGCAGGGGCGGAAATGATGACTTTTTTCGCTCCGCCTTCCAGGTGCTTCGCTGCGTCTTCACGCTTCGTGAATCGGCCAGTAGACTCCACGACGATTTCCACGCCGTAGTCTGCCCATTTCAGTTGAGCAGGATCACGCTCTGCGAGAACCTTGATTTCTTTTCCGCCTACGATCAGCGTGTTTTCTCCCGCTTCTACGGAGAGATCCAGAACGCCGTGCACGGAATCGTATTTCAGCAGGTGAGCGAGCGTTTTCGCGTCAGTCAGATCGTTTACTGCGACGATTTCCACGTTCGGATTGCCAAGTGCTGCGCGGAATACGTTGCGACCAATTCGTCCAAATCCGTTAATCCCTACTTTTACCATGAGAAAAACCTCCTGATCGTTAACTAGCTTTATTCTTTATGGCTATCATCCCACCTTCCGGAAGAAACCATCGGGTGGAGAGAATGGTGACAATCGGCAACAAAATGCTGAAAAATACAAAGGGCAACGTCTGTACGGTGGGAACTCCCAGCGTCAGAGCCATCATCATCGACAATCCGTTCCACGGAATCAGCACAGGCATGACTACCGTAGAATCGAGCATGGTTTTCCCCAGCAACTCGCGCCCTTTGCTCCATTGGGAGAATCGGTCCAAAAGCGTCGTTCCCAGCACCAGAATCGGAATGGTCTGGTTACAACTGATGATGATAACCAGGAGCGACAAAGCAGTTGCTTTCGCTACCAGCAGCGTCGGATTTTTCGTCTCGCCCATCCATTTATCGACAATCGGGGCAAGAATTTGGGCCTGGTTCAATATGCCGTTCAAAAACCCTGCCAAAACAATCAGCAGCAGGACGTTCAAAATGGCAACCATCCCCCCGCCGTGTACAAGCTGATCCAGCCTTGTACCTGAGTGCAGCTCGTAGCCGTTCAGCATGGCGGAAAAAAACGTGCTGACATCAAGCTGCCCGTGAACGAGCACCATCACGGCACTGACGACAATGCCGAGCAAAAGAGCCGTTACGGCCTTGATCCTCAGGGCAAAAGACCCGATGAGGACAAGCAGCGGCAGCATGAGCAGCCAGTTAATCGAAAAGTGGCTCGTCAAAAGCTCCTGATACATTTGAATCATTTCGCCTGAACCTGCCTGTGACCGGAACAGGTCGAGAGCGAGAAACAAAACGGCGCATATGCCTGTGGCAAGCATGGCAGGACGTCTCGTTTTTCCATCTTGCGCTTCTGTCATCCCTACATTGGAGAGGACAAGCAGACGACTGCTGGATATCGGTGAAAATCGTTCCCCCACCATCGCTCCCGAGATCAAGGCTCCGCCCGTAATCGCTGGCGATATCCCTGCTGCGTGGGCAATCCCCATCAAGGAAAGTCCGATGGTGCTAAGCGTGCCGACAGACGTTCCAAGCAGGTAACTGACTGCTCCTGTCAGCAAAAAGGAGAGAACGAACAAATAGTCGACGTTGACGATGGACAACCCGTAATAAATGATCGCGGGTATCGTTCCTCCCATCATCAAAAGCGGAATCAGCACGCCCACCAAAAACAGGATCATGAGAACCGGCTTCGTCTTCTTGACACCTTCCCAGCCAAAGGCGAATTGCTGCCTGATGGAAAAGCCCAGCTTTCTTACACTTACCAGTGTGACCAGGATCGCAAAAACAATCCCCCATGCGATCGGCAAACCGAGCGACAAACTGAGCACGATTCCCGCAATCATCGCCAGGATCGGCGTAACTTGCGCCATAGACATACGATCAACTTCCTTCCCCGTTACAATCGTGTGGACAAGAGTGCTCTTGCCGCTCCCTCATCTGTAATGAGTACATTCTGACACGATTGTTTGGCAAAGGAAAGAATCGCTTTTGCCTTGCTTTCGCCCCCTGCTATGGAAAGCACGGTTTCAGCCTTGTGCACTTCTTCCAACTGAAGTCCGATAGTCGGCATCCGGTGGACCGTTTCACCTGCTTCATTAAAGTAGTAGCCAAACGCTTCGGATACCGCTCCCGCTTCTGCCAGATCAGCCAGCTCTTCTTCGGAGTAATTGCGCCGACGAGCCATGGCGATCGCGTCGCCAATCCCGTGCAGCACGATCCGCGTATTTTGCAAAAGCGCGAGAACGTCTTGCACCTGAGGCTCTTTGAGCAATGTTTGCAGCGCTTCCGGGTGCAACCGATCCGGCACGTGCAGCAGCCGATAAGTAGCCCCTGTCTTGGCAGCCATCGCGGCAGCGAGCGTGTTGGCTTGCAGCTCCACTCTCTCGCCCAGCCCGCCGCGAGCAGGTACGAACTGTACATGCTTGAACGAAGCGGAAGGCGTCAGGTGATTGGCTACGCTGGCAATCGAAGTGCCGCCAGTCACAGCGACAATATCGCCCTCTTGGATCGCTTGCTTCAAAACTCTCGCGCCTACGCGTCCAAGCTCGGCTTTGACCCAGGGAGACTGGTCAGCATCGCCCTGCACCACGATCACTTCCGGGATGCCGAGCTTCTTTTGCAGCCCTTCTGCCAAGTCCCGGAGGCCAAACAGCTCGCCGACAAGCGGCTCCATGTCGTCCAACACTTGCTGTCCTTCGCCGCTCAACTGCATTCCCGCAGCGGTAACCGTCAGAAGCCCTGTCTCCTTCAACAGCTCTACCTCGGAACGCAAAATGCGCTCGGTAGTGTTCATCGCCTGAGCAAGCCCTCTGCGCCCAATCGGCTGCAAGTGATAGATCGACCGGAGCAACATGTACCTTTCACGCAAGACCCTGGTCAGGTCAGGCAGCAACTTCTGTTGCAGTTCCAGTAAACGTCGCATGTGCTTACATCCTTGGCTGTAAAATTGATCGGGACGTTTTTTGTCCCTGTATATACATTTTTTGTCCCGATTCGTACAAAAAAAAGATCACTTGCTACAACTTGAATGTAGCATATCGCAGGCAAACATGCAAGCTCCCCCTGACCTAAATATTGGCACAGAGGGAGCTTTTTTCAGTCAATTCTGGCGCCTGGCAAATTCCGCTCGCAGCTCTTCCATGGTCACGACATGAGTGATCGAGCGAAATACGACCTCTCCATCAATCGCGACTACCGGAATCACCAGCATCATCTCTTCGTGCAACTGTTCATCGCTTTCGATATCCACGACGCTTAGCTGTAAAGGAAACTCCTCTGCCAAAGCGCGGATGATCAGTTCCACATCTTCGCACAGATGGCATTTTTTTCGTCCGTACAAGACAATTTCAAGCTGCCTGTTGTTCATTGGCTTTTAAAACCTCTTTCGTTTGGCCGAGGATGGAATCAGCATTTCCTCCCGATACTTGGCGACCGTGCGGCGAGAAATCTCGATTCCTTCTGCAAGCAGCATTTCCCCCAGCTTCTGGTCGGAGAGTGGCGCCTTGCGATCCTCCTGCTCAATCAGCGCCTTGATCCTGCGTTTTACGCTCTCGGAGGACGTTGCAGACCCGCTGGAAGTGGTGAGTGCCGAAGTGAAAAAGTATTTCAGCTCGAAAATTCCCCGCGGCGTTTGCACGTATTTGTTGCTGGTTGCCCGGCTGATCGTCGATTCATGCAAGCTGACGCGCTCGGCGATTTCCTTTTGCGTCATCGGCTTCAAATAATGGATGCCCCGGTCAAAAAAGTCGCGTTGCATGTCCACGATCGCCTGCGTTACGCGCATGAGAGTCAGACGGCGCTGTTCCAGGCTCTTCGCCAGCCACATGGCGGCGTTGAGCTTGTCGTGGATAAACTGCTTCGCTTCTTCCTGGCTTTTTTGCTGACTGAGCATTTTTTCATAAAAGCTGTTGATTTTCAAGCGCGGAGCCGCCACATCGTTGACTAGCACCACGTACTCGCTGCCGACTTTTTCCACGGTCACGTCCGGGATGACGTATCTTGTCTCGGATTGAGAGAACTGAGCACCCGGCCTGGGATTCAGCGTCCGAACGAGATCCGCCATCGTCTGCACTTCCTGCGGCGTGCAGCCTACTTTGTCGGCAATGCGCTGGTAACGGTTGTCTGCGAGGTCTTGCAGGTGGTTGCGGACGACCATGACGATCTTCTCGTCATCGAGCGCCAGGTGCTCCAACTGCAACAGCAAACATTCCTCCAGACTGCGCGCCGCTACTCCTACCGGGTCAAAGTGCTGCAAGACCGACAGTACATCCTCAATCTCCAGCATCTCTACTCCGAGATTGCGGCTCGCTTCCTCCAGCGTTATTTCCAGGTAACCTTTTTCGTCCAGGTTTCCGATCAAAAACAGTGCGATTTGCCTTTGCAAAGGGGAGAAGCCCTTCACGTAGCCAAGCTGCCGCTCCAGATGCTCATACAAGTTTTCGCTGCCTTGCTGAACATAATCCAACGGGTTGTAAGTGCTTTCATTTTTTGCCGGAGAGTACTCACCCGTCGCGCGGTTGCCAACGATTTCCTTCCAGTCAATCTCTGGCGCCGGCTTTTCGGCTTTCGCCGAGGCCACTTCTCCCGCTACTTCCAGGTCGAATACAGGATTTTCGTTGGCCTGATCCTGCAAATAGGAAATCAGGTCAACAGCTGAGTATTGCAATATGGTAATGGCTTGACGCAATTCCGGCGTCATCACTAATTTCAGCGTCTGTTCTTGATACAACCCCAGTCCCATGTTCATGAAGTTCGCCCCCTTCCCACTGCTTCTTGCGAGATGTCTCTTTAATTTTCATTATATTCGTTCTCTCTTGCAATTTTCCTGCCAATTTTTGAAGATGATCTGCAAAAATTAATGCTCCGCTTCTGTTCACACTCATGAAAAAAAATCACACAAAATCTCGTTTTTCGTTTGCATTTTCCTGTGGTAATCCCTTATAATTGATTAGTGTCACCCATTCACATCATACGCCTGTAGCTCAGTGGATAGAGCAATGGTCTCCGGAACCATGTGCGGGGGTTCGATTCCCTTCAGGCGTACCATATGAAAAAAGACTGGACTCGTTCCAGTCTTTTTTGTTTTTCGCGGTCTGACCTTGTCTTTTTACCTGAAAGTCTGCGACAGCACATCCCCATCGCAGGCTCACAGGCAAACCATTCATTCGTTCTGCGCTACTGATCCAGCTCTTTCTGCGCCAGTTCTTTCCCCGGAAGCGGATCTACCTGCTCCGGTTTGCGGGCATAAGCTTTGTTTGTAATCAATATCGTGAGTCCGATGATGAGGACAAAGACAATCACCAACGCAACAATAAACCCCGTACTCATGCAAGACACCTCCGCCTGTTTTCCTTCTTTCATTATAGCCTATTTTTTCGTCCAGTTTGAACCGTCCTCCGTTTGCCAATTTTTCGTTTTCCATATTGTCCCTTTCTATTCTGAATTTGGTGATAGGAAAATAACCCCAATAGCTCGAATACTATGACTATCTTGACACGAATCTGCAAATCCAAATAATTGAATGCCAAGGCAGGATAGCTATGACAGATAAGCTCACGCCCACATACAAGTGGAAAAAAAGGCGCTCCCACCCCGACGCGGCGAGACTCTTCTTCCCGGATCAGATTTTGAAAGCATTTTTTCACTTTACGACAGACGCCATCTCAATCAGTGACATGAACAACCAGATCGTTTTGGTCAATCAGGCATTTGAACAGTATTACGGCTGGTCGCTTGCGGAAATCAACGCCTCCCCGTACTGCTTTATCCCGGACGAGCTTGTCAGCGAGACGAGACAGTTGTTTGATGCCGTCCGAAACATGGGCGTGCATTTGACCAACTACGAAACGATCCGCAGGCGAAAAGACGGCACGCAGGTGGAGGTTACGTTGTCCGCCGCCCCCATACGCGACGCAAACGGAAGCATCATCGCCGCTTCGTGCCTCACGCGAGACATTTCCGAGCGCAAACGGGTCGAAAAAGCGTTGCTTCAAACAGAAACCAAGTATCGACTGTTGATAGACCATACCCAAGATATCGTCACGATTTTCGACGAGTCGCTGAAGCGTGTCTACGTTTCCCCCTCTGTCGAGCAGCAATTGGGCTATTTGCCTTCCGAACTCGTCTCCCCCGGCAGCCTGGAGATTACACATCCAGACGATTTCCCCCTGCTTTTGACCAAGAAGCAAGAAATTTTCGAAAAGAATCAGCCGGTTTTCCTGGAATTTCGCTCCCGGCACAAAAATGGAACATGGATTTCTTTTGAGACACGCGGGATTCCCGTTGCTTCCGAGGATGGCACGGTGAAAAACGTCATGTTTGTCTCCCGCAATGTCATGGAGCGCAAAGTATCTGAAGCGGCCTTGTCCAAAATCAGAAAAGAAAGCCAACTTATCGCGGAGCATACGGACGATTTGATTTTGATAACCGACAAGCACGGAGACATCGTCCACCTCTCTCCCTCATACGAGCGAGTCACGGGAACGATGAGGCATGCCGGCAAGCTGTCCTTCAAAAACATTCACCCGGATGATCTGGAGCGCGTCGACCTGCAATTTCAAGATTTAATGGAAACGCTGGAGCCGCGAACGTGTGAATTTCGCTATCGCACGGTGAGCGGCCACTGGCTCGTGCTGGAGGCAAAAGGAACCCCGATCCTGGCCGACAACGGCGAATGCGACGGCTTCATTATCGTTTCCCGCGATATTACCGAGCGGAGAAACAACGAAATGCTGCTGCGCAATGCCGAGAAACTCTCTGTCATCGGCGAGCTGGCAGCGGGCATCGCTCACGAAATCCGCAATCCGCTCACTTCGCTGCGCGGCTTTATTCAGCTGTTGAAGCCGACGCTGGTTGATCATCAAATGTACGCAGACATCATGCTTTCCGAGCTGGATCGAATCAATTTCATCGTCAGTGAGTTGCTCGTGCTCGCGAAGCCGCACAACGTCAAGATCAAATCTCTCCCGCTGGTCTTCTTGCTGAAAAATGTGCTGACCTTGCTGGCGTCAGAAGCAAACTTGAAGAACATCCGCTTCCACACCGCTTTTGGCTGCGATCCCCTCATCTCCGGGGAAGAAAACCAGCTCAAGCAAGTGTTTATCAACGTCATCAAAAATGCAATCGAGGCCATGAGCGGGCATGGAGATGTCACCCTGACCACTTCGGCAAAAGCCGCTGGCCAAGTGGTCATCACGATTACCGACAATGGCTGCGGCATACCGGAAGAGCTGCTTCCCAAGCTGGGCGAGCCTTTTTTCACGACCAAAGACAATGGAACCGGATTAGGGCTGATGATCAGCCGCAAAATCATCAAAGACCACGACGGCCATCTGGAAGTGAGCAGCAAGCCAGGTGAAGGAACTACGGTAAAAATCACGTTGCCGATTGTCGCCGCTGAAAAAGGGCTATCCTAAAGAAAGGCGTCAAGCCAAACCGCATGGAGGTGCCCGATGGATTTTACCAAGATGAGTACGAGTGAGTTCGTCGCCAAAATTCATGAATCACAAGCCAAAAACCTCAGAAGCCGCAAGCATCAAGGCTACGGCCATCCGGAAAAACGCCTGCCGAGCAAGCAAGGAATCTGGTAAACACAAAAACCCACCCAGGAGCTTATCGCTCGCTTGGGTGGGCTTTTGCTTATTGCGGGTCTTGCTTATTCAGGTTGCGATCTCGCTCGGACTTTTGCTTTTGCGTGCCCTGCGTCTTGCTGCTGTGTCCCTGATTGCCGCCGTTTTTCGTATTGCGATTGTTTGACATGCGAATCCCTCCTCATGTTAGCTGGTCTTCGTGCCAAACGTAGTATGTCCGAAACGGCCTGATCATACTGAGCGATTATTTCGCTTCCCCGATGTATACTTTTTGACCGTTCTCGTATTTGTACACATATACGGACGCGAACTCGTTGTCGCCTTTTTCGTTGAACGTTACGTTAACGAATTTGCCTTTGTAGTCTTTTGTTTTGTGCACAGCTTCCAGCACTTGCTCACGGGTTGGCTTTTTGCCGCCGTTCGCTTTGATCGCCTCTTCCAAACCGCTGAGCATTACACCCATGGAGTCATAGCCAAAGGATGTGAAGATACCCACTTTGTTGCCAGTCGATTTTTCAAAGTCTTCGATCCATTTCTTGCCTTCAGGTGTAGCCCCTACATCGCCGACAGTAGAAGTGAACACTACGTTGTTCGCGTTATCGGCACCAGCGATTTTCACCAGGTCAGCAGAGTCGTAGCCGTCTCCACCCATGAAGATGCCTTTGTAGCCTTTTTCGCGCGCTTGCTTCACGATAATGCCCGCATCGGAGTAGTAACCGCCGAAGTAGATCATTTCCGGATTTTTGGATACGATCTGGTTGATGACGGCACTGTAATCTTTCTCTCCAGCTGTTACCCCTTCAAAGCCGACAATTTCCACGCCGTCTTTTTCAAATTGCTTTTTCACTTCTTCAGCAAGCCCTTGACCGTAAGCAGCCTTGTCGTGCATGACGAACGCTGTTTTTACGCCCAGTTGGTTTTTCGCATAGATCGCTGCCTTGGAGCCTTGCTGGTCGTCACGCGCACAGATGCGGTGTACGATCTTTTTGCCTTGCTCCGTCAGGTCAGAGCCTGTCGCAGATGGCGATACCATGACGAGCTTCTCTTGATCGTATTGAGCAGCAGCAGTGATGGAGGCACCCGTTGTTGCGTGGCCTACAACCCCTACTACATCAGGATTGGAAATCAACATTTGTGCGACCGCTACCCCTTGTTTCGGGTCAGCCTGGTCGTCTTGTGCGGAAAGCTGTACTTCAAAGCCGAGTGCTTTGAACGCCTCTTGTTTTTCTTTCAGGGCATATTCAGCACCTGCTTTGGCCGTGCTTCCGTAATCGGAATATTGACCGGACATCGGACCGACTACAGCGATGACCAGTTTTTCCCCAGCCCCTCCGCCTCCGGTGCTTCCGCCGCCGTTTGCATTCGATTGTGGTGCGCTGGACTGGCCGCCCCCGCAGCCTGCAAGCAATGTCCCCAGTGCTACGGTAGCAGCCAGGATCGACAGTGATTTTTGTTTCTTCATAGCGAAACATCCCCCTCTTTATTTACGTGCAAACTATGAATCACTCTTTTATTGTAGGATATTTTAGAAAATTTGCAATAGAAATGATAATATTTTGGTTGTTTTATTGTGGAAGTTTATATTCCTGCATGATATATTTTCTGAAAATTAAATAAAATAGCCACACCCGTGAAAGGTGCGGCTTCTTTTTTGGTAAATATTTGTTACTCTTTGTATTTTTGGGAATACGCTTTGCACATAACGTATATAGCCACTACCACAAAGCCAACCAGCAACGCTACACTGGCAAACGTGGTTCCTTGCATTTTTGTAAGTCCCCTCTCGATTGCGCCTGCTTTTTCTCTATTATACGAGAAGCCACAGGGCAATCACAACGGAGGAATCATCCAAAGCGTTACTTGTTGATCTCGGTAGTCAGTTTGTATGTCCATGTTTTTGCATCGTAGGACACTTTTGCACCAAGCTCTTCCGCGATGAACACCAGCGGTACCAATACGCCACCAGTCACGGGACGCGGCGGGTTTGCTACACGGGTTTCTTTTCCGTTTTTGTATGCAAACGTGTTGTTTTCATACATGCGCAGGCCGTACTTGTTGTCTTTGGAAACCAGCAGCGATTTGGTTGTGGAATCCCAAGCAGCTGCACCGCCCAGTGCGACTGCCAAAGTGCTTGCATTGACATAAGCTACCCCGTTCTCAGTCACGATGTCCTGAGGAAATGGCAGCTCTTTGCCGTTAAGTTGAACCGTGATTTTGATTTGTTGTTTGGCAGGTGCCGTTTGAGCAAAAGCCGCTGTTGCAGCTACGCTTCCGGTCAGCAAAGCAGCTGTCAGCATCAATGTGGAAAACTTGCGAAGCATAATAAACACCCCTTGATTGTTATGAAATGAATTCCAATTTTGTGTTTTTCGACACAAATCTTCATATTCCTCCTTTTTTGTTCCATACTTTTCCTATGTAAAGGATTAGCCAATTATGCCAAAACTATGGGAATCAACGCATGCTATCCCGCGAACAAATGTTTTTGTGCACAACCTGTGGATAAAACTGTGGATAATTATAAAGATGGGAGGGTGCCTTCATGGCAGGCGAGCGATTTTTTCTGATATACCAGGAAGCCAGTGACGAAGAATGCCTGTTGACGATCCAGCCGTACAAAAATCAGCAGGAGCTGGCAGAAGCCATCAATCACTTATCGGCCTTGCAAATAGACGAGTATACGATCATCAAAGGGAAAAAAATGAAGGCGACGCTCAAGCTTGCCGTTGATCTGGCGGAAGCGGAGGACACAGAGGAAGAATGAAATCATTCGTTCCGCCATAGGTTTAGAGAGAGACAATTTGGCAACCATGGTAGGGAGGGCGTGCACTTATGTGTTTGACCTTCATTGACCTTTTGTGTATGATAATCTTACAAAGAGAGGAGGAAGACTAGATGCACATGAATTTGATTCCAACCGTCATTGAACAGACAAACCGCGGTGAACGTGCTTACGATATTTATTCGCGCCTGCTCAAAGACCGCATCATCTTTCTGGGAACTCCCATCAACGACACGGTAGCCAACATTGTGGTGGCCCAGCTGTTGTTCCTTCAGGCGGAAGATCCGGAGAAAGACATTCATCTGTACATAAATAGCCCGGGCGGTTCCATCACTGCCGGCATGGCGATTTACGATACGATGCACTTCATCAAACCTGACGTTTCCACCATTTGTATCGGAATGGCTGCTTCCATGGGAGCTTTCCTGTTGGCTGCCGGAACAAAAGGCAAGCGCTATGCCCTGCCGAACAGTGAAGTCATGATTCACCAGCCTCTGGGCGGTGCACAAGGTCAAGCAAGCGATATCGAAATCGCGGCAAAACGCATTTTGAAAATGCGCGACCACTTGAACACCATCCTGGCTGAACGGACAGGACAGCCACTGGATCGCATCCAAAAAGATACGGATCGCGACAACTTCCTCTCCGCTGCGGAAGCAGTAGAGTACGGACTGATCGACAAAGTGATTACTTCCGAGCCATCTGCGAAAAAGTAACGACTTTCGTCACAAAAACACTCGTGCCAACGACTGGCCGAGTGTTTTTTGCATCTACTTCACAATTCCTCCAACTGGCTGACATACACAGTCAAGCTGTTGCCCGGATTTCTTTCCTGATGAATACGCGCTGTGGACGTCTTCTCATCGACAGAGTCGATCCATACCGATTCACCCTGGTATTCTACCTTTATTTTCTCAGGAGAATAAAGGATTGCCTGCGCTCTTGTCAGATCCATGGCTTCGTCCCTCTTATCGCTCGTTTTCTAAGGCTTGCTGCGCGGAGCTTGCCCCTGTCATCGTATCCACGCTGGTTTCTTCGATCAGACCGTTCTGATCAGAAACGATTCCGCCGCCAAGCCCTTCATTGATCATCCGGTCGATGTCCATGTCATAAGAATCCCGGCCTTCGTTGCAGCTATCCTGACACGTGTCACGATTGCTCATGAGTCATTCCTCCTTTTTGCGCTCTACATTGTTTAGCAATACCCTCCGTTCACGAAATTGATGCATGGGCATCTGTACAAAAAAAGACACTCCCCTTTCGGGACAGTGTCTTCATCCATCTGTCTACTCTTCCTTGCTTACCAACGTCGAGAGGCTCGATACTGCCTGGGAGGCATCCGGCCCTTCCGCCAAAATGGTAATCTCCGTTCCGGAGCTGATCGCGAGGCTCATGATACCCATGATGCTTTTCGCGTTAACTTTTTTGTTGCCTTTTTCTACGAATACTTCCGATACAAAGCGGTTGGCCTCCTGCACGAAAAAGGCAGCCGGACGAGCCTGCAAACCGGTCTTCAACTGAACCACAACCTGCTGTTGAACCATGAATGGACCTCCTTACTTGTAGACTATTATCCTTTAGTATAGCATGCAATTACATCGAAAGATTTTGTTTTTCTCGTATTTTGTCAGCGATTTCATTAATTTTTCGCAAGCGGTGATTAATTCCCGATTTGCTGACAACTCCACTCGGGACCATTTCCCCCAACTCTTTCAAATTGATATCGGGGTGAGCCACGCGAAGCTCCGCCACTTCCCGCAGACGTCTGGGCAAATTCTCCAGCCCCATTTCCTGATCGATGAGCTGAATGTTTTCCATCTGTCTTGTGGCAGCGTTTACCGTTTTGTTGATGTTGGCAATCTCGCAATTATGCAGCCGGTTTACAGAGTTTCGCATGTCCTTGACGATCCGGACATCTTCGAAGTACAAGAGAGCCTGATGCGCACCGATAAGACTTAAAAACTCGGTAATTCTCTCGCCCTCTTTTATATAGAGGACGTACCCTTTTTTCCGCTCGATGCACTTGGCATTTAGTTTATACCGATTGGCGATCTTGGTCAATGCTTCGCAGAAATCCTGGTAGGAAGTGAATATTTCCAGATGGTAGCTGGACGCTTCCGGGTGATTGACCGATCCGCCCGCCAGAAAAGCTCCACGCAGGTAGGCGGCCCGGCAACACGACTTTTTCACGATTTCAGGAGCGATCCCCGGTACGAACGAGAGACTGCTGTCCATGATCGCCAGGTTTTGCAAGATCTCATTGGCCTGGTTGGGTATACGCACGATGTAGACGTTATTCTTTTTCAGACGCATTTTTTTGCGGACGAGCAGCTCACAGTGCGTCTGAAACAGCTTTTTGATCAAGGTGTAAATCCTTCTGGCAATCGCCGCGTTTTCCGTCGTCACATCCAGCACCAGGCGTCCTGCCCCGAACTGCAAGCTCCCATTCATGCGGATCAAGGCAGACAATTCGGCCTTGTTGCAGCAATCGGCGCCCTCCATCATGGTCAGTTCTTTCTTGGTATGTGCGGCGAATGACATCGAACTTCACTACTCCTTCTCTATCTTCAGCACCTTTCGTCTGCGCTTGACGAGTGAAACGACTTGCTTGCTTACTGCATGCGCATCATGACGCAGGTAACCGTCCTCGAATGTGACCAGCGGCTTTGCAACAATATGCAAGCCGAGCTGACGCAGCTTTTTCAGATCGCACGGGACGGGAGCAGCTCCTTTTTCCGCGTATTTCTCCAATACGTGGTTCGGCAGCTCTGCTGAGTTGACAATGATCGTATCTAAAAATGATTCGTTAACATGTTCGTACATAACCTGCACATGCTTGGAGGCGGAAAAACCGTCCGTCTCTCCTGGCTGTGTCATTACATTGCAAATGTAAATCTTTGGGGCCGTAGAGCGTCTGAGCGCAGCAAACAAGCCTCGCACCAGCAAATTGGGCAGTATGCTCGTATACAAGCTGCCCGGGCCAATTAAAATGGCATCCGCCTCGGCGATGGCCAAAAGAGCTTCGCTCAGCGGCACAGCATCCACAGGATCAAGGAAAACCCGTTTGATTTCCTTGCCCGTCAGCGGTATTTGGGATTCGCCCACCACGATGGAGCCATCCGTCATCTCCGCTTTCAGACGAATGGATTGCGTAGATGCAGGCAGTACATCTCCTCGCACTGCCAAAACTCCGCTTAACGTTTTCACTGCGGTCACAAAATCTCCCGTGATTTCGTTCATCGCCGCAAGTAGTAGATTTCCCAAATTATGCCCTGCTAATCCCGTGCCTGAGGAAAAACGGTACTGCATGACTTTTTCCATCAACGGCTCCGTATCGGCCAAAGCAGTCAACACATTGCGAATGTCTCCCGGTGGCAGCATATCCATTTCCTCGCGCAGACGTCCCGAGCTTCCCCCATCGTCTGCTACGGTTACGATCGCTGTGATATGCACCGGCTCATGCTTCAGACCGCGCAAAAGGACGGACAGACCCGTTCCTCCGCCAATGACGACAATTCGTAATGGCCTTGACTGTAGCCTCCCCATTCCCTTAGTAGGCATATGTCACCTCATTATTTCTGATACAAATAAACAGGTGGCTATCTCATGTGCATCGTCTTGCTTTTTCTTCCTGCCATCCTATGCTCACTTGTTCTTTTCCATGTCTCGATGACTGACACGGATGGTAAAATCTTTTCCGAACGTCTCCCCCAAATGCTCGGCGATGGCGACTGAACGGTGTTTTCCTCCCGTGCATCCGATGCCGATCACCAACTGGCTTTTCCCTTCCCGCTGGTAATGCGGCAACGTATACGCCAAAAAGTCCGTCAGCTTCTCGATGAACTCTTTTGTTTCCTTGTGTTTCATCACGTAATCAGCCACTTCTGGATCACATCCGGTCTTGGGCCGCAATTCGTCCACGTAGTGAGGGTTTGGCAAAAACCGGACATCAAACATCAAGTCCGCGTCAATCGGCGTACCGTATTTAAAGCCAAACGACAATACATTGATCGTAAGGGGTGATCCTTGTTGTGCGTATTGGTTGATGATTTTTTCACGAAGCTGTGCCGGCTTCATTTGACTCGTATCGATAATCTGATGCGCCCAGCCCTTCATTTCCTGCAACAAGCGGCGCTCAGCATGTATTCCTTCCAGAGGGGAACCGTTCGGTGAAAGCGGATGTCTGCGACGGGTTTCCTTGTAACGGGAAACCAGCGTTTGATCGTTCGCATCGAGATAGAGGATGTGGTACGACAATCCCTCCATCTGCTCCAGACTCTCGATCGTTACGGACAGACTTTCGAAAAACTCCCGTCCCCGCAAATCGATAACCAAAGCGACACGCTCAATACTCCCGCCAGACTGTTTGACCAACTCGGCAAATTTGGGAATCAGTACAGGGGGCAGGTTGTCGACGCAAAAATAACCCAAATCCTCCAAGCTTTGTACAGCAACTGTTTTTCCCGCACCTGACATTCCGGTAATGATCAGGAGATTAATGGCCTTGTCGTTTCCCAATTCCGTCACGCAACTCGCCTCCTACGATTCTGACAATAGCATACCATAATCACTGCCCTATTCGCACCTTTTTGGGCGCTTCCCCACTTTTCCCATCTGTTTTTCCAAAGCGTACAAGCTGTTTTTGGACAAAAAAAGATGCGCGACTGCATTCTCAGCCACGCAACAATGTTTATATAGATAAGGGGGTCAATTCATTGTCTTTATCTTACCCTTGAATTATTTCACCCATGTTACAAGCACGTTAAGAGATTGTGACATTTTGTTCCTTTATCTTTTCGTTCAGCTCTTCCACGTAATGTTGCGCGGATTGAGCAGCGATCGAACCGTCTCCGGTCGCGGTTACGACTTGACGCAGCATTTTTTCACGAACGTCGCCGGCTGCGAACACGCCTTTTACTTTCGTGTACATTTTTTCATCAGTCAAAATGTAGCCAGCGTCATTGGTGATGCCCAGCGAACGGACGCTTTCTGTCAGTGGGTCCATACCTACGTAGATGAACACGCCATCTGTCGCAAACTCGCTTTGCTCACCTGTTTTGGTGTTTTCCAAAAGAACGGATTGAACTTTTCCTTCACCACGAATTTCTTTGACGGCGGAATCCCAGATCACTTCGATCTTTTCGTTTTCAAAAGCGCGTTTTTGCAAAATTTTTTGGGCGCGGAACTGATCACGACGGTGTACGATCGTTACTTTGGAAGCAAAGCGGGTCAAGAATACGGCTTCCTCAACCGCAGAGTCTCCGCCGCCTACTACAACCAGCTCTTTGTTGCGGAAGAAAGCTCCGTCACATACCGCGCAATACGAAACGCCGCGGCCGGACAGTTCTTTTTCTCCCGGCACTCCGAGCAGACGGTGCTCTGCTCCGGTAGCAACGATCACAGATTTCGCCAAGTATTCCTTGTCGCCTGCGATTACGCGTTTGTATGGCTCTTCATCGCGGATTTCCTTGATCTCGCCATAAGCGTATTCAGCGCCGAATGACTGCGCATGTTCAAACATTTTGGTAGACAGGTCAGGTCCGAGAATGGAGCTGAATCCTGGATAGTTCTCGATTTCCTCGGTGTTGGCCATCTGACCGCCCGGGATGCCTCTCTCCAGCATCAAAGTGCTCATATTGGCGCGGGAAGTGTATACAGCAGCCGTCATACCAGCAGGGCCGGCTCCGGCGATGATCACATCATAAACTTTTTGATCGCTCATATATGTTGCCTCCTCGTCTGACACGCTTCTTTATTTATAGTTATTATAAAGTAATAATCTATTTAAAATCAAGCGTCGACAATACTTTGACACACTTCGAGACGGTTGCAGCCGAAACTCCGTACTTTTGAGCCAGGTGCGCTTGCGACTTCTTGCTGTTTACCACAGTTCCGTATACATATTCTAATGCAGCGATCCATGCAACTGCTTTCCGCACTTGTACTTGGCTGAGCATATATTCATGATGCACGTTCCACACCTGAAGGCACCACTCTCCTGCCTCCTGCTGGCCCTCTGCGATCAAGTAGCGGTGAATGCCCTCTTCCACACTCATCTCACCTTGTACGATCCCCGTGTGGCTGGCGTGCTTTGCCGAGTCCGGCGCATCCTCAGGCATCGCCGCCCCCATGTCAGCCAAAGCGAGCAACGCCAGCTTTTGCAGTTGAGGGTTGTCCGTCTGGTAGTAAAACTGGCGAACGGCATGTTCAGCCTCGTCATCGCCGATCAACGACAAAGTTTGCAAAACGGCGAATTTGACTTCGTCCCGCCCATGCTGCAAAGCCCACAAAAGCGAAGCACGAATCATCGGATCGTTTTTGAAATCCTCTACTCCCGTAAAAGGCGCTTTTTCCCACGAAACATCGCGTTGCGGAGGATTGTATTGATAAGGGATCGGCTTTATAGTTTCCCCTTCTTGCTCGCTTTTTACCATGTGAATGTACTGGTCAGCAATCCCGGATTCCGGGTCCATCTGCTTTGCTTTTTGCCACCAGCGCAGTGCCTGCTCTTTTCGTCCGCTCAAATACGCCGAGATCGCCGCGTAGTGGTACGTGCAAGCCTCGTGCGGACGGCCAGCGCGCAGCATTCGCTGATAGTGGAAGAAAGCTTCGTCATGCTGTCCCAGGACTCCCATGGTCGTCGCCAGCTTGTAGGTGTTCTCCGGATGGAACGGCACGACTTTTTTGAGCATGTCCATCAAAGCCAGCAGCTCAACAGTATGGTTGTGATGGGAGAGCAAAACAGCCAGATTGCACAAGGCATGCAAATTGCCATGCTCTTTTTCCAGCGTCTTCTCGATCGTCTCCATCGCTTGCTGGAAGTCGCCCACGTAATAATAGGCGAGGGACAAATTGTTCCAGGCTGGCAAAAAGTCAGGGTCGGCTTCCACGATTTCTTTCAAAATGTCCAAAGCCTCCAGGAAGCGGCCTTCTTCCAAGCTGCGACGTGCCCGCTCATGTTTGCTGTACACATCTTCATTTTCGCTCGGGAGAAAATGACGCGGCGGCAAGTCCAGCTCGAAGTAAATGTAATCGAGCAGTTCTTCCGCTTCCTCCCGATAATGTCCGTTGCCGGCTTCCTGCAAATAGCGCACAGCCATTTCTTCAGCCATCTGGTAATCTTCGAGATTGGCGTAGTTGTTCGCCATGTAGAAATACACTTCTACCATGGACGGGTCCCATTTTTCTATAACCTCATAGAGGACTTCATTCGATGCTTCAAACTGCCCCGTCTCAGCGAGGGCACTAGCCAAATGACAGTGGCACTCAGCGTTGGCTGGTTCCATCTCAACAGCCCGCCGAAACGATCGCAGTGCTTTCTCATAGTCGTACCGATTCAAAAAGCGCATACCACGGTCAACAAAAAAAGTGGCATCTTGTTTGAAGTCAACGACAGTCGTTTTTTTCAAAATACTTTTGGTATGTTTCATAAAACCTCCAACATCGTAGGAGCAGCACTTCAAGTATCGTACCAGAAGCGGTGCCAGCCTACAAGCTGACTCGTCTTTTAAAGTGTTCATTTCACAGGTAAAAGCAGGAAAACACCACTGGCGCATAGCAAGTGGTGTTTACGAACGGAAATGGAGCGGACGACGGGTCTCGAACCCGCGACCTTCGCCTTGGCAAGGCGACGCTCTACCAATTGAGCTACGTCCGCATAGTTTATCGTGTTTTCTTTTTCTATAGTTTGTAAAAACTGGTGAGCCATGAAGGACTCGAACCTTCGACCCTCTGATTAAAAGTCAGATGCTCTACCAACTGAGCTAATGGCTCTCACATGGTGGCTCGGGACGGAATCGAACCGCCGACACGAGGATTTTCAGTCCTCTGCTCTACCGACTGAGCTACCGAGCCACATACTTTTTCGCCATTTCTTCTCTAGAAACAAGAAATGGCGGAGCTGACGGGACTCGAACCCGCGACCTCCGGTGTGACAGACCGGCGTGAACTCCAACTTCACCACAGCTCCATTATGGAAGGTTTTGTTCCTTCAAAACTGAATACGCATGATTGCTAAGCATGTGTGGATAAGTCCTCGACCGATTAGTATTCGTCAGCTCCACGCGTTACCGCGCTTCCA
>NZ_JARXWC010000011.1:0-160576 GCF_029892995.1 Brevibacillus sp. 1238 | reverse complement strand
GCAAAAACACCTCCAAGGTTGTCCCCATATCTTACGACATGGTCAGGTTCTCTTGAAGGTGTTTTGATTTGTCTCACATTACGGGGTCAGTCCCACATGCATCGGGCTTTTTTTATTTTTGACGAAAATAACACAATAATGTGAAAACACAAAAAATAAATTGTCTGAATTTGGTCCTTTCGTATATAATGACTCCATTCATCCTTTAGCTCTGTGCCAGGGTGATGCACGATAGGTGGGGAGGATCAAGCATGCAAAAGACAGTAGAAAAAGAGAGTCTGAATCCATACGAGATTGTTCAGAAGCAAATCGATGCAGCCGCGGCGTTGCTTCGTTTGCCGCGCGAAGCCGTCGAAATCTTGAAAAGACCCAAGCGAGTGCTTGCCGTCCATTTTCCCGTCAAAATGGACGATGGCAGCGTCCGCGTTTTTGAAGGGTACCGTTCCCAGCACAACGATTCGGTGGGGCCAACCAAAGGGGGCATCCGTTTTCATCCTGACGTCACGATGGATGAAGTAAAAGCGCTCTCCATGTGGATGTCGTTCAAATGTGGAGTGGTCGGTCTGCCCTATGGAGGCGGAAAAGGCGGCGTTATCTGCGATCCGCACGAACTGAGCCGAGGCGAGCTGGAGAGAGTGAGCCGCGGTTTCATGGAAGCAATCGCAGACATCGTCGGACCGGATACAGATATCCCTGCGCCGGATGTGTATACGACACCGCAAATCATGGGCTGGATGATGGATACATACAGCCGATTGAAGGGCGCTTATTCGCCGGGCGTCATTACGGGCAAGCCGCTTGCAGTGGGCGGGTCAAAAGGCAGAAACGAAGCGACGGCCCGCGGTTGCGTCTTCACGATTTTGGAGGCGTTGAAAGACTCTGGCCGCAAGCCACAGGAGACGACCGTAGCCATTCAAGGGTACGGAAACGCAGGCAGGATCGCGGCAAGGCTGTTGACTGAGCTTGGCTTCCGGATCGTCGCCGTGAGCGATTCGCGCGGTGGCATCTACCGCGAAAAAGGACTGGATATCCCGAAAGTCGGACAATGCAAAGATGCGTCCACGATTTTGGATTATCCGGGCGCTACCGTGATCAGCAATGAACAGCTGCTGGAGCTGGAAGTGGACATTTTGATCCCTGCCGCCCTGGAAAATGTGATTACAGCGGCAAATGCGAGTCAGATTCGGGCCAAGTGGATTGCAGAAGCAGCCAACGGCCCAACGACCCCTGATGCCGATGCGATTTTGCGCGAAAAAGGAGTCGTGGTCATTCCCGATATTTTGGCGAATGCAGGCGGTGTGACGGTTTCCTACTTCGAGTGGGTGCAAAACTTGATGAATTACTACTGGTCCGAGCAGGAAGTAAACGACAAGCTGCAAACGGCCATGGTCAACGCTTATCGCGCGGTGGCGGAGCTGGCGGACCAGTACAAAGTCGACCTGCGCACAGGAGCGTACATGATCTCGCTTTTGCGCATTACGGAAGCGATGGAGGCACGCGGCTGGATTTGACAAGTGGGCATACGGAACCGAAGCAGCCTCTCGCATGTTTTTTGGCGGGAGGTTTTTTCGTTCCATCCCGTTGCAGAAAAAGACCTGCTATTTTTCCTGGAATAAAGGTATAATGATTTGACGAAAAAGTTGCGCAATATTAAAACATATATAAGCTCGTTACATGTGCCGCTTTCCTGTGTTTCCCACGCGCGATTTTTCCATGTCGCTTCTGGTTCAAGCAGGAAGCCAAGTATTTTTGGCGAATTAGTCGGATTATTGTTTTTCTACCTGTTTTGCAAAGAATGGAAAGGGGGATCTTTATGCCAATCAAACTGCCCGACGAGCTTCCAGCGGTGGAAGTGCTGGCCCGCGAAAATATTTTTGTGATGAAGGAGAGCCGTGCGTTTACACAAGACATTCGGCCGCTGCGAATCGTCATCCTGAACCTGATGCCCGTGAAGGAAACAACGGAAACACAGTTGCTTCGCCTCCTGGGGAATACTCCCCTACAGGTGGAAATCGTTCTGCTGCACATGTCCAGCCATACATCCAAAAACACATCGGAAGAGCATCTGTCGATGTTTTATAAAACGTTTGAGGAGATCAAGGACCAATACTTTGACGGCATGGTGATTACAGGCGCGCCTGTCGAGCAGCTCGACTTTACGGAAGTGACGTATTGGGAGGAAATGAAGACCATCCTCGACTGGAAGCTGACAAACGTGACTTCGACCTTGCATATTTGTTGGGGAGCGCAGGCTGGACTTTATCACCACTTTGGCGTACCGAAGCATCCTTTGCCGGAAAAAATGTTCGGGATTTTCCCTCATACCTTGAACAAGAAAAATGTGAAGCTGTTCCGCGGCTTTGACAATTACTTTTACATTCCCCATTCGCGTCATACGGAAAACCGCCGGGAGGACATCGAGAAGGTGGCCGAGCTGGAGATTTTGTCCGAGTCCAGGGAAGCGGGAGTGTATGCTGTCGCGACGAAGGACGGCAAACAAATTTTCGTGACGGGTCATTCCGAGTACGATCCTACCACGTTGCAGGACGAGTACCAGCGGGATGTGAACAAGGGGCTGGACATCACTGTTCCGCGCAATTACTATCCCGGAGATGATCCGAGTCAGGAGCCGATCGTTACCTGGCGTGCCCATGCCAATCTGATGTTCTCCAACTGGCTGAACTATTACGTCTACCAGGAGACTCCGTACGACCTGAACAACAAGTGACACACGCACAACCATCCGAGAAATCGGGTGGTTTTTTATCAGTTGACGTAGTAGTGACTGACAGGTAGTGTGAGGGTAATAATCAAGGAAAAGCCAGCGGCATCTCATATACAAGCAAGGTGGGAGTTTCTGTGATGAAAAAAATCGTGAAACAGGACCAGGATGTTATCAAGCAGCACAACAAGCTGATGATTCTCGATATTATCAAAAAGCAGCGGCCGATCTCCCGGGCCGAGATCACGAAAATTACGAGAATGAGCGCTACCTCGATCGGCCGTTTTGTCAGCGAGCTGTGCGAGGAGGGCGTAATTCGGGAGACGGAGCTGACATCGTCCGGCGTCGGCAGGAAGGCGATCATGCTCGACATTGAGCCAGGCGCGATCTATACGATTGGGGTCGACATCGAGAAAAAGCGGATCAGCTTCGGCATGATGGACTTCAGCGAGACGATCATCGCCCATCACCGCGTAGAACACAAGGCGTTGGCAGGGACGCCGGAAGAGACGGCAGCCCTGATTTGCCAGGAAATTCGCGGGATGATTGAGCAGCAAGGCGTACCAGCGGAAAAAGTAATCGGAGTAGGCATCGGCGTGCCTGGCGTGATCAACTATGAGCGGGGAGTCGTCGAGCTTTCCTCTACGTTGGGCTGGAAGGACGTAGCTTTTGCTGGCTTGATCGAAAAAGAGCTGGGCATTAAGACGGTAATTGACAATGACTTGAAGGTCAAAATCCTCGCCGAATATTTGTACGGCTCGGCAAAAGGCTCGAACAAGACAGCCCTGATCGGCATCGGGACAGGCATCGGTTCTTCTTTGATCATCAACGGCGAAGTGTTTCGCGGCGGCTCGAACAGTGCGGGCGAACTGGGACATACAACGCTCGATCCGAACGGCAACTTGTGCGAGTGCGGCAAGCGAGGCTGCCTGCAAACGTATATCGATGAAAACGCGCTGATTCTCGAAGCGCGGCGGGTCAAGGAAGTGGCAGACGTCCGCGAGGTATTTGCCGCTGCGAGAGACGGGGAGCGCTGGGCGAAGGAGATCGTTTCCCGCACAGCGCTGTACATCGGGATCACGATCAACAATATCGTCTGCATGTACAATCCCGATACGGTCATTCTCAGCGGCGACCTGGTGGAAAATTACCGCGAGATTGTCGAGCTGGTCGAGGAGCATAGCGACCAAGTCATCTGGGAGCCATTTCGCGGGAAATTCCGGGTGATTCCATCCGAACTGAGAGGAACGGCGATCGTCATGGGAGCAGGTGCTCTGGCGATGCAGCACTTTGCGCCACTCGCAGGAACGTGGAGCGAAGACTAGAGCACATTTGGCAAAAAACATTTATCAACCCTCTCTAATATGCCGATATAGTAAATAGTGGAAAATAGATATAGAGAAGAAGGAGAGAAAACCGTGGCGAAGAAAAGCACGTACATGCGCGGCTGGCAAAAGGTTTTGCTGACGTTTGCCCTGACAGTCGGAACGATTCTTTCCGGCGTAACTCCTGCGACAGAAATGGCAAAAGCAGAGACAACAGCCAATCAGACCAAGAAACTGTCGAAGCTGACGATCAAGGACAAGACGGTCCGGTTGAAAAAAGACGGTATACAGCAGTTGAGCGTGATCGCGCAGTATGCGGACAAGACGACGGAAGATGTGACGCACAAAGCGGAGTGGTCCACGTCCAATAGCAGCATCGTGGCGGTAGAAGCGGGACTTTTGCGAGCGACAGGCAGCGGAACGGCAAAAGTAAAAGCCAGCTACGGCGGCAAATTCGTAACTGTGACGACAGAAGTAGAAGTGATCACGAAGCTCGTTGCCGACCAGAAAAAGCTTGTGTTAAAATCGGGAGCTGCCAAGCAAATCGCGGCAACCGCTACGTATTCGGACAAGTCGACAGCGAATATAACGACAGGGGCAGAATGGACGAGCGCCGATCCACAGATCGCGACAGTGGCCAACGGACTGGTGACGGCTATCTCCTCCGGCAAAACGAAAATCAAAGTAGTATACGGCGGCAAAAACGTGGTCATTCCGGTAGAGGTAGACATCGTTTCCACGCTGGAAGCCGATCAGAAAAAGCTGTATACACGCCCTGGCTTCTCGCAGGCGGTCAAACTCACGGCTGTAATGAGCAACAAAGAAAAGACAGACGTCACAAGCAAAGCGAAGTGGGCGTCTGACAACGTGAAGGTAGCAACGGTCGAAAACGGTGTGGTCACTGTTACCGGATCAGGCAAAGCCAAAATTACCGCTACTTACGGCGGGAAGACCATCGCGATTCCGGTCGAGGCTGCGGTTATCTCCCGACTGGAGCTTAGCGCAAAACAGCTTCAACTGAAAGTCAACGAATCCAAGGATGTGCAAGTGGCTGCCATCTACTCGGACAAGACGAAGGCCAATGTAACGGCTGAAGCGGAATGGATGAGCGCAGACAAGCGCGTGGTAACTGTGGCAGGAGGCAAGCTTACAGCTCTTGCAGCAGGCCGCACGACGATTGTCGCTACATACGGCGGCAAGATGCTGACGGTTCAGGTCACTGTAAAATAAAGCAGGCAAAGCAGCCAGGGCGCCAAGCGCGTCCTGGTTTTTTTCATGGATTCGCCACCTGTGGTAAGCTGTACATAAACAAGGATCGAACGAACGGATCGCGTGGAGGCAGCGGATGGATATTCGACAACTGCAATACTTTGTGGAAGTAGCCAAACAAAGAAATTTTACAAAAGCAGCCAATGCCCTTCACGTCTCTCAGCCATCTATCAGCAAGATGATGAAGGCGCTGGAGGAGGAGCTTGGCGTCGTTTTGCTGGATCGCTCGGAGCGGAAAATGGAGCTGACCGAGGCGGGAGAGCTGGTGTACGGCTATGCGACAAAAGTGCTTCAACTGATGGAAGGCATGTCCTCGTCCATAGCCGAGATTCGCAATGTCGAGCGTGGGCGGGTAAAAATGGGCATGATGCCGACGGTAGGCTCCTTTTTGCTGCCAAATGTCATCGCCCTGTTCAAAAAACAATATCCGGGCATCGATATCGAAATGAAGGAGTACAGTGCGAAGCTGCTGGAAGTTCAGGTGGAGCAGGGAAGTGTCGATCTCGGACTGACCGTTTTGCCGACAGATGCGGAGAAATTTGCCGCTGTCCCATTAGTGTCCGAAGACGTCGTCGCGATTGCTCATCAAAAGCATTGGCTGGCGGGGATGGATGAGGTGAATTTGGCGCAGTTGAAAGACGAGGACTTTATTTTGTTCACCGAAGAGTACGCCATTCATGATGTGGTTCGCCAGGCGTGCATGAAGAGCGGCTTTGAACCGAAAGTGGCGTATATGAGTTCCCTGTGGGATTTTGTCGGGGAAATGGTAGCGACACAGCTGGGGATTTCCTTGCTGCCGCGTTCGATTGTGAGACGCCTGAACAATAGCCAGCTGCATACAGTGAACATCGCTTCGCCCGTGATTGATTGGCAATACGCCTTGATCTATCGGAAAGACAGCTATTTGTCCCATGCGACACGGGCTTTTATCGACTTCGTGAAGCAGCATTTATCACCATAACCAAATGGAATAGAAATCATGATATATATGTATTGTACGAATGGAATCGGGACGCTTTAGAATGAAGGTACCAACATGAAGGAACCGGAGTGGTCTCGATGAAAAAATGGTTCTTGCTCTTTGGGCAAGTTTTGCTGTTGTTTGGATTTACCTGGGTGGGAAAAGGAATCGCTTCGTTTTTGCCTATTCCTGTGCCCGGCAGCTTGATCGGGCTTTTGCTTTTGTTCATTTGTCTGCATAATGGCTGGGTGCGTCTGAAGTGGGTCGAGGCGGGAGCCACCCTTTTGTTTTCGCAAATGATCTTGTTTTTCGTTCCTTCGCTCGTCGGCATGATGCAGTATCCTTGGCTGCTCGGAGGAAAAGGATTGCTCGTGTTGATCGTCGTCGTCAGCGGATGCGCGCTGGTGATGGTTTCGACAGGCGTTGTTGCTGAGCGGTTGTTCAAACGTGGTGAGGTGAAGCAGCTTGATCCTGTTGAAAACGTGTAGCGTCCTGCTGACCATCCTGTTTTTTTACGCAGCGAAGCGGCTGAACAAAAAGCGGCCGAGCTTGCTGTTTTCACCAGCCGTGCTCGCTCCGGCGGCGATGATTGTGTTTCTGCTCGTGGCAGGCGTGCCTTACGTCGAGTACAGCCAGGCGACTTCCTGGATTAGCGAGATGATGGGCGTGGTGACAGTCGCTTTCGCAGTGCCGCTCTACCGGAACTGGGCGATTTTGATGGCTCACAGAAGAATGATCTTGCTGAGCTTGGCGACTGGCTCGCTGATCGCGATTCTCGCGGGCGTGTCTACCGCCATGCTGGTCGGATTGGGCCAATCGGCAGCGATCAGCGTCATTCCCCGCTCGATTACGTTGCCGATTGCGCTCAGTGTATCGGAAGCGATTGGCGGCATGCCGGCGATGACAGCCGTGTTCGGGATGCTGACGAGCTTTGCCGGAGTGTTTCTGGCACCGTGGGTCATTAAAAGAATGAAGCTGCGCCATCCCGTCTCGATTGGCTTGATGTACGGCATGGGAGCACACATGCTGGGGATGGTCAAAGCGTTCGAACGCGGCGACACGGAAGGCAGCAGCGCTACTTTGGCCGTCATAGCCGGGGCGATGATTACCGTCGTGTGGGCATTTACATTGATGCCTTTGATCATGTCGTGGTTTGCGGTATAACGGCATGGAGAATGAGGAGCTTCTTGGCAAGCTCCTTTTTCACGCGTATAATCGTATAAATATTAATATAAATTTATAAAAATACAAAAGGTGACGCGCTATGAAACTACAGCCATTTTCCTTGGAGCAGTATGAAGAGGTCGTCGAGCTTTGGCAGCGGGCAGGGCTGGCGCTGTCCCGCTCGGATTCGCTGGAGGGATTGCGACACAAGCTGGAGCGCGACCCGGAGCTGTTTCTGGTAGCCATCAACGAGGCAGGACAGCTCGCGGGGGCGGTAATGGGCAGCTACGACGGGCGGCGCGGCTGGGTCAATCACCTGGCAGTCGATCCGGCTTATCAGGGCCAGGCACTGGGCAGCCGCCTTATGCAAGAGCTGGAACGGCGGCTGGCGAACGTAGGCTGTGAGAAAATCAACCTGTTGATCGAGCCGGAAAACAGCGGTGTGCAAGCTTTTTACAGACAGCTGGGCTTTACCGCTGACGAGCTGATTTTCATGGAAAAATGGATCGATGCCCCCAAATCTGACGAGAAAGGTGTATGATAGAGGGCGGGTTTAGACAGCTAGGCAGGAGGCAGCATGAATCATGAGACCTTTATACGTCGGATTGTTACTTTGTACCAGCTTCCTTTGGGGAGGCAATTTTGTCGTCGGTAAATTTTTGGTGGGACATGCGTCATCCTTGACCTTGACCAACTTGCGCTGGCTGATCGCCGTAGCCTGTTTGCTGCCAGTGGTCTGGATTCGCGAAAAGCGGATTCTGCCCTCGCGTCAGTCGCTTATCCCATTGATTTTGATGGGCGTTACGGGTGTAGCTCTGTTCAACTTGTTCATGTTCTGGGCACTGGAGCGGACGGATGCGACCAACGTCGGGCTTTTGTCCACGCTCAATCCGGTTTCGATCGCCATTTTTTCCTTTTTGCTGGTGAAAGAAAAAATTCGTCCGTTGCAAATCGTCGCCATGCTGATTTCTTTCGCGGGGGTGCTCGTCGTCCTGTGCAAAGGCGACTTTGCCCATTTGTCGCAACTGCATTTCAACACAGGCGATTTGTGGATGCTCGCTGCCGTTGCGATGTGGGGGATTTACTCCGTCTGCGGACGCTGGGCGATGAAAACCGTTTCGCCGATGATGTCTACCCTGTATTCGGGGCTATTTGGCGTTATGCTGATGCTGCCCTTTAACGCAACGACATTCACTGTCGAGCGTACGGACTGGACATTTTGGCTGTCGCTGTTTTACGTCGGGGTACTGGCGACAGTCGTCAGCATGGTCATGTGGAATGTCGGGGTGCAAAAAGTCGGGGCGACCTCGGCAGGCATGTTCCTCAACTTTAATCCGGTGTTCACCGCGATCCTCGCTTTTCTGTTGCTGGGCGAGACGATGAGCTTGCTCCAGCTTCTGGGCAGCGTCATTGTCATCGTCGGGTGTTACCTGTTTTCCAAGCTCAAGCATGTCCCGGCCAAAGCGGCAGGAGTGCTGGAGCAGGCAAGAGGCTGACACATGGACATGGGCGACTGCATACACATACGAAGGACAGTGTGTGTAGAGGAGGTTGCCCATGTTAATCATCAGCGGCAGACAGGCCAACCCTGCCGTTTTGGCAGACGAATGGGGATTGAACCGGGTACAGAGAGAAGTCGTGCAGCGGATGGCTGCGAGCGGGGAGGAATTTGTCTACCCGTCGCCGGAATTGCTTCAGTTCGAGCTGAAGATGAGAGATCATTTGGTGCGGTCAGCCATCGCGCTGTACGAGAGCGGAATTGCCTTTTCCACGTTTGAAAATTCACGGGCGAATCCCGTCTACTGGGATCGAACCGAGCTTGGCGGATTCCGGCTGCGGACGGGCGTCCCGCCATCGCAAGGGATTATCAACATTTTTCAGGAAGGGCGAAAATACGCGACAGAGTGCGCGACGGCGATGGTCATCATTTTGTATCACGCCGTGCTCCAGTCGATCCGGCGGGAAGACTTCGAGCGAATGTTTGCAGACATCCTGCTCTATGACTGGCGCTATGACCAGGATTTGGACTTGCGAACGACGAGGACGACCACCTTTTTGCCCGGCGATATTTTGTATTTTGCCAATCCCGATCACAATCCGGATAAGCCGCAGTGGCAGGGAGAAAACGCCGTTGATCTCGGCCGAGGGATGTACTATGGACACGGTGCGGGAATCCGCGACGCGGAATCGATGATCGAGTTTTTGAATGAACAGCGCAGGTATGGCGCTACCAGGTCGGCTTATTTGGTGCCGCAAGCGACGCGCCCGGGCTTTGCCTATTTGTTCCCGTATGACAACAAGCGCCCGCAGGTTCGCTTCGAACAGCAAGCCATGGAGATGAGCAGTCGGATCACAGCTCGCATCGGTTCGCTCTTTTGGGAATGGTGAACGAAAAAGCCTCCGGCCGCTAACATGGCGAGAGGCTTTTTGTTGATCGTCAGGAAGAAAAGCGGCTGAGCGAAAAGATGGACAGATCGAGCGTGGAAGTTCCGTCGAGGAGCAGCTGGCTCGTCGCCTCCCCTACAGCGCTGGCGAATTTGAATCCGTGACCGGAAAAGCCTGCGGCAAAGACGATGCCTGGATGCTCTGGATGACGATCGATGACAAAATGCTCGTCCGGCGTCATCGTGTAGATGCAGACCCTGCCTTGGCGCAGCGCCCCCGCCGCTTGCGGCATGTACGTCTCCAGAAACCCCCGGACATCCCCTTCATCAGACAAAAAGCTGCCGAACGTCCGCTCCAGTGTGTCAGGGTCGATAGCTTGTCCGCCGTCATGGCGGCCAATTTTGACGCCGCTGCCATCGATGCTGGGGAAGCCGTAGTAGATAGAATCACTGAGCTGAAAAACAAAGGCAGGAAAGCGATCGGAGCTGTACAAGCTTTCTTCCGCTCCGAACCAGGCCACGGTTTTGCGCGTGGGCACAAGCGGAACAGACAAGCCGAGCGAGTGCAGCAAGGGTGAGTTCCAGGCTCCGGCGGAAACGAGCAACTTTTTCCCGCGGTAGCTCTGCGAGTCTGTATGCACGATCACGTCTTCTTGATCCGTCTGCAAGCTGGTCACTTTGGTGTGGACAAGCAGCTCGGCGCCGGAAGCTACGGCGAGATCGCGGTAGGCGCGAATGCAATTTTCCGAGTACAAATATCCGGAAGCAGGTTCCAAACAGGCGTAAAAATCGTCAGGCAGGTTGATCCCGGCCCACCGTTCCCGGACTTCCCGGGCAGAGAGCACTTCGAGCGGCAAGGAGTAGCGCTCCGCACTTTCCCGCACTTCCTGTAAAAAAGCGCAGTCTTTCGCACCAGCACTAAGCACACCTGTCTGGGAAAACAGCTTCATCCCGGAAGCTTCCTCAAGCTCTCTCCAAAGCTCCTGTGCCCGCAAGGCGAAAGGGACATACTGCTTGCCTTCTCCATAAGCGTGGCGAATGATGCGGGTATCTCCATGGTGGCTGCCCATCGTGTGCGGCGGGTCAAAAGCGTCAATCATCAGCGTGCTGACCCCGCGTTTGGCCAAATAGTACCCGGCCGCCATTCCCATTGAGCCAGCTCCGACGATAATCACCTCGTATGTTTGCATAAAGTTCTCCTCCTCTGTGAATCTGACCGACGAGCTTTTGCTTTTCATCCATTATAATATAGAGCTTGTGTTTTCATAGTGGCAATAAAAAGACGATTCAGACAATATTCTTTTCCAAATTTCGCGTTCCGTTTTTGTGTCAGAGCGGGTACAATTTGAACGGACATGTTTACCCCGAAATTCAAACGGGAATAGGGTCATAACGAGATCATACAACGTCAAGAAAAGTGGTGTTTTTATGAGATGGACGATCGGAAAAAAGCTCGGCAGCGCGTTTGCACTAATTCTCATTGTAATCGCATACATGGGAGCGATGAGTACATACAAGACGAGCCAAATGAACAGCAAAGTGGAAGAGATGAAAGCGGTCTGGCAGCCGGGCATGGAAGAGATTTTGAAAATCAATTCCACGCTGGAAACGATCTACGGCTTGGATCAGACGATTCTCAACGCGGAGACGATTGCAGAAAAAAACAAATACGCTGGGCAAATTGATGAACACTTCGTATACATCGACGGGCTTTTGACCAGTTACGAAAAAACGATTTACAACGAGGAAGACCGGAAAAATTTCGATGGTTTGAAAGAAACCATGAAGAAGTACGAGATTTTCAACAAGGAATACGTGGAGATCGGAAAGAAGATGGACGTCAAGCGCGGGGCGACGCCGGAGGAGCTGGCCGAGCTGGGCAATGTGCGCAAAAAGGCGAGCGAGCTGTTCGGCGAGCGCAAGAAGTACATCGATGCGATGATCGAGTTCAACAGAATGGGGACGGAGCGCGCGGGAAGAGAAAGCGCCGAACTGTACGAGGCGCTCAAACGGGATAATCTCATTACGCTTGCCATCTCGGTCGCAGGGTGTCTGCTTCTCGCCCTCTGGCTGACGCGAAGCATTCGTGGCCCGATTTTGCGTCTGGTTGCGGAAATGAAGGAAGTAGCAGGAGGAAATCTGCTGGTGAAGCCAATGGTTGTCAAAAGCCGCGACGAAATCCTCGATCTGGCCAATTCCTTCAACGAGATGACCGACAGCCTCAAAGGCGTAATCCGTCAGGTTAGCGTCACATCGGAGCAGGTAGCCGCATCGGCGGAGGAGCTGACGGCAAGCTCTGAGCAAACAAGCCGGGCGACAGAGCAGATTGCAGTGACGGTGCAGGAAGTCGCTGCCGGTACGGATCGCCAGGTGAAAAGCGTGGAGCAGGGAGCGCGGGCGATCGACGATATGTCCCGGGGCATTCGTCATATCGCGGGGAACGCCCAACAGGCATCCAACATGGTTATTCAGGTTGCGACAATGGCGGGAGAAGGAAATCAGTCCATTCAGGCCGCCGTCTTGCAAATGAACGCCATTCACGATTCGATTCGCGAATTGGCAGGTGTAGTCGATGGACTGGGCAGCCATTCGCAAGCCATCGGTCAAATTATCGAAGTGATTACAGGCATCGCGGAGCAAACCAACTTGCTTGCGCTCAATGCCGCTATCGAGGCTGCCAGGGCAGGAGAGCATGGGCGCGGCTTTGCGGTCGTTGCCGATGAAGTGCGGAAGCTGGCAGAGCAGTCGTCCCAATCGGCGCAGCAGATCGCGCAACTGATCAAAACGATCCAGACAGATACAAAGCTGGCAGTAGAATCGATGGAATCAGGAACGAAGGAAGTGCAGCAAGGGATTCTCGTCGTGCACCACGCAGGCGAGACTTTCGGGCAAATCCAGATGTCGATCACGTCTGTAGCGGATCAGATGCAGGATGTGTCCGCAGCAGCGCAGGAAGTATCCGCGCACTCCGAACAAGTCATCAAGGCAATCGAGCTGGTCAGCGAAGTGTCCGAGATTGCGGCAGACGGTACGCAAAACGTCTCGGCGGCTACAGAAGAGCAGCTCGCCGCGATGGAGGAAATTACGTCTTCCGCGACTGCGCTCTCGAACATGGCAGAAGAGTTGCAACATATGATCAGCCGATTCAAAGTATAAGAGACTGGCAAGCATACTTCGAGAACCGTCGAAATGTTCTTCTACTAAAATGAATGCATAAAGCGTTTATTTTCGTATGAAGGAGGTTTCGTCGATGACGAGCCATGTTGCGATCCAGCCAAAAATTTTGTACTACGGTACACCTGTTGTTTTGTTAACTACCGAAAACGAGGACGGGACGACGAATATCAGTCCCATCTCCTCCTCGTGGGCGCTCGGCTATCATGTGATTCTCGGGCTTGGATACGGGTCGCAAGGACTGGAAAATTTGCGCCGCACGAAAGAGTGCGTGATCAATTTGCCGGAAGCGTCCATGTGGCGGCAAGTAGAAGCGTTAGCCCCGCTGACGGGCCGCAATCCGGTGCCAGCGTACAAACAGGAGCTGGGCTTTCGCCACGAAGCGGACAAGTTCCATGCTGCCGACCTGTTCGCTCTGGAATCGGAGCTTGTGCGGCCAAAGCGGGTCGGCAATTGCCCGCTCCAGCTGGAGGCGGTCGTGAAAAACATCCGCATTCCCGACTACGCCGACTTTTTTGCCATCGTGGAAACAGAGGTCAAGCGCGTGCATGCGGACAGACGAATTGTGCTCGGTACGAATCATATCGATCCTGCGGCGTGGAATCCGTTGATCTACAATTTTCGTCATTACTTCGGGCTGGGAGACGAGCTGGGCAAAACGTACCGCTCGGAAACATAAGATTCTTTTTTGAGAAAAACGCCAGTGCTCCTGGCGTTTTTTTGCAGCGACAAAGTGAAATTTTTAACATGTTTCCCCTGATTTTATTATAAGCTAACAAAAGGGATACTCACGCCCCTTCGAAACGTGGACAAGAACAGATGACAAACAAACGACTCGTGGAGGAACCTTGCATGGAGCAGCTTTTAATGGGGAGCTTTCTGTCCGCGATGGCAACGGGAGTCGGGGCTTTGCCGATTCTCTTTTTCCGTACGGTCACACACCGTTGGCGGGATATTCTCCTGGCCTTTACCGCTGGCATCATGGTGGCGGCAGCGACGTTCAGCCTGATTCCCCAGGCGATGTCCAACGCCCCGTTCATTATCGTCTGTCTGGGCGTGCTTACCGGGACGCTTTTTCTGACTGTCCTGGAAAGCGTAATTCCGCATATTGATCTGGAGCATACGAGGGTCAACATTTCGATGGACTCCCAGGCGCTGCTGATTTTGATGGCGATTACTTTGCACAATATACCCGAGGGACTGTCCGTCGGGGTTAGTTATTCCAGCGAGCAGTCGGAGCTTGGCGGCTTGATCGCGTTTGCGATTGGCCTGCAAAATGCGCCCGAAGGCTTTTTGGTGGCGCTGTTTCTCATCAATCAAAAAGTGAGCCGGTTCAAAGCTTTTTTGCTTGCGACGATGACCGGAGCCGTCGAAATCGTTTCCGCGATTTGCGGCCATTATCTCACGGCGGTGGTCAAAGGGCTGGTGCCGTACGGGCTGGCTTTTGCCGCTGGCGCCATGCTGTTTATCGTGTACAAGGAGCTGATTCCGGAAAGCCACGGAGACGGCCATGCCCGTTCCGCGACTTTTTCGTTTATCGTAGGATTGCTGGTCATGATCGGCCTGGTGCAGCACTTCGGTTAAACGGGTCAAAGCCCACATCTACGATCATTTTGTCCTCTCTATTAGTTTCTTGCGAAAAGATACGGATTTTATGTAACTACCCCTCACAAAAGTGGCGAAAAATACCGAAACCATAATATAGATAAATTTCGATTATGGTAATAGGGAGTGTCACGATGGAAAAGTCTACCTTGATAGGTATAGTCCTAGGTATTGTCGCAGTAGTGGTCGGGATGATCTTGAAGCACGCGAGTCCCTCGGCCCTGCTGAATCCAGCAGCGTTCATGATTATCATCGTAGGTACGATTGCCGCCCTTTTCAATGCATTTCCCATGTCGGAAATCAAAAGGATTCCTGCCCTTTTCAAGGTGATTTTTAGCGAGCAAAAACTCCCTGCCAAAAGGGAACTGATCGGTCAATTCATGAACTGGGCATCTATCGCCCGTCGTGAAGGCTTGCTTGCTCTGGAAAACACGTCTGATGAGATCGAAGACCCGTTCCTGCGCAATGGCATGAAGATGATCATCGACGGTGGCGAGCCGGATTTCGTCCGCGATGTTCTCAACGAGGAAATTCACGCGATTGAAGAACGCCACCAGGCTGGCGCCCTCGTCTTCAGCCAGGCGGGCAGCTACGCTCCGACCCTCGGGGTATTGGGAGCGGTAGTTGGTCTGATTGCGGCACTGGGTAACCTGAGCGATATCGACGCCCTCGGTATATCGATCGCGGCTGCGTTCGTAGCGACTCTGCTCGGTATTTTTACTGGTTACGTGCTGTGGCACCCATTCGCCACCAAGCTGAAAAGAAAATCCAAGCAAGAAATCGAAATCAAGAAAATCATGGTGGAAGGACTTCTGTCCATTCAGGCAGGTGTTTCTCCGGCTGCCATCGAGCAGAAGCTTCTGGTGTACATCCCGTACAACGAGCGCAGCGAGATGAAAGAAGAAATGAAGGAAGAGAAGAGGGAGGAAGGAGCTGCGGTAAATGGCTAAGCGACCAAAGAGACATGCTCAGCACGAAGAGCATATGGACGAGTCTTGGCTGATTCCGTACGCGGACTTGCTCACCCTCCTGCTCGCTTTGTTTATCGTATTGTTTGCCTCCAGCGAAATGGATGCCAAGAAGTTCGACCAGATGGTTCGCTCCTTTAACGTTGCGTTGAACGGCGGCGTGGGCGTTTTGGATCAGCCTAGCCCGATTCCACTCGATCCGAACATGATGCAGCAAACCGTACATAAAGGCGCACAGGAAGCGGAAAAGCAGAAGACGGAAGAAGAGAAAAAGCTGGAAGAAGCAGTCCGCAAAGAAACAGAGGACTTGAAAAAGCTGCAAACGCAGCTGGAAGGCTACATTCAGCAAAACAAACTCCAGGACAAGCTCCAGACGAAGCTGACCGAGGAAGGACTTCTCATCACGATCCTGGACAACGCCTTGTTTGATTCGGGAAGCGCTGTCCTGAAGCCGGAAGCGAGAACGCTTGCTACCGAAATGGCAGCGATGCTCGTTCCTCACCCGAAAAAAGTGACCGTGACCGGACATACGGACAACGTGCCGATTCATCGTGCGGAGTTCCCGTCCAACTGGGATCTATCTGCCAAGCGTTCCGTCAACTTTTTGAAGGTGCTTCTCGAAAACCAAAACCTGAACCCGACGAAATTCAGCGCGACTGGCATGGGCGAATACCATCCGGTAGCTCCGAACACGACGGCGGAAGGCCGGGCAAAAAACAGACGGGTAGAGGTCGCCATTTTGCGAGATTTGGCTTCCCCGCCAAAAAACAGTGTCAATCCGTAAACAAAAAGGATAGCGCCTCAGTCGGGTGCTATCCTTCTTTATTTTGGGGCGATACCGGGCATTCGCAGGCAGGAGTGGTTTGCTCGCCCAATTCCAGTTTCAGCTGCTCCATCCGTTTTTCGCCCCACTCGTACATTAGCTCGATGATCGGCAACAGCGTCATTCCCAGCTCGGTCATGGAATACTCCACCCGTGGCGGAACTTCCGGATAAACCTCGCGATGGACGATCCCGTCCTCGATCAGCTCCTTGAGCTGGCTCGTCAGCATTTTATGCGTAATTTTCGGAAACAGGCGTTGCAGCTCGCTGAAGCGATGCGGGCCTTCTACGCCCAAGTGCCATAAAATGACGACTTTCCACTTCCCGCTGAACATGGACAGCGTCAGTTCCTTGGAGCAAGTGAAATCGCCGTTGCGGATTTTTTCCATCGTTTCTTTTCTCAGATCAAGCATGGTTTTTCTCCCTTTGCTACAGCATTGTCCATAAGTATCCTTTTGGTAACTACCGCACAAAAAAGTGCATTCTTATGTTGGCTGGCGCACGCCTGTATAATAAGCCTTGTTGATACGCAACAACCTCATTGCTTATAAATAAAGGAGTGGAAGCCGCCATGGCTAAAAAAGTATTGATTCTGACAGGCGACGCAGTGGAAGCGCTGGAAGCCTACTATCCGTATTATCGCTGCCTGGAGGAAGGCTTGGAAGTGACCATTGCCTCGCCAACTGATAAGAAGGTGCTTCATACCGTTGTGCACGATTTTGAAGACTGGCAAACTTTCACGGAAAAACGCGGCTACCAGATCGAAGCACATGCGTCGTTCGAAGAGATTGATCCGCAGGAGTACGCTGCCCTGATTATTCCCGGCGGACGCGCCCCTGAGCATATCCGGCTGCACAAAGATTTTGCCCGGATCGCCCGTCATTTCTTCCAACATGATAAACCAATTATGATTTTGTGTCATGCGAGTGTGGCACTTACGGTAATTGCAGACGAAATCAAAGGACGCGAGATGACCGCATATTTTGCCTGCCGTCCAGAGGTTGAAGCGGCTGGAGCGAAGTACATCGAGACGCGCTTCCACGTAGATCGCAACTTGATTTCCGGGCACGCCTGGAACGATCTGCCTGCTTTGATGAAAGAGTTTATCAAACAGGTCAACGCGTAACCATACAGCGAAGAGAAAAGCCGATTCCCGTTAGCTGACGGGTTTCGGCTTTTTCATTTTTAGTGAACACAAATATTTTCCAGGCAATTGCGTTACAAAACGGCAGTTGTTGCGTCCTAATAGGTGCAAGTCAATTTTTCGCCTGTACGATACAGGCATGGGATCAACTGGGAGGCGTTCAGAAATGTTGAAAAAAATCATCGTGTTAGGTTCGGCACTGGCAATCGGGGTTACGGCTTATTCCGTCGTGACGATTGTGCAGCAGCCATCCAGCGCCGCAGCAGTGGAAAAACCGGCAGTTGTTCAAAGTTCAGTGAGCGAGCAATTGAAAATGCTGGAGAGCGGGATTATTCCTACTTCTGCATACGATACGGCCCAGACTTGGGCAAAGGCTGTCAAACTGAGAAACGGTGCGCTGCAATACGCGCTCTTGACAGAGCAGGCGCGTTCTGGGCTGAAAGCTCCTCTGGAGAACGCCCATTGGGTGACAGGCGCATCCAGTCCGTGGGTGGAAGGCTTTACGGTCGCAAGCATAACGGATGATTCTGTTGGCAGCGGGCAAAATCAAAAGCTGAAATACCAGATCGATTTTGACCTGGTGACTTCCACAGGCAAATTCGGCACGGATCGGGCGATTCTCGTCGTGAGCCAGCAGGGTGACCAATGGTTCGTCGAGAGTGTTGCACCTGCATCGGACAAATCGGTAGGCATCTGGAATACGCCTGAGTCGTTGAACGATCAAAACATCGAGAAGACTTTCGAAGCGATGAAGGCTTACGACAGCAAGCTCGGCTACCGGATTTTGTTGCCGGAAAAAGTGATGGGCAAGCTGAAAATCGCGGAAGCGACATTGCCAAATGAAGAAGGCAACCCGTCTAGCGTGCAGTTTTACTACAAGGACACAGTAGCCAAAAAGGACGTTCCGTTGGCGACGGTTGTCCGCTTGACGAAGGAGCAGGCGAAGCTGCCTTATTATCAAGAGCATCCTTTCCTGACGAAAATCGGGGAGAACAAAGAGGGCGTCTTTTACTCGCTCTATCCAAGCGAGCACCAGTATGCTGGCAACGAAGAATCCGAGCAAGGACGGGAATGGATGCAGCTGCTTGAAGTGCTGCAAGCAAGAATCGGCAAATCGCTTCAGCCATAAAAAGAGTCGCCTGTGCCAAAACGCAGGCGACTCTTGACAGTTTCGCCAGGACAGGAGATAATATAGTCAATAACAAAGTAAACTACTCGGAATACTATAAATAAAAGAGGTGAGTTCTTTGGAACGGACATTACATATTCCAAGCGAGACAGTTATGTTGACGGGAACGTTGCATGAGCCAGAGCAGCAAAACGGCAGGACGGTTGCGAAATACCCATTGGTTGTCATCTGCCATGGCTTTATCGGCAGTCGAGTCGGCGTCAACCGCTTGTTTGTAAAAGCCGCCAGAGAGCTTGCCGCTCACGGGTTTGGCGTTTTGCGCTTTGATTATGGCGGATGCGGAGAAAGCGACGGGGATTACGGAGCAGGCGGGCTGGACGTTTTGCTCAAGCAGACACGCGATGTGCTCGATTACGCTGCTGCGCTGGAACGGGTAGACCAGGAACGGATTATTTTGCTCGGGCACAGCCTTGGCGGGGCTGTCTCGGCCTTGACGGCAAGTCAGGACAGACGGATTCATTCCATGGTGCTGTGGGCTGCGGTAGCCCAGCCGTTTGAAGACATCGTGCGGATCGTCGGGGAAAAAGAGTATCAGGAAGCACTCTCTTTGGGGAGCACCGACCATAATGGCTACTTGCTTTCCGGACGCTACTTCCAGTCGTTGAACGGTGCTCAGCCATTGCGCCACGTCAAGCAGTTTGAAGGAGATGTGCTGATCCTGCACGGCAATCGCGATGACGTCATTGCAGTCGATGCGATGTTTCATTACGAGCGGGAGCTGCACTTGCGCAGAAGGGGAACGTGCGAAAAAGAAGTGATTGTCGGCGGCGATCATACATTTTCTTCCGCAGACAGCTACAGCAAGTTGATCGGCAGCACGGTAAGCTGGCTGGGCAGGCTGTGGGAGGAAAAGACCGTAGCTGTGTAAAAAAAGAAGGGATGCCCCCAGACGGAGGGCTATCCCTTTTTGCTTTTGATCTCTGCCAAAAGGCCGCGGCAGCCAGCTTCCACCAGATCGTATACGTAGGAGAAACGCCCGGTGTAGTAAGGGTCTTCCACGTTTTGCTCCTGTACGGAGCTGGCGAAGTCCAGCAGGCGGTGCACATTTTTGCCTGACGGAGCCATTTGGGTGAGCGCCGCCAAATTTTCTTCGTCCATGCAGACGACATAGTCGTACTCGGAAAAATCGTGGTGCTTGATTTGCCGGGCGCGCAACGTGTCGTGAGCGATCCCTTTTTCGTCGAGAACCTGTTGGGTGCCTTTGTGCGGACGCTCTCCGGCATGCCAGCCGCCGATCCCGGCAGAGTCGATGCTGATTTCTTTGCTCAGCCCTTCCTGTTCGACAAGATGGCGAAAAACAGCTTCTGCCATCGGGGAGCGGCAAATATTTCCCAGGCACACAAACAATACATTCGTCATCGGCTTATTCTCCTTGCTTGTTTTCGTTTGGGACGAGCTTTTGCTTTACGTAAGTTAGAATAGCACAAGTAGCTGCCCTTGCGAAAATCTTGCAAAAATCGTTTGGCTTTTGCTACAATAGGAGCCAGTTGCCCATGAGTCAAATTGCATATGTTGAGTTTTCTAGGGTTCCGCGAGCCAGACAGTGGCCGGACTGGACCGAGAGAAAACCCACGGCGTTTGCCGTGTACACGGAGGGATAAAAGCCCGGGAGAATATCTGTAACGGTATTCGCCCGTGGCTTTTTTTGCATGTGGGAAAAAGCCCGGGTGAGCCTGCGAGTTGCACTTGGGGAACGATATAAAAAGGAGGGGTTACGATGCAAAAAAACTGGCTGCTGGTCGTGCTTGCCGCCGTGTTTGAGGTGATGTGGGTAGCAGGGCTGAAATACGCGGACCAATTGTGGGAGTGGGCACTGACGGCGATTGCTATTATGATCAGCTTCGCTGTGTTGATCTACTCAGGCAAACGGCTGCCGACGAGCACGGTGTACGCTGTCTTTGTCGGGTTGGGCACGGCGGGCACAGTGATTGTTGAGATGGCTTTTTTCGGGGAGCCGTTCAGTTGGATGAAAGTTGGGCTGATTGCTCTGTTGCTGGCGGGCATCATCGGCTTGAAGGTGGTCACGCATGAACATGGAGGAGATTCGCACAAGGAGGGGGAAGTTGCATGACATGGGTATCGTTGATTTTTGCCGGGTTGTTTGAAGTGGTAGGCGTCATGGGGATTTCGCAGGTGAACCAGCGGCCGTCGCTGCGTTCATGGGCTGTTCTGCTCGGCGGATTTTCGCTCAGCTTCATTTTGTTGTCGATCGCGATGAACGGGATTCCGATGGGTACCGCCTACGCCGTATGGACGGGAATCGGCACGGTAGGAAGCGCCTTGGTCGGAATGCTGTTTTACGGGGAGCCAAAAGATGCGCTGCGGCTTGTTTTCATTGGGCTGGTCATCGTGTCCGTGGCGGGGCTGAAATTGTTGGCGTAAAGGCTGCCAAAGCGGTCGGCGCTGCCTTTTTCCTTTTATTGAAAAAGGAACGACGTGCTTTCACGGGGAATAATAAACGAAGAAACAGGATTTTTCCCGAGGAGGATACGGGCAGGATGAGTTCTTTTTGGACAACGTTAAAAAAGGGAAACACATCTTCAGCGACAGCAGCTTTGGGCAATCTCGGCCTGGCGATTGTCAAGGGCTTTGCCGCAGCCTACAGCGGCAGCGGGGCGATGTTCGCTTCGGCTATGCACTCGATTGCGGACGCGGTCAACCAGGGCTTTGTGTTTTTCGGCAGCGTACTGGCGGAAAAGAAGCCGACGCCGCGCTTTCCGACCGGATTTGGTCGGGTCATCAACCTGTTTTGCATGATCGCAGTCATTGTCGTAACGATCATGGCGTACGAGACGGTCATGGAAGGCATTCATCTGCTCAAAGAGCCTGCGCACGCCAGCCACTTCTGGCTTAATTTTATCATCTTGTTTCTGGCGATTGTCGTAGATGGCTTGGTGTTGGTCAAGGCGATGAAAGAAATCGTGCACGAGACTCGCGTCGAGGCAAAAGGCTGGGGGATTGTGCCTGCTGCGTTTCGCCATGTGGGACGCGCGGCGCCGCCGACACGGCTTGTCTTTTACGAAGATATCGTAGCGACGACGGGAGCGCTCCTGGCTCTGATCGCGGTAGTGGTGACACAGTTTACGACGTTTGCCTTGCTCGACGGTATCGCTACGATCATGATCGGCATTTTGATGGTCGGGGTGGCGTTCAAGGTAGGATACGACAACATGGTCGGCTTGATTGGGGTCGCCGCTCCAAAAGAAGTCGAAGACCGGGTGGCAGCGATTATTTTTGCTGATCCGGATGTGACGGATATCAATCGCCTGCGAATTGTCCAGGAAGGCCGCTTTTACCACGTAGAATGCTATGTCGAGCTGCGAGCGGGTCTGACTCTTGCGGTAGCGGACGACATTAAATACCGCATTCGCGACAGTCTGCTGACCGATCCTGATATTAGTGACGTAACGATGGGCATACTGGAGGACAACGGCGTGCAAGACTGGAAGCAGTCGGATGGCTTGGAAACGACTTGACTCAGCCGAAACCAAAACGGAGATGCACATAACAATACAGCTGTGACCGTTTTGTTGACCGCAAACAGAATCATCCAATATCTAGAAAAACATCGAGGCGTTTTTCACACAAAAAAAGCCACTCACCCTAGTTGCTAAGGGGAGTGGCTTTTCGTTGATCAGGAAACGGTCAAAAGCTCTTCTTGCTGCGGCGATTCGTCGTTTTTAATCGGCGTAATCAACACGCGGGTGACACGGTGATTATCCATTTGCTTGACGGTGAACAAGTAGTTTTCCCACTCGACTGTAGCGCCTACCGCGATATCTTCTTCCAGTTGACTGTACAGCCAGCCGCCAATCGTGTCTACATCCTCGGATTCCAGCTCGAACGGGATATGATCGTTCAAGTCGGCGAGCGTCAGCATGCCGGAAACGGAGAGGCCGTTATCCAGCTTTTCGATCTCCGGTCTTTCCTCGTCGAACTCGTCCTGGATATCTCCGACGATTTCTTCCAGAATGTCCTCCATCGTTACCAGACCAGCTGTACCGCCGTACTCGTCGATGACGATCGCGAGCTGCGAGCGCTTTTTCTGCATCAGGCGCAGGACTGTGCTGATCTCCATGGTTTCCGGAACCGTCAGAACAGGGCGGAGCAACGAATCCAGCTTGACACGTCCGTCTTGCAGGGCCGCCAGGTAAAAATCGGTGGCGTGGACAAAACCGATGATGTTGTCTTTGTCCTCAGCCGCTACAGGGAAACGGGTGTGTCGCTGCGTGCGGATGATCTCCAAGTTTTCTTCAAATGTATTCGTGCTATATAAGCAAACCATGTCAATTCGCGGGATCATCGTTTCCCGGGCCAAGGTTTCGGAAAAGTCGAAAACGTGTTCCACCAGCGACAATTCAGTCTGGTCAATATGACCGCTTTGGTGGCTTTGGTTGACGAGGATGCGGATTTCTTCTTCGGTATGAGCTGCTTCATGTTCCGAGATCGCTTCGAATCCAAGTCGTTTCATCAGGGCGTTGGCGGTTCCGTTCAAAAACCAGATCGCCGGGTAAAGCATTTTATAGAAAAACATCAATGGCGCGGCAACCCACAGCGAAGTTTCTTCTGCTTTTTGAATGGCCAATGATTTCGGAGCCAGTTCACCCAAGACGATGTGCAGGAAGGTAATAATCGCGAACGCTATACCAAAAGATATCGCAGAAATCGCATAGGCAGGCAATCCTGTTGAACCAAGCAGCGGTTCGACGATCATATGGGCGATAGCCGGTTCCCCGACCCAACCCAGTCCGAGCGAGGCGAGAGTAATCCCGACCTGGCAGGCAGACAGATAGCCATCCAGTTTTTGCGTTACTTTTTGAGCGTATACAGCGCGTTTGTTTCCTTCATTCACTAATTGTGTCAAGCGCGTTTGCCGCACTTTGACGAGAGCGAACTCTGCGGCGACGAAGAAGCCGTTCAGAAAAACAAGAAATATCACAAGCAGCAGGTTGAGCACTATCGGGACGTTGTCCAAGTAAAAAGTCATCCTCTCTGGAATTTTATGAAAGTACACTCCTATTTTACTCTGTTTGGCGCCAACTCTCAAAAGCGATAAATCACCATGGCGGGCGTTTCTGACCTCTTGCTGGGGAAGAGCGACTCTCAGGTATGCGTAGCGCACGTTTTTGCGCCCACAGAAGGTCACAGAAGGTCAAACGTCCGGTCCAAACGAACCGGACGGTCGGAGCAAAGCCTGGATTAGCGGTGCAAAAGCTGCTGTCCGTAGACGAAGAACGCCGACAAAACAGCGGCCAGCCCGAGGTAAGCAGCCAGCACTTTCCACTTGGTCGAGGCCGGAGCGACATAATACGTTGTCAGCCGATGCATTTGCTCATCGACTTCCGCCAGCCGCTGGCGAGCTGCCTGCTCGGCTTCTTGCAGTGCCTGGGACGGAGCGGGACGCAGCGGGTCCGACTCGATGAACATGATCGGCTCGCGCTCCCATTGCTTGAACAGTTCCCATTTTCTGTTCATATACACTTTATCCAGCCGCTTCTGGTCGCGTGCCAGCCGCTTTTCGTCATGCAGGAACGGGACGAGGAAGCGTTTGTCCGGCTCAGCCTGATTCAGTGCGCTTACTTCTTCGTTCATGCTGACGCGCATGTCCCATGTCGTTTCCAGTTCAGGCCATTTGGCGATATCGTGCATGAACTTTTCGATTTGTTCCCGTTCGTATTGCAGCACCTGATGCTGGTAGTTTTCACGCAGGCGGTTCCACCAAGTAATCAGACCGAGGATGAAGATGAGTCCCATAATCGGGCCTGGATTGGTAAACAGCATGATCCCCAGACCGATCAGTCCAACGAACCAGATTTTTGTGGAAAGCACAGAGACAATCCGTCCGCCATCCAGCGGGGAGACGGGCAACAGATTGAACAGGTTGAGTACGGCACCGAGGTAGATGACCAATGCCCAGAACGGGTCCTGCGTCCACCAGTAAAGCGGCAGGGCAGGCAAAAAGGCAATCATCCCGGCAAGCGGTCCGCCATAAGCGAGATACGCTTCTGTTTTCGCATCGCGCGGCATGTCTTTCATCGATATAAAAGCACCCGCAAACGGGATGAAGACGGCTGGCGAAGTCGCAATGCCCTTGCGCTTGGCAGCGATGACATGCCCCATCTCATGGACGAAAATCAGGTAGACGATCGCCACGGCAAACTTCCAGCCGTAAATCATGGCGTACGCCCCGAGGCTGACGATCATCGACAAAAGGGTTGCGCCGAATTTGGAGAACTTCAAAATACCGATTAACCATTTGAAATTGGCCAGCAAAAAAGCGCCGACGGCCAAAAGAATCGAACCGCTCTTTTTCATGAAACGCTCCTCCCATACGTCATGGCAGTCTCTCTTTCATACGGATGACGCCCAGAAAAGTTTCTGCTAGTCCGCCAGACGCGGGTTGAAGAAGCGAAAGCCGTATTCGCCGTATGTAGGGTCAAAGTCAAGCTGACCGCCATCGAAGTACCAGAAATCGGCAGGGCGGATGACAAAGCGCAAGCCCTCCACTTCGAAAATGGCGTCGTCAGGCATGGCTTCATCTTTTTCAATCGCGTAGAAAAGCCCGCCCGTTCCAGGACCGCTTGTCCGCACGTACAGGCGAAGCGTGTCACCTGGACGAAATTCGGAATATCGTTGATAGGCGAGCGAAAATGCAGGCGCTATCGCAAGTGTGATGCTCATGGGCCAGCTCCTTTCTGTCTCTTCAAGCCCATTGTAACATACAAACCAAAAACACCCATTCGGTCAGTGTGTCTTTTCCGAATGGGCGATTTTTTTCAAGACAGCTCAATCAATCCTTGCCTTTGCTGACATCTTTCGTCGGATGCATAAAGCGGGCATTGCCTATGGGCTTGTCTTCCAGCAGCTCCTTGTTTTCGTAGGAGTTCCAGCCGATATCGTTGGTGGGATGCACCCATTGGTCGCCAGCCATGATGGAAGGGTCCGTGTCCGTGCTCCAGTTGTTCAACGGGGATTCTTTGGACTCGTACAAGCTGTCTCCGATCACGACGCCAAATTCGTTGACAAAAGGTCGCTGGATGGAGCGGGACGATTTTTTGAAATCAGGGGCGCTGATCTGATGCGGCAAGGTTCCGTCGAGGGAAATATCCTTTGTTTTTTCACGATGCTTCTGGTCGTTGTCCATTCGTTGAACCTCCTTTATCCACTTATCCATACAGCCGAAAGGTTCGCCAAGAGAGGCAGCCATCATTTTTAGCATGCATCACACTTTCGTTGCTTATACGGTGGCGGTCGGGTCGTGAGCCAAGCCCAGCCCAAATGATGGTCTGCCGCATATGCTACAAAACAAAACGGTAACATCCACTTTCATGAAAAGCGGCTTGACGTTTTTCACAGAAAAAGGGGGGAGATTCGATGCTGACAAGTGTCGTCATTCCTGCCAAAGATGCAGACGATCAGCTCTTGTATACCCTGTTCGGCTTCAACCTGCAATTTTGCGCGTTTGAACAGTTTGAGGTGATCGTCCTTGACAACGCTTCAACGGACGAGACGGCGGAAAAACTGTCCCGATTTACCGCCCATTTTTCGTTGAACTATGTGCGGCTTCGCAAACAAAAGCCGCTCGCCTATTTGCTCAATTCGGGGATCAAGCTTGCGCGAGGCGAACTGATTGTGTTTCTGGCCAGCCACATGCTTGTTCCGCGTTCATTCATCGGCGTCCATCAGCAGGCGCATGAGAAAGCCAGTCAGCTTGTCTTGCTCGGACAGGATCGTAAGCGGATATATTCCGTGTATGAGCCAGGGTTTACAGAGATCCAGCACGCGGAGTGCCAGCTTTGGCTGGAGCAATACCCGCACATCAAACGGCCGCATACGCTTGTCAAACCGATCCCGCTGCTGGAAGAAAGCCAGATCGTAAACGAACTGCCTTTTCATATCGGCTTGCCTTGTCCGATGGCGCAGAAGCGGCTGGCAATCCGGGAAAAATACGGGCCGCACCTTACCCGTTATCGCTCGCCATGGGCGCTGTTTGATACCCACCACGTCTCGCTGCGCAAGGAACACTTGCTTCGGGCCGGGTTGTTCAAGGAGCTGCCGCGCATCGCCATGGAGCGGGATTTGGCCAAAAGGCTGGTCAAAAACGGTTGCCGCTTTCAACTGGATGACAAGCTGACCGTCCTGAGGCAAGAGTCGGTGCAAAAAAGAGCCAGTCCGAAGAGCATGTCTCCCAATAAAAACCGCCGGGCGTGATACCAAGCCCGGCGGTTAAACTTTTGGCCTAACGGTTTTCTTTTAACCTTTCTTGTGGTTCACTATTAATGGAACCGTTGGAACGGATGGCCTCGGATTGAGCTTTCGGGCCGCGGATTTCTGCGGTTTTTCCAAAGTCTTTTGCTTTGTTGCGCACCATGTTTCGTCCTCCTCTCAATGCGAAGCTTACAAGTAGTATGACCCAAAACGGGACGGAGAATGAGGGCGTTAGTTCGATAGGGAAAGGATGGCAGTTCAAATGGCAAAGAAAAAACAAAAACAGCAACCAAACCAGCGTCACACGCAGGAAGCAGCAACAGAAGCGAAGGCTTCGCTTGGCAGCTTGAAGGACATGCTGAACGCAGATGCGGTATCGAAGCTGAAGCAGCTGGAAAAAGACATGAAGTCAGAAAACGAGCGGAAGGCAAAGGAAGCTGAAGAACAAAGACGCCGCGAACAGGAAGAACGCGAGCGCAACAAAAGCTTTGCCGAGCTGCTGGATGACTATGAGAAAAAAGGCGGAGGCAAGTTCAGCTGATGCGCGACGACAAACAACCGGATCGTCCGGATACTTCGAAAAACGGCCTGATGAAAAAGCGACAGCTTGCGCTTAAAGACGAGGCGCTCAAGCAGCGCGGTCGCCAGGTGCTCGGCCGGTTGGGGAAAAAGCAGCCCAAGGAGTGATTTTTTTCCCTCCATCCCCATATAGCTAGGAGAGGGGAAAGGAGGGAGATCATGGGGACAATCCTGCTCCTGATCAGTCTCCTCTGTGTAGCTGTAGGCACCTGGAAGCTGAGCGGTATCTACAAGGCAGACAAGACTGACAGCAAAACGCTCTGGTGGACAGTCGCGAGCGTCGGGATTGCGCTTTTTTTTCTTTTGAAGCTGATGACAGATACGTTTCCAACATAAACATGCACCTGTGGCGAAAGTTGCACAGGTGCATGTTTTTTGTATCGGTCTATTCGTAACGCAGCGCTTCGATCGGGTCGAGCTTGGCAGCTTTGTTGGCTGGATAAAGCCCGAAAAAGATGCCGATAGCGCTGGAGAAGCCAAACGCGATAAATACGCTGTTCCACGATAGCAGCGGTGGAAGGTTGGCAAAATGCGAGATCAAGGCGGCGATGCCAAGTCCGCACAGGACGCCGACCAATCCGCCGATCAGGCAGACGATGATGGATTCAATGAGAAACTGAATCAAAATATCGCTTCGCCTCGCCCCCAGCGCTTTGCGAATCCCGATTTCCCGCGTGCGCTCGGTGACGGAGACGAGCATGATGTTCATGACGCCGACCCCGCCGACTACGAGCGAGATCCCGGCGATGATGCTGAAAATCAAGGTGAGCGTGCCAGTCAGCTGATTGAACTGGTCAACCGATTCTTGCATGCTGCGAACCATGTAATGGTCGTTCTTTTGGTGTTTGCGCGTCAAATATTGCTTGGCCTGCTGCATGGCCGAGTTGACGGAAGCTTTGTCGACAGCCGTACCCATAAACGAATGGATCGACGGTTCTTCCAGCAGGGAGTTGTAATACTGGATGGGGACTACGGCGCCGAATGTTTCCTGGCCCATGTCAAACTTGAATTTTTCCTCTGAGTACGTGCCGATGACGACGAGGGAATTGTTTCCCCAGCGAACGCGCTGACCGATCGGATTCATTTGTCCGAACAGCTTCTCGCCAAGCTTGTCTTCCAACACGACGACAGCGCGCTGTTCTTTGTCATCGGTATCGCTGAACAGGCGGCCTTTTGTTACTTTCATTCTTTTCTGGATGTTGAAATAATCCGCCGTGGTGGCGGTCAGGTTGGCCCGCTCTTCTTTTTTCGGCCCCTTCAACTCGATTGTCGTTCCGCTGTAAGGGACGATGTACTCGATTGCCGGACTGATTCTGCCCAGGACAGCAGCGTCATCGATAGTCAGGTCGTCGGATTCGATTTTTTCTTTTGTCTCCCAGTTAATGAAGACGTTGAAGGTGTTTTGCCCGAATTTTTCCATCTCGTCGTTGATTGCTTTTTGTCCGCCTTCCCCAAGCGCGGTAACGGCGATGACGGAAGTAATCCCGATGATGATGCCGAGCATGGTCAGGGCCGAGCGCATTTTGTTGGCCCAGATGCCCTCCAGTGCGGTGTAAAAGCTTTCCATAAAATTCACGTGACAATCACCTCGTCATTCGGGGTAGAGAAAACGCGTTCCTCTACCCGCTCATCGCGGATGATGATGCCGTCTTTGAACGTGACGATTCGCTCGGCGTGCTGGGCGATGTCCATCTCGTGCGTGACGAGAATAATCGTGACGCCTTGAGTGTGCAGTTCCTGAAAAATCGACATGATCTCGACACCGGAGCGACTATCGAGGTTTCCTGTCGGTTCGTCTGCCAAAAGGATGGCGGGACGGTTGACCAGCGCTCTGGCGATGGCGACGCGCTGCTTTTGACCCCCGGACAGTTGAGTAGGCTTGTGGTGCATGCGTTCGCCCAGCCCTACTCGTTTCAGCGCTTCTGTAGCCCTGTTGCGTCTTTCCGAACGGCTGACGTTGGCGTACATCATCGGCAACTCTACGTTGTGCAGGGAAGTGGAGCGGGCGAGCAGATTGAACGACTGAAACACAAAGCCGATTTTTTGATTGCGTACGTAGGCGAGCTGCTTGTCATTGAGGCTGCTTACCTCAATCCCGTCGAGAATGTAGCTTCCCGTGTCCGGGCGATCCAGACAGCCCAGCATGTTCATGAACGTCGATTTCCCTGATCCTGATGGTCCCATGATGGCGACGAACTCGCCTTGTTCCACCAGCAAGGATACACCTTTCAAAATAGGGAGGGTGCTATCGCCAGTCTTGTATGATTTCGTCAAGCCTTCTACCTGAAGCATTGTCGGCTGACCTCCTTTTTACGTGGAACACATCCAGTCGTTACATGCCCATTGGTGCGGGACCGCCGCTCATCGGCATGACAGGCGCTCCTTCACTCAGCGCTTCAACAGGTCCCAAAATGATTTGCTCGTCTCCGTTCAGACCTTGCTTGATGTGGGAGAACAGTTCATTTTCAGTGCCTGTGGCGACTTTCTGTTTCTTGGCGATTCCGTTCTCGGATATCCAGACGAAAGTGCTGCCGTCCGCTTCCTGCTGGATAGCTTCGATCGGAACTTGCAGAGCGTTATCGATTTTTTCCGCCAAGATGTTGATGTCCACGTGGAAGCCTGGCTTGAGCGCGCTCAAATCTCCTTGCGGCTTGAGGATGACTTTGACGCGGGTCTTCTCACTTTGGCCCGAACTGCTTTGGCTGGTGGTTGCGATCGGGGCGATTCGGGTGATCTGGGCATTCAGCATTTGTTTGCCCAGCGTAATGCCTTCGATGGTCGCCGTCTGTCCGAGTTTCAGCTTGCCGACATCCGATTCGTTGATGTCAGCCTGAATGAGCAGGTTGTCGAGATTAGCCAGTGTCAAAATTTCCGTGCCTTTGTTGACGTATTGGCCGTTGTCCGCCGCGACGCCAATAACGGTTCCATTCGCAGGTGCGACGACAACGCTCTGGACGCGTTCTTTTTCCAGTTGAGTCCGTTCGACGGCCAGTTTGTTGATTTGTGCCTGCTGAGCGGCGATGTCTTCTTTGCGCGGCCCTTTTTGTTTCAGGGCGGACTGTTGTTTCGCCACATTGAGGGCGGACAGCGCGTTGTCCAAGATAGACTTCGCCTTGTCGACTTCCTGCTGCGTCGAAGCGCCTGAGGAGAACAATTGATTCATCCGGTCGTATTCTCGCTTGGCCGCATCGTACTCGCGCTGTGCCTGCGTGACCCGCTCGCGCTCCTGTGCTACTTCTTCCGGCTCTACGCCGATCTGGGCTTTGGCAAGATTGGCTTTTGCGACTTCCATCTGCGCTTCGAGATCAAGCAGTCTGCTGTCCACATCGGTCGTGTCAATTTTGGCGATGACTTGGCCTTTTTTGACCTTGTCGCCTTCTTTGACGACGAACTCGCGCAACGTGCCGTTCACATTCGCATACTGCTTCTGCTTGTCCTCCACGATGACGATTCCGGAGGTCAAGATTTTGCTTTCCAGAGCTGATTTGGTCGGTGTTCCGATGTTGACGGGCATGCCCATGGCTTGCTGAGAACCCATCATGTTGAGTCCAACGAACCCTGCTCCTAGCAGGATGACAACGGAACCGATGATCCACCACCGTTTTTTCATTTTCATTTCCCCTTGTTGTTCTAAAAAGAAACCATTATTTCATTGCTCGAAGTAGTTTTACGGAAGGCATGGAAAAAGGTAACACTTTTGCCGAATCGTTCACGATTTGCTCACATTTTGCGATGTTTTGACGGAAAGTAACTTTCTCGCTTTTTTGCGTGATAAGATAAGAAAATAGATGACGTTCCTTGGGAGGGGAGCCATGAACCAAGCGATTCGATTTGATTATTCCAATGCACGCGGCTTTGTGAGACAGCATGAATGGGAGCAGCTTGCGCCAGCAATCGGGCAGGCGCATGAAATGTTGCACAAAAGAACGGGTCCAGGCAGAGACTATCTTGGCTGGGTAGATTGGCCGAACAAATACGACCGCGTCGAGTATGAGCGGATTCGCCAGGCGGCGGCACGTATCCAGGCTGACTCAGATGTGCTTTTGGTAATTGGAATCGGAGGTTCATATTTAGGAGCGAAAGCTGTACTGGACGTATTGGGCCACAGCTTTTACAACTTGCTGCCGAAGTCGAAGCGGCGATCGCCGGAAATTTATTTTGTCGGCAACAATATCAGTCCGGTGTATATCTCTCATCTGATGGACGTGTTGGAAGGAAAAGACGTCTCCATCAACGTCATCTCCAAATCGGGCACGACGACAGAGCCTGCTATAGCTTTTCGGCTGTTGCGCAATTGGCTGGAAAACAAGTACGGCCGCGAGCAGGCGAAGAAGCGAATTTACATTACGACGGACAAAGCGCGGGGGGCCTTGAAAAAGCTTGCGGAAGATGAGGGCTACGAGAGCTTTGTCATTCCCGATGACATCGGCGGGCGTTTTTCTGTCCTGACAGCAGTCGGACTATTGCCGATCGCCGTGAGCGGCGCCGACATGGATGCCCTGATGAAAGGAGCGCAAGATGCGAGCGAGCGGTACATGGTCATGGATTTGGCCGAAAATCCGTGCTACCAGTATGCGGCGATTCGCAACGCCCTGTACCGCAAAGGCAAAACGGTGGAGCTTCTGGTCAGCTACGAGCCGCAGTTCCGGTTTTTCGCCGAATGGTGGAAACAGCTTTTCGGGGAGTCGGAAGGCAAGGATGGAAAAGGAATTTTTCCCGCCGCTGCCGAATTTTCCACAGACTTGCATTCCTTGGGGCAGTACATACAGGACGGCATGCGACACTTGTTCGAGACAGTGGTAACCGTAAACAAGCCAGCCATCGATGTCACGGTAGAAGAAGACCCGCTTGATGTGGACGGACTGAACTTTTTGTCCGGCAAGCGGATGGGATTTGTCAATAAAAAGGCTTTCGAAGGGACGGTGCTCGCCCACGTGGATGGCGGCGTGCCGAACCTGCTTGTCGAGATGCCAGAGGCGACAGCGTATCACCTCGGGGCCTTGATCTACTTTTTTGAAAAGGCGTGCGGAATCAGCGGCTATTTATTGGGCGTCAATCCGTTTGACCAGCCCGGGGTGGAGGCGTACAAGGCCAACATGTTCGCCCTTTTGGGCAAACCTGGATTCGAGCAGCAGAAAGCGGAATTGGAGGCAAGATTGCGCGATAACAAGACATATTTGACCGTGGAAGAGACAGCAGCGTACTTGGAGCTTCCGGAAACGTTTATTTTGGAAAAGATTCACCAGGGCAAGATTCGCGCTCTGCACGACGGCTACGAGTACGTCATCAACAAGGAACAGTTCAACCATCATATGGAAGAAATGCGCAAGCTCCGCGAGTTCGAGGAGGCAGCGCGGCATGAGACGGTTCCGGAGAGCTACGATGTAAAAGACGAGGATTGAGCGTATAGCATCTTGTCACTGGCGGCCAGGAGGACTATACTTGGTTGGTGAAATGAATATGTAAAGAAGCAACTTGGGGAGTCCTTCACGCGGGGCTGAGAGGATGGAAGCATACGACCGTCGACCCATTGCACCTGATCCGGATCATGCCGGCGCAGGGATACGGTTGCCGGCGAACAGCGCTTTTTTCTTTGGCTATACGGCGTATGAAGCCCACCTTTTCCTGCTTGGGAACGGGTGGGCTTTTTGTATGTTGCCCTGTTCAACTTGGATCAGGAGAGAGATCACAACAGCGAGGAGAGAAAAACGTGGGCGATTGTCTCATAGTGGGTGGAGGAGTTATCGGTTTAAGTCTGGCGTATGAATTGTCGCGCAGAGGGATGGGCGTCACGTTGGTTGAGCAAGGAGAATGGGGCGGACAGGCGTCCTCGGCAGCAGCGGGCATGCTCGCGCCGTTGAAGGAGTTTACAGCGCCCGGTCCCATGCTCGATTTCGGCATGGCGTCGCTGGCTTATTATCCGCAGTGGGCGCAAGAGTTGGAGGAGTTTACCGGGGGCGATGTACAGCTCAGCCTGGAGGGGCTGCTCACAGTCGCGCTCGATGATGGCGAGCAAGCACAGTTGGCAGAGAAATTTCGCTGGCAAAAGGACGCGGGGCATAGCGTGCACTTTTTGACGGAAAGGCAGCAATTGGCGGAAGTGGAGCCGCTGTTGACAGACAAAGCGCAGGCAGCGATTTACTCCCCGTACGAGGGGCACATCAACAATCGCATGTTGCTTCGCGCTTTGGTGACGGCGTGCAAGCTGCAAGGAGTTGTGCTGCATTCCGGCTGTGTCGTGAGCGGCATCGCGGTAAAAGGCGGGAAAGTAGTTGGCGTGGACAGCTCGCTCGGGCCGTTGCGCGCCGCGCATACGGTGATCACTTCGGGAGCGTGGGCAGGTGTCATGCTGGACTTGCTGGGTGTGTCGGTTCCGGTGCGTCCGGTTCGCGGTCAGATTGCCGCTGTTTCCTCTGTCGGCATTCCGCTGCGCACCGTCATTTTTGGCACGACGGGATATGTGACGCCGAAAAAAGACGGCAAAATCGTGCTTGGCGCAACAGAAGACGAGAGCGGCTTTCAGCGCGAAGTGACGATGGCGGGGTTAGCCAGCATCCTGAACGGGGTCATGCCGTACGTTCCGGCCTTGCATTCAGCCGCTTTTCTGGAGGCGTGGGGCGGATTGCGGCCAGCTACGGCGGATGGCAAGCCATTGCTTGGACCAGTGCCAGGATGGGAAGGGCTGGCGATTGCCGGAGGGCACTTCCGCAACGGCATTTTGCTCTCGCCCGCCACAGCGAAGTGGATGGCGGACTATCTGGAAAAAGGAGAGCGGGAGCAGCTCGTCCCGTTTTTGCCTGCGCGCTTCGTAACAGAAGAAAACGTCAGCGCACATAAAATGGGCTAGTCTTGCCTGCAAACCGGAACACCTCCCCATGGGCACATGTATATGGTAATAAAGAGCACCAGAAGGGGAGGAGTTTCCATGCAGGATGAAAAAAACCTGTACCAGGCTGACGTCCAGACGGTCAGTCTGATCAAGGATATGCGCGAAAATGTGCACAACATATGCAAAGAACACGTCGAGAAAAAAGTGCGCATTGAAGCGATAGACGGCCAGATTTTTGAAGGCGTGATCGTGGATTTTGACGATCAGAATGTATACGTTGAAGTGGACGACCCGGATGCGGAAGAAAACGACTATGAATATGAAATCGAAGAGGTAGCCAGCCGGAAATCGCCCGGCGACTGGGGAATGCATCAAGATTGGAATCCTTACGGAGGGTATCTTCCCTACGGCGGCTATCAGCCGTACGGCGATGTCAGTCCGTTTAGCAGCAGCAGCCAGCCAAATCGGCGACCTCCAGGGGGGCAAGTCAGTCCGTACGCCGATGACTGCTATCCTTACGCTCCGATGACTCCGTTTGGCAGTCCAGGTCAACCGTATGGTCAGGTGAGTCCGTTTGGCAGCCCGGGTCAACCGTATGGTCAAATGGCTCCGTTTGGCAGTCCGGGTCAACCGTTTGGCCAAGTGAGTCCGTTCGGCAGCCCGAGTCAACCGTACGGCCAGATGAGACCATTTGGCAGTCCGAGCCAACCGTACGGCCAAGTGAGTCCGTTTGGCAGTCCGAGTCAGCCGTTTGGTCAAGTCAGCCCGTTCGGCAGCCCGAGCTTTCCGTATGGCCAGATGCAGCCGTTCCCGGACGGCAATCCATTCTTTAGTCCGTACGGCGGATTCAACCCGTACATGAGCCCTTATCCGCCTTTCCCGCCGCAGCCATGGTATCCGTTTCCGCCGCCACCACCGCCACCGCCAGTTCCTCCGGCTGCGGTTGTCGTGCCGAAAAGAAGGCGCCGTCGTCCTTGCCGCAGAGGCAAAAGAATCATTCCACTCGCTTTGTTTACATTGCTTACGATCGCCCTGCTCTAAAATCGGGAGCATGCAAGCCTCTTTGCCAGCGGATGATTGGCAGCGGGGCTTGTTGTGCGTTTGAAGAGCACGGCTGTGCGAGTACAACCTGCCCTTTTGTCGCACACTATCCATAAAATGTGACGAAGGCAGGAGGATTACCAGATGAAAAAAATACAGAGCAGTCTCCCCGGAACGAAGGCGACGTTCGGCTACTTTCGCGAGTCGCTTGAGCCGCATTTTACGCTGGCTAACTGGGACTATGAGCAAGGCTTTTTTGACCGGACGCTGGATGATCAAAACATGGTCTACCTTCGCTTGCCTGTAAAAGTTTTGCAAGGGGAGCTGGACAGCCCGGATGCGTGGCTGGAGCTTGGCGAGCCGTTTGTTTTGCGTCATGTGTACAACACAGGAGTGGAAGAAGATATCGGCTACTACGCGCCTGTCGCTTCGGCAGTGATGAACCAGTTTCAGCAGCCGATCGACAAGGATGCCGACATTGACCCGAGATGGATTCGCAAGGCGGAGGCAATCGTGAAAGAACTGGAAAATCGCCTTGGATGACGGGTGGGCCTTACATGAGGCCCGCTTTTTCTTTTCCGGGGGAATTTCGCGCGGGATCGTTCCAGGAAGAGCGCTGGTAAAATCCATTTCGGTTTCCATGCATCTCCTTTTTTCATGTGGTATAGTGAGATCAACAAACAAGCGTACTTGACCGCTTCGAAGGATAAAAGTGAGGGCAGACCAGCATGAAGATTGCGACTGTACTGCGAAATGACGATTATACACGGGAAGTAGAGCATTTGCTGAAGGAAAAGCTGAAGGAGGCTGGCAGCTCGTATACTTTTGTGAATGGAACCGATGAGGAGCCGGATATGGTGCTCTCGATCGGCGGAGATGGAACACTGCTGGAAGCCGTTCACCAATACGGGATGGAGCCGGCTTACGTCGGGATTCATACAGGCCACCTCGGATTTTATGCAGACTGGCGGCCGGAGGAGCTGGACGAATTTGTCGACAGGTTGCTGCACGCCCAGCCGGCGATTTCGGAGTATCCGACCGTCCAATGCCGGATTGAAACCGCTGATGGCAAGCAATACGACAAATGGGCGCTGAATGAGGTTGTCTTGCGCAATGCGTCTTTGTCGACGCTGGTTGCTTGCGTCTACATTAACGGCGATGAGCTGGAGACGTTTCGCGGAGACGGCTTGATCGTCTCTTCGCCGTCAGGCAGCACGGCATACAACAAGGCTGTAGACGGGGCGATTGTGCATCCGTCGATTGAGGCCATTCAGCTTTCGGAGATCGCCTCGATCAACAACCAGGCATACCGGACGATCAACAGCTCGCTTGTTTTGCCCAAGCATCATGAAGTAGAGCTGATTGTCATGAACCCGGAGATCATGATCGGGCTGGATCGCGAACAAGGCGTGTGGACAGGCGTTCGTTCCATTACTTGCCGCGTGGGCCAGGGCAAAGTGAAATTCGCGCGCTACAAGCGCCTGACCTTTTGGGGCAGGGTACGCAACTCGTTTATCAAAGGCTAGATAGAGAGGGAGAGGGTTGCATGAAAAAGGTAGGAGCATTGCAAAGCATCTATCGCCATCCTGTGAAGGCAATGCGCGGGGAACTACTTACATCAACCGAGATCGATGCTTTTGGGCTGTACGGGGATCGCGTGTATCGCTTTTGGGATGATACACGGCCCGGAAAATTTTTGGGCGCAGACAAAGTTCCAGCTCTTATTGGCTATTCTGCAACCATGGAGGCAAAACAGAGCGAGGAAGAGTATCCGCAGGTGCGAGTCGTAGCGAGCGACGGCAGCGTTCACGAGTGGGGGGAATCGCTTTTTTCCCATGTAGCGGACACCGCCAAACGGCCCGTTACGCCTTTGCGCAGCATTCCTTCGGAGGGCAAGCAGGACTGGGAAGAACATATTTTGCTGGTGACAGACGCTTCCTTGCGCGAGATTGCCCGCCAGATCGGCAGCGAATGGGTTGACCCGAGACGCTTTCGCGGCAATCTGATCGTTGTGCTGGATGACGACGAGCCGTTTGCAGAAGATAAATGGATAGGAAAAAAATTGAAAATCAACGATGTTACGCTGCAAGTAACGATGCATTGCGTGCGTTGTGTGTACGTAAACATTGACCCGGATACGCTGCAGAGGACCCCGGAAGTATTGAAGGCATGCGTGAAGCGCCACGACAATCACTTCGGAGTATACGCTTCCGTGGTGGAGACAGGCACGGTATCCTGCGGTGACGATGTGTACGTGCTGGAAGAGTAGTGTGCAAGGAGGAGAGCAGGCATGCAAGAGACAAGCCCCTTGGAGAGAGTTCGCGCATTTGTCAAACGGTACGATCCGCAACTGGAGCCGATTGTGTATGAACAGCCTCTTCCTACATCGGAAGCGGCCGCAGCAGCGTTGGGCAGCGAGGTAGGACAAATCGCCAAGTCGATCCTGTTTCGCTCCGGCGACCAGTTTGCGCTTTTTGTTGCGGCAGGCGATGTCAAGATACACCCGAAGCAGGTGAAAGCTGCGCTCGGTTCGGGAAAAGCGAAAATGGCTTCCATGGAGGAAGTCGAAAAGGTGACGGGCTATCGTGTCGGGGCTGTCTGTCCCTTTGCGTTGGAGCAAGAAGTGCCTGTAATCGTGGACACTTCGCTGCGGCGCTTCCCTGTCGTCTATACCGCCGCTGGCATCGCCGAGTCGCTTTTGCCAGTCACGTATGAGGCGTTGCTGGCGATGACCAATGCCGTCGAAGCAGATGTGGCGCAGGCCCCGCAAGCTCCGTAGCCGTAGCGTAGATAAGCGTGAAAAAAGGAAGCTCTCGCAAGCTTCCTTTTTCTTGTTTCGAGCCTGTTAACGACTGAGCGAGGAATGTTCTTGCCCAAGCAGCAGCTGGTAAAAATAAACATCGTGCCACTCGCCGAATTTGAAGCCTACTTCTTGAAACCTTCCGGCAAGCGTGAAGCCGAATTTTTCATGCAGTTTGACGCTCGCTTCATTGCCGCCGACAATTCCGCTAATGACGGTATGGTAGCCCAGTTGTTCTGCCCGCTGCAAGATTTCACTCAGCAGGGCCGTTCCGATGCCGCGTCCTCGCTGTTCTGCATCGATGTAGACGGACAGCTCGACCGTTTTGTTGTAAGCGGGTTTTTCGCGAAAAGTGGAAAGGCAGCAGTAGCCGACGACTTCTTGCTCCCATTCGGCGACGATCAAAGGATGGTTTTTGTTGTGCTTGTGAAACCAGACTTCGCGCTGGGCAATGGTCTGTGGCTCCAAGTCGAATGTCGCGACCAGGTGAGTGATCGCATGATTGTAGATGCGTAGCATGGAAGGCAAATCGCCCAAAACAGCGTCTCTGATGTGCAACATGGGAACCGTCTCCTTTGAGATCCAAACGATAAAAGTCACATTCTAGCGCAAAGCTTCATATACCTCCCGGAGACTCGTGTATCCGGCTTTTTGTGCTTTTGTCAAATACGTCGCCCAGAGCGTCCCGCAAGCTACGGCGTCACAATAGGCATGGTGCCTGCGGGAGATCGGGATGTCGTGCAGGGCGCAGAGGGCATCCAGCGATCCGTTGCCGATCGGGTTGCTCAACAGGCGAATGAGCAGCATCGTGTCCAGCATCCGGTGTGTCAACGGACGCCGACTCGTTTTCCACAGGGCCGACCGGAAAAATTCGCGTTCGTGGCGGGAGTGATGGGCGACGAGCGGACGATCTCCGACGAAGCGGAAAAACCGCGACAACGCCTCCAGAAGCTCCGGGGCGTCTGCGGTCATTTCGTCGGAGATTCCGGTCAGCGAGCTGACGTGTGGCGGGATCGTCCGCCCGGGATTGACGAGCGTGTAAAACGAATCTCCAAGCAGCAGCTTCTCGCCGCGCATGGCGACCGCGCCAATCGAGATGATCGCGTCTCCGTGGTCCGGGTAAAAGCCCGTCGTTTCCAGATCGACCACCACTACCTCCAAATCGGCAAGCGGTATGTTTTCGCTGGAATCGACACGCCTGGCTTCCTTGGAGATGGAGCGCAAGTACGCTTGATGCTGCTTGTCGTCCTCGCCAAGCCCCCACTTCCAGTCGCCCGGTACGCCTGTCATGCCGCGATTCATGTTCCACAGGCGGCCGATGAAATCCCATTTTGCCAAGCGCGTCTCCCCCCTATCCTTTGAAGCTGGACGGGAGTTTGGCCGTCATTTTTTGCAGGCGGATAGCCAGCTTCATCGCCTCGCGCATCGATACGGCTGAATCGGGGGAAAGCTTGCTCAGCTTGATGTAGCTGTTGCTCGTATACAGACCGTCCTCCCAATGGAGAAAGGCGATCAGGCGCAGTCCCTGGATCAGCCGAAAATGTGCCGCTACTTCGTCGCAAAAGCTTTTGCTCCACACGCCTTTTTCCGCCAGTTGGCCCAGCCTCTCCAGCGTCGAGCTGGCGAAGATGCCGTGCGCCAGGGCGAAATGCCGCACGCAGTTGACGATCGGCAAATAGATGCCGTATTTGATGTTGACGGCTCCGCGAAAACGGCCAGTGACTTCAGGCAGGACGCGCCCGAACAGACCAAGCGGCACCCGGTAGTGCAACGTGTTGCTGACCAGCCGATCCAACAAAAACGTATTGCCAGCCAAAAGCTGCCTGAATCGGTCCAATACCGGGGTGAAAATAGCGGATTCCCCGTACAGCACGCGCACGTCGCTTGCCAGTAGCAGATAGCGGGCATTTTCCCAGACGGGATGCGAGATCCAGCGGTCCAGCTGGTCGACCCATTGAGCGACACTGCCGCGCCATCTGGGGGAAAGGCATGTTACGTTGCCCTGGCAAGGCGGATAGCCCGCTTCCTCCAAACCGGAGACGACAGCGGCTGCCAGCAGTTGAAAATAGCCGTGAACGGCCTCAATCTCTTGTTCGTCGAGGTGATCGGGAAGATCGTAGACAAGCCCGTTGTCCTGATCGCTGATGATGGCTTGCTCGAACCGCCCGCCGCTGCCGAATTGCAAAAAGGCAAACGGCACAGGCGGGGTGCCAAGCCCCCTTTTCGCCAAGGAATCGACAGCGAGCAGAACGCCTTGGCGAATCAGGTTGTCGTGAATCAAATTGACGACAATGGAAAAGGGAGCCATCTCGCCAGCCCGGTTCAAGTCGCGCATAGGAGACGGGTCCAACAATTCATGCCGAATCAGCGCAAGCTCAGCAAATGAATTGACCTGTCTAATCCGCTCGATTTGCTCAGGTGAGAGTGTGAGAGGTGCTGCTTTGGTGGGATGCTGCCGGGCGCATGCGCTCAGGTTGCAGTAGTTCGGGATAACCGTATCCCCCGTGTTCGCTAAGGTCAAGACCAACCACCTCTTCTTCTTCTGTGACTCGAAGCCCGATTGTCGCTTTCAAAACAGACAAAATCACATAAGCTACCACAAAGACGTAAGCCATGGAACCGGCGAGGCCGAGCGCCTGTACGCCCAATTGGTGCAAGCCTCCGCCGTAAAACAGTCCGGCACCGCCGACGCCGACTTTTTCTGCAAGCTCCGGCGTCGCGAACAACCCAGTGGACAAAGTTCCCCAAATCCCTGCCACACCGTGAACGGAGAAGGCAAAGACCGGATCGTCAACGCCCAGGCGATCAAACCAGATGGATGTATAAAATGTGAGAATACCTGACACAGCTCCGATGACAACAGCAGCCCAAGGATCGACGAAGGCGCAAGAAGCCGTAATGGCGACGAGAGCAGCCAGCACGCCGTTCAGCATGCTCGGGATGTCGGCTTTGCCCATGACGATCCACGAGATGGCGAGCGCGGCTACTGCACCTGCGGCGGTAGCGAGATTGGTAGTGACGGCGATGTAACCGAAAAATCCGGAAGTGCTGCCCAGCGTGGAGCCGGCATTGAAGCCGAACCAGCCGATCCACAGAAACAGGACGCCGAGCACGGAGTAAACCTGGTTATGGCCGGGGATCAGATTGGAGCTGCCGTCGCGATTGTACTTGCCGATGCGCGGCTTCAACAGCACGGTAGCGACGAGCGCGACGATGGCTCCTTGCAGATGGACAACCGTCGAGCCAGCGAAGTCTTGCATCCCGAGCTGTGCGAGCCAGCCTCCGCCCCATACCCAGTGACCGACGACCGGATAGATGAGGACGGTAAACAAGACGCTGAAAATAAAGTAAACGGACAGCTTGGCTCGTTCGGCGAAACCGCCCCAGGCGATTGCCAGCGAAACCGCGGCGAAGGCTAGTTGAAACAGAAAGAGAATGGAAATGGGAACCGAAGCGGCGGAAAAAGCGGAGAAGGCGTCTTTTTGCAAGCCGTCGAAGAAGAAGCCCGTTAGACCGATAAAAGAATTGCCGTCTCCAAAAGTCAGGCCAAAGCCGAATGCCCAAAAAGCAAGGGAGCAAATGCCGAAGGTGAGGACGGTTTTGCCTGCCACATGGCCTGCGTTTTTCATCCGGGTCGAGCCAGCCTCAAGCAGGGCGAAACCTACCTGCATGAGAATGACGAGGATGGCTGAGATCATGACCCATGTGGCATCAATGGCGGACGAGAGTTCAGTGAGAGTCGGTTCCATTCATTCCACTCCTTTTTTGTGTTAGATAATCTAACATCATTTTTATTTATGTCAGATTATATGACGTGAAAATTGGAAATGCAATTGTTTTTTCACAAAGAAAAACACCAATCGCGCATTCATAGCGAAGCGGATTGGTGTTGCTCACGGGATGTTCGTTTGATGATGGCAAAGCCTGCAGCAGACATGACGACGAGGAACAGGCTGCTCGCGAAAAACAGTTGCTCAACGGGCCAGCTGCCAAGCCATATGGCCCCAAGACTGCTGGACAGCATGGAGAAAAAGGTAAAGAAAAGCATGTTGATCGAGAAAATTTTCCCTGTACTCGCTCCGGCCTTGACCTGAATGGCCGTGACGGTCGGGATGCCGATAAACGGTCCGCCGACCCCGGCTACTGCGGCTCCGAGAAAAGCGACCCAGTGCATCGCCCCGCCAGCGGCGAGCAGCATGAACCCGCCAGCTTGCAACGTCCAGCCGATCATGATGACAAGCAGGTACTTCGTGTAGTACGCACGGGACATGTAGAGGCTGCCGAGCAGATTGCCCACCCCGTAAAAGCCCATCAGCATCGCGAGCGTACTGCCGTTGCCTTGTTGCATGCGCTCGGCCAGAAAAGGAAAGCCGACGCTGTAGCAAACTTGCCAGACGAGAAAGCCCATGTTGCTAAACAGCAAAATCAGGAACAACATCCGGCTTTTTTTCAACTCTCGCACGCCTGTGGCAATATCGCGCACATACTGTCCGGGAGTCATTTTGGCAGCCGGACCGTTCCGCGTATCGGTCAAAGAGACGCGAATCGCATACAAGAAAACGACAGACAGCAAGTAGCTCGTAGCGTTGACAAAAAACAGAGCGGAAAGCGGAACGATGGAAGCGATAAGTCCGATTGTCATCGGCGCTGCGATCCGAACGGTGCGAAAAGTCGTGTCCAGGATGGCATTCGCGCGTCCAAGCTGTTCGAGTGACACGACGGTTTTCAGCGCGACAGTGCGGGCTGGTTGAAACAGGCTGGAGAACAAGCCGAGTAAAAATTGCGCGACCAGAAAAAAGGAAAACTGCTCGATGCCCATGGCGGCCATGATGCCAACTCCGATCGCCACAAAAATACGGGCGACGTCGGCCCCGACCATCAGCAGGCGCGGATTGTACCGATCAGCCAGCACGCCGCCGATCAGGTAAAAAAGCAGTCCGGCCACCATTTCCGGTATGGCCAGCAAGCTGAGCGCCGTCCCTGACTTGGTCGCTTGCAGCAAGTACCAGAGCAAAGCAAAACTGTAGCATTGGTCGCCGATGTTCGCAGTCAATTGCGCCAGCCACAGCTTCAAAAAAGACGGATTCTTCCATAATGATGCCGATGGGTCCACAAGTAATCGCTCCGTAATCAGAAAGTTTTGATCTTAGCGTAGCAAGGCGGAGCAGGAAAGTAAAGGAGCCAGCGGGTGTGCTTTTTTTGGCAAACGTGGACGCATGGAAAAACGGCTTCTGTGGAAGAAGCCGTTACACCGTTACCCTTGTGTGGTGTTGTCTTCGCGATTGTGCTGATTGTGTTGCTGGGAAGAGCCTTGGTTGCTTTCGGTATGCGTATCATCCGCCACCGTGCTGCTGGTCAGTCCGCTGACAGCCAATCCTTTTTGGTTCAAGTTTTTCGCGCTTTTGAATTTGGACATCGCGTGTTCCCCCTTTATAACGTGGCTTCTTTATTTACGATGTCTAGCTTGCGGCATAACTACTCGCCCCACATTTTCCCGCAGGGCGACTGTCTTTCCTAAAGGCGCAAGGTATACTATAGAAAGAAAATGCTTGAGTGATAAAGGAGGGGATGGCATGGGGAAGTGTGTCATCATCGTGGAGGGGAAGACAGACAAGGAGCGATTGCTTCGCGTACTGGCCGAGCCTGTGACCATCTTTTGCACGTTTGGCTCCTACAGTCAGGAGAAAGGCGAACAGCTTCTGGCCCAGGCAGAATCGGCGGAAGAAGTGTATTTGTTTACAGATGAAGATGACAGCGGAAAAAAATTGCGGGCGAGCTTATCCGAAGACTTCCCGCACGCCGGACATCTGCACACTCCGAAAATGTACCGGGAAGTGGCAGACACGCCACTTCCTGTTCTGGCGGAAATATTGGAACGGGCCGGATTTGCCGTGATCGTGCCGGCTCCTTGATCTGGTACAGAGATCAGGGGATAAAACCTCCCTCCATCGGCTATAACAGTAGTAAATGGATTGGTGGAGGTGCAAAGACACTTGCGCGGCTTGATGACGTTTTTGAACAGGATGAACATCCTGGTATGGCTTGTGGGTATTTTTATCGCTCATGCGCTGCTTTATCTCGCCTTGGGAACAGCTACGTGGCTGGCAACTTCCCTTTTGGCGACCGCTTTTTACGGGATTATTCTTTTGGTAGGCAAACTGATCGCCAGTCGTTATCCTGACAAGGAAGAGAGCAGATAAAAAGCCGGCTATGGCGCAGCCGGCTTTTTTCCTTTTGGCTTCACCAGCCGAGATATTGCATCGCCAAAATCAGTGCTCCCAGTACCCAGACGTAAACGGCAAAGCCTTTCATCGAGCCTGTGCTGATGATTTTCAGCATCCAGCGAATGGCGACGTACCCGGCTAGTCCGGCGCAGATTGTTCCGACGAGCATCGGGATCAGGAGGGCGGTATGGAGTGGCGCCGCCGCCAGCTTGGCTGTTTGCAGCACACATGCCCCGAGGATGGCTGGCAAGGAAATCAAAAAGGAAAAGCGGGCAGCGTCAGCCCGATCAATCCCGCGCATGAGCGCTCCGGCTATCGTCAGTCCGGAACGGGAGATGGCGGGAAGAATCGCCGCTCCTTGCAAAGTGCCGATGATCAGGGCATCCGCATAGCTGATGTCGTCGAACTTTCGCTGGCCGCGCCGCATGGACTCTACAGCCCAAAGAATCGCCCCTGTCGCGAGAAACTCCCAGCCGATGGTGATTCCGCTGCGGGAAATTTCTTCAAAATAGTCCTCGAACAACAGGCCAATCGCCGCAGTCGGGATCGTTCCGACCACGAGCAGCTTGGTCAGCTTGGACAACGGGTTCAAGACGATATAGCGGATTTGCGGCCAAAACACGATGACGACAGCGATCAGCGTGCCGAAATGGAGCATCGTGTCAAAAAGCAGCCCGACCTCCTGCATGCCAAACAGCTTTCGGAACAAGACGAGGTGGCCTGTGCTGGAGATCGGCAAAAATTCAGTCAAGCCTTGAACAATCCCGAGAAAAATATGTTCAAGAAGTACGAGCATGGATAGCGGTCACTCCTGTCTGTTGGCAAAATGAAACCGGGGTACAAGCCGGGTCTTACTGTCATATGTATGTTCGCGAAGACGAGACTTGCCTTTTTTTAGGCGGAAGCTTTGTTCTCGCGAGAAAAAAGTAGTGGTATTTTCCTGGCCGGGATGGGTATAGTTAGTGTGCATATAGGAAGAGAGTGAGGAAGAAAGAAGCATGTACAAAAAGACAAAACGCGAGCCGCAGAAGGTTGCTGCTGCTGCTACTGGCAATTTGCAGGCGGGCATGACACTGGAAATGAAGGTGGCGCGAAAGACCGAGATCGGCTATTTCCTTCGCGCGGGCGACGACGAAGTTTTCCTGCACGAAAAGGAAGCGCACGAACGGTTGCATTTGGACGATGAGGTGGAAGTGTTTTTGTACCACGACCACGAGAATCGATTGGCCGCGACGATGGATATGCCGTATGTCGGCATGGGCGAGTATGGCTGGCTGGAAGTTGTGGACATTTCCCCGCGCATGGGAGTTTTCCTCGATAACGGGATCAAAAAAGATTTGCTTCTGTTCGTCGACGACCTGCCCAAGCTGAGCGATGAGTGGCCGCGCCCGCGGGATCAGATTCTCGTTACGTTGAAACAGGACAAGCTCGGACGTCTGCTTGCCAAGCCTGTGACAGAAAATGAAGTAACCAAAATTGCCGCCATGGCAGGAGCAGAGATGCTGAACAAGCAGGTGGAAGGCACGGTCTACAAAGTCATAGCGGCAGGCGCGTTTTTGCTGACGGAGGACGAGCATATTTTGTTCATTCACCGCGATGAGATGGTTGGCCGACTCCGTTTGGGCCAGACTGTGACCAGCCGCATCAGTTATGTGCGCGAAGACGGCAGGCTGAACGGTTCCATGAAGGAACGCAAAGAAGTGCAGTACGGCGAAGATGCCGACAAGCTGCTGCGCTATTTGATCAATCGGGACGGAGCCATGCCTTATACAGACAGTACCGAACCGGATATCATCCGCGAAAAGTTCCAGATGAGCAAATCCAGCTTCAAACGTGCGCTTGGCAAGCTCATGAAAGAGCGCCGGGTGGAACAAGTAGACGGGTGGACGAAAATCGTTCGTCACGAGGAAGATTAATAAAGCAAACCCTCTCAGGTGCGCACACTGCTTCAAGCCGAAGCCAAGCGCCAGAGAGGGTTTTTTGTTATTGTGGCGAGAGAATGGAAAGAATTGTAACACTTGACTAAAAAAACTGCAAATTCCCATTGAAAAATATAGTAAAATAGGAAAGGCAACGTAAGCGAGTGGAAGAGTAGGCAGGCGGATTGCCTGACGCAATTGTCTATCTATTTAGAAAAAGAGGGTCGCTCAAAGCGCTGTGCTTTTGTGCGTTAAGCTGCTGCATTGTCAGTTCGCGCTGTCATGCTTCCTCCGTTTGCTTTCAGACAAAAAAAGTTCATCCATTCCCTTCATAGAAAAGCAAAAAGAAGACGAGGATATGGCAAGGGTGACTTTTGGAGTGAGGATGCAAATGTGGTAAGATATTTCTATTGTTGTTTGGGGAGGGAAGCATGTGAGCGAACTACGCAATCCATGGCAGTTACTATACCGGGTCTATCGTCACGTTCAACCTGTTCTGGAGCGGGAGTTTGCGGCTTGGTACCGAAAAGCGCAGGCCATTCCGAATCCTGAGCTGGGAAAACAGGCGCAAGACAGCATGAACTCCAAAAAGTTTCACTGTCAGGGTGGATGTGTGTACGCCGCACAGGTCATTCCTTACGTGGAGACGATTGTGCCGTTGATCGTAGCTTATCAGACGATCAGCGACTACTTGGACAATTTGTGTGATCGAAGCACGTCACTAGACCCCGAGGACTTTCGTCAGCTGCATTATTCCATGCAGGATGCATTGACGCCTGGCGCGCCTCTGCGGGACTACTATTTATATCGGGAAGACAAGAATGATGGCGGCTTTTTGGCGGACTTGGTACAAACCTGTCAACGTTATGCGGCCAAACTGCCTGCTTACAGCAAAATTCAATCCAAGGTACTGACCTTCTCCTGTCTGTACAGCGATTTGCAGGTGCACAAACATATCGCGCAGCATTTGCGTGAGAAGGCGTTGCTCGATTGGTGGGACGATCACAAGGAACGCTTCAGTTATTTGCAATGGCAAGAATTTGCGGCGGTCACTGGCTCGACGATCGGGATTTTCGCTTTGTTTTGCCTGGCGACAGATGAAAAGGTAAACGAGGAAACAATCGAGGCAGTCAGCGAAGCGTATTTTCCTTGGCTCTGCGGATTACATATTTTGCTTGATTACTTGATCGATCTGGAAGAAGACAGACTGGGCGGAGATTTGAATTTTGTCAGCTATTACGAATCCGAGCGGGTAGCGACGGAGCGCTTGCAGTTTTTCATAAAACAAGCAAAGGCAAGCGTTAAACGCTTGCCAAATCCTGCATTTCACCGTATGATCGTGGACGGGTTGGTCGCATTTTATCTGGCAGATCGCAAAGTAAACCGCAGCCAGCCACACATATATACCATCGCTAGACAGCTGCTGAAACAGGCAAAAGGGTTGCCTTCTGTCCTGTTTTACGTGAACAGCCTGCTTGTACGGCGATAACGGAGAAGAGGTTAGCGCATATGCTTGCGCTTGTACGAAAAGCCAAATCCCATCAATGAGAAGGCAACAACGATACAACCAAGGATACCGAGGGGGCTTTTTTCCCCGATGGAAATGCCAACTCCGATGAGACAGGCGGTTACGCAAAATGCCAAAGCCAGTGTTACCATTTGATAACGATTCATCGGTTTGTAACCTCCTATCTGTCAATGTTCCCATTATACCTTATTTTCCGCGAAAAGCATCCAGGGAAAGATTCCGGAAAACCTAGTAAATTTTTGTACGAAGTGGTGGAGAACGTAGATGGAAAGCATTATACAAATTAGAAAAGGGAATCAATTGGTGGAAGGCCACGTGACATACGAAGAAGGAGATTTAATCGAAGCGGTCTTCCCCCAACACTTGGATGTGACGGTCGGTGATCAGATTCCATGTCTGTTGACCGCTGATTATGAAACCATCAGCAACTTTGAAGCAGTCGTCGTGGCGCGGGACAAAAATCGGCTGTTTTTGTTCCATTCGCCAACGGCCAGCGAGTTTCGCGAGCAACGCAGGCGCTATCCCCGCTTCGATATGGAAGTGAAGGGCTGGATTCAATATCCGACCCAAGAGCCGGATTCGTTTTTTTCCGTATACAGCCAAATGGTGTATTTGGTGAACCTGAGCCTGGGCGGACTGGCATTTCGGGCGGACAAACCTGTTCCCGTCGAGCAGGCGCTTGTCTTTTCCTTTGAGTTGTACGGGCGCAACAGACCGGATGGGGTCGTAATCTCCGAGTTGCAAATTATTCATGAGCGGATTGAAGCGCCGCATTATTTTTACGGCTGCACGATCAAAGGGATCAACGCGCGACATTTCCACAATTTGCGCAAATACATTTTGCACAGGCAGATTGAGGAGCGCCGAAAAGTGAAAATCGAATAACTCATTTCGTGAATTGGTCAGCGGGACCAATTTTTTTTTTGCAATTGACAACGGCTTTCCATTCGTTACTACCTCATTCCGATCCCTGATCTTTCAGTCATTTGTTCACTCGGAAGTGTCAGTGCAATCGCTGGCTGTCATTGTTCTGCATTTTTTCTTGACAACGCTGCTCGTATACGGGCTGTTGAGGCTGGTGGCCGGACGACTGGGCTGGCGGGATGACGCGTTAAAATGGAATGTGCTCGCTGCTACTTTGGCGAATGTCGGTTACTTCGGTTTGGCTGGTCTTGCCTGTCCTGATCGCCTGGCCGCTCGCCATGTGGATGAGCGAGAATCCAGTAGAGAGAGCGGTGATGATCCTGATGTTCGGGATGCCGACCTCTTTGAACCTGTTGTTGTTGGCAAAGGATCAACGGCAAGATACGAACGGGTTTGCGATGATTATTTTGCTGACGACGGTCATTAGTCCGTTTACGCCGGGACATGGCTGTTTCCGGCAAAAAAGAACGGCCCGGGCTGCCAGCGAAAGCTAGACGGTCAGGGCCTAAACGAAGTTATCCCGCTTGTCGAGAAGAGGCAGGAGAAGAATTTGCTGCCCGATTTCCCCAAATCCAGCGTTGCAGCACAATGGCAATTCCCCCGACAGCTGCGACGAGCAAGCCTATCCATAAAAAGCTTTTCGCCGGACCGAGCCAGGTCATCAAACCGCCGCCCATGAGCGGTGCGACGATAAATGTCACGCTGGAAAGCGAATCAATAATGCCCCGTACGCGTCCGAGTGCGTGTATGGGCGTTTCTTTTTGAATGAGGTAGTTCAGCCCTACGGAAGTCAACCCTGTCCCGATGCCGGCGAGCAACGAAGCCAGCAGCAGCCAGTAGATGGCCGACCCTGGCTGGAAGAGGCCGATCCAGGAAAAGCAGATGCCAATCAGCAGAACGCCGCCGCCAAGCACCCAGCCGTACGAGCGAATCTGGCCCCGCCGATGCAGCCATGTGATCGTCAAAAGCGCACCGAGTCCGATGACACTGACCGAGTAGCCGACGATCTCCGGACGATTCGGCACCTTTTCGCGGAAGATGACAGGAAGCTGCGCGTCTGCCAATTGAATCGCCATCATGGCGAGCAGCGAAAAAAGCGCGCTTACGAGCAAGACCCGATTTTGCAAAAAGACAGCCCAGCCTTCCTGCCAGGCGACGCGAAGCGAAACGGCTTTTTCTCCCGAGTCCGAGGCGGATTTGGGAAGGCGTCTCTCCACATTGCGAATCGTCAGCATGAGCAAGGTAGAGACGACATAGCTCGAGGCGTTGATCATGAGACAAATCGCGGGTGTCAGGATTGCGGCGATCGTCCCGCCGATCAACGGCCCGATCAGCTTGGCGGTTTGATAAATGCCTCCGTTCAAGGAAGCTGCCCGCAGCAGATGTTCAGGAGAAACAATTTGCCGCGTCAATGTCTGGTGGGCAGGATCGTTGAAGACGGAAGCGCAGGAGCGCAGGGCGATGACGAGCAGAAACGACAGCGGGTCAGGCATGGCGAGCAAAAGCAAGGTGAGGCTGGCCTGAACCATGTTGGCTGTCATGATCATCCGGACTTTGTGCACCCGATCAGCCAGCACCCCAGCAAATTGTCCGAGCACAATACCGGGAGCAGCATACGCAATCGGCAAGAGAGCCATCGTCATCGGATCGGCCTCCCAGACGTAGCCCAAAAAAATGGCGACAGCAATAAAATCGAACCAGTCTCCCAGCGTGGAAAGACCGTACGCAGTAAGCAGTGTCCGAAACGCCTTGTTTTTCTGTAACAAAAAAATCCCTCCATCGCATCGTGCTGATTTGATGATAAAAGGGATTTGTCAGAGGATTATCAAAAGCGGACGGACAGTTTGTGGATGATCGACTTTTTCAACTGCTCGAATTGGTATTGCGAGGATAAATCGTCCCACATTTTCTGATAGCGGCTCTCCCATTTGGCATCGCAGGGGAAGCGGCGGAAAAACAGCAGAATGTTGTGTACGGCGTAAATCAGGTGCGGGACAAATTGGGTGGACCGGATGACTTCGATACCTTCATCGACCAGCCGCCTCGCTTGAGCTGTCTCTTGACGGTGATATTGGCAGAAGCCTTGCAGCACTTTAAAGCTGCCCAGCTCCCGTTGCATCGGAACCTTTTGCAAAATGACAGAAGCTCTCGCCAGCTTGCTCTCGGCTATCTCAACTGAATCGGACAAAAGCTCCATCCACGCTTCCTCTGCCAACAAAAAAAGCGTGAAGCTTTCCGAATCCATTTGTTCCACGATTTTTCGCGCGCGGACCGTCTGCTCTCTGGCAAGCTGTTCTTCACCCGCCTGGATGTAGAGGGCGACGGCGTTGATTTGTATTTCGTCGCGAAATATTTCCGGCATCTCCGCTTGTCTTTTCACTACCTCCTGAAACACATGGATCGTTTTGCGCCCATCCATTTCCGTCATGTGGTAGAGGTGGAACAAATAAAATAGCTTTTCGCTCATCGGTGAATCCGTGTCCTCGATAAACCAGGCAAAATCCCCGACGACAAAGCGGATGTACATGGCGTAAAAAGGGTCCAGCTGAAATCCGAGAATTTCTTGATTGGCTGCGAGAGTCTGTAGGGCTGCACCCATCCCCATTCCGTGGTAGGTGGACAGCATTTGCCGGATGTGATCGGAAAAGTTTTCGTTCAAAGCATGGAGCTGGGGCGGCGGCTGATGCTGCTTCCATGTCAGGCGGTAGCCTACCCCTCGCACTGTGTCGATGGTGAATAGATGGGACCATTTTTGCAGCTTTTTGCGCAGCCGATAAATGTGGTCGTCAATCGTCCGGTCTGTCGGATTTTCCAGCGGCCATACGGCGTCGAGCAAATTTTCCCGGCTGAAGGTCCGGTTTTTCCAGCTGTACATGTATTTCAGCAAGGTGTATTCTTTTGGCAAAAGAACAACGCTTTCCCCACCGTAACGAACTGCAAGCTGGTCATCCTGCCATGAGATCAATTCCATCTGAACGACTCCTCATCAAGACCGTATTTCTTCATCTTATTGTAAAGGGTGCCCCGTGAGATGCCGAGCAGCTCGGCTGCCGCCTTTTTGTTTCCGTACGTGCGTTCCAGAGCCGCGATCACGCGCTCTTTTTCCGTCTGTCCGGGGGGATGATGCATCGCCAACGGATTTGCCGGGACGTGCACAGGACGCGTTGCTGCCGGGGCGCTGTACGTACTGTTTATGGACGCAAAAGCAGCGGGAGGAATCTCTTCATGCTGGGAGCGAATCGCGCTTGGCAAATGCTCCGGGGAGATGACGCCGTTTTCTTGCAGGATCGACAGGCGTTCAATGACATTCCGCAACTGCCGAATATTGCCTGGCCAGCTATAGTCGAACAAAGCCTGCATCACCTCTGACGCGATGCGCGGCACGGCTTGCTCATGCACGACAGAATACTCGTGGATGAAGATTTGGACAAGCTCCGGCAAATCTTCGCGTCTGGCGCGCAGCGGGGGAATTTCCAGCGAAAAGACGTTGAGCCGATAATACAAGTCTTCGCGAAAACGGCCGTCTGACACCATCTGTTCCAGTTGGCGGTTGGTTGCTGCTACGATGCGGGTGTTGACGGTGATCGGCTCGGTTCCCCCTACGCGGTAAAATTGCCGCTCCTGCAGGGCGCGGAGCAGCTTGACTTGCAGCTCCAGCGGAAGCTCCCCGATTTCGTCGAGGAAAAGCGTGCCGCCATGAGCCAGCTCCAGCTTGCCTGGCTTGCCTTTTTTCTCCGCTCCGGTAAAAGCGCCCCCCTGGTAGCCGAACAGCTCGCTTTCAAACAGCGCTGCCGGAATCGCTCCGCAGTTGATGGCGACAAAAGGCTTCTCCCGCCGTCTGCTGGCTTGGTGAATCGCTTTGGCAAACAGCTCTTTGCCCACGCCGCTTTCGCCGTAAATCAGCACGGTGGCGTCGGTTTGGGCGACCTTTTTCGCAGAGCTGATGGCGGCCTGAATGGAAGCGGAATGCCCTTTAATCACGTAAAAAGGATCATCCGCCGCCTGAAATCGGCTCATTTCCTGCTGCAAGTTGTGCAGGTGGGCAGTCGTGTGCGCCAGCTCCTCATTCAGCCGGACAAGCTCGGTAATATCCTGTTCAATCGAAATCGCCCCGATGATCTGCCCATCCTGGCGAATCGGTGCGGCATTGATCAGGACGTGGCTGTCCGGGCGAGGAATATGGTACACCCGTTGAACAGACGTGCCCTGGCGCAAGGCGTCCAAAAGGCGGATGGACTCGCTGGCAAAGTGCTCGTCAAGCGAGGTGCCAAGCACTTGATCCCGGTCGATCTCGTAAATGGTTTCAGCGGCCCGGTTCCAATACTGGACGATATTGTTGGAGTCGACGATCGTAATGGCTTCGCTCATCGTGTCCATCAAGGTGCTGAGCAGGACAGACTGGTTTTGCGTCAAATTGACAAAGGCGGCCAGCAATTGATTCGGCAAAACAATGCCTGTTGCCCGTTGTTCCCTATCGACCGTGACCAGTGTGGGCGTGGGAGTAGTGGCGAGTGCCAGGCGGATATGTTCCAGACACTGGGCAAGCGTCGCGGTCGCGGGAACACAAATCACCGCTACATCACGCTCGCCGTTGCGCCATACACCCTCCTTTTCGCCGTCGCGTAATTTAATATCAAGAGGATTGACTGGAATTGCCAAGTCCGAGACAACACTATCCAGTGAGAATAGAGGTTTCAAATCGTCACTTCCTATCCACACTAACAGGTAAAAGGGACTGGTCATCTGCTTAGCCCTTACCCGTCAGTAATTGTAACTAATCAGAAGTGTACAAGAATAGACACGAAATGTACATATGTGTTGAAGCGTATGTACAGCAGTCGTGCTCCATCATGATTGGCAAAGTCAAGATATCACGAACCAGGCTGTGTTGGCACGGTTTATGCTAGTACAAATGATGCAGAGTACGTTGAGGAGGAGACAGTCAACGATGGAACAAGCTATGAAGGATTTTTTCTTATTCTTATCCAAAAATAAAGCGATGAATGCGGCTGCGAAAAAATGGGGGCTGCGCTTCGGGGCCAGCCGTTTTGTATCCGGTGTCACGATTGCAGAAGCAATCGCTGCCGTACGCAAGTTGAACCAGCAAGGTCTTGTTTGCACACTCGACCACTTGGGTGAATTTGTTTTCAGCCTGGAAGAAGCAAACGAGTCAGCTGACTACTGCATCAAAACATTGGAAGCGATTCACCAATCCGGTGTCGATTGCAACCTGTCGCTGAAAATGACTTCGCTCGGTCTGGATATCAGCCGCGAGCTGTGCATGACAAACATGAGACGCATCCTCGATGCAGCGAAGAAAAACGGCAACTTGTTCGTGCGGATCGACATGGAAGACTACGCACACAACCATGTGACGATGGAAATCCTGAATGAGCTGCTGGAAGAATACGACAATGTCGGAACGGTTATTCAAGCTTACCTGTACAAGGCTTCCGATGATATCGACAGCCTGAAAGACAAAAAGGTGAACTTCCGTCTGGTAAAAGGCGCTTACAAAGAGTCCGCGGAAGTCGCTTACCCGAACAAGCCGGATGTAGATGAGAACTACAAAAAAATCATCAAACAACACCTGCTGAATGGCGGATATGCTGCCGTAGCCACACACGACGACAACATTATCGCTTATGTCAAACAACTGGAAAAAGAATACAACATTCCGCGTACACAGTTTGAGTTCCAAATGCTGTACGGTATCCGCACGCAATCCCAGATCGATCTGGCTCGCGAAGGCTACAAAATGCGCGTATACGTGCCATACGGAAATGACTGGTACGGCTACTTCATGCGTCGTCTGGCAGAAAGCCCGGCAAACGTGAAGTTCGTGCTCAAAGGAATGTTCTCGAAGTAAACCGCATACAACGCGTGAACCACACCCCTGGAGCTTTTCAGGGGTGTTTTGTGTTAGGATGGAGCCAAGAATCTGCCTTTGAGTGAAAGGGGTTATTTTCGTGCACGCATTCCAGATCCCGCTTATGCCTCCGTACTCCTTCGAACGACTTTTTCAACGGCTGCAAACTCATCCTGATCCCCAACTGGAAGTACAAGCAGAAAACAATCTGCTCAGGCGCGTTTTTCGGGTCGGGTCACGCCCGGTTTTGACCAGCTTGCAATTTGTGGGAAGTATCGATCAGCCGGTCTTGCAGGTCGGGACGACTTCGGCTTTGTCAGCAGAGGAACGAGACGAGCTGGTGCGCACGATCCGTCACGTTTTTTGCGCTGACCTCGACCTTTTGCCGATTTATGAACAAATGCAGGAAGAAGCTGAACTGGCTGTTTTGGTCAAACGGTTTCGCGGCCTGCGCTTGATGCACGACTCCGATCTGTTCCAGTCGATGGTCAAAACGATTATCGGTCAACAAATCAATCTGACCTTCGCGGCGAATTTGACGCAACGGTTGCTGACATTGGCAGGCGATGAGGTCGTGGACGAGCGCGGGGTGAAGTTTCTCGCTTTTCCTACCGCGGAAGCAGTCGCCAGGCTCGCTGTGGAAGATTTGCGTCCCTTGCAGTTCAGCCAGCGCAAAGCGGAGTATATCATCGACTACGCGCGTGCGATTGTCGATGGAACCGTGGAGCTGGAGCGGCTGTGGGCGATGGAAGACGAGGAAGTTGTGGCTCATCTGACTGCCTTGCGCGGAATTGGCCGCTGGACAGTGGAGTGTCTCTTGATGTTCGGAATGGGCCGTCCCAATTTGCTGCCCGCCGCCGATATCGGACTGCGCAATGGGATTTCGCTTGTATATAAACTAGATACAAAGCCGGACGAGAAAGAAATTCGTCGCATGGGAGAACGCTGGGAACCGTGGCGAAGCATATATTCTCTATACATTTGGGAAGCGGTAGGCGCCGTCAAGCGCAAAGAGGTCTGGGAGGAATAGTTGTCACCTTTGACGAAAAATTCTTTACTTTTCAACAAATTACAGTTGATAAATGAAGAAAAATTAAGTTATACTAATAAAAATTTTATAAAAACCAACAATATGGTGGGGAGTAACATGAGAGATTTAACAAAGAGAGAAACCATTACTGTAGGACTTATGCTGTTTGCTTTGTTTTTTGGAGCCGGAAACATGATTTTCCCGCCAGCGCTTGGACAGGCAGCGGGTGAAAATGTATGGATTGCCATGCTCGGCTTTATTGTGACCGGAGTGGGCTTGCCGCTCCTCGGGGTGATCGCCGTAGGATTGGGCGGCGGCAATCTGCAAGCGTTGGCAGGGAGAGTTCATCCTCTGTTTGCAACCGTCTTTACGTTTATTGTGTATTTGTCGATCGGGCCATTCATGGCCATCCCGCGAACAGGTACGGTTACTTACGAAATGGGCGTTCTGCCGTTTTTGTCTGAATCGGCAAAAGGAAGCCCGCTTCCGCTGCTTGTGACCACGATTGTTTATTTTGCGATCACGTTTTGGCTGGCATTGAATCCGAGCAAGCTTGTAGACCGAATTGGGAAAGTTCTGACTCCTGCTTTGCTGATCATTATTGGCATCATGTTTGTCAAATCGCTCCTTCAGCCGATGGGCGAGGTAGGAGTGGCGACGGGAGATTACCAGCATACCGCCTTTTTCAAAGGGTTTGTCGAAGGTTATCTTACGCTGGATGCGTTGGCCGCGATGGTATTCGGTATCGTCGTCACTGCTGCGGTAAGGGAAAAGGGCATCACTGACCCGAAAAAGCTGACATGGTCGACGATCAAGGCGGCTGTCATTGCAGCGATCGGCTTGGGGCTTGTCTACCTGGCGCTGGGATACATGGGGGCGACCAGCTATTCATTGGGACAGTCCGATAATGGCGGACAAATTTTGACGGGCGCTGTCCAGCATCTGTTTGGTCCACTCGGCAATCTGTTGCTCGGCGGCGCGGTATCACTCGCTTGCCTGACAACTTCTGTCGGGCTGGTGACGGCATGCAGCCGCTTTTTCTCCCAGCATATCCCGGGTGTTTCCTACAAGACAATGGCAATCATTTTGAGTGTGTTCAGCGCGGCTGTTGCCAATGTAGGGCTGACGCAGCTGATCGCGATATCCGTTCCGGTGCTCATGGCGATTTATCCGCTGGCGATTGTCTTGATGCTCGTATCGTTTTTCCACAAATCATTCAAAGGCTACGCCGCTGTTTACCAGGGGGCGATTATTGCCACAACGGTGGTCAGTTTGTTGGATGGATTTGCGCAGGCTGGCATCAAGATCGCGGCGCTCGCGCCGATTTTGGAGCATTTGCCGCTGCACAAGGAAGGGATCGGCTGGCTGCTTCCTGCCATCGCCGGAGGGCTGATCGGCTATCTATGGGGCAGCTTGCGTCCCGGCCGCAAAGACGGACAAAAAGTGTTGGAGCAAAAACTGGGCAAGGTGTAGGCTTTGCTTTGCCGATCGATCAGATGAAGAAAAGACGACGCGCCGCCTTGCAAAAGGGTCTGGCGCGTTTTTTGTCGCTTGTTCACTTCCTGCTATTCCCGGACAGTTAGGACTTCTATCCGTCCACAACGAGGATGATCTGTGTTACCATGGGAAAAAGCTGTAGCGTCTGCAACGGCACTTTTTTCCTATGCCGTTCAAAGGAAAGGAGGTTGTTAGCCATGGCCCAAATGAAGGTCCTCGTAGCTGATGACGATCCAAATGTACGCGAAATCATTCGCCTTTATTTTGAAAAACAACAGTTCGAGCTTGTCGTCGCCAAGGATGGACGGGAAGCTCTTGCCCTTGTAGAGACGGAACAACCCGATGTTTTGATTCTGGATGTCATGATGCCGCAAATGGACGGTTTTGAGGCGTGTCGGGAAATTCGCAAAAAATGGGATACGCCGATTATTATGCTGACGGCAAAAGATGAGGAATTTGACCGTGTGCTCGGTCTGGAGCTGGGAGCGGACGACTATGTGACCAAGCCGTTCAGCCCGCGCGAACTGGTGGCGCGAATCAGGGCGATCATGCGCCGCCTGCAGCCAAAGCCGAAGGTCGAGGAGGATGCGCCGCGCATTTTCAGCTTTGAGCAGTTGACGATTGACCTGGACAAGCGGGAGGTCATCGTCGCGGGAGAAAAGGTCAGCTTTCGCCCGAAAGAATTTGATTTGCTCGTGCAGCTGGTCAAATCGCCAGGCAGCGTATGGTCGCGCGAGCAACTTCTCGAACAAGTGTGGGGCTTCGATTATTTCGGAGACGTCCGCACCATCGACGTTCATATCAAAAAGATCAGACAACGGCTGGAAAATCTCCCGTATGAGTGCATCCACACAGTCTGGGGGATCGGCTACAAGTTTGGGGTGGAGAGCTGATGCTGGGCACTTCCAAAAGCATTTTCCGCCGTCTGCTGTTCAGCTTTTTGGCTACTGTGCTTGTCGGACTGGGCATTTCCGGCATCCTGCTCTCCTTTTTTGCGAGGGAGTACATTTACAATTCCAAGGAAGAAGAATTGCTGCGGATGGCGAAAAAGGTCAACGTCGCGATTCACGACAGCAATCGGGTGAACAAGGAGTTGCTGGACAAGCTGGCGATGCTCGACGAATCGTTTGACACCCGGATATGGCTGTTCAACAAAGAGGGGAAAATTGTCGCGACTTCGATGAAGGACGAAGTTTTCACCGGAAAGTCGGTCGCTGTCTCGATCGCAGATAACGTGCTGAAAGGCAAAAATGCGGTCACGGAATTGAAAATCGAAGGACTGGAGGACCCGATGCTCTCAGTCTCTGTGCCGTGGGGCGAGGGGGAGCAGGTGTACGGGGGAATCATCCTGCATGCTCCAATCGAAGGGATCGAGAAAACGTTCGGGCAAATGCGCGAGTCGATTTTATGGGCTACGCTGTTCGGCGTTGTGCTGTCTACGGCGATGGTTTCCTACTTGTCCTGGTCGATTTCCCGCCCGTTGCGCACGATTGAGCGGACGGCTGCGGAGATCGGCAGGGGCAATTACGCAGAGCGCGTCCAGGTCGATACGCACGATGAAATCGGCGATTTGGCTCACACGATCAACACGATGGCGGAAAAGCTGGAAAAGGTCGAACAGGAGCGGCACCATCTGGAACAGGTGCGCAACGACTTTCTCGCCAATGTGTCGCATGAGCTGCGCACGCCGCTGACGGCGATGCAAGGATTTTTGGAGGCATTGCAGGACGGACTGGTAGAAGATGAGGAAGCGCGGCAAAAGTATTACGCCGTCATGTACTCGGAGACGATGCAGGTGAATCGTCTGGTCGACGACTTGATGGATTTGATGAAGCTGGAGAACAACGAGGTCAATCTCGCCAAGTTCCCGGTCGATGTGGCAGAGGTCATGAACCGCGTAGCTTTTTCATTCCGGCAAGAGGCGGAAGAAAAAGGGCTTCAACTGGTAGTCGAGGCCGAAGCGGAGCTGCCGCGCATCTACGCGGACAAGGATCGGGTCGCGCAAATTTTGAAGAACCTCGTGAAAAATGCGCTGAAATTCACTACGGCTGGCGAAATCCGGATGACCGCCGGGCTGCAGGAGCAATGGATGCGCATCCAGGTGCAGGATACGGGGATGGGGATTGCTGCGGACGATCTCGACCGGATTTGGGAGCGATTTTTCAAGGTGGATCGCGGTCGCTCCAAAAACAATAAAGGTACAGGGCTTGGACTTGCCATCGTCAAAGAGCTGGTAGAGCTGCACGATGGCGTGTGTCGCGTGGAAAGTGTGCCGGGGGAAGGCAGCACCTTTACTATTTTGTTGCCGATCATGCCGGTATCGCCCGTATCGCTCGTCAAACAGTGACCATGACGCTGCTTGCGGTCATGGTCATACTTTTTTCATAATTAGATCATGGTTTTTTCCTATTCTCCTTACAGAATGGTTATCTTTGCCCGTTACGATGTTCTTGTGACGGCGAGAAGGTCACGAAGCCAAGGATGAAAGGAGAATGAGCATGAATAAAAAATGGATTTCCATTGCAGCTGTCGCATTACTCCTGTCTGGAAGCCTGGTTGCCTGCTCCAGCACAACAGGGACGCCTGAACCAGCGACACAACAAGAAGGCACCAGTCAAACGACACCAGCTACAGGTGATGGACAATCGAGTGACAACTCGGTTTCGGAGGACAAATCGACGTCTGATGCATCGAGCAACAGCTCTGATGCGACAACAGGCGGCTCGGATAGCACAAGCACGTCATCTGACGCACCAGCGGCTGACAGCAACAGCTCAGACAGCAAGTCTGACGCAGGCGCTGCTGGAACGACAGGAACGGAAAACAGCGGATCAGCCGATCAGTCTACATCAACTGATACGAGCAAGCAGTAACGATTCGATTCGCCAACTGGAATCACGTTTGTAATGTTTGTTGAAACTCCTCTACTTCCCTCCCGTTTTATATAAATGGTTGACGGCTCCGTGCTGTCCCGGCTGTCGAGAAAGTCTCGGCAGCTATTTTTTTTGCTGTGGCATCTGATCTGGCTGAACGGGAATCATCCGGCGGAGAAAGAGCGTCCAGCATGGGTCACTATAGCGCACGCGTAAAGGGCTACTCCATCAAAAGTGGAGTAACCCTTTTTTCTGCACAGCCTAGCTGGTTTCGATACACGCATATGTATTGGAGAAAATCCGTTTTTCGAGATCGTTTTTCTTTCACTGGGTGTTGTTCCAACATGGATAGCAGTCGGCTTTTCAAATGGTCAGGGAGCAAAGCGCGTCATCCATATCCATCTGCTTTTTGTCTGATTTTACGATAAAATGGAAAAAAGGCGAGGGGGGAACATTGTGATTACATATCCGGTCTTGAAAAAAGGCAGCACAATCGGCGTAACGGCTCCATCGTCCGGGGTGCCGGCTGAATTGCATGAACTGCTTACACTTGCCTGCAAACGAGCGGAGGAACGGGGCTATTCAACCGTTTGCAAAGACACAGCATGGACGCAGCAAAAAGCAAGATCGGCTGATGCAGCCATCCGCGCAGCAGAATTTAATGCCATGCTTCGCGACGAAAACATCGATCTGATCATCCCTCCATGGGGTGGCGAACTGTTGATTGAAATTCTCGATCAGCTCGATTTTGAAGCCTTTCCCGCCAAATGGGTGCTTGGCTATTCCGATATCAGTCTGTTGTTGCTTGCGATTACATTGAAAACGGGTGTAGCCACGGCTCATGGCACCAATCTGATCGACTTGCGCGGGGAGAGCATGGATGCGACGACAGCCCAATGGGAGGCTGTACTTTCGACCAAAACAGGCGAGCAGGTTGTACAAGAGGCGTCCGAATACTACCAGGCAGAGTGGCAGCACGACAACCCATCACCTTATGTGTTTCACCTTACTGAGCCGACTCGTTGGAAAACGACCGAATCAGAGCCAGTACATATAACGGGACGGCTGCTTGGCGGTTGCATAGACACGATCCGGCATGTGATCGGAACACCCTACGGGGATGTAGCGCGGTTTCAACAAACGATGATTCAAAATGAACAACTGCTGTGGTATTTGGAAAACTGTGAATTGTCGGCTGCCGACTTGCGCAGATCGCTTGTCCAGATGAAGCTGGCAGGCTGGTTCGCTCACTGTGCCGGGATCATGTTTGGACGCAGTGCAGCGAATCACGCTGTTCAGGGCTATACAGCAGAGGACGTGTACCAGGAGCTGGCGGATGAGCTGCGAATCCCGATTTTGTACGATATTGATTGCGGACATATGCCTCCGCAAATGACGTTTGTCAATGGAGCGAGAGCCACGGTCGATATGGCTGAGGGAAGAGCGAAGGTTACGCAACATTTTTGTCCGTAGCGGCATGGAAAAAAGGACAGCGAGCGAGTTGCCAGCTGTCCTTTTTCGCGTTTGTTTATGATCTTTTCGCTGAATCGGCGGTTTCAGTGGCAGTGCGCTTGCGCAGATTGGACAAGGCTACGCCGAGAAAAATGAAGGCAGCTCCAACGAAAAAGCTGGTGCCCAGGTGTTCGTGGAGCAACAGCCAGCCGAGAAAAGCTCCGACAATCGGCTGGACGAAAAAGAAGCCTGCGCCACTGCCAGCTTGCATAAGCTCAAAGCCCTTGTTCCACAAATAAAACGCTCCGGCAGTCGAGATTAGCCCGATATACAGGACGCCCGCCCAAATCTCCCAGCCAAATTGCCACGATATCGGGGTGACAGATAGCTCCCAGAGCATGACAGGACTTGTGAAGATGAGCCCGAACAAAGCGACATACGTTGTGACAAGCAGCGAGGAATAACGCTGCGTCGCTTTTTTGCTAAGGACGGTGTACAGTCCCCAGCTTACTGCTGCGACCAACAGAATCAGGTTTCCCGTCAATGACGATTGGGCATCCGCCTGATCCGGCACACCGATTACGATAATCACGCCAACCGTTGCAAGCACGATTCCGGCGGCTTGCTTGAAGTGAATGCTTTCTTTCAGCAGCCAGACGGCAAAAATCGCAATAAAAGCTGGAGATGCGGAAGTAATCAGGGCGCCCATATGCGCCGTAGAGAGCTTGGTGCCGAGAAATTGGGCTGCAATCGAGATCGTGACCCCGACAAAAGCAATGCCCATGAGCAACGGATAATCTCTTTTCTGAACGACTTCCTTGCGGGCCAAAGCGAATGCCCCCAACACGAGCAAAGCGATGCCGAATCGCAGGATCAACAAAGTAAACGGCGGAATGACTTCCAGTACGACTTTGCTCACGACATACACGCCGCCCCAAATCGCTGCCGCAAGTGTCAGGCAGATGGCGCCAAGCAATGACTGTTTCCATGGTGAATACGACATAACAACAATCCCTCCCGGAATGATCTGATCCGTACAAATAGGCTTGTATAGCCGGGAGGCAGGAAAAAAGACGCTTCCTCACCGACTAGGCGAGGACAGGCACATCACATTCATACAGGTGGCGCTTCATTGTGATTCACCTCCTTGTTAGCGGGATGAGGGTTCAAGCTTCAAGCCATTTGGCGACCAGCAGGACAGGCTGTGTCAACTGCCCGACAGGTGCTTCTACTTGACGATACTGCTCGTAGCCAAGCTTGCCCCAAAAAAGCAGCGCTGGTTCATTGTACGCGATAATACCATGGTGAATGTGTTTGGTGCCGCGCAATAGGCAAAAGTCTTCAAACAGCTTCACCGCTTCTGTTCCCAGCCCTTTTCGTTGCCAGGACGCATGCAGAACGAGCAAACTGACCCAGCTTTTCGCATCGTGCTCGCTGGAGAGGACGACGTGCATCACACCGACGGGAGCTTCCTTTACCGTCAGCAGGAGCCAATAGCCATGGGGGATCGCCAGCGCAGAATGGTACTCCGCTTCCAACTCGGAAAGGTTCATGGTGTCGGTACGGGAGCGCAGCAAGTTGTACTGTGGATTGCTGTTGTACATATCGAGCACGTACGGCAGCTCAGCACGCTGCATCTCGCGGATGACGAGTTGTTTTCCGGAAAAGGACAAGGTCATCTTGCGCCGCCGTATTTGCGAATCAGGCCGATTTGTCCGCCATGATACCCCATATGATAAATCAGGCGACCGAGAGCCTGACGGGGAGTCAGCGTGCCGATGGGAGCTTCGCATGCCACATCCCAGGCATCCTGTGGCAGAGTGGTCAAAGCATCGACGAGATAATCGTAAGACGCCTCGCAAATAGCTAAAAGCTCATTCATATCAGTAAAATTGCCTTCGTCCTTGACTGGACCAATCGTGGCCAGAGAGGAGATATAATCAGGAAGCGGACGCGCAAAAAACATGGTACAGAAGCGAAATTCGACCTCGGCGATATGGCGAATCAAAAAGCCAATGGAGTTTGATTCGGGAGCGAGCTTCAATGGCAGCTCGTCAGCCTTAAGGTTCGAAAGTGTGTTCAAATAGCGGGAACGGGCTGTTTGCAGAGAAGGCAGCAATTCTTGCTCGAACATGGAACCATCCTTTCACGTACCGTAATAGGCGCTTGTCCTTTCTTTTATTATAGGAGAATCAACGGGAAAGAACAGTGTGATCATTCGGAAAATTTTGAATGAATATTCACTCAGTTGCCGATTTTCGTTATACTAAAGAAAACAACAGCCAAGGAGTGAGAGAAAATGGCCCATCGCTTTGCGTTTACCGTGCAGTCTACGGATATTGATGTAATCGGTCATGTGAATAATGCCAAGTATTTGGAGTATATGGAGTGGGCGCGTTTTGACTGGATCTGGCAGCTCGGATTTACACTCGATGAATTGAAGCGGCGGGCCATTATGCCTGTGGTCGTGAATATTAATATCAACTATCGCAAAGAGTTGCGGATGAGAGAAGAGGTTTATGCGATTACGACAGCGCTGCGGGTGAAAGAAAAAAGCTTCGTGATTCGCCATGAGCTGTTCAACATACATGACGAGCTGGTGGCCGATGCGGATGTCACGATGGTGATGATCGATGCCAACACGAGGCGGTCCATATTGCTGCCGGAGGAATTGAAAGAAGCTCTGGAAAAAGAATTGGCTGCGAAGTAAATCGTACGGCAATCGGCGATGAAAAAGCCGATCAGCTAGGCTAATCCTGCTTGAGCACAGGGATATCTTGTTTCAACTCCGAAACAGTGCCCTTAGCTCCAGCACTTCCTTTATCAAAGCATCCAGTTTGGCGTTTGTTTTATCCTTTCGATCCAAAAGAGCGCGAGTAACCAAACGAAGCTCATTCATTCCTTCCAGCAACTGGTCAAGCTTCTCTTCTGACATGTCAATCCTCCTCCTTTTTCGCAAATGATGCCAAAAACGTGATGGCGGCTCTCATAATCCGTTACAATGATCTTAGCAAAAGACAGAGCCTTGCGCAGGTATTATTTAGAGGAAAAATGGAAGAGGAAGTGACCTACATTGTCTCGATTCAGTACGATCCTGTTTGATCTCGACGATACGCTGTTTGACTTTTCCGCTTGCTGGGAGCAGGGGATGCAGCAAACGATTGCCACTCATGCATTAACAGCAGGCATGGATGCTGCCGGACTGCTTTCGGCGCTGCGTCGCCACGGTGACGATCTGTGGATCGACGTCATTGCGAAAAAATACGATTTCACGCAGTATCGCCAACTGCGGATGCAAAGGGCAATGGCTGATTTCAACCGGATCATCGAAGCCCGGGACGTGGACGATTTTCAGCGTGCGTACCAGGCGGCGTGTCTCGATGCCGTACAGCCTGATCCATCCGTGCAACAAATCGTTGCGCAGCTGGCGGAGCAGCACAAGCTTGGCATCGTCACCAACGGCCCGGTTGATATGGCGTTTATCAAACTCGAACGTTTAGGGTTGTCCTCCTATTTTCCGCAAGATCGGGTGATTATTTCCGAGCTTTTGGGCTATCACAAGCCAGACCCGCGCATTTATGCCACGGCACGGGAACGGCTGGAAGCAGCGAGCGGCGAAGTTTTGTTTGTCGGCGATACGTGGGAAGCAGATGTCGCCGGAGCCATCGATGCCGGCTTTAGCGCGATCTGGCTCAACCCGAAAGGAAAGACGGCGACCACAGACCACAAGCCGCTGGCCGTGATCGAACGCCTTGATCAACTGCCGTCTTACTTATCATTCATGTGATCTGTTGCGCCGAAAAAGACAGCTTCGTCCCGGCAAAATGTCGGGATAAAAGCTGTCTTTTTCGTTTACTCGCCTGTACCGCGTTCTGTCCATTTCTTCCGGACGATGATGATCAAGTTCACGGTAATCACTCCGATCAGGAGCCATGTGGAGGGAGTCCACAAGTCGTCATTTTTGAAGATAATCCGATAGACAAAGACAGTGGACAAAATCAATAAAATCATTTTGCTAGACATAGGTATCATCATCCTGCATAAAGATTTTTTCCAGAGAGGGAACTTCCACATTCACACCGTAAATATCCACGCGTTCCTGTACGAGCGCGCGTACCAGCGCGGCGACTTTTTGTTCCTCATCCACTTGAAGCGAAAAGCGACCATCCCCCCAACTGAGGTTGCGACCGAGCGATGCGATAAATGCGTGCAATGCAGGGTGCTCGTCAGTGGCAAAAGCGGAGTGGCGAACTTGTACCTGCCGCCATGTCTGTTGCGCTGCCTGCAACTCGTCGAGGCTGCCGAGCGAAGCGATTTTTCCGCTTTTCATGATGGCGATGCGGGTGCAAATCTTTTCTACCTCATGCAAGTTGTGCGAGGTCATAAAAATCGTTTTGCCCTTCTCGTGCAGACGGCGCAGCAGCTCCTGAATGTGCAGGGCGGATTCGACGTCAACGCCAGAGGTAGGTTCATCGAGGAACAAAATTTCCGGATCGCCGATCATTGCCTGGGCAATTCCGAGTTTCTTTTTCATCCCGAAAGAAAAAGTTTTTGCTTTGCGCGAAGCATGTTCAGCAAGCTCTACCGCTCCGAGGATGCGCATGCACTCCTCATTCGTCAAGGCAACTCCTTTGACACGGGCAAAATAGCGCAGATGATCGGCAGCCGACAGAGAGTCGTAAAAAGTGGAATAGTCCGGCAAGACGCCAATGCGCCGTTTCCATTGTTCATCGCGGACGTCCTGGCCAAACATCTCGATTTGTCCGGAAGTCGGGCGAATAATCCCTGTCAGCATGTTGATAAAAGTAGACTTCCCGGCTCCGTTTCGCCCGAGAAACCCGAAGATTTCCCCGCCTTGTACAGACAGGCTTACTTGATCGACGACGGTGCGGTCACCGAAACGTTTGCTCAATTTCATCGTTTGAAAGACGGCCATTAACAATCCCTCCTTTGGAACAAATACATGGAAGCGCCGAGAAACAGGACGACATAGCCCCAGATGACTCCGACCCACGCGCCGCCTTTTTCCAGGTAAGTAAACGGAGTCAAGTAAGCGATCCACTGTGCAGCAGGCTGCTCGGAAAACGTGCTCCACAATCCAAGACCCGGGAGCAGCATCGCCACGACAATTCCGAGAAACATCGTGTAGCTCGGGCGCGGAACTACGAGAGACAGCAAGAGAGCCAGCGAAATGCAATAGACGAGCAGCGACAAGCAGTGCAAAAAGGTTTTGGCGTCAAACGTATGCACAGTAGCGAGTACGACGCCAAAAGTAATCACGAGACAGCTCAGCCAGAAGCAGAGGATTCCGAGAAATTTCCCCAGGATGATCTTGTTCCGGGAAGTGCGGGTGACGAGAAAGCGAATCGTCCGGCCTGCCAACTCACGGTTGATGACGTCATGCGACAGACTAAAGACGAAGAGCGGTCCCAAAAGCATAATCAATACAAAAACGCCCAAGGCGTGTCCCTTCGCCAGTTCTTGTTGGGGGATCAAAGTTGCCGCTTGATTGACCAGATCGGAAACCCAATACGACACGCCGACGATAAAGGCGATCGTAATCAGTGACTTGATACTTTTGAACAAACGAAAATATTCATGCCTGCAAATAGCCCACATAGTGTTATTCGCTCCTTTCTCCTACAGCATAGAGGATGAATCTTTCCTCTACGAAAACGCAACCTTACCATTACCTTATCTTTTATAATGGCCGCCCCCGCTCGTGATATGATGAGGGGGAAAAGGGAGTGAGAATGTGGAACAAGAAGCGAGAATTTTGCTGGTAGATGACGAGGAAGCGATTTTGCACATGCTAAAAACCGTTTTGCAAAAAGAAGGCTTCGTACATATAGATACATGCACAAGAGCCGAACAGGCGCTGCGGATGGTCGAGGAACGCCATTATGACTTGCTGATTCTCGACGTCATGCTGCCGGACAAAAACGGCTTTGAGCTTTGCTCCGCTGTTCGCCAGCGCACGAAAGCGCCGATTTTTTTCCTGACGGCGAAAGGAACCGACTTTGACAAATTGAGCGGCTTTGCTCACGGGGCAGACGATTATATCACCAAGCCTTTTCATCCATTGGAAGTCGTCGCCCGGATGAAGGCGCACTTGCGCCGAACGCTGGGCGGGCCAGCACCTGCGCCGGAAGCGAAAATTTACGACTTCGGCCGTTTTCAGGTCAATGCGGAGGCAGCCGAGTTAACCGTGAACAACGAGCGGGTTGACTGTCCGGCGCAAGTCTTTTCTTTGCTGGTGTTTTTTTGCCAAAATCCGAATCGCGTGTTCACCAAAGAACAAATTTACGATCACGTCTGGAAGGACGAGTACGGGCTGTTCGATGAAAATACGGTGATGGTGCACATCCACAAGCTGCGCCAGCGAATCGAGGAAAATCCGGGACAACCGAAGTATTTGCTTACCGTCAGAGGATTGGGATACAAGCTGGTGACGCCAGGGAGACAGGCATGAATCTGCGCAAAAAGCTGATCATCCAATACGTTCGCCAGTTTTTCGGCTTTTTGCTGGTTTTGCTTCTGTGCCTGATCGGCTCGCTCATCGTTTTGGGCTATCGCCTCATGAACGAGGAGCTGGAAACGGATCTGTCCCGCCTGGTCGCTTCCGATTTGCGCATGCAGCTCGAATGGGAGCAAGACAAGATAAGTGTCAACGACCGAGTGAAAAAAAGCGTCGATAGCCACAACGGCTGGCTGCAGATTATCGATCCGAAAGGGAAGCTTTTGTATGCGTATCGCACCCCGGCGACTATCCCGCAAGCGTATGAGCCGGGAGAGTGGATCACGCAGACGCAAAACGACCAGGCTTCGGCTTACTACGTGAAGCATTGGGTGGTAGAACAGGAGCTGTCGGAGCAAAAAGTAATCGTGCTGTACGGGACGCCAGCTCCGGAAAACGCCTTGATGGCGCAGCTTTTGGCAGCAAAACCGACAGTTGGCTCCCCGGTTCCTGCCGAGCTTGCGAACAGCTTCTCCCGGGAAAAGGGCTGGTACGCCATTTATGATCGGCAAGGCAAGCTCGTCGCGGAGTACAACGCAGCAGATGCAGCCAAGCAGCTCGATCTGATCCCGATTTTACAGAACGGCAAAGAAAGTCGAAACGTCCCTGTCATCACCACTAGCCGCTACGACAAGGCGAGCGGTTTTACGTATATCGTGGGTGTTGCCAACCCGTGGTATCGCCCGGGAGCTGCGGCTGAGTCCGTCGACAACATGATTGCCTATTCGTTTTTGCAGGTGGGCGCCGTCCTGATTGTGTCTGTGCTGCTGGCGGGCAGCTGGTATGCGCTGCGGGTCGGGAAACCGCTTTTGCATATGGTGAACTGGCTGGGCAACCTGGCGCAAGGACGCTATGCAGAGCCGATTGGCAAAAACGGTCGGCGCATCGGAACGACGCGAAAAGGCAAGCGGAAAAAGTCGTTCGCCGTCTTTCAGGACATTTTTGATGCGTTGGCGAAGCTGAGCCATACTTTACAGACCAATGAAGAACGGCAAAAAGACATCGAGAAAACGCGCGAAGAATGGATATCCGGGCTTTCCCATGATTTGAAGACGCCGCTCAGCTCGATTTTTGGCTATGCGACCATGCTGGAGTCGGAGCAGTACGAGTGGGGCAGGGCGGAAGTAAACCAGTTTGGCCGAACGATCCGGGAGAAAGCCGATTACATGAATGGCCTGATCGAAGACTTGAATTTGACGTACCGCTTAAAAAACCACGCGCTGCCGCTGATGAAAGAGCCAGTGTCTGTCGTGGAGGCGATCCGCAGAATAACAGCTGACCTGGTAAACGAGCCGAGCGCGTCTGGGCACGAGATCGAGTTTGAGGCTCAAGAGGAAAAAATCGTGGCGCTGCTCGATCCGAAATGGTTTTCGCGGATCGTCATCAACATTTTGACCAATGCGATCCGGCATACTCCCAAAGGGACGCTTGTGCGCGTAGAGGTCAGTCTTGCTGCCCCTGACAGCTTTGCAGTTCGCATCGCGGACAATGGTCCGGGGATGGACGAAAAAACAAAAGCGAGCTTGTTTGAACGCTATTATCGCGGGGGGCACACCAAAGAGGATACGAGCGGAACCGGACTGGGGATGGCTATCGCCAAACAGCTTGTTCTCGCCCACGCCGGGAACATCGAGGTCAAAAGCGAGCCGGGGAAGGGAACAGAGGTAGTGATGACGTTTCCTTGCCAGACGCAGACAGCAAGTCATGGCAGCCAGCCGACAAAGACATAAAAAAAGGTGCCGCTGATAGTCAGGCGGCACTTTTTTTTGCAGAGCTTCTTAGTGAATGGCGTTTTTCTTGAACTGCCCGCCGCGTACATCGTGGATGTTGCCGACTGCCAGGAAGGCATTCGGATCAAGCTCCTCGACGATCAGCTTCAGCTTGGCTTCTTCCAGACGGGTGATGATGCAGAAAATGACTTTCTTGTCATCTCCGGTATAACCACCCTCCCCTTTCAAGTAGGTGATACCGCGTCCCAAACGGGCAACGATGGCGTCTCCCAACAACTTGTGGTTTTCGCTAATGATCCAAACGGATTTGGATTCCTGGAAGCCTTCGATGGTCAGATCGATCATTTTGAAAGCAATGTAATAGGCAATCAGCGAGTACATCGCGCGATCCCAACCGAATACGAATCCGGCACTGCTCAAAATGAATAGGTTGATAAACATGACGATCTCACCAACGGAGAACGGAGACTTTTTGTTAAACAGTACTGCGATAATTTCCGTACCATCCAGAGAGCCGCCGTAGCGCAGAACAAGTCCCACTCCAATCCCCATGATAATACCGCCGAACACCGCAGCAAGCAGCGGATCATCCGTCAGTCCGGGAACGGGATGCAGCAGAGTGGTTCCGAGGGACATGATACTTACCCCGAAAAGCGTAGAGATTGCAAAGGTCTTTCCGATTTGCTTATAGCCGATTATGAGAAAAGGCAAGTTAAGCAAGAATAGGAAGATGCCAAGAGACAGAGATGTGAGATGCGAGGCAATGATGGAGATACCTACGATTCCTCCGTCGATGATCTTGTTCGGCACCAGAAAAATCTCCAGAGCCACAGATACAAGGGAAGCACCGACGAGAATAAAGAAGATTCTCTTCAGCAACTTTCCAATGGGTAATTTTTGATGAGTCGATTGTGCATTGAGTTGTTCCATCGTTTCTCTCCCCATTGTGAAATTTTGTACCTTTTTATTATAACATTCATTTTTGCTTGACTACTGCTCAATTGCACATTACACAAAAAAAATAAGCAAATTCTGATATGTATAATTGAATTTTGGCCGCAGATCAATCGGTCATAATCAAATAAGGGCACTCTCCGGTCGCCAGCACGATATCGAGGTCGATTTCTACCGTTGAGCCTTCGCTATTGAGGACGAAGAAGCGCTTGGAGAACGTCTGGCGATAGTGGCAAAGCAGTTGGGCGAACGGCTCCCAATCCGCTTGCAGCATGTTGCGGTTCAGCTCAAAGACGACGTTTTTCGCTTGGGTGGAGAGTACCCGTTCCATGCCGAGAAAAGCTTGGTATTCGCCGCCTTCAATATCGACTTTGACGAAATCAATGCTCTGGTCTGGCGGAAGCAGATCGTCGACGGCGACAGCGTCCACTTCGAGCTGGTCAAATTCATCCAGATAGTGCTTGTGGTAAGCTTCATTGTGTTGTTGCAGCGAGCTGTTGCCGAGGAAGCGACGGGAGGCGTAGAACGAAATGCGCGACTTCCGGGAAAAGGCCGCCAGCCGATAGCTCTGTACGCGGTCGTGAAAATAGTTGATAGAGAGATTGTCCAGCAGAAAGGCATGGCAGCGCGGGTGCGGCTCTAGCGCAAACAGCTTTCCGGTCGGTCCGATCAATTGACCGAGCAAAATGGTAAAATAGCCGATGTGGGCACCCAGCTCTACAACGACCTGACGAGGCTTCACCTGCTGGCAAAAATAGCGGGTCAGCGGGCTCTCATGGGTTCCGTTTGCCGCAAGCTCAACGCCCACACTCAAGTCTTCCGAGGGACTAAGCAGCTTTTTGCCATAGCAAGTCGTGAGCAAAAGCCGATTGTTTCCCAAATAGACAGGGGAATGCATCCAGAAATCAGCTCCTTGTCGCATTTTTGCCAATACAGTACAGCGTATGTACAGCAGGACGTTCTGAGACGTGTTGCTTTTTTGCGCAAGGCATGGCGCAAAAAAGCAGCGGATTTGTCCGACTGGCTCGGTGTCATGAGGCTGTCTTGGCGGTGTGAGCATCATTTTGCGGGCGCCGTGACGATGACTTGACATATATACTGCATACAAACAGCAAAAAGGCCGCCCTTGATGGACGGCCTTGCTTTTTATTCTTTCGTAGCAGCTACTTCAGAAGCAGCTTTATTGGATGCATGGTGATCCTTGTATTCATCAGGGCCGATGATGCCAGCTGCGCGATCTTGTTTCTCCAGCTCCAGTGCTTTTGGCACAGACAGCCAGTAAGAGAGCGCGATTGCAATGACACCTGCGCCGAGCTTGCCGAGCATGACAGGCAAGATGATGTTAGGCTGGAAGTTCGCAGAGAAGGACAAGTGGTCACCCAGCAAGAACGCTGCACATACGGCAAACGAGATGTTTACCACTTTGTCTTTTGGCGGCATGGAACGCACGAGACGGAACATCGCCAAAATGTTTGCGACAGTTGCCAGAAGCCCCGCACTGCCTGTTGGGCTAAGACCCAGTTTGTTACCGAGTGCTTCCAGTGGCTTCGCCGCGTATTTACGCAGCAAGTATACCATCGGGAACGCACCGCAGAGCATGATACCGATATAACCGGCTGTTTCCAGGGCGCGGTACTGGTCTTTCGGGTCGGCGATGATCGGATCGAAGCCCCAAGCGCCAAAGAGGGTAGTAAAGATGCCAGTAAAGTATTGCACGATCGAGAACACGAGTACGAGTTTGATACCAGCGTCCATTGTTTTACCGAAGATCATGAATCCGCGAATCATCAGGTCAGGCATGAAGCGCAGACCAGCGGCAATCGCTATTACGAAAATGAGGATAGGAGACAAGTTCAGCAAAACCTGGCCGATTCCGATTGCAAAAGCGTAGGTGGAGTCAGCATTCGTAGAGATTTCAGCACGCACTTGCGCATTTGTCAAAGAGAGAATGGCACTGGTGATAAAAGCGCCGATCGGAACAGTCAAAATCCCGGACATGACGCCAAGCGCCATGTATTTGTGGTCGCGCTTGTCCAGCATGGCAAGTCCCATCGGAATGGAGAATACGATCGTGGCACCAGCCATCAGACCGACTACCATTGCCATTACCCAACCCTCGGTCGAGCTTTTCAAAATGTTCGCCAGTTGGTATCCACCCATGTCAGAGGCCAAAATCGCGGTCGCTGCCAGCGCAGGATCGGCGCCAATTTTGTGGAAAATCGGCGATACGGCTTTTTCTACAAACCAGGAAATATAAGGGAGAGAGGCCATGATACCGGCAGCAGGTACGAAGATGTAACCGGTTGAGTGAATCCCTTCCATGAACTCCTTGCCAAGCCCTTCATCGCTGTTGCGGATTGCTGCGATCGCACCGATGACTGCGCATAGCATGATGATGTAAATAATGACACTTCCAATGTGCTCCATGGACAACCCCACCTTTTTGAAAGATGTAAACAATAAAAGCGCTTAGGAATCCCTGAAAACAGGATGTACCTAAGCGCCTTTGCTTATTTTGTATGGACTTGTTTAAACAGCTTTATGATTGCTAACCATCTGGAACCGCTTTCAAACAGAGTTAGAAAATAAGCGAAGGAATCACTATCATTGCGTAAAATTTTGAAAACTTCATGCTGGAAAGCGCCATTGCTTTTCGCTGCATTATAACGTGATTATATGGGGAGCGTTGACTATTGTCAACAGCTCTTTAGGGACAAAGTCCGAATTTTATAACGCTGATCGACAAAAACCGCCTTTTTCCGCCTGAAAAAGGCAATAAAAAAAGCCGCCCCGCTATGCAGCAAGGGCAGCTTCGTGAGTCAATTACAGTTTTACAACGTTCTCAGCTTGTGGGCCGCGGTTGCCTTCTACTACGTTGAACTCAACGCGTTGGCCTTCTTCAAGAGTTTTGAAGCCGTCGCCAGTGATTGCGCTGAAGTGAACGAATACGTCGTTTCCGCCTTCAACTGCGATGAAACCATAACCTTTTTCAGCGTTGAACCATTTTACTGTACCTGTTTGCATGGGTGTTACCTCCAACAATATTAAAATGAATATGCAACTTTTATTTGTGGATAAAATAAAATTCACACATTGTGAAAGGTTCAAACATAACTGTAAACCCTTTACAATATGTGAACGCTTTTTTGAAACATCTTTTGTTTAAGTTAATACTACCACAGACAAATGCGGAAATCAATCGCTTACTTTAATATCTTCCCGGTAAAATATAGACAAAGACGGCGAAAAGCTGAAATGGCTTCGCGCCGTCTTGTCATGAGCCGTGAAAAAATTAGGCGAAGAACTTCACGCGCTCTTCGATTGGCTGGAACTGTTTCTCGCCAGGCTGCGCGGTTGGCTTGCCGAACGGCATTTGCGCGATCAGCTTCCACTCGCTTGGGAGGTTCCATGTTTGTTGCACTTCTTCATTGATCAGCGGGTTGTAGTGTTGCAGGGATGCACCGAATCCTTCTGTTTCCAGGGCAGTCCACACGACGAATTGCAGCATGCCGGAGGATTGCTCGGACCAAACCGGGAAGTTGTCTTTGTAGGCTGTGAATTTTTCTTGCAGACCTTTCACTACGCTTTGGTCTTCGAAGAACAGAACCGTGCCGTAGCCATTGCCAAATGCGTTCATTTTTTCTTCCGTAGGAGCGAAGTTTTCGGCTGGAACGATTTTGCGCAATGTTTCTTTTGTGAGGTTCCACAGTTTATCGTGTTGTTCGCCCAAAAGCACAACAACGCGGGCGCTTTGCGAGTTAAAGGAAGATGGAGTATGCTTTACGGCTTCTTCAACAAGCTCGCGGATGCGCTCGTCAGAAGCAACGGCTTCCTTGCTGATTCCATAATAAGTTCTTCTGTCTTTAACGGCTGTAAAAAAGTCTTTGCTCATGATCATTTACCTCCAGGAGATTGTGTTTTATTTACATAGTGGATGAAAAAAGTTGAACTTATTCAACATAATTAACTTACGTTTCGTAACCTAATATATTTTATTAGAAGCACATTGTCAATACCTTTCCGGCAAGGAAGGTGCAGTTTCACTATCAGTATTCCCAATCTCAGTGTAAGTAATTTCCTTTCGCTATACAAACAAGTCAAACACTTTACAGCAAAGAAAAGTAGCGATAACGTGGAGGAGGAAAAAGTTTTTTCAAACAGGATGAAAACAAGCAGGGAGAGCGGAAGGAGGGCAGGCGAAAAGATGCTTGATCAGCAAAAAAAGCAGCGCATCCTGATCGTTACATCGGTAGCGGTTGAACGGGATGCGGTCATCGCAGGTATTGGTGAAGATGAGCGGTTCACCTTTTTGATCGGAGGCGTGGGGCCAGCAGCTGCGGCTGCCAGCACAGCACGGGCTTTGACCGAAGCTCGCTACGATCTGGTCGTATGTGCCGGAATATGCGGCGGATTCGTCGGACGTGCAGATGTCGGTTCGCTCGTGGTTGCCAGCGAGATTGTGTGCGCCGATTTGGGGGCCGAGACACCGGATGGTTTTCACAGTGTGGACGAGCTAGGGTTTGGTTCTGCGCGCGTACCAGTCGCGGATGAACTGGCAGAGCAGGTGGAGCAAGCGATGTTGCAGGCGGGCTTGCCTATTTATCGCGGGCAAATTTTGACGCTGTCCACGGTGACGGGAACGGCGCAAACGGCGCAGGCACTGGCAGAAAGAATGCCGGGGGCGCTCGCGGAGGCAATGGAAGGCTACGGCGTTGCCATCGCCGCGCAAGCAAGCGGAGTGCCTGTACTGGAGATCAGAACAGTTTCCAATGCGATTGGTCCGCGCGACAAGTCGGCTTGGCGGATCAAAGACGCTCTGGAAGCTTTGCAAAAAGGAAGCGCAGTATTGCGGGAGGTGCTGTAGATGAAGATTGCATTTTCACCGTGTCCGAACGATACGTTTGTCTTTCACGCCTGGGTGCATGGCTTGATCCCTGGCGCACCGGAACTGGACATCATGTACGCAGACATTGACATTACGAATACGCTTGCGACGCGGGCGGAAGGCCCGGAAGTGATGAAAATTTCTTACGCCGCCTTGCCGTGGGTGCTGGACAAGTACGCGCTGCTTCCGTGCGGAGGGGCTTTGGGCAGAGGGTGCGGCCCGCTTGTCCTGACGCAAGGCGATTCCGGCGCGAGTGCCAACGATCCGGCCCGGCTGTCCGGCAAACGGGTGGCGGTACCGAGCGAGCGTTCCACAGCTTACTTGTTGTTCCGCTTATGGGCAGCGCAAAACGTCCCGGGAGGCGTCGGAGAAATCGTCGTGATGCCGTTCCATGAAATCATGCCAGCTGTACGAGACGGCAAAATCGACGCGGGGCTGGTCATCCACGAAGCGCGCTTTACTTATCAAAATTACGGTCTTTCACTCATGACCGATCTCGGCAACTGGTGGGAGGCGGATACGAATCTGCCTATTCCTTTGGGAGCGATCATCGCGCGCAGATCGATGGATTTGGAGTCGCTGGCGAACTGGACGCGGGCATCGGTTGAGTACGCCTGGGCGAACCCGACAGCATCCGAGGAGTATGTCATGTGCCATGCGCAAGAGTTGTCTGTTGAGGTTGCCAAGGCACATATTGACTTGTACGTAAACGAATTTACCCGAGACTTGGGCGAAGATGGCTATGCGGCGATTACTGCCTTGCTCGGTCGTGCAGCGGAGGAAGGGCTTGTCCCGCGCTTCGATCTGTCGCTGCTGCGCGGATAGACAGGTATGGAAAAAAGAAAACGAAAAGCACAGGGGCTGCGTCTCTGTGCTTTTTGGCGTCCATGGCAGGAAGAGCGGGGGAGAGATTGCGGAGAAGCGCTGCATTTGTCATGGAGTTGAGCTGTGATGGGGCTAGGCGGGCATGATGATGCCGCAGGCGAGTCTTTTGCCGCTATTCCCGGATGGCTGTGTCCGGTAGTCGTCGGGATTTTGGTGAATGATCACTGATCTTCCGACGACATCTGCTGCCCTGAACTTGTTGGTAAAAAAGCTCATTCGCGTGTACCCGTCATTGGAAAAGAGTACGGGGAAGTCGCCGGCATGGTTGCCGTGCGGCTGGTTGGTCGGGTTCCAGTGGCTTCCCGCTGCGGTAAAAGGATCGTCGGCATTGCCGACTGTGCACACGCCGTGGTCGTGCAGGTGAAAGCCAAAAGGACCGATCGGCTGTTGATTGCCGGATGCAGGCTTGTAGGGCGGTAAACCGATCGCTTCCACATACACCTCTGTCCCGTACGGAACGTCCGTGAAGACGACATAGCCGTTCAGGTTCGGAGCCAGCGGCCCGCCCTGAATTTGCGCATAGGCTTGTGTCGGCGCAGCCGGGTATGAGGAAGAAATCATTCTCGCGTCGTAAAAATAAGGCGAATACCCGTTCATTTCCACATCCCCCTCATGATGGAATGGTTACGATGATCATCCTATGTAGCAAATGGGCGGATGGTTCATCGACGAACGAGTCGCTTATGTTGACGCTGATAATTATTATCATCTACAATCAGATGGACTTCCCCATGAGGGACAAAAGGTGAGTAAACGATGAAAAGAGTGCTTTTGATTGAAGATGAAAAAAACATGGCAAGATTTATCGAGCTTGAATTGCGCCACGAATCGTTTTCCGTCGTTGTCGCTGATGACGGAAAAACAGGACTGGAGCTTGCGCTAAAGGAAGAGTGGGATCTCGTACTGCTCGACTTGATGCTGCCGGAAATCGATGGGATCGAAGTGTGCCGCGCCATTCGCGAACGCAAAAAAACGCCGATCATCATGCTGACGGCCAGGGACAGTATCGATGATCGCGTCTCGGGTCTGGACAGCGGCGCAGACGACTACATCCCGAAGCCGTTTGCCATTGAGGAGCTGCTTGCGCGAATGCGGGTCGTGTTCCGCAGACAGGAGGAACAGACCGACCTGACGCGGACGAAGCTTGCTTTTCGCGAGCTTGTCGCAGATTTGGAAGCCCGCACGGTAGCAAAAGCCGGCCAAACCATCGAGCTGACGAAAAGAGAGTATGATCTGCTGGTGGTGTTCATGAAAAACATCAACCGCGTATTGCCCCGCGATGTGCTGCTGGACACGGTATGGGGATACGAGTCGGCGGTGGAAACGAACGTGGTCGACGTGTACGTGCGCTACTTGCGCAACAAAATCGACTCGGCACAGGAAGGCAGCTACATTCAGTCCGTTCGCGGAATCGGATACGTGATGCGCAAATGAAAAAATACACCCCGTCGCGCCTGTCCAGACTTCCGATCAAATGGAAGCTGACCCTTTGGTCGTCCGTGCTGCTGTTTTGTGTGTTCATCGTCTACAATACCGTCCAATACTTTTTTGTGGAAAAATGGATGATCCATCAGGAGGAACAAGCCACCGAAAAAACGATGCGCGAGATTCTCAATTTTGCTCTGGAAAGGGAGATTTCCTTTGAGGGGGCCGATCTCGACGAAATGCGCGGCTTCCTGCAAAAAATCAACCAGCAAGACCAGCGAATCCGCATCCTCGACGAACAAGGAAACCCGGTCGCTGTCGTGTCCAATGGCATCGAGGACAGCCTGGCAGCTACGATCACTGGCTCCCCGCACGAACAGTGGCGGAGCATGCACGTCAAAGGCAATCTGCTGTTGATGGAGCGCCCGATCACGATTTTTCAGTTTGACGGCACGGTGGAGATTGTAAAAAACATCAACGAATTTGAGCAACTGAGCGGAGCGCTGTTTCAATTTATGGCGATCGGCTGTCTCGTTGCGGTTATCATCAGCGGCCTCGGGGGGCGGATGCTGGCTCGCCAGCTGGTGAAGCCGCTGCAGGCGATGAATCAGACGATGAAAAATGTGAAGCAAAAAGGGCTGGCTGAGCGGATCGCCTTTTACGATAACCACGATGAGATCGCTACGACGATGAACATGTTTAACGTCATGATGGACAAGGTCGAACGTTCTTTTCAACAGCAGCGGCAATTCGTCGAGGATGCCTCGCATGAATTGCGGACGCCAATCGCGATCGTCGAAGGGCATTTGGGCATGCTGCATCGCTGGGGCAAGCATGACCCCGCTGTTCTGGAGGAATCTTTGCAAATCTCGATTCAGGAGCTGGCGAGGTTAAAAGCGCTGGTAGAAGAACTGCTGGCACTGACGCGGGCGGAAAACTTGCAAATGGATGAAGCAACGGCTGTGTGCGAGCCGGAGCAAGTCATTTTGCAGACGATCAAAAAAGTGAATGTGCTGCATCCGGCTTTCACCATGGAGCGTGATTTGCGAGAGCTGTCAGGAGTGAGGCTTGCGATATCGGTGGAGCACCTGGAGCAGATTTTGCTGATCCTGCTCGACAACGCCGTCAAGTATTCGCGGGAACGAAAACGGATCGCTGTGCAGGCGACGGTGCAAAAAGAAAGAGTGTGTCTGGCCATCAAGGATGCAGGGATTGGCATTCCGGCAAAAGACTTGCCTTTTGTCACAGATCGCCTGTATCGGGTAGACAAGGCACGAAACCGCAAAAGCGGCAGCGCAGAAGGGAACGGGCTTGGTTTGTCGATCGCGAAGCGGCTGGTCGAGCGGTACAACGGGGCTTTGTCCATCGAGAGCATCGAGCAGGAAGGGACGACTGTAAACGTCTTCTTGCCGATTCGCGCGGGCGTGCAATGAGGACAAAAATGTTTTTTTGATTTTCTCATCGTTTTCTCATTTTGTTTCGCTAGAATAAGCCTTGTCGATTGGAAATGATATTCATTATCAAAACAACCGGAGTAAAGGGGACGAATCAAGATGAGAAAAACAAGCATGCTCGGTCTCATGCTTTTTACGATGCTGACCGTGCCGTTCATGGCAGGCTGCGGTGCCGGACAAGGGCAAGGCGAAGGCAGCGCGAATCAGCCGCAAGCCAGCACGGAAGCGCCAAAAGCGGACGAGAAGGCAAGCAAGGATCAGGTTGTCAACGTATTTACGGCCAGACACTACGAGATCGACAGCAAGTTGTTCAGCGAGTTTACCAAGCAAACCGGGATCAAGGTCAACGAAGTAAAAGGAACTGCCGAGGAGCTGGTTGAACGCCTGAAGCGCGAAGGGGAAAGCTCGGAAGCGGATTTGTTCATCACCGTGGATGGCGGCGTGCTGAACTATGCCAAACAAAATGGCGTTCTTCAACCAATCACTTCCGCCGAGGTGGATAAAAACGTGCCGAGCAAATGGCGCGATTCCGACAATGAGTGGATCGGCATGGCGACCCGCGCTCGCGTCATCGTGTATGCAAAAGACCGCGTGAAGCCGGAGCAGCTGTCTACTTATGAAGATTTGGCGAGCGACAAATGGAAGGGCAAAGTGCTGGTGCGTTCTTCTTCCAACTTGTACAACCAATCGCTGGTCGCTTCTTTCATTGAGCTGAACGGCGAACAGGCTGCCCAGGACTGGTCAACTGGCCTCGTCAACAATCTGGCTCGCAAGCCGGAGGGCGGCGACCGTGATCAGGCAAAAGCCATCGCTGCCAAGATCGGCGATGTTGCGATCATGAACACGTACTACGTCGGGCAAATGCTGAACTCCAAAGACGCCGAAGAAGTGAAGGTCGCAGAAAATATCGGCGTATTTTTCCCGAACCAAACTACGACTGGCACACATATGAACATCAGCGGCATCGGCCTGACCAAGCACGCCAAAAACAAAGACAATGCCATCAAGCTGGTGGAATACATCACGGGCAAAGAAGGCCAAACGATGTTGACACAAGGCAGCTTTGAATTTCCTGTCAACGCCGAGGCAGAGCAGCCTGCGCTGTTGAAAGAGTGGGGAGAGTTTAAAACACAAGAACTGAACTTTGCAAAGCTCGGCGAGAACAACAAAAAAGCCGTTGAACTGATGAACAAGGCAGGGTGGAAATAAAAGATGACGGGAGCTGCGTTGCGAAGAAGCCTGAAACGAAAGTGGAACGGGTGGGTAGCGCTGAGCGTGACAGGGGCCGTTTTGGCCCTTCTCCCGTCTCTTTATATTTTGCTCGGACTGTTTGCGCGAACGACCGAGAACTGGCAGCATATTCAGGAATACATGCTGCTGGACTACGCGCTGCAATCGCTCTTGCTTGTGCTGGGAACTGTGGCCTGTACGATCGTCGTAGGCGTTTCGCTGGCTTGGCTGGTAGCTGCCTACGACTTTCCGCTGCGGCGTTTTTTTTCGTTCGCTTTCGTACTGCCGCTGGCGATCCCGCCGTATATTGCCGCGTATACGTACGGCAACATGCTGAGCTATACGGGGAGTATTCAAACTTTTTTGCGAAATGAATGGGGGCTGGCTCCCGATCAGCGCTATTTTGACATCATGTCCATGAAGGGCGCTATTTTTATTTTCACGCTGTTTTTGTTCCCGTACGTGTATTTGATTGCGAAAACATTCATGGAAAAGCAGAGCGCGGCTTTCATCGAGAACGCCCGCTTGCTGGGGAAAAATTCGTTGCACATCTTTTGGCGCATCGTGCTGCCACTCTCGCAGGCTGCGATTGCCGGCGGGGCAAGTCTCGTTGCGTTTGAAGTGCTGAACGATTTTGGCGTCACGAAGCATTTTGGCATTCAATCGTTTACGGCTGCCATTTTCAAGACGTGGTTCGGCATGTATGACGTCGATTCTGCAATTCGTCTGGCGGCCTGGCTCATGAGCTTGATTATCGGGATTTTTGTGGTCGAACGGCTGGTGCGCAGACGCAAAAAGTTCAGTTCCCCGACCAACCGCATGACGCCATTGCGCAGGAGAAAGCTGAAGGGGCTGCCCCAGTACGCGGTGCTGTGCTTTTGTGTCGCGGTCGCAGCTTTGTCTTTTTTCATTCCGGTCGCGCAATTGGCAGTTTGGGCGACGTGGACGTACAAGGAAGTGCTGAACGACGTATTTGTGCAGCTTTTGACCAATACATTGCTGATTTCCTGCATCTCCATCACGCTCTTGATGATTTTGGCGGTCACAGTGGCAAATGTCATTCGCTACTCGCGAACTTCCGTATTTTCGCTGGTCATGACTAGGCTGATCTCCATGGGCTATTCGATCCCGGGAGCGGTATTGTCCATCGGCGTGCTTGCCGTCGTGATTTCACTCGACAAAGAGCTTGCGCCGTTGTACGCCTGGCTGGGCTTCGCGGAAGGCAAGCTGGTCATCAGCATGTCGCTGTTCATGCTCATTTTCGCGTACATCATCCGCTTTCTCGCGGTCGGCTACAACGCAGTGGAAGCGGGATTTGAAAAGACGGGAAACCGTTATGCGGAGGCGTCCCGCTTGCTCGGCATGGGAATGACGCGCACTTTTTTCAAAGTGGATTTGCCGTTGATCAAGGGCGCAGTAATTACCGGGTTCATCCTCGTGTTCATGGAGATCGTCAAGGAGCTGCCGCTTACTTTGCTGCTTCGTCCTTACAACTTCGAAACTTTGGCGACGAAAGCGTACCAATACGCCAGCGATGAGCAGATTCATCAGGCGTCGATTCCTTCGCTGCTCATCATCGGTGTCGGCATCGTTTCGGTTTACTTTTATCACTGGCTGGGGGAGAGGCAGGCAAAATGAGCTTTTTTCAATTGGAGAATGTCACATTTGGCTATGATACGGGGAGCGGGCCTGTCGTGCGCGATTTTTCGCTGCGCATGGAGCAAGGGGAGATCGTCGGGATACTGGGAAGCAGCGGCTGTGGAAAAAGCACGTTGCTGCGCTTGATCGCCGGGCTGGAAGCTCCTGCGGGAGGGCGGATTTTGATCGCTGGAAAAGTGCTGGTCGATCCGCGGCAGTTTGTCGAGCCTGAGCATCGTGGGGTCGGGATGATTTTTCAAGATTACGCTCTGTTCCCTCATCTGACCGTCGAACAAAATATTTTGTTTGGACTGCATCGGCTGACCAAAAGGGAACGGGAACAACGTCTGGGGGAAATGCTGTCTCTCGTACAGATGGAGGGCTACGGAAAGCGGTATCCGCACGAGCTGAGCGGCGGGCAGCAGCAGCGGGTAGCTTTTGCCCGGGCCTTGGCGCCGCGTCCCGCGATTTTATTGATGGATGAGCCATTCAGCAACCTGGACGCGGATTTGAAAAAGAAAATACGGGAAGATTTGAAGCAGCTGCTTCGCCACGCGCACATCACGACGATATTGGTGACCCATGACAAGGAGGATGCGGAAACGATTTGTGATCGGATCATCCGACTGGCTCGGTGACGGGCAAAGTGTCGCTTTCTCCTCAAAAGTGCAGCATACAGCAAATAGATGGTGTATAATGTGCTTGTAACGATTGCAGTTTACGGTTGGCCCGTTGGCAAGAGCCGTTGAATAAGAGGAGGATGTACGATGAAAGTAGAAGTTTGGTCTGATTTTGCCTGCCCGTTTTGCTATATTGGCAAGCGTCAACTGGAAGGAGCTTTGTCGCAGTTCCCGAACAAGGATCAGGTCGAGGTCGTTTACCGCAGCTTCCAGCTCGATCCAACCATGGAGCGCGATACGAACATGGACATGCATCAGGTGCTGGCGTCCAAATACGGCATGTCGCTTGAGCAAGCAAAAGGCATGAATGACCGTGTAGCTCAACAGGCAAAAGGCGTCGGTCTGGACTATTACTTTGACACGATGATTCCGACGAATACGTTTGATGCCCACCGTCTCGCTCACTATGCGGCTACTCACGGCAAAATGACGGAGATGAAGGAAAGACTGCTGAAAGCGTACTTCACGGAATCGCTGCACTTGGGAGATCACGAAGTATTGGCGCAGCTCGCTTCCGAGGTTGGACTGGACAAAGAGGAGACGCTCGCCATGCTGGCCGGTGACGAATACAAAGACAAGGTGCAGGAAGACAAGCAAAGAGGTGCCGATCTTGGCATCAACGGCGTGCCGTTCTTCGTTTTCAACAACAAATACGCGGTATCCGGCGCGCAGCCTGGAGAAGTGTTCCTGGGAGCGCTGAACAAAGTATGGGAGGAAGAACAGGCTGCTGCCCCTCTCCAGTTTGTCGGCCAGGATGAAAAAGAAAAGACAGCCGGGGACAATTGCGCGGACGGTTCCTGCAAGCTGTAAACGACAGGTTGTGTGAGCATGAAGCTGAATCGAATTGATCAGATAGCCAAGCCGCGCTTTCGGATTGCTGTTCACGTACTGGTCTGGCTCGCCCAGAGTGGCGGAGTGCTATCGAGCGCGACGATTGCGGCCCAAGTCAAGACACATGCCACTTTTTTGCGGCGTGTCATGGCCCAGTTGACCCGTGCCGGTATTGTGGAGGCAAAAGAGGGGCGCGTCGGCGGCTACTACATGACGAAGTGCCCGAAAGAGTTGACGCTGGCCGATATTTACCGCTCTCTCCCGGAAGAACGTGAGGAAGACAGCCAGGAAGAGCTGGATTGCGGCGAGGTTGGCGTGCAGCTCGATCGGCATTTGGAGTCATTGATGAATCAGGCTGAGCAGCAGCTAATCTTGTTCCTCGGGCGGTATACGCTGGCAGATGTCATGGACAGCATCGGCTTTGGCCAGGTAGAACCGAGCGAAGAATTGCTGGAAATCAAACAGGAAGGCCGACTCTTGTAATGGGAGTCGGTTTTTTTGTGGAAAAAACAGGATATTGCATTTTTTTGCCGAAGCGTTTTGCAGAAGAAGTCCAAAGGAAAAGGAAGAGAGCGCAATGGCATATACATTCGAAGATTTGTACGAAGCAACAGAAATAGACGATTTCGATGAGGTCAAACGGATCTTGCAAAAGCAGCCCGATTTGATTCATGGCAAGGACGAGTATGAGTTTTCCATCTTGCATGCGGCGGTGATGACTGAAGACGAAGAGCTGCTTGAATGGTTGATCGCAAAAGGTGCCGATGTTCACGCCAAAAACGATGAGGGCATCACGCCGCTGCACATCGTCTTGTACCCGGAGATTGCCACCCTGCTGATTCGGCATGGGGCGAATGTCAACGCTGCGGCGCATGACGGAAGTGCCCCGCTGCACACACAAGTGTCTGACGGGGAGGAACGGCTGGATGTCATCGAGGTGCTGCTTGCGCACGGAGCGGATAAAACGCAAAAGGACGATCGTGGTCAGACTCCGCTCGATATTGCCCTTGAACGCGAGGAAAAAGAGATCGCTCAATTGCTTGGACAAGCGGAGTAAGGCTGCGCTCATTGCGGATGACCGCGCCTACTCCCAGTCGGGGCAGGGCTTCTTTGGTTATGTTCACTGCCATAACTGTGCTTCTTTTGTTCGTAAAAATTCAGCGACGGCATCGTGACCTTGCCGGATGGCCAAGGAATGGCAGCCATTTTTTACCGAAGACGAGTTTCCGTCAGCGGATAGTGGCTACGTACATGTTGCTTGAAGGTCGCATAACTGCACTCGTATACATGGGAATCGTGGTCGCTTTCGCACAGAAGAGTCATCCCGAGACGGCGGGCAAACCGATTGCCGGCAGCCGTTAACGTATCAATGATGATCGAGTGGATGCGAGTGCCGCTTCGTTCGACCTCATCCAGCACGTCGAGATAATGGTGGAGCATGATAGGCAGGGCGCCACTTTTCCGATAAGCATCGGCGACAACGACGCAAGACAAAAAGTAATGGGCTGACTCGCCAGGCAGCTTCGGATCGTCGATATCCGCTGTGGTCATGAGGCTGTCGTTGAAACGCCCCGCTGCGATCTGCTCGTAGATGTGTTTCTTGACAGGGAGCAGGTTCATGAAAGCGACAATCCGTCCGTCATCCTCCATGGCGACGATGCTGTCAGGCCGATAGCGATACCAGTTATAGCTTTCCTCGTACGGGGTGATGAACTCGGCGTCATAGTAGGCAAGCTCCAACTGCTCCATCTGCCGAAAATGCTCCAATTGCAGTTGCTCTTGTTTTTTCATGGGTTTGTTCTCCTTGATCAGACTCGATGATGCTTGGTACAAGGTTGTCTGAAGTCATCGGGTATTGGAAACTAACTAGCATTTTAATATAGAGCGGAAGCAGTTGTGAAAGAATGGAAAATATTCCGGTCAGAGAGTGAGTCATGAAAAAAGAGGGGGAACGGCTCCCCCTCACGAAAACGTTTTCCGCTATTTGTCCTGCAAAATACCGAGGTACTCTTTCCACGGGCCTACGTCTGTCGTGTATCGTTTTGCCATCGCGCGGACGATTTGGGCGATGTGCGTCAAGTCGTGGACGACCCAGGTGGAGATTAGCTCCCGCGCTTTTACCGGACCGAATGCCGGGTGCAAGCCGGTCAGTTCCAGATGCTGGTCGGGATCAATCAGTTCGGTCAGTCTGGCGATATTTTGCAGGCGAATCGTCTTGAAGTCCTGCAATTTTTCTTCCAAGGATGTCTCGGCCTGATTGTTCAGATGGGCAAAACGGTCAAACGGAGGGAACGGCTCGCTCTCGCCCGCGAGCAAAAGATGTTCCAGTCTCGGTATCCAATTCGTTCGTTCCGCTTCGATCAGGTGCTCCAGAACTTGTAGCGGGCTCCACGTATTTTCGCCTTCCGTGCAGTTGAGCCATTCGCTCGAAAGTCCTCCGAGAGTATGCTGCAACGTCTGCGGTGTGCGCTCCAGCATCCGGGTAGCCTCACGCATTGTGAAATTCATCGAATCGCCCCTTCTGATCCGTATCAGGATAAGTGTTTATGTGCCAAAACGCTGGCGATACCCACAGCGTTTGCACAATTCCTCGACAGCTTCCCTCCGTGAAAACCCTTCGACGATGGCATTGGCCCGCTCGCCTTCCACAATGTCGGTAAACGTTGTCTGCTGAATGTTGCCCAGTTTGATGACTCCTTCGCCGTCCAGACAGCAAGGAACGACTGTCCCGTCGACAAGAATGGCAGCCTGACTGCGCAGCGCGTGGCAAAAGCCGCGGCCCTCGTCGCTTGGAGCTGTCATGCTTGGCCACTGAAACTCGTGATCCTGATTCAAATATACGCGCTCGGCGATTTTCACGCCGCTGCCGGGCACGACTTTTTCTTCAATCTGGTAGTCCAGGCCAAACTCTTTTTCAATCATCTCCAGCGTCTGGCGGTTTCTGCTCTTTTGAATGTTCGTGATGTTGTCCTGGGTCAAATTCCAGAGGCGAAAGGAAAAGATGACGTTGTGTTCCGCAGCATCGCGGACAAAAGAGAGAATTTCCCGCAAGTAGCCTTCGCGGTCGGTGGAACCGATATGGCCGTCAAAGCTGTGCAGGGAGAAGTTCATTTGCCGCAGGGCAGGCTTCCCCAACAGCTTATGCCGATTTTTCGCGATCAATGTGCCGTTGGTCGTGATGTTGACCTTGAAGCCTTTTTCGTGGCTCACGTCGAGCAACTCGTCAATTTTGGGATGCAGGAGCGGCTCTCCTTTTACATGCAAATAAATATGCCGGGTATGCGGCTTGATCTCATCCAGCCGTTTTACGAAGTTTTCCACCGAGATAAACGTAGCCTTGCGCTCGGTCGGCGGACAGAACGTACAGGCGAGATTGCAAATACTCGTGATCTCTATATAAACTTTTTTAAATGTTTTCAAGATCGTGTCTCCATTCCAGTTGTCCTTTGTTAGTAGGCAGGTATACCTCACATAGTAACATAGGAGGGGAAAGAGGGGGAGCGGTGTATTATGGCGGGAAGTGCTGCCACAGGCTGAAAATGCCTGGCTGCCGGGACGCGGATGTTTCGTCTGCAATGAGGGCGGGGCATTCCATGTGTCTCAAAAAAACAAGAAGTAACCGTCCGCCAAAGTCTAGCGAGTCGGTTACTTCTATATATAGGTATAAAGGGAAACGATCGGTCTATCGCGCCGTTTATTTTTTCACGCTTTCAATATACTTGGTCAGGTACTCCTTCACTTTTGTCGGATCGGCTTTCAGCTCATTGCCTGTTTTCACTTGCGTACAGCGTGTTGTTGTACTTGTCGCCTTCCGTTTCCGTATTTTGATCGCCATACGGGATGTCTTTGTTTTTATCAAAAGTTGCCACGTCGTACGTGTTGGTTTTCTCCACTTGCTGCTTGGATACGATGCCTCCCGATTGGTGCGCCAAATAGTTCAATACTTGAGGGAAAGGCTCGACCCTTTGGACGTAATCACGTCGTCATCGGCATGAATATACGAAGACTTTGTTGGCGGTGATTCCGATTCCCGATCCGCAGGTTGAGGCGAAGAAGAAGAGAGTGTTGGTGGAAGAGCAGGCGGGAGTGGACAAGTACAACCTGGAGCATTCTGAGCTTGTCGAAGTATCGAAAGGGCATTGGGGGAATGCGGGCAGATGGTTCCCCTCCAGCATACATGGATGGATTGATTTCGCGGTGCCCCGTGTCTTTGCGCAGCAGATTTCAGATGGCTTCGCTCTATGTTAAAATATCCCTGTATTTCCATATCGCTTTTCGTTCTAGTCTTTCATTTCGTGACTAGCCACTCATGGATGAGGAGCGAAACAAGGGAGGCGGATTACGGTGGAGTTTCTGTCATTGACGAAACATAACATAGAGTCTGAACACATCTGCTGTGCATTGGGTGCCAAACAATACGAGCAGGCAGTTGCGGAAAAAAAGGACTGGCTGACCGCGCGCATGGAAGAAGGGCTCGTTTTTTACCGCCTGAACGAACGGGCGAAGGTTTTTATTGAATACTTGCCTGCGGAAATGGCCTGGGCACCGATTGAAGCGCCCAATTACATGTATATCAACTGTTTGTGGGTTTCAGGCAGGTATAAAGGCAAAGGATACGCCAAGCAGTTGCTGGATCATTGCAGAGCGGATGCCGTCAGCCGAGGGATGGACGGCATCGTGCATGTCGCGGGGCGGAAAAATTACCCGTATTTAAGCGAGAAGCGTTTCTTTACACATATGGGATTCGCGGTCGTCGACGAAGCGGAGCCGTATTTTCAATTGTTGGCTTGGAAGTGGAACGAGCAGGCTGCCGCTCCAGCTTTTGCGAAGCGGGAACCGCTTTTTTTACAGCAGAAAGGCGTGGTCATTTTCTACACGGCGCAATGTCCGTTTGCTGTGGGCGTATTGGATGAGCTTGCGAAAGTGGCGAGCCGAAAAAATGTTCCTTTCCGTGCTGAGCGGATTACCACCAGGGCAGAGGCGCAACAAGCCCCTACGATATGGACGACCTTCGGCTTGTTCTACAACGGAGAGTTTGTTACGCACGAGATATGGAGCGGAAATAAATTTGAGAAATGGCTGGATGAGCTTCACGTCAGCCGCAATTGAGTTTGGCAGAGAAAAAGGGAAAGGCAGGAGGGGGCTTCTGCTTTTCCCTTTTTCTTATAGCTGCAAAGGGCAAGAGTGGATACGGACGACCTGCGCAGGAGCCAGCAGCAACATTTTCAAGTCGCTTCCTCACAAATTCCGCTCCAACAATCTCCCCATTTGTTCAGCCAAAACCTTTTGCGAGACAGGCCGATTATTTGCAAACCACCATTCCACCAGCCCGACCAGGGCGGAGGCTACAAACTGAATGATCACTCCTTGATCAAACCCCTGATTTTTCCCCTCGGTTACATTCACTTCTTTTTTTACTTCATCAATGAGATAGTCCAGAAATCGCGTGCGGAAATAAGGTGCTCCTTTACTGGTGAGCATCAGCGAAAAGAAAGCGTAATGTTCTTCAAAGTATCTGCTCCAGATTTCGGTGGCTTCGATAAACTCCAGTTCGGAAGAAGATTCACACAGTATCCGGAGCTGTTCGATGTGGGCCTCGATCAGCTTGTCCAGCAAGTCGTACTTGTCCATGTAGTGCAGGTAGATCGTGCCCCGGCTTACGTTGGCTTTGTCGGAAATGTCCTGGATGGTAATGGCGTCGAAACTTTTTTCCGCCATCAGCTCAATGACTGCTTTTTTTACGGCTTCTTGTGTTTTGAGGATGCGTCTATCCACCTTCGCCATGAGTTGTCACCCATCTTTCTATCGATCATGTACAAATGATATCGATTTGTTCATTACTAAACAAACGGCAGGAATCTAACAATTGTAGATTTGCTAGACATATTTATAATAATAGACATATGTTTAATAATATATCAACGTTTATTATCTTTTGCCGCACGAAAGTTACTGACGGAAGGAGGGGCGCTGGAAGAGCTTGACTGTATTCAAATAAAAACCTTCTATAATAGACGAACGATAAGGAGACTTCGACATGAAAACATCGATCACTTTTAAAAATGGTCTTTTGCATATGGCAGGCGATCTGTACTTGCCAACCGATTTTGACGAAGCGAAAAAGTATGCTGCGGTCGTGACTGTGCATCCAGGCGGAGGCGTCAAGGAACAAACGGCTGGCCTGTATGCACAAAAGCTTGCCGAGCAAGGATATGTTGCACTGGCATTTGATGCGTCTTATCAAGGGGAAAGCGGTGGCGAGCCGCGCCTGTTGGAAGATCCTTTTGCCAGAGTGGAGGATGTTCGCAGCGCGGTAGATTATTTGACCACGCTCCCGTTTGTCGATGCGGAAAAAATCGGGGCGCTTGGCATCTGCGCAGGCGGCGGTTATGCCGTAGCGGCGGCGCAAACAGAACGCCGGATCAAAGCGGTGACGACGGTCAGTGCGGTCGATATCGGTGCGATGTTCCGCGGGGAAGACAGTGCCGCGGCATTGCAAACACTCGAAGCAGTAGGGAAACAGCGCACGGCAGAAGCAACAGGCACCGAAGCGATGTTTTTGCACTGGGCGCCGAACTCGCTTGAAGAAAGAGCGCAAGCAACTTCCGTGCTCATGCAGGAAGCTTACGACTACTACCGGACTCCTCGTGCGCAACACCCAAATTCTACAAACCGCTTCCTGTTCAGCAGTCTCGACAAGCTCATGGCGTTCTCGGCAACGACCAATATCGGCACCTTTTTGACGCAGCCGCTCCTGTTGATTGCAGGAAGCGAAGCAGATACGCGCAGCTACAGCGAGCAATTTTTCGCTTTGTCGAATGGGCCGAAAGAACTCTTTTGGGTAGAAGGCGCAACACATATCGCGATGTACGACATTCCTGAGTATGTGGCGCAAGCGGTAACGAAATTGACGGCGTTCTTTGGTGAAAATCTGTAAGGCTATAAGTATGCATGCAGAAAAAGGCTAAGCCCCCGCTTCCAACGGTGCTTGGCCTGTTCTTTGTGTTGGGCGATGCGAGCAGCCAATCAACTGCTGCTACAATCAATTGGACAGCGCTGGCTAAGGTCTAGTAGACTAAGAAGCAAAACAGACAGAAACACGAGTGGACTTGAGGGGAGGGGCCTTGGTGGATATAGATGAGCATTTGCGGCTATGGGATCACGCTACTGTCAAAATACTGGATGTCCGGCAGGTGATGCTGGACCCGCACGAGAAGCGATCTGCCTACAGGCTGCCCGCCAGCTTTTTTCTCCTGGTCACTCGTGGACGCGCCTATGCAGCCGTGGACGGGGTTTTGCAAATGTTTGCACCGTTCAAGGTTGTGCACGGTGGCAAAGGGACACAACTGGAGATCGTCCAGACGCTTGAGGCACTGGAATACTATCTGATTTGCTACAAGGCGACAATGCCGCTCTCCTGCAAAAGCGAGCTGCTTCAGGCATTGGAACAACATCGGCCTTTTCATGCCCCATTTGCCATGGAGCCGCGTTCCCCTCTCGCGTTGCTTGATATCGTTCAAAATATGCAGGGACTTGTCGGGCAAGAGGGCCAATGGGAAAAATTGCGCATCAAGTCGTTGTTCTATCAATTTCTGTTGGAAGTATACGGACAACTGCGGGACGATCACAACCGAGTCACGACAACCGATCCCGTCACACAAGCCATGACGTATATGAAAACGCATTTTGCCCAACCGATCACAGTCGAGTTTCTGGCAGACATGTTCGGTTTGAGTCCTGGATACATGGCAAGACGCTTCAAAAGTCGCACAGGAACAAGCGTCATCGAATACGTGATTCAGATTCGCATTCAGCAAGCGAAAACATGGCTTTCGCAAACAGACGCTTCCTTGCAAGAAATTTCCTCGCGGATCGGGTACGAGGATGTGTATTATTTCAGCCGTTTGTTCAAAAAACGCACAGGACTGTCGCCAATCGAATTTAAAATGTCCCAACGTCAGCATAATCCATCTGCAAGGTCAGAATCGTCTATTGTCCCACTTTCGGCTCACTGGTATATTGATGATGTTAATAACGAGAATCATTATCATTATCTTGTGAAAAGAAAGGACCCTTCCTCCATGTACAAAATGACGAGATCTTCCTTGCCTTTAACCGGACTGTTGAGCCTGCTGCTGTTCCTGTCCGCGTGCTCGGGCGGGGCAAGCCTGAATGCCCAGCCTGTCAGCAGTCAAAACGCGAGCAGTGCAGAGGCGCAGACAAAATCGGCAGAGCAGGCGGTGGCGCAAACGAAAACGGTCAGCACGATTTTCGGAGACGTAGTGATTCCCGCCAAGGCGAACCGAATTGTCACGAACAATTTGTTGTCGTCGATTTTAGCTGTGGGAGTAACACCAGTCGGCGCACTAAAGCCTTACATTGACAACCCGTTCATCTCCCAGGATGTGGCTGGTGTCGAAAGCATCGGTGAGGAATGGACGGTATCGCTGGAAAAAGTCGTTGCTTTGTCTCCCGATCTGATTATTATTGATACGAACGACAAGAGCGAATACGAGAAGTACGCGAAAATTGCCCCTACCGTTGCCGTTCCGTTCGGGACGTTCAAAAACGATCATGAGGAAGTCCGCTATTACGGCAAGCTGTTGGGGCGTGAAGCCGAGGCGGAAGCGTGGCTGGCCGAATACGACCGCCGGGCAGAAGCAGCGAAAAAGAAAGTCGAGGGGCTGTTCCCCGCCGGAGAGACTTTTGCGCTCATGCGCTGGGAATCCGACTTCCGCATTCTCGGCAACAGATGGGGCAGGGGTGGACAGGCGATCTACGATATTTTGCAGCTGAACCCGCCACCGATCGTGAAGCAGGAGCTGTGGGGCGACACCCAGCAACTGTCCATCTCCGAGGAAGTGCTGGACAAATACGCTGGCGACCACATTTTTATCGTCAGTGGCAAAGACAACCGCCAGTTTGAATCGAACCCGATGTGGAAGCAGTTGAAAGCGGTCAAAGAAGGCAAGGTCTACTGGTTCGAATCGGAGCGCTACTCCTATTGGGACCCGATCACGACGATTGCCCAAGCCGAAGAAATCGCGGATATGCTGGTGGCGAAGTATCGGAAGTGATGCGGGATCGAGAAGCCCAAGCAGGGGATCATGCTTGGGCTTTTTTCTGTGAGAAATATCTGGTATTTTTCATGAAATTGGATGTGACGGCTTGCGGTCAACCAAAAACGGTTATGACTGTTTGGGAATAGCTTGGTTAAACTCGGACGCTCCCGGCAAAGTATCTTCTAGGACTGTTGCAGGCCAGCCAGCGAAAGATCGCCGTACATATCTACTGTCCAAATATCATTGTGATCCGCCCACTGTTTTAAGCTGACGCTATATAACCAGCCGTCTTTCGTGATGACTAAAATATGCCGCTGATTTTCGCTTTTGCTTATAGTTTGAAATGACTCCATTTCTTTTTGAAAATACTCAGAGATAAAAGTGCGCAATACTTTTTTGTAGTCTTTGCGATCGGGATCGTTTTCAAGGCTTTTCAGCTTGGTTGTGTCAAATTCTTCGACAGAATTAAAGTCATGAATCAACTGGAACCGCTCGACCAGCTGGTCCCGATCTACAATATGAACAGGCGAGGTGGGGTTCGTATTTTCTTTTGGTTCGCATCCAATCAAGAGTAATAAAATCAGACAATAACTTGCTAATTTCATCTCAACGACCCCCTTTTCTTTTTTACTCCACACTCTTCAACGACCCGATCATATCAATCCTGCCAACCTTCCGTTTCAGCAGCAAGTTAGACAAAAGCGTGAGCAAAAACGCAAGCGCAACAGAAGCGACTAGCACAAATACATTCAATTGATCAGGAATCTGTTGATGGCTGCTGGACAGTGCCTTCACGATCATCCGATAAACATAGCCGCTGAGCGGCAGAGCGACAATGACCGCAAAGGCGGTCAGGATCATGTTTTCCCAAAAGATCAGCCGATTTATTTTATGTTTCGGATAGCCCAATACTTTCAAGGTCGCAAGCTCGCGGTTCCGTTCGTAAATGTTGATGGAGGATATGGTGTAAATGGCGCCAAAAGACAGGATGATCGCGCAAACGATAAACAGGATAAAGACAAAACTGTTTTGCTGCAAAATATATTGTGCCGATTTCTTCAGATCGTTTTTATCCGCAATCGCATCTACCCGATGATCCTGCTCAAAAAAGGTGCGAACCGTTGCCAGGTTTGTTGGGCTGGCTACTTCCACCAAAAGCGTGTTCGGGCTGTAGTCTATGCCAAAGCTCTGCAAATAGGCTGGCGTGCTGTAAAACGCCGGATTCGAATACTGTGTTGATACATGTAAAACCTTCATATCTACCCACATATTTTTCAACTCGGGTGCGGTGAATTGCACTTGGATGGTATCGCCTTCGGAAATACGGTATTTGTCCGCATACGATTTGGGTACGAGAACGCCGTGATCTTCCAGAGAAATTTTATTCCCGTTTTCGTCGAAGAAATGAAGCAGGCTGTTGCTCTTTTCCGTAACAACGAAAGTGGTATTTTCTGTTTCAGTGCCTTTTCTAAATGCAACAGGAAAAGTCGCTAAAAAATAGCCGCTTTTGCTGCCAGGAGGCAACTTTAGCTGTTCTAGAGATGTGCCTTTTGCAAAATCGACACGCAAATCGTACGTGTAAACCTTTTCGATTTGGCTTGCTACTTGCAGCAAAGCTGTCTGCGTGCCGAAAGCAGCGATCAGTAACACCGTGCTGATCACAACGCCAATCGAGCTTGCCAAAGCCTTTTGCTTGTTTAAAAATATATTACGCAAAATGAGCTTGTAGCTGTAGGACAGCCGATTCCAAACACCCGGGAATCTTTCTATCCACAGTTGTTGCATCGTTTTGGGCGGTTTGGGACGCATGGCTTCCGCTACGCGTTCTTTTAAAATGCTTCTGCCACTCAAATAACAGGACAACATGCCAAAAACACTGGAAAAGAGGAGGGGCGGGAGGACAGAAAAAACAGACATGGAGTAGGTGATACCAGGCAGAGAGTAGGCTCGCGCGCTCGAAGCAGTCACTAAGGGAACGAAAACAATAGCGGCAACGACGCAACCGATGATGGAACCTGCGATAGCGACCAGGACGGGATACCCCATGTAATGAAGCATGATCGTTCTTGTCGGGACACCCAAGGCTTTCATAATGCCAACTTGATTTCTTTGCGAATCAATCAGTCTCGACATGGTCAGAAAAAGAATAATAGCTTCAATCAAAAACAGCACAAAAGGGATAACTTTGCTCATCAAGTTGTTGTTGTGAATCGTCTGATTAATTTTCGAGTAACTGAAAGTCCGTTCTTTACTGATTTGATCCACATAAGCAAGGTGGCTGGACTGCGCTTCGATAGATTTGCCCAAGCTGTCGATATCGTAGCCATCCTGCGCATCGATCATCACCTCATTGTAAGAAAAGCCGCCTGCGATTTCGGGTATCGTCGCTTCGGCAATATAGCCGATTCCGTACGCTTGGTGATCTTGAATGTCGTTCTTTTTCGCATGCTCGACGTTCTCGCCCAAGCCGCTGATGGTAAAGCTCACACTTTTTTCGTTCGCACGCAAATGGATTTGCTCACCGATCTGCAGCTGATTTTCTTTGGCGTAATGGGAGTCTAGCATGATTTCATTCTTTTTGTCCGGGATATGCCCTGCAATCAAAGTGGGCGTGTTTATTTCATTTCGCACAGGGATGGAGTGAATTTTTAGCGAGGTGTTATGACCTGCACTCACTTGTGTGGCGTCAAAGGTGTAGCGTCCTTCGATTTTCTTGATTCCGGCAATGCTGCTTAAATCGGCCAACTCGTCTTTGGAGATTTGTTTGTACGACACATATAAATCGCTTACATGATGTTCTTTGAAATAGCTGTTCACAAAAGCGCTCAGATTATCGCTGTACGTGGTCAGCCCCGCATAGAAAAAAGCTCCAACCGCTACGACCAAGACCAAGGCGATAAATTGACCGATGGATTGCCTGATATCCCTTGTTAGCTTCCAAAATAATTTCATCATCACCACTCGATCCCTTCAACGCTTTGTTTGCGATGATTAACGGTCACGCTCTCGATCATTCCGCTTTTTACCTTGATGATTTTATCGGCCATCGGCGCGATTGCAGAATTATGCGTGACCAGCACGACGCACTTTTTGGTTTCCTGGTTCAAATTTTGCAGGAGTTTCAGGACGGATTTGCCCGTCTCATAGTCCAAAGCTCCAGTCGGTTCATCGCAGAGCAGCAGCAGCGGGTTTTTCGCAACAGCCCTGGCAATGGCAACTCTTTGCTGTTCGCCGCCAGAGAGCTGGGAAGGGAAGTTTTTGAGCCGATGACCTAATCCGACCAGTTGCAAAATGTCTTTGGCCTTCAGATGGTTTTTGCATACTTCCGTGGCAAATTCAACGTTTTCCAACGCAGTTAAGTTGGGGATCAGGTTGTAAAATTGAAACACAAAGCCAACTTTTTCAGCCCGGTACTGCGTTAGTTTTGTCTCGTCGAATCTCGTAATTTCTTGGTTGCCGACAAACACCTGGCCAGAAGTAGCGGTATCCATGCCGCCAAGTATGTTCAAAATCGTGCTTTTTCCTGCGCCACTTGCCCCCAGAACCACGACAAATTCGCCTTCCGCGATGGAAAAATCAACTCCGTTTAGCGCCTTGATCGGGACTTCGCCGATTTTGTATTCTTTTGTGACGGCTTTGAATTGGATTAGCTGTTTCATTGAGTGCCCTCCATGAATAATGCATATGAATCCATAATATACCAATTTGTTGGAGGGACATCCTGCACCCGATGTAATTTTGTATCAGTCTTAGGGAGGAGTATCGTTTCACGATTATGCTTTTTCTTCCTAAAAAAGGAGCCATTCATGATACACTGTGAGGAATGGGGCGAAGCAGGGGTTAGCAAGAAGACTGTGGGTGAAATATTCAAACATTTGCGGCAAGCATTCGGAGCATAATCGCCGATCACTGAGAGGAGAATTGTATGAAAACATACGCAGCATCAGTTGAAGCTATACTTATCGCTGACAATCCCGAGACTTTCGTCACACGCCGTATCCCCGAGACAAAACTGGAGTTCGGAGGCATACCGGGTGACCGACATTTTGGCGTGACTTTCGGAGCAGACTCCCGTCAGACGATGTATCCGCGCGGAACCGAAATCTTGAACCGTCGCCAAATCACGGTGGTGTCCCAAGAAGATTGCGCCATCATCGCCGAAAACTTGAAAGTTCCGTTTGTTTTGCCCGAGTGGCTGGGGGCTAATCTTTTGATAAGCGGATTTCCTGATTTGACAAGCCTGACGATGGGCTCGCGAATCCTGCTGCCGAGTGGAGCGGGTCTTATTTGTATGGGAGAAAATCTTCCTTGTGTCCATCCCGGAGAAGAAATTCAAAAAAATTACGATGCAGAGGCACACCCAAAATTGGCCGGACGCTTTGTAAAAGCGGCATTCAAGCGTAGAGGGATTGTTTGTGCCGTCGAATGTCCCGGCACGATCAAGCTGGGGGACCAGGCTCAGATTCTCGTGAATAACCTTGCCAATCCGATGCAATAAATCATGTTGCTGCGCTGGCGAATGTTCATGAAGTAACGAAAAAGGTGGTTAAACCCGAGAAGCTTCAAGAGGTTTAGCCACCTTTCTGTTTTGTATTTTTCACCGCAAACTGACAGACTCTGCAGGTGTTGAGGGCGTATGCGCGACTTGACGTGACGGATGGCGCGGTAAGGTCAAAACAGCATGAACCCGAGCAGATGCAAGACTCCCAATACGCCCATTGGATAAATGAGCAATCTTGAATACGTGTTCGTAAAGTTATTGTTCGGATGCTTCTCAAAGAAATAGTGGATGATCGAGTGAAAAATGAGAAACACATCTATGATGATGAAGGAAACGATTTGTTGACTGATAAACGAATACAATAAGATGGCATACAGGGGAAGATGGAGGATGGTAAATACTTTGAAGGCGCGGCCATCGTCCATATCTTTCAGGATGGCGAACATTTTCCACTCTTTGGCTCTGATTGCATCCATTTCGTGCAAGAGCAGGAGAGAGAAATTGATGGAGAAGATTACGAGCAAGACCGATGACAAAATGGCCACCCTCTTTCATTGCTGATTACCTACATTAAATCATGTTGAAATCTGCCAAACAAATGAAAGAATGGTGAATGTTGTGTTGGAAATAGCTGCAGCAAAATCGTCAATTTTAGAATGTACATTATGACATTTAAATGTTGACAGCATCAACATCTGCTATCTTCCTAAAACAACATTATTCTTCCGTTAATGTAGAAGACTAGACTCCTATGAAATCAAGGAGTTCTAGCCCTTTTTCCTACAACTATTTCAAAGCCAACAACGTCACACTCTCTACATGCGCTGCTTGGCAAAGTGAACGCTCTGCTGTGGTATCTATATAATAGCTTAATATCGCAGCCTTCTTATCTTTCATTAGTTACGTACAAACCCGAAAAAATACCCTAAGTTTTGTAACATCTAGAGTTTCCATGAAGTCGTCTCACGTTTAAAGGTTCCAATTATAACTTCTGCCTGCATGTGAATCTGTAATCCTCCTCTGGATTTTAACTCATTCAGCAGGGGGGAATTGCTGCATACTTTTATCTTGTTCTGTGGCACTAACGTTATCCATCTGCTACAATTTTCTGTATATGATTAAGGAATGATTGCATAGATATATTTTTGTTTAGTAAAGCGATTAACAGGATAGTTCACGTTTTACATGGTGGCTATTTGAGTATATCCATTTATTATTAGGGGAGGAGAGAGAATAATATGAACATAGAAAATTATATTGAAGCTCAATATAGAGAATTGCTTTCTAGTAGTACGCCAAACGCAGAATTTTCTGGATTGTACACCAGTGTAGAGCATGCACGATTACGTGAATTATTGGCAACACTTCATTATGATTTTATTTCTTTATTTAGAACTATGAACGAGCGACTTCCTACAAATGATAATGGTGCACACTTTTGGGCAGAGCCAAGCCGGAAGCTAATAAAAACTATCGAAATAACATTAGGCTTATATACTGCTCTCAAAAACACAAAGTTTGCTTTTGAGATAACTGGCTATTATTTTGAGCTAATAAATAAGTGCCGCAACTTTTTAAGTTCAAGCGGTGGAAGCACTCTACCTGTGCATATGCAGAAAATAGACTTATACTATACAATACCGCTTTTTAATCCGAACAGTATTGTAACAATAGATCATCCTCAAACAACAAGTTCCTTTCCATTAAACCTTATTGGAAACGGCTCATATGCCAATGTTTACAAGTATCGGGATACATTTTACAATAAAAATTTTGCGCTAAAGCGGGCAAAAAAGGACTTAACACAAAAAGAACTTGAAAGATTTAGACGTGAATTTAACGAGATGAAAGAATTTTCGTCACCCTATATCCTTGAAGTCTATCAGTACAATAAAGCAAAAAATGAATATATAATGGAGTACATGGACTATACTCTTGACAATTTCATCCAAAAAAAACAATTCATCTATGGCAATAGGGTTACGAAAGAGTATTGTAAATCAAATTTTGCGTGCTTTTGAATATATCCACTCAAAGAATAGATTACACAGAGATATTAGTCCGAAAAATATTTTGATAAAAAAATACCACGATATTCATGTTGTGAAAATCGCTGATTTCGGCTTAGTCAAAGTCCCAAACAGCTCACTTACAACTGTTAGTACTGAATTTAAGGGTTACTTCAATGACCCTTCTCTAGTTGTTGATGGATTTGATACTTATAGTATTCTTCATGAAACATATGCTTTAACAAGAATTGTGTATTTTGTGATGACAGGAAAAACCAATACCGAGGCAATACCCAATTCGAAGTTACGGGATTTTGTAAATAAGGGGCTGCATCCAGATAAATCAATGCGTTTCAAAACAACAACTGAAATGGTACAAGTTCTTCGGACTATTCCTTGAAATCAACATGGGCACGAGAACCGTTATAAAGTCATCGTGCCCATGTCTTCATAGAAGGATATTGATACCAAAATTCTTAATCTTCACTGAGCAAAAAATCTTTTTCTTGTAGTTTTACGACACATTACGAGAACCCGCCGAACAGACCTTTGTTATAGCCAATTCAAAGAAACTGTACCGTATTACCACTTTATGAAATCAAATCATTTCATCCCTGCCCCACTCCAAACCTGCAAACATGCAGCTTCCACGTGTATCGCATGACAAGTCTAGCATTTAACACCTTACATGCTTGCGCTTGAAACCAAGCTGTCCTTTATCTACTGCTTTTTGAATATTTTCGAAAGCGTGTATGAGCTTGCTTTTGTTTTTGTCCCGTTTGACTTCTACCGGGCCTACTGCCTTGGCAGTCTCGACAGCCTTGTCATGGAGCGGCACATAAGATACAGCCACCGTGTACATAAAGTTGTTCATCGCGTATTTTGCTCGTTCGGGAGCAGCGTGAATCGTGCGTTGCACCAGATCAAGCATACTGGAAATTTTGTCCACGGAGAACTCACGATCCGGACGATTCCCCAACAGCCAGCAGTAGCAGCTCCAACCCGCCGACATTCGCAACTCTTCACCGCTTGCGATCCATTTATCGGCAACCTTTTGGGCAATATCTGATTCCGCTAAAGTTACGGCAACCACATAATCGGACAGCATGTAAAAATAAGCCGCATCCATCCAACGTTCATAATCTGCTTCCGTCATCGCATGGGGGTCTGCAATGATGCCGGCAAAGTACATAGCGTCGTAGTTCCCTGTTGCGTAAAGCTCCTCGGCCAGAGGCTGATTGATTTTTGTTTTCTTGAAGATGGGCTTCATCGCGCCTGTCGCTACGCCAAAAAGCGGTTCATGCGCGCCGTTGGAAATGTACATCTTCTTGAGTCGTTCTTTACCGAGAGCCTCAAGCTCCTGCATCACCATATCGGCATTCATTGTCTGACGCTCCCTTTCTGCAGCGGATTTGCCCGGTTTCATTGCATTTTGATTGTCAACAGCGACACCGACTCCACATGCGCCGTATGCGGAAACATATCCACCGGCTGCACGCTTTTCAGCTCATACCGCTGCATCAGCTTCGCAATGTCCTTCGCCAGCGTCGATGGGTTGCAGGACACGTACACGATCTTCTTCGGCCGCACGTCCAGCAAAGAGCGGATCAGCGCGTCATCCAGCCCGGTACGGGGCGGGTCGACTACGACGACGTCCGGGCGCGTGCCTTGCTTGGCCCATTTCGGCATGAGCACCTCGGCGCGGCCTACGTGGAAGCTTGCGTTCGTGGCCTGGTTGCGCACGGCGTTGCGGTTGGCGTCTTCTACGGCTTCCGGGATCAGCTCGATGCCGCGCACCTCGCGCGCGTGCGGGGCGAGCCAGAGGCCGATCGTTCCGGTGCCGCAGTACAGATCGAGCACCAGTTCCTTGCCCGTCAAGGCAGCCGCCTTTTTGACCTGATCGTACAGCTTTTGCGTCTGCTCCGGATTCAGTTGGAAAAAGGCGCGGGCGGACAAATCAAACGACAGTTCCCCGAGCTTTTCCGCGATAGAAGGTCTGCCCCACAGGGAGAGCGTCTGGTCGCCGAAGACAAGCGATGTTTTTTGCGCGTTCACGTTTTGCGCGATGCTGACCAGCTCGGGCAGGCGGGTGCGCAGCTCCAGGAGCAGCTCTTTGACGCGGGGAATTTCTTTTGTGGCCGTTACGAGCGTCAACTGCGTCTCGCCTGTGGCAAAAGCGACCCTCGCCACGAGCGTGCGGATGACGCCTGTCCGCTTTCTTTCGTCGTACACAGGGATGCCCAGCTCTTCGATGATTTTTTTAGCGACTTGCACGATCTTCGTCGTCGCCTCATGTTGCACCTGACAGCCTTCCAGATCGACGAGCTTGTGGCTGCCTGTCTGGTACAGTCCGGCGATGAGCTTCCCGTTTTGCTTGCCGACCTGGAATTGTGCCTTGTTGCGGTACGACCACGGATTGTCCATCCCGATAGTCGGGGCGACAGGCGGCTCAGGCAGGCGGGCGTACTTGCGCAGCGACTCGATGACGATTTCCTGCTTGCTTGCAAGCTGTGCCGCGTAGTCCAGATGCTGCAAGCTGCATCCGCCGCATTCCTTGTACACCGGACAGGGAGGAGTGGCGCGATCTTTTGATTTTTCCACCACGCGAAGCAGCCGGGCTGTCGCGAATTTTTCCCGCGCTTCCGTCACTTCTGCGTGCACGACCTCTCCTGGGAGCGCTCCTTCTACGAATACGATCTTTCGTTTGAAATAACCGATTCCTTCGCCGTTGATCCCCAGGCTTTTTATGGTGAGCGTCATTTGCTGACCGACGCGTATGCTTGTTTCTTGTTCCTTTTTCGATGTAGTCATTTTGTTCTCCTCAGAGCATTTCAGTATCTCCTCATTATAGTCCATTCCCGGACTTGTTGCATGGGGAGGGCGCAGATCGGATCTGCCGATATGTTCACAAATAATGGCAACTTCCTGTGCAGGCTTGTTTTTGTTATAATGGGGCGGAGAATACTGAGGGAGTTGTGACGCTAGATGCAAGAGCTATTCGACAAAATGAAAGAGTATCTCAACATGGATACCGAGATTTCCTTTGATGAGTTTGACGGGTACTACAAACAAGTAGTCGCGTTTTTGAACGACAACTGGAAAGAGTTGAACGAGGAAGATAGCATGCGCATGCTGTTTATCTTGGACAATCTCAAATCGAACGGTGAAGATCGCTCCAAGCGCAAAGTGAAGGAAGCGAAAAAATACGCAAAAATGGCGCAACGCACAGAAATCTGGGCAAATGCACTGATTGGACGCCTGCGTGAAGCTGGCTTGACTGATGAAGAAATCGGCAAGCGCTACGAAGCGATTTACGAAGCGGTATAAATTTGCGACGCACCAAAAAGAAGGAGAGAGCCACTCGCAAGCGGGCTTTCTCCTTCTTTTTGCATGCAACCAGACCAAATGGAATATCGGTTTTGTTTGACAAGAAAACAGACTCGCATTATAATTTGTAACTAATAATTTGAATAGTTTGTTATCAGTTGCGTAGAAAAGGAAGAGTAGGAGCAGAGAGCAGCGTGCAGAGAGCCGTTCCCCGTGCTGAAAGAACGGACGCCCAGCCTGTTTTGAAAATCACCTTGGAGCAGTGCCCTAGAACGCAGTCGCAAAAAGCTGCAAGTAGAGGACAACGGATTCGTCTCCGTTACCCGGACGGGGGTTCCCATCGTGGAACTTCTATTAAGTCTGTTTTTCGTGAGGAAGACAGAGAAGCTGAGTGGTACCGCGATGCCTTCGCCTCAGCCAGCCGTGCGCATTTAAGCGACGCTGGCGAGGTGAAGGCTTTTCTTTTGACTGGGCAAGTGAAAAAAGAGACAACCAACGTTTGGGAGGAGCAAGAGAGATATGTCTATAGTGAGAGTGGAAGAGATTGTGGTTGCCAACCACGGGTTAAAAGATGTTGTCGAGAAGACGCCGCTGCAAAAAAATAATGTCCTGTCTGAGCGCTATGGCTGCAACGTGTATTTGAAGCGGGAGGATTTGCAGGTCGTCCGTTCTTTTAAAATTCGCGGAGCCTATCATTTTATGCGGAGCTTGTCTTTGCAGGAGCGGGAGCGCGGCGTTGTATGCGCGAGTGCGGGCAACCACGCGCAAGGGGTAGCCTACTCTTGCCAGCATCTGCAAATCCTCGGCACGATTTTTATGCCGACGACAACGCCGCGGCAAAAAGTGTCCCAGGTCAAACGGTTCGGCGGCTCCTACGTGGAGGTTGTGCTGATCGGGGATACATTTGACGACTCGTTCGCAGAAGCGATGAAATATTGCATTCAGGAAGACCGGACGTTTGTCCATCCGTTTGACGATCCGCTGGTAGTGGCTGGACAAGGAACAGTGGGGCTGGAGATCATGAACGATTTGGAAGAGCCTGCGGATTTTGTGTTCATGAGCATCGGTGGCGGTGGTCTGGCTGCCGGGGTAGGCACATATGTAAAAGGAATCAGCCCGAATACGCAAATCATCGGAGTGGAGCCTGCGGGAGCGGCGTCGATGAAAGCGGCGTTGGAGCGAGATGACGTCGTGACGCTCGATGAAATCGACAAGTTCGTGGATGGAGCCGCAGTCAAGCAGGTGGGACAACTGACTATGAGCATTTGCCGCGATGTGTTGAATGATGTTGTGCTGGTGCCGGAGGGCAAAGTATGCACGACGATTTTGGAGTTGTATAACAGCAGTGCGATCGTGGTAGAGCCTGCCGGTGCCTTGTCGATTGCCGCCCTTGATTACTACCGGGACCAAATCAGGGGGAAAAATGTGGTCTGTATCATTAGCGGAGGAAACAACGACATCGACCGGATGCAGGAGATCAAAGAGCGTTCTTTGCTGCATGAGGGGCTGAAGCATTATTTCGTCATTAATTTCCCGCAGCGCGCCGGAGCTTTGCGCGAGTTCATGGAAAAGGTGCTCGGCCCGCACGATGACATCACGCGCTTTGAGTACACGAAGAAGAACAACAAGGATAACGCTCCGGCGCTCGTCGGGATTGAAATGAAGTGCCAGGAGGACTACCAGCCTCTGATCAGCCGGATGAAACAACACGGCATCCGCTATGTGGAGATTACCAACGATCCGTATTTGTTCAATCTGTTGATCTAAGGCGGTTGTGTTACAACAGAAGCTGAATTTGCAAAAATGTATGAATACAGCGAAAAATGAAGCAAGCGGGAGCATTTGCGCGAGAGATGAAGATAAAGCGTCATAATGTATTATAACAAACTTTTATAAAACAGGTGCTGTTGTAATACAATACAGATAACAACACACAGGGGGTTAAAAATTATGACGCCAATCACTTCTTTTTACCGAAATCTCGAAGCAAAATGCTGCGCTGCTTGCGGCCAAACCATCAACGAACAGGCTGAATCGTACGCAAACGAGTGCTTCACTTGCCAAGAAGAGGCATCCTTCGATGCTTACAAGCACTACCACCAAAAACGGTAAGCAGATGAATACAGGATAGAACAGGTATACCACGAGGCGGCAGCCAGGGAGGTATACCTTTTTCTTTTCAAGAAAGCTTTTTGTCTCGATTGTCATTAAATTCCTCTTAATCAAAAGCAAGTAAAGGACAGGCAGGACTGCTCAGGCAATGGTTTTTTCCTGCCTGCCAATCCCAACGTTTCGATAAAATTACATACAAAAAAACCGCTGCTCTCCTGGCAGCGGCGCTTTGCCGTTCAGTGCGATTTGGGCGAGGTGCTGGCGGCCTGTTCCTTGACGTAGTCGATCAGGCCCAGTTGAAAGCCCTCCTGTGTCAAAAGGCGCTGGGCTTCGTAAGTGCTGGCATAATAGGCTTGGACGTGCGGATCGTTCTCCAGCACACGGCGGCAAGCCTCGTCGCTGGCAAGCTCTCTGTACCAGTCGGCTGTTTTGATTTGGGCGACCAGCTCGTCATAGGCCGGCTCGGGCTTTTTCCAAGGGTTTAATCTGTGAAAGAGTTCACCGAAAATCGCAACGACGACTAAAATTCCAATGAGAAACATGTGGGTCACCTCTGACGTTGGTTCCTTTCCATGGTAACATTCCCGGGTTGCTTTTCGCTATGGCGAAGTCGTCTCTCGCTTGCAAAAGCGCAAGAAAGCAGGCATGCTAGATACGAAGAGCCGTTCGAGGATATATCAATCAAGCTAGGAAAAGGAAAGGAGGATGCTTCGTGTTTCATCCACTCATCTTTGACAACATCCGGGTGGTGCTGGAAGGAGCGGTGTACGACCGCGATTTTGACGGAGCGATCACCATTACCGGACGATCAGATGTCATGGATATGGCTACTTTCCAGCGGCTGTTCCAGATTGAGTTCAAGCTGGCCGAACAAGCGGCAGGCGAAAAAGCCGTGCGGGCGCAAATGCAGTTGCGCACGAGTCTCGGCGACATCGCCTCGGAACAGCTGGAACAGCCGCTCGTGGAGCATGTCGGCTGCACGATCTGCATTCATTTTCATTTGCAGCTGCCAAATCCGGACGACATTCCGAGCGAAGCGAACAAAATCACCACGTTGCTCAATGAAATCTGGGGTCAGCGCCCCTACATTACGCAAACACTGTCCGCCAAACTGCCGGAGCATCGGATCGAATGGCCGCCAACGGTAGTAACGAACCACATCACCCTGGATTTTCACCGCAAGATCGACGAAGGCAACATTGACGACCTGCGCGAGCTGATCGAGCACACGATTCAATCGCTTGCGGGTCTGCAACGACATGTCGATCAAACATAGGGGATTTACATTTTTCTTCGTGCGTATTATCATTTTGTTAACCTTATTATATTTTTAGTTAACATTGGAGGATACTACGCATGAGAAACGAACGTTTGAGATGGCTCCTGTTGTCCGCCATTTTTGCTGCTGTCACAGCGGTGCTGTCGCAGGTGACGATTCCTTTGCCGCTCATTCCGATCACGGCACAGACGCTGGCTGTCGGTTTGACGGCGACGATTCTGGGCAGCCGCTACGGCACACTTGCGCTTTTGATTTACGTACTGCTCGGAGCAGTCGGCCTGCCTGTCTTTACGGAAGCGAGCGGTGGCGTGCAAGTATTGGTCGGCAAGACTGGCGGATACATTTTCGGATTCATTGCGACTGCTTTTGTGACGGGCTGGTATTTGGAAAAGATGGGCTTCACTCTGAAAAGCGCCGTTATTGCCAACGTCATCGGCATGTTCGTGACACTCGCTTTTGGAACCGTCCAGCTCAAGTTCGTTCTGGATATCCCTTGGGACAAAGCGGTTGCGTTCGGCGCTACGCCGTTTTTGGTTGTAGGCGTGATCAAAGCTGTACTCGCCGCCGTGATCGGGATCAAGGTGAGGGAGCGGCTGATCGCTTTTCGTCTGCTGCGTACGGAGCAGCCTGTTGCACGCTAATAGCTATACCTGATTTGCCACCTGATTGCTTCGGGTGGCTTTTTTTCGCATAAACTCCTTTTCGTGCCGGATACTATCCATAACCTAGTCAAAGCACATGAGGGGGATTCAGATGGGTGTGACAATCACAGGACCAAGAGGTTTGCCGATTTCCGGGAACTTGCTCGCTTTTCGCAAAAACCCGCTCCAGTTCATCCGCGAAGCAGTCGCCGAGCATGGCGAGGTCGTTCATTTTCGCTTTGGTCCGAAGCGCCATGTTTACTTGCTGACCAATCCCGATCAGATCAAAGAAGTGCTCGTTACCAAGCAAGATCACTTCAAGAAGGGCAAAGGCTTGCAGATCGCCAAAGCCGTAGTGGGCGACGGGATTTTGACCAGCGAAGGCAAAAAGCATTTGCGGCAAAGGCGCCTGATGCAGCCGGCTTTTCATCGGGAGCGCATCGCCGGATACGGTCAGGTGATGGTGAGACATGCGGTCGAGCTGATGGACGATTGGAAGATGGGAGAAGTCCGCGACATTCACAACGACATGATGAAAGTAACGTTGGCGATCATTACGGAGACGATGTTTGGCAAAAGCATCAAGGAGGGCGCTGACAAAATTGGCCATGCTATCGACGTCGGACTGAAATATGTGGCGAATAAAGCCGCTTCCTTTATCGACATTCCGCTGTCGGTTCCGACAAGAAGCAATCGACAATTTTTGGAATCGAATGAGACGCTTGACGAAGCGATCTATTCTTTGATCGAATCAAGGCGAAAAAATCCGGAAGCTCAGCAAGACGATTTGTTGGGAATGCTGCTCGCTGCGAGGGACGAGGACGACGGTCAAGGAATGACGGACGAGCAAGTCAGAGACGAAGTCATGACGATTTTCGTGGCAGGTCACGAGACGACTGCCAACACGATGTCGTGGGTGTTTTATTTGCTCGCTACGCATCCGCACGTCGAGCAGAAGCTGCATGAAGAACTGGCAACCGTGCTGGAAGGCAGACTGCCTACAGTGGAGGATTTGCCCAAACTGACCTATACGAGCCTTATCGTTTCGGAAACATTGAGGCTGTATCCAGCCGCCTGGACGATCAATCGGGAAGTTGTCGAAGAAGTGAAGATCGGGGAACACACCTATCAGCCGGGGGAGACGCTGATGATGAGCCAGTTTGTCATGCACCGTCTGGAACGGTATTACGACAAGCCGGATGAGTTTATCCCGGAGCGGTTCGCCAGCGACTTGCTGAAACGCAACCCTGCGTATGCCTACTTTCCGTTTGGGGGCGGGCCAAGGGTTTGTATCGGAAACAACTTCGCCCTGATGGAAGCGGCATTGTTGCTTGCGACGATTGCGCAGCGATATCGCTTGCGGCTTGCGGAGCCTGGACAGGTAGTGGAGCCAGAGCCGCTGGTTACGCTGCGTCCGAAAAACGGACTGCCCATGCGCCTGGAAAAACGGGATTAGGGCAAAAAAAAAGAGGCATCTTTTCACTACGGTTTCGCCGTGATGTGTCAGATACCGAACTGGGGGTTATTTATCACTGAAAGCAACATGCTTACAAGAAATACTTTAACAGAGAAATATAAAGAATAAATTAACTGACAATAAATCTAAATAAACTATCCGTGGAAAAAGGGAATGGTGAAGGAGAAGCTGCTTCCTATTCCCTGTTCGCTGTTTACCGTGAGTTCTCCGCCATGGCGGCGCACGATGCTCTGGCAGATCGTCAGTCCGAGCCCTGTGCCGCCGTTGTTGCGGTTGCGGGATTTCTCCGCGCGGTAAAACTTGTTGAAGACTTTCGGCAAATCTTCGGCAGCAATTCCTTCCCCTTTGTCGATCACGGAGAACAGCACGTGACCTTCTCGCTGATCGCATGTAATCAAAATCGAGCCATTCGGTTTGTTGTAGTGAATCGCATTGTTGATCAAGTTTTCCATGACGCGGCGCAGCTTGGTTTCATCGGCCTCGATGTGCAGCTCATTGGAGACGCGCAGTTTCCAGTGAAAAGTCAATCCGGCTTCTTTCACCCGCGCCAGGTAGTCCTCGATAATTCCCTTCAAAAAGCCTTTTACGTGAATGCGGCTAATGTTGAGCCGCACCTCTGTGCTTTGCACGGTAAAGTCTTGCAGCTCGTCCAGCAGCTTTTCCAGATCGCTCGTCTTGACTTCGATCTTGCCCATTTGCTTCTGGATGCGCATCAAATCCGTGACGCGGCCAGAGCCGATATAGGAGGCGTACCCTTTGATCGTAGTCAGCGGCGTGCGGAAATCGTGGGCGATCGAAGCGATCATCTCCGATTGCCGTTCTTCGGAAAAACGCAGCTCATCGACCATGTCGCCAAAGTAGCGAAACAGCTGTCCGAACTCGTCATGGGAGCGATACGTAAACGTCACCAGCCGCTTGCCTTCGCGAATTTCCTGCGTGACACGGGCCAGTTCGCTAACCGGACGCAAAATCCAGCGGACGAACAGAGTGAGCAACAGCAAGCCGACCAGCACGAGGCTTCCGTAAATAAACCAGAGCATCATCGAGACTCCGGTTGTGCCCATAATGTCGTAATCGTCCGTGTAGAAATAGATGACAATCTCGCCTTCACGGGGAGGCTCTTGCTGAAAATGGTATTCTGCCACGACTTTCAGGTCGCTTTTCGTGGTGGAAGGGAGGGACAGCTTCAAGGAGTAGGCTTTTGACGGCCTGTGGTAAATCGTGTTGCCGCTCGCGTCCTTCACGACCATCCGGTACATGACGTCTTCTGGCAACTGCTTCTCCAGCTCCTGGCGCTCGATCGGGTCCTTGAAGTTGCTGGAGCGCAGCAGTTGGTTGACCCGGACCTTTTCTGCCGCATCCTTTTCTGCCTGGTACTGGTTGTGACGGTCGTTTTTCAACTGGTCGATGATGATGTCCTGAAAAACGAACTTGAACAGCAAGATGTTGAGCGTAATCAACGCGATAAAAGAAAGAAACAGTTTTTTGCGGAGGCTCATCTAAAGCTTCTCCCCGATGAATACGTAGCCCGTCCCCCACTGAGTTTTGATGAATTGCCGCTCTGTTTCCAGCTTCTCGCGCAAGTTTTTGATGTGTACCGTCACCGTATTGAGCGAGCCGTAGCCATAGCCCCAGACGCGGTCGTAAATTTGTTCCCGCGTGAAGACGATACCCGCATTTTCAGCGAGAAAAGTCAGCAGTTGAAACTCTTTCGTGGACAACTCGATCTTTTGGTTGTTGACGTAGACGGAATACGTTTCTTTATGGATTTCCAAATCCTTGAACTTCAAAACCGTGATCGGGGAACCGGAGGCGTCTTTTTCCGGCTGCTCCTCGGTATGCTTGCGGATGCGCTCGTAGCGGCGCAGATGGGCGCGTATGCGGGCGAGCAGTTCTTCCGTGTCAAACGGCTTCGTAATGTAATCATCGGCCCCGATTTCAAAACCGACTACTTTGTCTACGGCCTTGCTTTTGGCGCTGAGAAACAAAATAGGCAAGTCCCATTCGCGACGGATTTGCGAGCACAGCTCGTAGCCGCTCATGTTAGGCATCATGATATCGAGCAGAATGAGATTAGGCCGCTCTCCCTGGCTGAGCAGGGCAAGTGCATCCTCGCCATTTTCCGCAGAGGAGACCTGAAAGCCTTCGTTTTCCAAAATATCTTCAAGCAGTTCAATAATCTCCTGATTGTCGTCAACGATTAAAATGTGATCTTTCACCGGAATTACCCCCAGTTACTTCTATTAATAAGTGAACAAGTATCATGGCAAAAAAGAATCAGCCTTGTCTATCATAACATGCTTTCACAGAATAGGAACAAGTATCCCTTCATTCATGCTTATTTCCTTATAAGTAAGGGCACCTATTTAGACCTGGTACTAAATTTCGTCAGAAAAAGCCAGAGACGATTGTCCCTGGCTCTTATGTTTTTGCCGAACTACTTCTTTTTTGGTTGATTTTCCGGCAACGATGCAGCTTGCACCGCGTTTTCCTTTTTCGGAGTGTCCGCCTTTGCTTCCAGAACAGGCGAGCTGATGCGCTTGGCACCAACAAAACGCTTGCTCCAGTAGTACGGGTCGTTCAACTTGGTGTTGACGACTCCGCGGCCGGATTCCGAATGCACGAATGTGCCGTCCCCGATGTAGATGCCCACGTGAGAGATGCTTCGTCCGTTTGTATTAAAGAACACAAGATCTCCTGGTTGCAAGTCTTTCCGTGCAACTTCTGTACCGTACTCATATTGAGAGGCAGAATTGTGCGGCAGGTCTACACCTAACGCGTCAAATACGTAGCGTGTGAAACCGGAGCAGTCAAAGCCTTTTTTGGATGTGCCTGAAGATTTGTAAGGAACGCCGTACAGATCATCGACAACCTCTTCGAGTGTCGTGTTCTCCGCCGCATGTGCAGCGCCCGCTCCCATAGCAAGCAATCCAGCCATAAATAAAGATAGTACCACCTTGCGCAAAAGAAACTGCTCCTTTCGTGAGCCTACGAAGTTAGCTGAAGGGTTCGGTCGAAAGGACGCCCTAAGTTGCCTAACGCAACTATTCACCCCAAAAAACTGGTTCCCCCGTTTCCGACATGCGGAATTCGGCTATTTTTCGATGTTTTTTTACACGCACTCTACGAAGATTCGCTGCTTGTCCGATTTTTCCTTTTTTTTGACTGCTTGTTCATATTTTTGTCACAAAATCCTGTCTAAAGGTGTAACGTTTTGTTTCGACATTGCAAGAGCGGTTGGAATGGGGCGAAAACAGGCTCGTCCGATTATGGCAGGAAGTGCTCTCCGTCCAAGGACGGAGGGAAAAACCAACCGCACGCCCGTTATGGAAAGCCTATCCGGGGGGCTACAATAAGGGCATAAGTTAGCAAGCACCACATGCACAAGAGAATAGGAGGTAAGCGAGCAATGAGTGAACGGTCTGGAAAGGTTTTGCTCGGGCTGGTTCTCTTGCTAATCGGCGGGTTGGTTCTGCTGGATCAAATCGGAATCGACTTCGGTGACCTGATCGGGATTTTGATTCCCGGGGTCATCATGCTGTACGGCGCTCGAAAGATTATGGGACAATCCGGTTCGCGTTTCTGGGGAATCGTGATCTTCCTCTTCGGGTTCCTGATGCTGATTGGCAAGCTCCATCTGCTGTTCCACGGCTTACTGGCCATTGGTGTGATTTATCTGGGGTATCGCTTACTGCGCCCCAGTCATGTCCCCAAAGAAGCGCCACCTGCCTGGGAGCGTCAGTGGGCCCAAAAAGTATTGAAAGAAGACGCGCTGGACGCCTGGGAAAAAGATGTGACCCGTCGCCAGCCATAGAGTTGCTCAAGTCGCGAGAGCTTTTGGATGAAATAACACGATGTGATATGATGAGGAGGAAATAAACATGAGTATTTTTAAACGTTTGCGTGACCTGACAGTAGCTTCGGTGAATGACGCTTTGGATTCCATGGAAGATCCGGTAGTGATGCTGAATCAATACATGCGAGATATGGAAGTGGAAATCGGACAAGTCGAAGTGGCTGTCGCCCGTCAGGTAGCACTGGAAAAGAAATTCCGCCAACAACTGGATGAAGCGAACACACTGATCGACAAACGCGATCGTCAAGTGAAGCTCGCTCTGACAGAAGGGGAAGATGAACTTGCTCGCCGTGCACTTGCAGACAAAAAGCAATACGAGGCGCGTGCAGCAGAGTATGAGACACTGTACTTGGCAGCATCCGAGGCAGCTACGCAAATGCGCGAGAAGCTGGCTGAGCTGAAGGAAGAGTTCTATAAAATGCGTGCGAAAAAATTCACGCTGATGGCTCGGGCACAGGTAGCTCGTACACAAAAGCAAGTGAATCATGCCGTAGTGGGAATCGGAAATCAGTCCGCAGGCCGCGGCTTTGCTCGCATGGAGGAAAAAGTGCTGCGCATGGAAGCCGAAGCGCAAATGAGCGGTCAATGGCGCCAGACAAACCTCGCTTGGGAGAACGCGCTTTCTGAGTTGGAAAAAGACGATCTGGATACAGAACTGGCAAACATCAAGGCATCGCTTCAACAGAAAAAACCAGTGTCCGCCCAGCCGGAACAATCTTGATTGGACAGGAACTGGGGGATTGGTTGTAGAATAGAGTGTGTCAATCAGGCAGCCTGTATAGCAGGCTGCTTTTCCCCTAGGAGGTACGATTCTTGGCAGACTTCATGGTCTTTTTGCGAAGGTTCATCGCTGAGCCTGGGCGTGTCGGCAGCGTGATCCCGAGTTCGCGGTTTTTATGTGAGCGAATGTTGAGCAGCGTCAATTGGGCTTCAACGGATGTTATTCTGGAGCTGGGACCTGGCACAGGAGCTTTTACCCAAACCATTTATCAAAATATCAATCCGGATACCGACTATGTGCTTGTGGAGCGTGACAGCCAGTTTCGATCCATCCTTCAATCACGCTTTCCTGATCTTCCTGTCAGGGAGGAAGCGACGAGACTCGGACAATATTTGCAGGAGATGGAGCTTGGCAAGGCAGATGTCATCATTTCCGGCCTGCCGTTTGCCAATTTCCCACAAGAGTTGCGAGCAGCCATTCTGGATGAAGTACAAAACGTATTAAAACCAGGCGGCCTGTTCATTACATTCCAATATTCGCTACAACTCCAGGCTGAGCTGCAGGCGCGTTTTCCTTGGGTAGAGACAGACTTCACCTTGCTGAATATCCCACCTGCATTCATTTATACGTGTCGAAACAGACAAAGTGAAAAAGATCGGCATGGGGCGTAAGAGAGGAGACTTTTGTGAAACTGTCCCGCTTGCACACAATGTTGGCTGGCGTCCTGATCATTTTGACAGGCATCGGCCTTTTATTAGACAGTTTGCATATCATTTCGTTCGGTCTGTTTGATCTGTGGCCGATGGTGCTCGTCTACTTCGGCGTTCGCCTCTGGGGTCAGAACAAACGGATTGGCGGCGGCATTCTGTTCAGTTTGGGAATCATTATTGCTCTGGACATGTGGTTCGGTATCGGTGTGGATGACTTGTTCCAACTGGCAGTTCCCATCCTGTTGATTTATTTTGGCTTCCGATTGATTCGCGGCAAAACGAGAGGGGGCGGGAACCGGGCTTCCTTTCCCCCGTTTCCGGAACAACGGGAAGAGCCTTCTGGTCCGGCTATGACTAGCGAGGATCAGCCTGTTCATACACACAACGGCATTCGGCATGACGCTGCACAATGGCTGGACAGCTTGAGCAAGTGGAAGCCTTCCCGCAGCAAGCTGCTTGAGAAGGAAGAGGAAACTGGGCGTGAACGAATTTTGCCCAAAGATTCTCGCAGTTCGTTGATTGGCGATTATCATCTGACTTCCGGGCGTTTTGAGTTGAGCACCTTGCATGTATGGCACGGGATCGGGGATGTGGTGATTGATCTGTCCCGCGCGGTTTTGATGCAGGACGAGGCCGCTCTTATTGTGGAAGGATGGGTAGGGGATGTCACCGTTTATGTCCCTGTCGATCTTCCGGTTTCTGTGAACGCCGAGCTGAGTCTGGGCGACCTGGAAGTATTGAGCCACCGCCAGGGAGGGATCAACCGGAGTGTGATGATTCGTTCCGAGCAATACGAGGAGGCGGCTCAAAAAGTGAATTTGCATATCTCGCTGCTTGTCGGCGATATAAAAGTCAAGTACATCTAGGAGGTACTGGCGGATGCGTCGACAGCGATTAGCGAGTATTCAGTGGCAATATGTGCGCTACGGCGTCCTGCTCGCCGCAAGTGCAGTTACGGTTTCGTTTGTTTGCTTTTTTTGGCTCTATTTTTCCTGGAAAGACATGCCGGAGGTTCATCGCGCATACAGCAGGCTGATCAGTGACCCGAGAGTCGTCTTGTGGATGCAGGATTACTTGGGCTTGGCCTTGCCCACACAGCCTGACGGGTTGGTCCAGCTGGTCGCTTTTGTCATATCGCTTCCTGTCGGTGTGCTGGTTGCCCTGATTATTTCCTATATCTTCGGGAATTTGTTGAAAAAACGGCTTGGCGTGCTGTGGGAAGCAGCCATGAAGCTGGGACGGGGAATGCTGTCCTACCGTGTGCCCGATCTGGGCGTCGACGAGGTCGGCGAACTGGGGTGGCAGTTGAACCGCCTGGCTTCGCAGTGGGAGGAGCAGGTCGCGTCTTTGCAGCGACTTTCCAACCATAACGCTGCTTTGGCGGAGCAAGTCAAACAGGCAGCCGTGACAGAGGAGCGCCAGCGTTTGGCAAGGGAACTGCATGATGCAGTCAGTCAGCAGTTGTTTGCCATCGCGATGACGACAGCGGCGATGAAGCGGCTGGTGGAGAAAAATCCGCAACGGGCAGCCCAGCAAATCGAGCTGGTCGAGGAGATGGCAGCAGCGGCTCAGGCTGAGATGAGGGCGTTACTGTTGCATCTGCGCCCGGCCACGCTGCAAAACAAATCGCTGAAAGAAGCGATGATGGAACTTTTAGAAGAGCTGACTCGTAAAAATACAATGGAACTGACGTGGGAGATTGAAGACGTCGAAGGGCTGCCAAGCGGCATCGAAGACCACTTGTTTCGCATTTTGCAAGAGTCTTTGTCCAATACGCTGCGACACGCCAAGGCCAGCCTGATCGCGGTCAAGCTGTTCACTTTGCAGGAGCAGGTGCGATTGCGGGTGACAGATGATGGTGTCGGCTTTGACCCGGATGGGGAAAAGATGACGTCATACGGACTGCGCAGTATGCAGGAGCGAGTGGCAGAAGTAGGCGGCTCGATGGAGATTTATTCAGCGGTCGGCAAGGGAACGCAAATAGAGGTGCGGATTCCCCTGATGCTACAGCCGGAACGGGAAGGGTGAAAATGCTGTGATTCGCGTATTACTGGTAGATGATCATGAGATGGTACGGATGGGACTGGCGGCTTACCTGTCAACAGAGGATGATATCGAGGTTGTGGCAGAAGCGGGCAGTGGTGAAGAAGGTGTGCGGATGGCTGTCGAGCTGCGGCCGGATGTTGTCCTCATGGATTTGGTCATGGAAGGCATTGGTGGCGTGGAAGCGACCAGACGCATTCGCGAAGCATGTCCGGCCAGCAAGGTCATCGTTCTCACCAGCTTCATTGATGACGAGAAGGTATATCCGGTTATTGAAGCGGGGGCTTTCAGCTACTTGCTGAAAACTTCGCGGGCGGCGGAGATCGCGAAGGCCATCCGTTCGGCAGCGGCCGGAGAACCTGTACTGGAGTCGCGAGTGGCAGGGAAAATCATGGCCCGTTTCCGGCACGGCCAGGAATCGCATCCGCACGAACAGTTGACACCGCGTGAGCTGGAAGTGCTGAAGCTGATCGGTCAGGGCAAGTCGAATCAGGAAATCGCCGATGAGCTGATTATCGGCATCAAAACGGTCAAAACGCACGTCAGCAACATTCTTGCCAAGTTGAATGTAGAGGACCGGACGCAGGCGGCGATTTACGTTCATACGCACGATCTCGGTTGATTTTGCCGTAAAAAAGCTCCTCATGATGAGGGGCTTTTTTGAGTTTTTTTTGCCGTTATGGTAAAGATAGTAAGTAACAGATTGGGAAAGGAGGGAACGCGCTATGAGGCATAAACCTCAGACACGCTCCAAGGTGCTTTCGGCCGACAACGGCGTGGATATCATCGGAGACGTTCACGGCTGTTACGACGAGTTTATGGAGCTGATCCAGCGGCTCGGGTACGAGCAAAGCAAAGACGGTGCCTACCGACATCCAAAGGGCCGAAAGCTCCTTTCCCTCGGAGATATAACAAGCCGCGGACCGCATTCGATCAGGATGTTGCAATTTTTCCACCTCCACGTCACGGCTGGGCTGGCAGAGATGGTAGACAGCAATCACGGCTGGAAGATCGCCCGCTGGCTGGATGGCAGGCCGGTTACCTTGGCGCACGGCGACGAAAAAGTGGAAGAGGAGCTGAAGCTTTATCAGCATGAATTTGGGCCGAAAAAAGCTTCTTTGCTGCGGGAGCAAAGTCGGCGGCTGCTTTTTTCCTCGCCGTCGCACATGATGATCCGCCGTCATGACAAGCTGGCTGCTGTAGCTGTTCACGCCGGGATCAGGGATGACTATATTGGCATGGAATCTCCTGCGGTGCATACGTTTTGCCGATACGGCGATGTGGCCGGGACTGGGCCTGATGGCCGCCCTATTCGCAGAGAGTGGGCAAAAGAACGCAGAGTCTCAAGTCCGACGATCGTCTGGGGACACGATCCGCACCCGGAACCGAAACGCAAAAACGGCACAATCAATATCGACCAGGGCTGCGTTTTCGGCGGAATGCTGACCGCCTATCGCTTCCCGGAGGACGATGTCTTGAGTGTGCCGGCGAGAAAAAATTATTCAGGTCTGTCGGATACGCCGCTGACGCGTTATACGGCAGATTGAGAATCGTTTTTCTTGTTTTTGCTGTTGCTTACTTGCTCGATCGTGTTTTTGGCGGAAGAGTGAATGCCTACACTGGCCAAGCCCGCTGTTACGCCTTCCATTAGCGCTGTTTTCCAGTCAAATCCGGGATAGTACAGCCATTGATTGGCCATGTACAGCCCGACAATCAAGACAACGGCTACCCAACTGCGCAGCTTTTTCGGGATGCGAAGCACATCGGACAAGGTAGCGGTTCCGGCCAGGGCAAAGGCGATGATTAAACCGAGATCGAAGCCCACGGGGCACTACCTCCAAATCTTATTTTTTCAATTGCTCATACAGGCGCTTCAATATGATGGCCTCGGCCCAAAGCGGCAAAGGCTTGTCAGCTTGATTGCGCCAGTCTTCGTTGGTCAACAAGCCTTGGTCAAACATCCAGTCGATCCCTTCCTGTTTCCAGTCGGGCACTGTTCCTCCACCTCCATCTCCGGGATTGGGGGAAGCGGTAGGCGCAGGCGTCGGGGTGGGAGTAGGCGCAGGTGTGGGCGTCGGTGTCGGTGTTGGCGCGGGAGTAGGTGTAGGAGCTACTGGAGGGCGGTAGGGCAGTTTGGCATATTCGCAAAAAGCGCGGACAACCCCCTCGGCGAGTTTTTTCCAGTCCTTGGCGAGCGTATCTGCGTCCAGTGGATTGTCTGCAAAGCCGTACTCAATAATGACCGTCTCCACGCTTCCTGTTTCCCTGTGCATGTAGTAGTAGTCGCGGTTCGGGTTGTTGGGGAGCGTACGGGTGAAAATCCGGCGGTTCGGCATTCCCTCTGCTTCAAGCTCTTCCTGGATCATGCGGGGAAATACGGCTGACCCATAAATCGAGTAAATGACTTCAGAGCCTCTGCCGCCCCCTGCATTGATATGGTTGGAGATGCAGTAACGGGCGCCGCTGTTTCGCACCAGGGCAGTCCGTGCATCGCTTGAAAGCGTAGTATCGCTGGTCCGCGTTATCGCGACTGGAATGTTCAGTTCCTTGAAGCGGTTGAACTGGTACAAGGAAATTTGCAAGGTCATATTCTTTTCAAGAAACTGCGCATTGTTTCCGCCGCCAGGATCGACTCCCCCGTGCCCGGCGTCCACAATCAGGATAGGAGCCATTTATGCATCACCTCTTGTTCTTAGAATATGCTTGGAAAGGCCGACATGGCTTGGGGCAGTCTCATCATTTTCGCGCGTTGCAATGTACAGAAAGCCCATCTATGGTACAATGAAAGAGTTCTTAATTACGTATAGAGGATGGTAATGTATTGATGGCTTGGTACAACTGGGTAATCCCGATCGTTACATTGTTACTCGGCCTCGTGGGCGGTTTTGCCGGAGGCACTTATTATTTGAAAAAACAGATGTCCAACATGCAGATGGACGACAAACAGCTGCAAGCCATGGCCCGTTCTATGGGAATGAATCTCAACCAAAAACAGCTGAAGCAAATGAGCCGCACGATGAAAAATATGAAAATGCCAAATAAATTCGGGAAGTAGTGCGAAGGGGGTGTCGTTATGGGACCGACCCGTCTACGCTACACGATGATCGGTTTTATTGTGGGTGTATTGATCGTGTATTTGAAAGATCTGCCTATGGGGGAAGGGACCCGATTCGCAGCCCCTTTTTATGGAGCGGGCATAGGTCTTCTCATCGACGGCATCATATTGCGCATGAAGCAACGAAAAGGAAAAGACGAGTAGGGGGAGCTTGGCTTTGGCCAGGCTTTTTATTTTGGCGCTTCGTAAAAAAGACCAGTCGGATCACCTGTGCGATCATCCGGCTGGTCGTCTTTGTTGTTAGGGGGTAAAAATCAGCTCGTAAATCATTTTCGTAATCAAGGTGATCGAGACGATCAAAAACAGCGGGCGGACGTAGCGAACGCCGGTTTTGATGGCGACTTTCGCACCGATGCTGGCACCGAGCAGCATCGCAATCCCCATGACCAGACCTGTCAGGAAAATGACCTTGCCTTCTACTAGGAAAACAAACAGCGCGGAGAGGTTGCTGGCCAAATTCAAGATCCGGCCGTTGCCTGCTGCAATTACGAAGTCATAACCGAACAGAAGCACCATCAAAAACACGAAAAAAGAACCCGTTCCCGGGCCGAAGAAGCCGTCGTAGAAACCGATCAAAAAAGTAAAAGGAATGCCTAGCCCAAGCGTAAACTTGGTCATCCCTTTGTAGTTGGAGTCTTGACCGAACCGTTTATTGAACAAGGTGTAGACGAAAATCAGCGCCATCATGACGATGACCAATACTTTCAACATTTCTTGGGGAACGAACAGCACCGTCTTGGCTCCGAAAAAGGCACCGACGAGCGAGACGGGGAAGAGAATGAGCATCAGCTTCTTGTCGTATTTTCCCGAGCGGATAAAAGTGAATGAGCTGGTTGCCGAGGAAATCGTGCCGGCGAGCTTGTTCGTGCCGAGCGCGAGATAGGGAGGCATGCCCAGACCGAGCAGAGCGGGCAAGGAAATCAATCCGCCGCCGCCAACTGTACTGTCGATGAAGGCTGCGACGAATCCGAAGAAAGCGAGAAACACTACCGTTAATAAGTCCAGTTCCATTCATGATCACCTGATTTTCTAAGTATGTATGCAATAAAACAAGTCTAGCACTCTCTTTTTTGAATGCAAGCTGGAAATCTCTGAAAATGGCTGATAGATTAATATACTTTGCATACTGATTTGTTGTAAAAGTGGTTGTCTTGTAGTATAATAAGCTCGTAGCTTGAACCATACATATTTTTGAGGAGGAATGTTATAATGGCACATCAACTTCCAGCATTGCCTTATGCACATGACGCACTGGAGCCTCATATCGACGCGCAAACCATGGAAATCCACCACGGACGCCACCATGCTACTTACGTTAACAACCTGAATGCAGCTTTGGAAGCTCATGCAGACTTGCAAGAAAAAAGCGTGGAAGAGCTGATCAGCAACCTGGACGCTCTGCCTGAATCCATCCGCACAGCTGTACGCAACAATGGCGGTGGACATGCTAACCACACTCTTTTCTGGGAAATCCTGAGCCCGAACGGCGGCGGCGCACCAACTGGTGAACTGGCTGACGCAATCAACGCGGCTTTCGGCAGCTTCGACAACTTCAAAGCTGAATTTGCAAAAGCAGCAACTACTCGCTTCGGTTCCGGCTGGGCTTGGCTGACTGCTGAAGGCGGCAAAGTAGCGATCTCTTCCACTCCTAACCAAGACAGCCCGATCATGGAAGGCAAAACACCTATCCTCGGCCTGGACGTATGGGAGCATGCTTACTACCTGCGCTACCAAAACAAACGCCCTGACTACATCGGCGCGTTCTGGAACGTAGTGAACTGGGATGAAGTAAGCAAGCGTTTTGCTGCTGCGAAGTAAGCTTGTTTTTTGCAATGATAAAAGCTTGTTGCTCGATTGTGGGCGGCAAGCTTTTTATTTTGGGTTCCGTCTCCGCCTCGGTAGGAGTCCCAAAGCCCTTTCGCTTGTTTCTCCTGTTTCCTCGGCCGACGGTACGCTTTGGTCGGATATTGTTTTTTGGAGGTTGCTCAAGGGGGGGAAATCCAGGGCAGAAATTGAACAAGTTTTTCGTGAACAAATTGCATGAAGCACCGTCTTGAAGAAGACTCTTACTCATGTCTCTGTACTTTTTTGAAATCCCCGATCACCACCACCTAAAGTATCGATGATGCAGACTACAAAATGTCAGCCCAAGCAAGCTTTTTGGCATTGGCATTTTTCCTTGAAGCTCCCGATGACCACAACCAGCCGCTGACGAGGAAAGAGACGAAATCCGCGAAAGCTCTTTGGGATACCGACCGAGGTTCCGAGGAAAAAGCGAAACACGGTTTTAAGCGTCAACGTGAATCTGCATCTGTGAGCGAGCTGCTTTTGACGCGGTTTCGCTTTTTCCCCGGAGCCGTGCAGTCTAAGCCTACAGGGGGTATCCCAAGAAGCTACAGCGATTCGTCTCTTTCCTCGCCACGCCTCAAGTACCGATGACGTAATCTACAAAGCATTACCCCAAGCAAGCCTTTTTGCATGGGCATTTTTCCTTGAAACTCGCGCCGACCACAACCATCCGCTGACGAGGAAAGAGACGAAATGCGCGAAAGCTCTTTGGGATACCGACCGAGGTTCCGAGGAAAAAGCGAAACACGATTTTAAGCGTCAACGTGCGTCCGCTTCCCTGAGTCCGCTGCTTTTGACGCGGTTTCGCTTTTTCCCCGGAGCCGTGCAGTCCAAGCCCCCAGCGGGTATCCCAAGAAGCTACAGCGATTCGTCTCTTTCCTCGCCACACCTGAAGTACCGATGACGCAGACTACAAAGCATCACTCCGAGCAAGCTTTTATCATTCGCCGGAAAAGTGTAAGCTGTCCATAACACGAGCCAATTCAAGCCATCTGCCCCGAACGGCTGCAGAATCGCAGAATCAAGGAAACAAGAAAACTTATTTTCCGCAAAGGATAGCCATGAGAACAAATATCAGTTATAATACTTACTAAAAGTAACCTTATTTAAAAACTATAGAGGAGAGTGTTTCTCATGATGCCATCTTTTTTCGTTGCACATGGCGCTCCGCTGCTTGCTATCGAAAACAATTCCTATACACAAGCCATGCATCAGATTTCCAGCCTGCTTCCGCGCCGTCCGCGCGCTATCGTCATGTTCTCTGCGCACTGGGAAGCATTTGACCAGATGGTCGGCACGATGGAGACATTCCCGACCATCCACGATTTCGGCGGGTTTCCGCAAGAACTGTACGAAATTCAATATCCGGCAAAAGGCGACCAACAGATTGCCGATGAGACGGTTCAATTGCTGCGTGATGCAGGCGTGCCTGTCACGGTAAATACGACACGAGGCCTGGATCATGGGCATTGGGTAGTTTTGCGCCATATTTTCCCGGACGCGGATATCCCGGTAGTTGCCCTGTCCGTCAATCCGAATCTGACTGTTGCGCAGCAATACATGATCGGCAAAGCGCTCAGCCCGCTGCGGGAAAAAGACGTCCTGATTATTGGCTCGGGTGGAACCGTTCATAACTTTTCATACATCGACATGCGTGAAGCGCAAGGACGCGCTTTCGAGTGGGCCTTGGAGTTTGAAGAATGGCTGCATCAGTCCTTGAGCGGATGGAAAGTGGACGATTTGGCCCGCTATCGCGAGCTTGCGCCGCACGCGGAAAAAGCGGTTCCTGCCTATGGCAGCGAACATTTTGTGCCGCTCCTTTACGTGATGGGAGCAGCAGATGACGAGCGCACCGCCAAGCGACTGCACATGAGTTTTCGTTACGGCAGCCTGAGCCATACGATTTGGCAGTTTGGTGAAGCCAAATAATGAGCGTGGGGATCGCAGAAGTTTATCTCCAATACAAAGGATTACTGTTTACCCTCGCCTACCAGATGACAGGCTCTGTCGCGGAGGCCGAGGACATTGTCCAGGAAACGTTTGTTGCGCTTGCGGGCGTTGACATCAACGATATTCAACACGTCAAAAGCTATTTGTGCAAAGCCGTGACAAACCGTTGCCTGGACACGTTGAAATCAGCGCGCTGGAAACGCGAACAGTACGTAGGAGAATGGCTGCCCGAACCGCTGTTTGACGACGGCGGCGAGAATGACCCGTTGCGAACCGTGATCGCGCAGGAGCACGTATCCTACAGCTTGCTTGTCTTGCTCGATCGGCTGTCTCCGGCGGAGCGGGCCGTCTACGTGCTGCGCGCAGCCCTCGACTTTGAGTACCGAACGATCGCTGACCTGCTGGAAAAAACAGAGGCGAGCTGCCGCAAGCTGTACAGCCGCGCACAGCAAAGGCTGAAAGAGCCAGGCCTGCAAGTCACAGCAGTACCCGCCCCAGCCAAAAAGCTGATTGAACAGCTGATGCATGCGATTTCCAAAGCAGACGCGAGTGCATTGGTACAGCTTTTGACGCAGGATGCCATGCTTGTCAGCGACGGGGGCGGAAAAGCCAGGGCTGCGCTGCGCCCGATTTTCACCAATCGCCGCGTGGCCTCGTTCTGGAAAGGTGTCTGGCCGCGCTGGGCGGATCATTCGCACATGGAGATTCGCTCCATCAACGGCCAGGATGGCATCGTCGTCATTTCCGAAGGCCAAGTGAAAATGACGCTTCAAATCAGCCTGAATCAAGCGGAAGACCGGATCGAACGACTGTTCATGGTCGTCAACCCGGACAAATTGGCGCATTTGCAAAAGTAATTTTTCCAATCGGTCACAAAACCGGAAAGCCACTCGTCTTTGAGGTTGAAAGATCACATTCGAGTGGAGAGGAAAGATGAACATGCAAACAAGATTCAACTATCGCCAGGCAAACCCGCAAGCGTACCAAGCCATGCTGCAACTGGAAAAATTCGTGAACGAAAGCGGCCTCGACAAAAAGCTGATCGAGCTGATCAAAATTCGTGCGTCGCAAATAAACGGATGCGCCTTTTGCATGGATATGCATACGCAAGACGCGCGCAAACTCGGCGAGACAGAGCAACGCATTTATTTGCTCAGCGTTTGGCGCGAGTCCGCTGTTTATACGGATGCCGAGCGTGCGGCTCTCGCCTTGACCGAGGCAGTGACGCTGATTACGAAAGACGGCGTTCCCGACGCCCTTTACCAGCAAGTAAGAGAGCATTTTGACGAGAATCAGTACACGTCGCTGATCATGGCGATCAACACGATCAACAGCTGGAACCGCATCGCCATCTCGACAGGCATGTTTGCCCCGTACAACCGCTAAATACGTTGCGGACAGACGAATGAAAACGACACGTTCCCAAGGAAGGGGCGTGTCGTTTTTGTTACACATCCATTTCTACTTTTCTACCCGGATAAAATTGGTTTTCTTCCGAGCCTGGATTGCCTTTGGCCGTGAGCGTATCCGGGGTGATGCGAAAAATAGCGGTTACGCTGCCCATGGACGAGCGATACTTCAGCACGTGCTGCAAAGGCAGCGGATCGGAAAAGTAGCCTGGCACGTATTTGTCGATCATCGCTTGCATCGCATCGCGCATTTCAGCCGGCTCCTGCACGCGCTCGATCGTACCCGACAAAAACACGCTCATATAAGCGGTATCAATATGCGCCGGAACAGGCGAAGCGATCGTGCCGTGCTCTTCGCAAACGCTGAAACAGACGCGGTTGTTTTCGTTGATCATCTCGATCTTTCGCCCAGAGTCTGCGCCGTGAAAGTAAATACAGCCGTTCCACCAGGCAAAATTGAGCGGAATGATATACGGCTCGCGCTCGTCGGACATTCCGAGGTGGCCGACTTTTGCTGTGTGCAAAAACGAAGCGATCTGCTCCTGATCAGTAATGGTGCGTTTGGAATAGCGGACAGGTATCATTGGTAATCCCCCAGTCAGACAGTTCTGTTTTTCGATGTAGCCTGATCGTAGTCGGTTTTTGACTTGGGAAAAAGGTGCAGTTTTGGCTTAATCGAGCAGGTCAGATTCAGATATAAAAAAACCGCTCCATTCTCAAGAGCGGTTTTGATTCAGTATTCAGTTGCTGTGCGGTGTGCGATTATCCCAGCTGTCGCTTGGAATCGAGCTTTTTGGCAAGCTGCTCTTCCCCGCGGTGAATCCAGCCGACGAAAGAATCGCGGATGTTCAGTTGAGGATCGAGATGGACAACGGCGACGAACATGTAATGGCTTTTTCCTTGGAAGCGGGAGCGATAGCGCAAGTCGATCCATTTGACTTCATAGCCGAAGGGCTGTTCCTTTGTTTCCACGTGGACGTGGTGGGTGAAGGCGAGGAACGATTGCACCTTGGAATCTTGTTTGGCAGCGGCAACGACTTCGCTCTCGGGTTTGATGGCAAATGTGTCCAAAATACTGACATCGCCGGAGTTCACCTCGCCTACATACCAGTGCTGCTCCGTTTTGGCAACAAAAGTCCAGAATGTCCAGGACAGGGTAGGAATGATCGTGTACATGCCCGGCTTGCCGATTCGCGCGCGAACTTGCTCTGTCGTCCGCTTTTGCACCTGGCAGCGCCAATAGTAGTAGCCCGCAATCACCAGGTAAATCAGCAAAAAGGATCGGCCAGGGTGCGCGCCCGCTGCCCAGAGCATGAAGCCGACGAGATGAGCGGCAAAAATGAACGGATCAAAAATGAAAATGGCGTTCAGGGCAACCCACTTATCGCGAAACGGATACAAGCCCTTTGTGCCATAGGAATTGAACAAGTCGACAAAAACGTGCAGGCAGACGGCCAAAAAGATCCAGCCCAGCAAATGGAGCCAGGAGGCTTGCGGCATCAGGGCCTGTATGAGAACAAAAATGGCTCCCGACCAGAGAAACAGGGCAGGTACAGAGTGGGAAACGCCTCGATGATTGCGAATGTAGGCCGCAGTGCCGCGAAGGCGAACCAACCCATCCAGATCAGGTGCTTGCGAGCCGATGACCGTACCGATCATCACGGCGGCTGCAAGCGATGGAGAAGAAGCTACGACAGGATCGAGGTAGGCGAGCCCGGCCAATCCGAAGCCCATGGCAAAGTGAGTGGCTGTATCCATGGAATCGTTGTCTTCCTCCTTTTCTTCCAGGCTGTTGTTATGTTTATTATAGCGTGAGAGATGACATAATTCCCCCCTCTGCTGAAAAAAATTGTGAGCTTGTTCCCGCTTTTGCAAAAAGGGTATGATGAATAGATCAAGGAGGGACAAGTCGTATGTTAACTGTCTTTATCGAATACAAGCTGCAACCGGAAAAACGGGAGCAGGCTTTGCGACTGCTTGCATCCATGGCTTCGCGGCTTGCAGCATGGGGAGCACGCGAATATCGCTCCTTCGAGGGGCTTGATCAGCCGGGATTGTTTGTGGAAACTTTTGACGTTTCCACTGTACACGAATATGAACAAATCAAAGCACACCGTTTGGCGGATCAGCAGTTTTGCGACTGTATAACGGGCGGAGCGGCCAAGCTGCACGTCTGGGCGTTTCGCCCCGCCGAGTATCCAAAATAAAAGGAGCAGACAAGAAAGACATGGCAAGAAAAAAAGACAACAGCTTGCAGTACACTCTTCCCGAAGAGTTTCATGTGTTCGGTTTCGCCCAGGATTTGTTGGCCTGGTACGACTCGCAAAAGCGGGATTTGCCGTGGCGGATCAACCGTGACCCGTATCGTGTCTGGGTGTCGGAAATCATGCTTCAGCAGACGCGGGTAGAAACCGTTAAACCTTATTATGCGAATTTCATGGAGAAATTTCCGACGGTGTCGGATTTGGCAAATGCACCAGAAGAAGAAGTGCTCAAAGCGTGGGAAGGACTTGGCTATTACTCCCGCGCTCGCAATTTGCAGGCTGCTGCTCGCGAGGTAACCGTTCGCTATGGCGGCGTCGTGCCTGACACGCCTGAAGAGATCGCCACGCTGAAAGGCGTGGGGCCGTATACAGCGGGTGCGATTTTAAGCATTGCCTACGGAAAGCCGGAGCCGGCTGTCGACGGAAACGTCATGCGCGTCTTTTCCCGCTTGCTGTACCTGTCGGATGATATTGCCAAGCCCGCCACCCGGATCAAGATTGAGCATCTCGTGCGCCAAGTCATTCCGGAAGGGCGAGCAGGTGATTTCACCCAGGCTTTGATGGAGCTGGGCGCGATGGTCTGTGTGCCGCGCTCGCCGCAATGCTTGACCTGTCCTGTGTTCGATTACTGCATGGCCCGCAAGGAAGGGGTACAGGAGGAACTGCCGATCAAAGGGAAGGCAAAACCTCCGCGCCCTGTCGATTTGCAGGTGGCAATCGTGGTTCGCGATGGCAAGGTGCTGATTAACAAACGGCCGGAGCAAGGGCTGCTGGCTGGCCTGTGGGAGTTTCCCATGGTGGAGACGGAGCAGCAAAAAGACAGTGCCAAAGCAGAGGCGCTCGCCAGCGGAATCAGCGAACGATTCGGAATCGATATCGAAGTGCTGGAACCGCTCGGTGCCGTGCAGCACATCTTTTCGCATTTGCAGTGGAATATGCAGGTTTGGTCCTGTGACTGGATTGACGGAGACAAGCTGCCCGCTCATGCCAGGTTTGCGGCTTGGAGTGAGCTGGACACGTACACGTTTCCGATGGCCCATCACAAAATCAGGGAATTGCTCGGACAAAAAAGCAAGTAGGACAGGAAGCCAAAAAGCTGTCGAGATAAACTCGGCAGCTTTTTTCATTCGGACGACCATGCAATGGCCGTCTCGTTATTTTCATGGACTGTCGTTGTCGATTATCTGTACAGAAATTCCGGAAACTGCATTGCGATCTGATGTTTCCGTTGTTCCCACTCAGCGATTGCTTGTTGTTGCAAATATTGCGCCTCGCGCTGTTCTGGGGTCAATTTCCGCTTCTCGATAATAATCGTGAAGAAAATCATTGGAATGTGCATGAAAATCCACCTCCCATCCCTGATAAATCGTGCAGTTAGTCGCCATCTATCGCTTTGACTCCTGTAAATCTCATCATCTGACGTCTTTGTTTATTTTTCATTGAAATCCCTCCTGGTTTGGAATGCGAAGACGAAATTAGATGCGGCTAACGTGTTGGGCTGCTTCAAAGGCGTGAGCCTCAGCGCGTTCTTCCAAATAACGTGTGCGCGCATAGGCAGCCAGGCGTTGTTCTGGTTGAACGTGATTGCGTTCGATCTTGATGGTGAAAAACAAGAAATTCAGTACCATACCAAATCACCTCCTCTCATTGGTAAAAATTGGATGTTTGTCGCCAAGAAAAAGACCACGGGCTGATGCCTGCGGTCTTTTGGGCGCACGAAGAAAAGGAAAGACCACAAGCTACTACGCCCATGGTCTGGTAATTGACGAAAGAGAATGTTGAAGATACGAATGCATCTACAATTCGTCGGACCAGGAGGCGCTTCTATATGCAGTTTTTGCAACGATAAGACGATCAGCGAAATCATATGCAAAATCCCATACATTCATCATCATGTTGCATCCTCCTTCCTTCGAGTAGTAGTGGTGTAAAACGTAACCTTAGAATATGGCATTTTTTTCTTGCTGTAAAGCACTTTTTACCTAAATTCTAAAGAAAGTTAATTCTGAAAATAATAAAATATAATAAAAAATAAAGTTGCGGGCGATTTTTGGTTTAAAATGCTTGCTATAATGGGTAAGTATATCTGACAACGAGACTATGCGAAAAGGTGTGGAAATGCGGATGAAAATGCCAAGATTGACTGTCAGAGCCAAGCTGATTGCTTCGTTCTCCCTTATTTTGATTATACCTGTACTCGCTCTTGGTCTGCTTTCGTACCAGAGCGCAAAGGATCGTCTTGAAGAGCAACTGCTGACGACAGCATCGGAAAATGTGCGCTTGGTGGACGAGCTGATTGACCGTACAATGGAAGCCCAATCCAGAGACCTGCAATTCATCGTGTCCGATTTGACAAAAGCTGACCTGGTGGATCAGGCGAGAGACGAACTGCATAAGAAGCTGCAAACTTTCCTCAAGCTGCACCCGGATATTGGGGAAGCGTACGTCGGAGATGAAACAGGGAACATGCTGACAGCGACTGGCGCCAAGCTTCCCGACGGCTATGATCCGCGCCAGCGTCCGTGGTATCAAGCAGCGATGAAGACGCCTGACAAATCGATTATTACCGACCCGTATATCGACGCATTTACGGGCAATGTGATCGTGGGTGTAGCCAAAGCTTTGCCTGACCGCTCCGGCGTGCTCGGGATCGATATTCAGCTGACCGCCCTGAACGAAACGGTGAAGCAGGCGAAAATCGGAACGAATGGCTATATGACCATCCTCGATGCCAACCACAAGCTGTTGATCCATCCGACAGGAACACCTGGCTCAGACATGACAGCGCCTTGGATTGGCGATCTGTACGCCAAAGCGGCAGGGACGTTTGACTTCACAGATGAGAACAAGGAAGCCAAAGCAGCTTTTGTCACCAATGATCAATCGGGATGGAAGCTGATGGGCGTCATGTACAGGACGGAAGCAGCGGATGCGGCCAGCCCGATTTTTTACCGGACAATGCTGGTAATTGCGATCACGATTGTGATTGGGGCAGGGCTTGTGTTTGGCATTTTGCGCTCCTTGCTTCGCCCGTTGCAACAACTGACAGCAGCCGCGAAAAAAATGAGCGAGGGAGACGTCACCCAGCAGGTGGAAGTGAAAAGCGACGACGAGTTGGGCGTTTTGGCCAAAACGTTCAACCATATGGCGGAATCGCTGCGCTCTCTCTTGTTCTCTGTGAATGATTCCGTTCAGCAGCTCGCAGCCTCCGCAGAGGAGCTGTCGGCAAGCGCTGACCAGACGAGCAAGGCGACAGAGCAGATTGCCACGACGATGCAGGATATGGCGACGGGAACAGAACAGCAAGTATCGCATACACAAAAAAGCACCGATGCAGTCGGGCAGATGTCGCAGCGAATCGCCCAGATTGCCAGCTATACGCATGAGGTGTCCGACACAGCCAAAGAGACAGCAAGCATCGCAGCAGAAGGCAATCGCTCCGTACAGTCGGCGGTTCAGCAAATGAACGCTTCCAACGAGTCGATTCTCAGCCTGGCAAAAGTGGTGGACAGCCTGGGGGTACGCTCGCAGGAAATCGGCAAAATCGTAGATGTCATTACGGCGATTGCCAACCAGACCAATTTGCTCGCGCTGAATGCAGCCATCGAAGCCGCACGCGCCGGAGAGTCTGGTCGCGGATTCGCTGTCGTCGCTGACGAAGTAAGAAAGCTGGCTGAGCAGTCATCTGCTTCGGCGGAGCAAATCAGCCATCTGATCAAAGCGATCCAGCAAGAGACCGACCATGCCGTCGATGTGATGGAGCAGAGCAAACGCGAAGTAACCGAAGGAATCGGCAAAGTGAATGAGGCCGGGAAGTCATTTGAACTAATCCAGTCTGCGGTGGAAGATGTGGCGGACAAAATCGAACATGTCTCGCAAGCGTCGCACGATATATCCGAACAGACGCAACTGGTGGTCGAATTGATCAATCATATTTCCGATGTCACCATGCAAGCTTCCGATGGGACGCAAAGCGTTTCCGCAGCAGCCGAGGAACAACTGGCTTCGATGGAAGAGATCGCTTCTTCCGCGATGTCGTTGGAGCGGTTGGCAGAAGATTTGCAAGATCAGATTGGCAAATTCAAGATATAGGGAAAAAGCCCGGCGCAGGAGTGATTCGCTCTCTTGCCGCCGGGCTTTTTGCTATTGCCCGTTCCTTTTCAAGCATCAAACATCAATCGTAAATCGGTTTGGAGGCGTGATCCCAGGCACCGCTGTCGCCGCCTACTGGCCCGCGTGATTCCAATTCGCGGATGACCTTCATATGCAGGGAAGCCCCTTCTGCGCTCAAGTATGCGGCGAGCTGGGAAAAGGTATCGTGAAAGTACAAAAGCTCGTTGATTTCCCACTGGGAAAGCGGGACCATCGTCAATTCGGACAGGTCGCGTCCTATGTACATCGTTTGATTCCTCCCTTGATCTTATGCCTGCCCTCTGTTTTTGCGCGTGCTTAGTATGGCTTTTTCAGCGAGGAATGAGTCAGACGAGATTTTGGCTTCCGGTAGCAAAAGCGGAAGGGGAGTTGTATAATGAAAAATGTGATTTTGATTGATTAGTACCTGCTATTAATAGTTGGTGAGTAGGAGGCATTTCTGATTATGAATACAAAAAAAGTAGCATTGGTTACCGGCGGAACGCGCGGTATCGGAAAAGCAATTGCATTGCAACTGGCTGAGCAAGGGTACGACCTGGTTTTGAACTACTTGCGCAACCGGACTGCTGCGAGAGAAGCGGCAGCCGAGCTGGAAGCAAAAGGAGCGCGCGTGCACCTGGTGAAAGCCAATGTTGGCGACGTGGCAAAAATCAAGGAACTGTTCGCAGAGATTGACCAGGAATTTGGCCGTCTCGATGTGTTTATCAACAATGCAGCTTCCGGGGTTTTGCGCCCGCTGATGGAGCTGGAAGAAAGCCATTGGGACTGGACGATGGAAATTAACAGTAAAGCCTTGTTGTTCTGCGCGCAAGAAGCGGCAAAACTAATGATCAAGGGTGGCAACGGCGGAAAGATCGTCAGCCTGTCCAGCCTCGGCTCGATTCGCGTTTTGGACAACTATACGGCAGTCGGCGTGTCCAAAGCAGCTGTAGAAGCGATCACGCGCTATTTGGCAGTGGAGCTTGCTCCGCATAACATCGTAGTCAACGCAGTATCTGGCGGCGCTGTGGATACAGATGCGCTCAAACACTTCCCGAACCGCGAAGAACTGCTGGGCAGCTCCGCAGAACGCACGCCGGCAGGCCGGATTGTCGAGCCGGAAGATCTGGCGAATGCCGTGATGTTCCTCGTTTCCGACAAGGCTTGGATGGTGCGCGGACAAACCTTGATCGTTGATGGCGGTATCTCTCTTTTGACCTAGTTGATTTTTAGGAGCGGTGACAAGGAGTTGGCGACTTTGACGTCTCACTACACAAGACAAAGTTGTCCATGTGTTGTACAATAGAGGAAGAAGGTTACGAAGGAGGCAACGTATGCTGATTCGTCCGTTTCGACTCGGTGACTATTCGGCTATCACAAGTATCTGGCAACAGACGGGCTTGGACCAATCGGACACGGTGTCGTTGAACGATTTGGCCCAACAGTTGGCATGGGACAGCGATTTGGTTATGGTTGCGGAAAAAGACGGCAAAGTTGTTGGGGTCGTGGTCGGCACGATCGACGGAGCACGAGCCTATTTTTACCGGCTGGCTGTTCTTCCCGAGATGCAAGGTTCCGGTATCGGCCGCGAACTCGTGGCTGCCATCGAAAAGCGCTTCAAACAGCGAGGCGTCAATAACGTCCTGATCATGGTCAATCAGGCAAATCCGGAGATCCTTCCGTTTTACCTTTCGCTTGGCTACGAAGTACAAAAATTTGTTACACTTTCCAAAAAGCTCTCTTCCTAAAGGAGGCTTGTCCCCATTCAAAAGAGAAGAGAAGAAAGGGGAGAGTCATGTCACCAACTCCGGGCTCCAATATCCGCATTGAAAGTTATAAACATGATCATTCGCTGCACCGCATTTGGGACAAATCCACGTTGATTCATACCAGTGATGCGGTGGTGATTGGGGGAAACGATCGGGTCAAGGTGACAGAAGCAGACGGGCGGGAGTGGCGTACGCGTGAACCGGCCATTTGCACATTTGGTCGGGGCCAATGGTTCAATACCATTGCCATGATTCGCGACGACGGCATTTACTATTATTGCAACATTGGTTCGCCCTTCAGCATGAAGGGACAGCTGCTCAGCTACATAGACTATGATCTCGATGTAAAGGTGTTTCCCGACATGACGTATTCGATTCTCGATGAAGAGGAGTTTCTGTTGCACAGCAAACAGATGAACTACCCTCCGTTTGTCGTGGAAAAGGTACAGACTGCGTTGCGAGAGGTACTGGATTGGGTAAGCGCGCGCCGCGGCCCTTTTCAGAACGGCTTCGTGCAACGCTGGTACGAGCGGTATCTTTTAGTGCGAGACGATGAGGAATAATCCCTTTCCCGTTATTCGGGGGAGGGATTTCCTTGTAGTGTCAGAAAGTTGGAAATGGCGAAGAAGATCGTACCAATTTGGCTGTGCCTGAACATATCGGGTACAGCCAAGTTTGCTATGGGAAGGAGGTATGCTGGTTGAGCATACGCCGCTATTTGGCATATGTCATGCCCTATTGGAAACAAATTTTGGGCACTATATTGATAGGTATCATCAAGTTTTCCATTCCGCTTGCCTTGCCGCTCCTGATCAAATACGTCATTGACGACCTGCTCCCCAGCTCGATGCCCCGCGAGGATAAGCTGACACAATTGTTTTGGCTGATGCTTGGGACGTTCTTGATGTTTACGGTCGTACGGGCGCCTGTCGAGTATATCCGCCAATATTTCGCGCAGTGGGTGTCCAGCCGCATTTTGTTTGATATCCGCAACCAGCTGTACGCCCATTTGCAGCGGTTGTCGATGCGTTACTACAACAACACGAAGACGGGTGAGGTCATTTCCCGGGTTATTAACGACGTGGAATCGACGAAAAGCTTCGTGGAAACAGGCTTGATGAACCTGTGGCTCGATCTGATTACGATCGTACTGACGCTTTTGATCATGTTTTCCATGGATGTGGAGCTGACATTTGTAGCGATCGTCGTTTTTCCGCTGTACAGTCTCTCTGTCAAATTTTTTTACAAAAAACTGAGACAGCTGACGCGGGAACGCTCTGCTGCTTTGGCGCGGCTCCAGGGGTATTTGTATGAACGAGTGAACGGGATGGCGCTGATCCGCAGCTTTGCTCTGGAAAGTCACGAAAGCAAAGGCTTCGCGAAGGAAAACAACCAGTTTTTGGACAAAGCGCTGGAGCATACCCGCTGGAATGCCCGGACGGTTTCTGTCGTCAATACCGTCACGGATATCGCGCCGTTGCTCGTGATCGCCTATGCAGGCTACCAGGTGATCGGCGGAAGCATGAGCGTAGGGACACTGGTGGCTTTTTACGCTTATTTGGAACGCTTGTATACCCCGTTGCGACGCTTGGTCAACTCCAGCACGGTGCTGACGCAAGCGATTGCCTCGATGGACAGGATGTTCGAGTTCATGGATGAATCGTACGATATTGAGGATAGTCCAAACGCTCGCGAGCTGCCTGTTGATCCGGCGACGGGACGCATCCGCGGAGAAATTCGCTTTGAGCATGTATCGTTTCGTTACCGGGAAGAAGGGCCGCTTGTTTTGCGCGACGTCAATCTGACGATTCAACCTGGCGAGACGGTCGCCATCGTCGGAATGTCCGGTGGCGGGAAATCGTCTTTGATCAGCCTTTTGCCGCGCTTCTGGGACGTGACGGAAGGGCGGATTACCATCGATGGAGTCGATGTCCGCGACTTGAAGCAGCAAAATTTGCGCTATCATATCGGACTGGTGCAGCAAGACAACATTTTGTTTAGCGAATCGGCAAAAGCCAATATTTTGATGGGGAATCCGGAAGCGGATGAACATATGGTTCAGGAAGCTGCCCGCGCCGCCAATGCCCACGATTTTATCAGCGAGCTGCCAGAAGGATACGATACAGAGCTGGGCGAGCGGGGCGTGAAGCTGTCGGGGGGACAAAAGCAGCGGGTCGCTATCGCCCGGGTGTTTTTGCGCGATCCGGGAATATTGATTTTGGATGAAGCGACCTCTGCTCTCGATCTGGAGTCGGAGCATATGATCCAGGAATCGTTGAATCGCCTGACCAGAGGGCGCACGACGCTCATTGTGGCGCATCGCCTGTCCACGATCACCCATGCAGACAAAATCATCGTCATGCGCGAGGGACAAATTGTGGAACAGGGCAAGCATGAGGAGTTGCTGGAACAAAAAGGCGTGTACTATGGCCTGTGGAGCGTCCAGGATTTGGGGATTGATCGAGGGGGAATGGAGGGAATCTGATGGAAATATGGCGCCGCAATCTATACGTGTTATGCGGATCGCTGTTTGTCGTCATGGTGGCGATGAGTATGATCATGCCTTTTTTGCCGCTGTACATTCAGCAAGATTTCGGAATTGACGATCCGCATCAGGTGACAGCATGGGCGGGAATTATTTTCGGGGCCAATTTTTTGACCGCCGGACTCGTTTCTCCCATTTGGGGGAACTTGGCTGACAAGCACGGACGCAAGATCATGATTTTGCGATCCGGCTACTTCATGTCGATCACGGTAGCGTTGACAGGCTTTGCAGGCAGTTTGTGGCAACTGTTGGCGCTGCGGCTGATCAACGGACTGGTGGGAGGAATCATCCCGGCCAGTACGGCGCTGGTTGCCTCTTCCGTTCCGAAAGAGCGCATCGGCTGGGCGCAAGGGCTTTTGCAATCGTTTATCACGGCAGGGACGATTATGGGACCGCTTTTTGGCGGAGTGCTGGCGAATCAAATCGGCTTTCGCATGATCTTCCTGATTACAGGCAGTCTGCTGTTGCTGGCGACTTTGGTCATTACGTTTACGGTAAAAGAGAGCTTCGTTCCACCTGAAAAAAAGGACCGGTCCAGCCTGAAGGAAGATTTTCAAATGATCTTTTCGTCCAAAGAGCTGCCGGCGCTCTTTTTTGTAACCGTGATGATCCAGTTTGCCTTGTTCAGCATCGTGCCTGTATTGCCGATCTACATATCGCAGTTGGTCCAATCAGAAGGAGCAAAAGTCGCGCTGTGGGCCGGAATCGTCCAGGCGGCGATGGGGATTGCCAATGTGTTTGCTTCTCCGCAGCTCGGGCGCTTGGGTGATCGCTTTGGCTCGCAAAAGGTGCTGCTGTTCGCCTTGCTTGGAGCAGCGATCCTGTTTATTCCGCAGGGGCTTGTCTGGACCGTGTGGCAACTGGTCGTGCTAAGGTTTTTGCTCGGCTTGTCGCTGGGAGGCTTGCTCCCGTCAGTCAATGCGCTTTTGCGGCGGGCCACGCCATCTCATATGGTCAGTCGCGTCTACGGTTACAACAACAGCTTCGTCAGCATCGGAAGCATGCTCGGGCCGATGATCGGCGGTTTTATGGCTGGCTACGTAAGCATCAACGGCGTGTTTTTTATGACGAGTGCTTTTTTGTTCATCAATGCAGGCTGGGTGTACTACAGCTTTTTCCGCAACAAAACTGTACAATCTACAGATTCTGGAATAGACTAAAACATATTGGATGAAAAGAGGTGCACCTCCATTGTGATGATCGGTCGGCAGGAATAATCGCATATTCCGTCAGGGCGATGGAAATATGTCCTGAACCGACAGGAGGTTGTGCATCGTGTGGCATAGACGTTTTCTATTCCTCTGGGCGGGTCAGACATTGGCCAATCTGGGGGATGTTTTTTATATTGTGGCGTTCATTTCGGTCATTTACGCCGTATCCGGTTCTGTCATGTACACGGCGTTTGTTCCGGTGGTCATTTTGTCGGCGCAATCGGTCAGCGGCTTGACAGCGCCGTTGCTTTTTCGCAGACTGTCGCTTCCGTCCATGCTGGTGCTGTCGCAAGCGCTGAAGACGTGCTTGCTTGCGGCAGCGGCTGTGCTTGTCGACAGGACAGCAGGCACCAACGGTCAGGCGATCTGGCTGCTGTTCGGATTGGGCGGGCTGATTGCCTTTATGGATGGCTGGGCCAATCCCGCACGCAATGCGTTGGTGCCGCAGCTTGTGGAACGCGAGCAGCTGATCAGGGCGAACGGCTTGCTTGCGACTTCCGATCAGACGGTTCATTTTGCCGGTTGGGCAGCGGGTGGACTGCTCGTGGCGTTCCTCGGAGCAAGTGCGGTTTTGTGGGGAACGGTAGCGGCTTATGTGTTGGCATCTTTGGCAATGCTCGCGGTCAAGCCGGAAAAAGCTGCTCCAGACATGACGGTTGTCGAACCGCCGCAGGAAAATTGGCTGACAGGCTGGAAAGCGATTCGCGATGTGCCGCTCTTGCGGCAGCTCGTCGCACTGGATGTCGTCATGGGCGTCTCGGGAGCGGTCTGGATTGCGGCTATTTTGTTGCCGTACGTGCTGGAAGCGTTGGGCCGAGGAGAAGAGTGGTGGGGCTACATCAATGCAGGCTACCTGCTCGGCTCCATTTTGGGGGGCACGCTGCTGCTGAAGTACGCGGACAAGATGAATCGCCAGCTGTATCGCTGGCTGCTGGCAGGTGTTGGCGGGGCTGCTGCGATGACCTTGCTGTTTGGCAGTACGACGTATCCGCTGGCTGCCTTGCTCTTTTCCTTTGCGCTGGGGCCGTTTTTGGAGATAGCCCTGGTGAGCAAGCAGACAATTTTGCAGCAGGAGACAGAGACGCCGATGCTGCCGTACGTTCTGTCAGCAAAAGGGACCATCGATGCGCTGGTGTTTGGACTTTCCTCGCTGTTGATGGGGGCGCTGGCGCAGTGGCTTGGCCCGAGAGCGGTTTATTTGCTCTCCGCAGTGCTTTTGGCAGGCGCAGCCTTTTTCGTTTGGCGTTTGCGGCAAAAGCAACTCGCAAGTGCGCGCAAGCAAACTGTCTAAAACATGCAACCCTCTGGCGATTGCCGGAGGGTTTTTTGATACAATGACAGGTAAGAAAACTAGGAGTGGAGTGAGCCGCATGAACATTCTCGTTTTGCATGGTAGCTCAAGAGAGGGTGGCAATACCGAGCAGCTGACGAATATCGCGCTGGAAGGAATCCCGCACACAAGCATTCACCTGCGGGAGAAAAACATTTTGCCGATCCACGATCAGCGGCATGTGGAAGGTGGCTTCACGGCGGTAGCAGATGATTACGACGAAGTGACGGAAGCCGTTTTGGCCCACGATTTTTTGATCTTTTCCACCCCGATCTACTGGTACGGCATGTCCGGCTACATGAAAAATTACGTGGATCGCTGGTCGCAAAGCCTGCGGGACAAACGTTACGCCTTCAAGGAATCGCTCGGGCGCAAACAGGCTTATGTCATCACGACGGGCGGCGACCAGCCGAGGATCAAAGGGCTGCCGCTGATCCAGCAGTTTCAGTACGTCTTTTCTTTTGTGGGAATGCCGTATGCGGGCTACATCATTGGCGAGGGCAACAAGCCGGGGGATATTCTCGCGGATGTGCAGGCTGTGGCTTCGGCTAAGCAGCTCAATGCGTGGCTGAAATCGCAGCAATAAGGCAGAAAAAAAGACCGGAAATCCGGTCCCAGATTGTCGAGAAACCCCACACATGGTGAGGTTTCTTTTGCTTTTTAAAAAGCTATTTGCTGGTCGGAGTCGCGCCCTTCAGATGGCGCAAAATCGCCATCAAATCGAGTTCGCCCAACCCTTCCTCCAGGGCGTGGCGATAGGTGGCCTGCGCGGATTCCGCCAAAGGAGTAGCTACGCCAGCCTCGCGGGCAAGCCGCAAATCTTTTGCCATATGCTTCAAGGCAAAAGCGGCAGGGAAGTCGTCTGCGAGAATCGAGGCAGCTTTGCCGCGAATCAGCGGGGTTTCTACTGCGCTTTGCGAGATAATCTCCAGCATTTGCTCGGTGTCGATGCCAAGCGAGCGGGCGAACAGCAACGTTTCCGCTACTCCTTGTACCGTGATGCCGAGCAGCAGGTTGATCGCCAGCTTGGCAGACGTTCCCGCTCCATGCGACCCGAGGTAAACAGCTGCTTTGCCGAGCTTGTCCAGCATCGGCTTCGCTACGTCATAATCCGCTTTCTCGCCGCCGACCATGATGACCAGTTGCGCTTCCTTCGCCGGACCGACACTGCCAGAGACGGGAGCGTCGAGAAAACGCAGTCCGGCTTTTTTGCTTTGCTCCGCCAAAAAGCGGGAAGTCTCTGGTGCAATCGTGCTCATGTCGATCGCGAGCTTGCCGGAAACGCGGGCAGATAGCAAGCCGTCTGTTCCTGTATAAATGGCTTTCACAGCCTCGTCATCACTTACCATGGTGAACAACACATCGCATTCATCGACCAGTTGCGCGAGTGATTCGGTTTGCTTCGCGCCGAGCGCAACGAGCGGAGCCGCTTTTTCGGGTGAGCGGTTCCAGACGCGGACAGCGTAGCCTGTGGACAGCAAGTTGCTTGCCATCGGTACGCCCATGTTGCCCAAGCCAATCCAACCTATGATCATGTCTGATTACTCCTTTTCATCCATTTGTTTTCCGACCTGCTTTTGCACAAGCTCTTTCAAGGCAGCGTGTTTCGATTCGGTCATGGCAAACAGCTCGTCGAAGCCGCCCGGCAATGTTTTGGCGAGCACGCGCAGCCCTTCTTCGGTGATTCCGCCTTTTGTCGCAACGCGCTCGATTAGCTGGTCGAAGCCAAGCTGTTCGTTTTTCAAAAGCAAAGCGGTGCCGAGCATCGTTTCCACGAGAATGGTTCTGGCTGTCGCAATATCAAGCTCCGGCGTCTTGCGGACCGCTGCTTGTGCAAACGAATCGAGTATCCCGGCTATCAGTCCGGGTGCGCTGCTGCTCAAAATTGTGGCTGTTTCGATATTCGTCTCTGTCACTTCCTGCACTTCGCCGATTGCGGACAGCAGGGTGAGCAAGCGGCTTCGTTCCTCTGAACTCACCCTGTCGCTTGCCGTATACAACGAAACGCCGTGCAGCTCGGATGACGTCACGGTAGGAATCACTTTGCTGATTGGCCCGGCATGAACGCTCTCCAGGTCGGAGATGCTGACTCCGGCAGCGACAGAGACGATGTGCTTCTCGCGAGGAATCGTCAGCTTTTCCAGAACAGGCAGGATGTCCAGCGGCTTCGTACAGATGAAAATCAGGCTGGCCTGCTCGCAAATCGCTTGGGCGCTATCCGCGACAGCTACTCCAAAACGGGCTTGCAGCGCGTCCGCTTTTGCCCGCGTGCGGTTGAAAACGACGATGTGTTCAGGGGAAATCACTGCGCTTTTGCAAAAAGACTTCACCAGCATTTGCCCCATACTTCCTAATCCGATAATCCCGATGCGCATGTGCAAAACCTCCCGTCCCATTGTATCGTAAGTCTACGCAAAAAGGTACAGTCTCCCGGTAGGGAAGAGACTGTACCTTGTACTAAGCTTGTATTGGTTTTGGCTTTGTTAAAAGCGATGCGATTAGTCGTCCGAGCTTCGGAAGATCATGATGTACTTCGCGAGTTCGAGTACAGAGATCAGAGCGGCGGCGACGTAAGTGAGGGCGGCAGCACCGAGCACTCTGCTTGCCCCGCGTTCTTCTTCGTTGCGGATAAAGCCCATTCGCACCATCAGCTCTTTGGCACGGCTGCTGGCGTTGAACTCGACTGGCAACGTGATGAGCTGGAAGGCAACGGCACCGGAGAAGAAAATGATCCCCAGGAGCAAAAGACCGGACATATGGAAGAAGAAACCGGCGAGCAACAAAAGCGGCGCAACACCCGATACGAGATTGACAACCGGGAAAATGCGGTGGCGCGCTACGAGCATCGGATAAGAAACTTTATGCTGGATCGCATGGCCGACTTCGTGACAAGCAACAGACAGCGAAGCGATGGAGTTGCCAAAGTATACAGGATCGGACAGGCGAACCACACGGGACATCGGATCGTAGTGGTCAGTCAGCGTACCTGGAATATGTTCGACGGGAACGTTGGTCAAACCGTTTGCATCGAGCATCCGTCTCGCCGCTTCAGCCCCGGTCAAACCGGAAGAAGTAGGGACCTCGGCATAGCGGTTGAAGGTGCCTTTTACTCGGAATTGAGCCCAGAGAGACAGTCCGAATGCAATGAGTATCAGAAAATCCATCGGGTGAAAAAACATTGAACAATCACTCCTTTTTATCTGCATGAAGAAACACAATAGCAGTTCCTTACACATTTTGTCCCATATCCATGTATACGAATAAGTGTCAGGGCAGTTTCATTAATTTTATTGTACAATCTCTGACCATTCTTGACAATATCACCACCTGCTTATATGTGCAGATTGACTCTTGCTATATGTGAAGCCAGCTTTTCCTCACATAAAAAAACAGACACATCCGTGAAGAATGTGTCTGTCTTTTCGCCGTTTACCGATCGTGGTTTTGCGTTTTGTGATGCTCGGTTTTGCGCGGGTTTTGGAAGCCGACGACCTCCAGCATTTTGCTGCTCTCTTTGGAATCCAGCGTCTTTTCCGGAGCTTGCGGGTACGTTTTTTCGCCTTTTGACACCTAGATCTCCTCCTCGCGATGATACTCACTGCAATCGTTAGTATCTCCAAAAGGCAGGAAACCGGGCTTGGCAATGCTTGTCTCGGCGTCAGGCTCACGTACGCAGCTAAGCTACACTACGCGTTCAACTGTGCGAAGGCGCGGTCGACAGCCGAGATTGTTTGCCGGATGTCATCTTCCGTGTGCGCGGTGGTGATGAACCACGCCTCGTACTTGGAAGGAGCGAGGCAAATGCCTTCATCCAGCAAAAGGCGGAACATGCGGGCGAACAGCTCGCCGTCTGCTTTTTGCGCTGCATCGTAATCGCGAACAGGCTCGTCTGTAAAGTACACAGCCATGGCCCCTTTGACGCGGTTGAGCTGGATAGTGACGTCGTGCTTGCTCGCTGCATCGCGGATGCCTTTTTCCAGCAGCGCGCCGAGTCGCTCAAATTCATCGTACACGCCAGGCTGTTTCAGCACTTCCAGACATGCGATTCCGGCGCGGATCGATGCGGGATTGCCCGCCATTGTGCCCGCTTGGTAGGCAGGACCGAGCGGCGCGACTTGCTCCATAATCTCGCGGCGTCCGCCATATGCTCCGATTGGCAAGCCGCCACCGATGATTTTTCCGAGCGCGGTCAGGTCAGGCGTTACGCCCAGCAAGTTTTGCGCACCGCCGTAGCAGAAGCGGAATGCGGTGATGACCTCGTCGTACACAACGAGCGCGCCTGCCTCGTGCGTGATGCGGTTCACTTCCTCCAAAAAGCCTGGCTCCGGCGTGACGATACCGAAGTTGCCGACGATTGGTTCGACCAGGACGCAAGCCGTTTCGTTGCCCCATTTGCCCATCGCTTCGGCGAACGCTGCAACGTCATTGAATGGAACCGTGATCACTTCGCTGGCGATGCTTTGCGGAATACCCGCACTGTCAGGGATGCCGAGTGTGGAAGGGCCGGAGCCTGCCGCAACCAGCACGAGATCGGAGTGACCGTGGTAGCAGCCCGCAAATTTGATGATTTTCACGCGTCCGGTGTAGGCGCGTGCCACGCGAATGCACGTCATGACGGATTCCGTACCGGAGTTGTTGAAGCGGATGCGCTCCATGGATGGAATCGCTTCGCGGATCATGTTCGCAAAAGTGACTTCCCAAGGAGTTGGCGTACCGTACAACGTTCCGTTGGCCGCCGCTTCCGTAATGGCTTTTGTGACGTGCGGGTGAGCATGTCCGGTAATAATCGGGCCATACGCCGCCAAGTAGTCAATATATCGATTGCCGTCCACGTCCCAGAAATACGCGCCCTGGGCACGCTCCATCGTAACGGGCGCTCCCCCGCCTACGGCCTTGAAAGAACGGGAAGGGCTGTTTACCCCGCCGAGAATAACATCCATGGCTTGTTCGTGCAGTTGCGCGGATCGTTCACGTTTCATGCGATTTTCCCTCTTTTCTTTTCAAAAAAGTCCTTCATTATCTTAACACAGCAAAAGTCACCTGGATATGGATGGGGAGCTATAGCTGGGGAAAAGGAAAAATGATACAATTTTCAAGCAAATCACTTCACGTAAAAGGCGGTAATCCACCATGAAACTTGAGTGCATCTCCATCAAAGGAACCGGCAATACCAATGAGGACGCCTATGTGATCTCGCAGGCCGATCAGGTGTACGCGGTGATCGACGGCGTCTCGTCGCTCGTTCCGTACGAAAACCGATTCGGGCAGACAGGAGGAGCGATTGCAGCCGAGCTGGTGAAAAGGAAGCTGGAAATCATGCCGCCTGACGCTGTGCTGTCCGATTACCTGACGTTTGTCAACGAAAAGCTGCGGGAATTGATGCGCGAGAGCGAGATTGACTGGAAGCAAAAAGAAGCATTGTGGGGAGCGGCATGTGCAGTCGTTCGGGTGAAAGAGCAGCACATCGAGTATGCCCAGACTGGCGATTGCATGATTTTTGCGGTCTATGAAGACGATACGGTGCGGCCTTTGACGTTTCCGCAAGTTTCGCTGCTGGAGCAAAACGCCATTGCCCGGTGGGAAGACGGGATTCGCGAGGGGCTGTCTACCCGAGCCGAGCTGCACGAGCGATGTAAGGACATCCTGATTCATAACCGCTATCAGGCGAACGAATCAGGAGGATATGGCGTTTTGAACGGAGATGCGGCTTGTGCGGATTTCATAGAGTATGGACGGATCAATCGGATCGGATTGAAGGCGCTTGTTTTGGCGACAGACGGTCTGTTCATGCCACGACCAACAGGCGGAAAAGGACCGGGGTGGGAAGAAACGGTATTGCCAATCGTCCACAAAGGGCTGCAACGTTACACGGATGAGCTGATCGCACTGGAAAACAACGATCCCGAATGCATCCGCTACGCCCGCTTCAAAAAGTCGGACGACAAGACGGGCATTGTCGTGAATTTGCGCTGACAGTTTGTTACAGTTTGCCTTTTGCACATTTTCATGCGCTCATATACACTAACAGTTGTTCATGACCGTTTTGCCAGCCGCAAGTGGTCACATCTCTTTGCATGAAAAACGTCAAGGCGTTTTTCCACTAAAAAAAGGATGGTTATCCATGATTCAAGTGAAGAACCTGCAAAAGGAGTTTCGCATTCACCAGGCCAGAGCGGGTCTCGGGGGTGCTTTTCGTGATTTGTTTAGTCGCGAGTATAAGACCGTCAAGGCAGTGAATGACCTTTCTTTTACCGTGGAAGAAGGGGAAATGTTCGCTTTGATTGGGGAAAATGGCGCCGGGAAATCGACGACGATCAAAATGCTGACGGGCATTTTGACGCCAAGCGAGGGCGAGATCGTCATCAACGGCTACGTTCCGTTCAAACAGCGCGAGGAATACGTGCGCTCCATCGGTGTCGTATTCGGACAGCGTTCGCAGCTCTGGTGGGATTTGTCGCCCATGGAGTCGTTCCGGTTGCTGAAAAGCGTCTACAAAGTCGACGGGCCAGAGGGAGATAAGTGGCTAGACCGCTTGATTGAGGAGCTGGAGATCAACCCGTTTGTCAGCCAGCCAGTGCGCAAGCTGAGTCTGGGTCAACGGATGCGCTGCGAGGTAGCGGCGTCATTGATTCACAAGCCGCGCCTGTTGTTCCTCGATGAGCCGACAGTTGGGCTGGACGTCTTGGTGAAGCAAAAAATTCGCGAGTTTTTGCGCAATCTGAACGAAACGGAAAACATGACCATCCTGCTCACGACCCACGACGTTTCCGATATTGAAGCGCTCTGTAAGCGGGTGCTGGTCATGGACAAAGGCAAGCTGATTTTTGACGGCCTGCTCAGTGACCTGAAGGAAAAGTGGGGCAATGGCACAGAGGTGTCTTTCCAGATGAAAAAGCGCACACCCGCCGACGAGCTGCGCAAGACGCTTGGCGAGATGCCGTGCGAAATTTCCCAGGTAAACGAATATACAATCAGTGTGAAAGTGCCGCAGAGCCAGGAAATGCTGCCGTTTGTCCTGTCAACGGTCATGTCGACGTTCGAGGTCAGCGACGTAAAAATCATGGAGACGAGCACAGAAGATATTGTCCGCAACATTTACCAGGTGGATACAGGGGTGCGGGGCCATGCATAAGCTCTACATGGAACTGATCCGCATGCGCTTTTTGACCATGCTCGCTTACCGGGTGAATTACTACAGCGGGATCATTATTTACGCGATCAACATCGGAGCGTACTACTTTTTGTGGGGCGCAATCTACGGCGGCCAGCAGCAGCTTGGCGGCCTGTCGGTCGAGCAAATGACTTCCTACGTCGCGATTGCCTGGATGTCGCGCGCCTTTTACTTCAACAACATCGATACGGAAATTGCCCAGGACGTACGGGAGGGTAAGGTCGCGATCGAGATGATCCGCCCTTACAATTACTTGTCGGTCAAGACAGCGCAAGCATTTGGGGAAGGGATATTCCGCTTCCTGTTTTTCGCAGGGCCAGGAATTTTTCTCATCAGCTTGATTATCCCGTTTCATTTTCCCGCGACAGCGACTGGCTGGGGATTGTATTTGATCAGTCTCATGTTTGCCTTTTTGATCAACACGCAAATCAACCTGCTGACGGGGCTGTTCACCTTTTTCCTGTTCCGCAACGACGGGATGATGCGGGCGAAGCGTGTCGTCGTTGATTTGATGTCGGGCCTGGTGCTGCCGATCAGCTTTTTCCCGGGCTGGGCGCAAACGGTTATGGGCTTTTTGCCATTCCAGGCCGTCAACTACTATCCGAGCCTGATTTTTACAGGGGCGATTACTCCGGGGCGTTCCTGGGAGTTGATCGGCTTCCAGGCGATCTGGATGGTTGTTATTCTGGTTCCGATTCTGATTTTGTGGCGCATGGCCCGAAATCGGCTGGTCGTGCAAGGGGGGTAGCATATGCAAAACGTCAAGCACATTTTCGGTATTTTCGCCGACTACCTGGGCCAGTATTTCAAGACGAGACTTGCCTATCGGGCTGACTTTCTCGGGGATTTTGTGTCCAACTTGATTTCCGAGCTGATCAATCTGGTGTTCATCATCGTCGTCTTCACGCATGTGCCGTTGATGAAGGAATGGACGCGGGACGAAATCATTTTCATTTACGGTTTCTTTTTGGTGCCGTATGCCTTATTCTCGATGTTTTTCGGGTTTTGGGACTTCAACGAACGCTATATTATCCGGGGCGAAATGGACCGCATCTTGACCAGGCCGATCCACAATCTGGCACAGGTCTGTCTGGAGTCGATCGCACCGGACCGGATTTTCGGCGTCATCACAGGGCTGATCATCATGGGCTATGCTGCTTTTCAGCTCGATTTGACGTTTTACTGGTACGACCTGTTCATCTTCATCGGGCTTGTGATCAGCGGCGCCCTGATTTACGGCGGGGTGTACACGGCGATTGCCGCCGTCAGCTTTTTCTCCGATTCCCGGACAGGAATTGCCCCGATGATTTACAACATCCAGCAGTACGGGCGTTACCCCGTGGATGTGTACAACAAAGCGATTCGCTTCGTGCTGACTTACGTGTTGCCGTTTGCTTTTGTCGGGATTTACCCGGCGGCTTACTTTTTGCGAAAAGAAGTGTGGTATACGTACGCAGCACTTACTCCGGTAGTCGCGGTCATCTTCTTTGGCATCGGCTTGCTCGTCTGGAACTGGGGCGTCACCAAGTATCGGGGAGCAGGGTCGTAGTGGCAGAAGCTACTTTTGGTGCGATTTGGTAGGCAGGAGCAGGATTATGGATTTTTATTTGGGAACGGTTACGGTAATATTAGAGGTAACGAGCTTGAAAGAAAAAAAGACCGTCCGGCGGCTACCGGAACGGTCTGGTCTGTACAAACGAGGCTTCCCTCAAAGGGGACGGCTCAAAATTTGGTGAAGAATAGACCGCCGAGGAGCAGTCAACTCAAGGGCGGTCTATTTCTTTTTGGTCCAGGTAACTACCTATAGCACGTGGCGACTTTAGGCTGAGAAGCCCCATTTTTTTAAAAATATATCCAACTAAATCAATTGGAAAATAAAGATAAAATGTCGATTTAACAGTTTCGTCTATTGTCAAATCGAAAAAGCGCAGTATAATATGCTGTATACAACTACACAATTCCTTCAGGGCAGGGTGAAATTCCCGACCGGCGGTGATGGTGCAATCAGCACGTCAAGCCCGCGAGCCTCCCGAGCTGTTGACAGCGACGGAGTGCAGGATCTGGTGAGATTCCAGAGCCGACAGTACAGTCTGGATGGGAGAAGGATGACGACAGTACGTTTACCACACACGTGCTTGTTTGCCTGTGCTGGCAGGACAGATGCGATGAGGCATGCATGATGAGCCGCCTCGTTGTTTCTTGAACCTGTATTTATTGCACATGCTTTGTCATACGCCTGTAAGCTGCCCTGAGAATTATTCTCAGGGTATTTTTGTGTTTGCAAAAGCGTAGACATTTTGGCACGTGTGGGCAAGACCGCTGTTGCCATTCCTCAGAAGGAGAAAAAACGAGGAGATGGTACACATGAAAGAAACAGCCCTGCACACATCGCGCAGAGCAACCCAGCGGATCGTGACGATTCCGATGCTGGCAGCCGTTGCTTTTATCTTGCAGTATTTGGAGGTTCCCGTTCCGCTGATGCCGAGCTTTTTGAAGCTTGATTTCAGTACGTTGCCAGCGCTGATCGGCGGACTCATGTACGGCCCTGTAGCGGGCATTATCATTGAAGTTTTGAAAAATACATTGCACATGCTCTTTAAAAATACAGACGGATTGTTGATCGGAGAGCTTGCCAACGTCGTGGCGGGCGCCAGCTTTATTTTGCCAGCCGTCCTTCTGCAACGCAGCGGTCAAGGGAAAAAAGGTTTTTTATCGGGCCTCGCGCTTGGAACGTTGCTGATGACGATCGTCATGGCTGTTGCCAATGCGTACGTCCTGCTCCCGGCATACGCCGCTCTTTATCAGATGCCGATGGCAGAGCTGTTGGCCATGTTCAACGCAACCAGCGTCTGGTCCCTGGTCATGGTCGGTATCGTTCCGTTCAACCTGTTCAAAGGGGTCGTGCTCGCACTGGTCGCGTATCCGGTCTACGCCAAGCTGGGTGCGCGCATTGCCCTCAGAACCACAAATTGACAACGGCTGCGCGACTTGCTAAGATATTCCCTAACAAAAAGCAGTTTAGCGAAAAGGCTATGAAAGGACCCGCAGTTATATCCTGGTTCCAGAGAGTCGGCCCTAGTCTGGAAGGCTGATACGAGGCGTACCTGCACCCCATCCTGAAGCCGCCAGCGACGAGCTGGTCCGGTTGCCCGCCGTTATCGGGTTGTTGAGTGGACTTATGGCTTGTGCCATGGTCAATCAGGGTGGTACCGCGGAAGTGAATCCTCCGTCCCTTTTTTGGGATGGGGGATTTTTTGCATTTTCATGTAAGAAAAAAGGAGCGTAGAAGGATGAAAGAGGACAAAGCGTTCGTAAAAGAAATTACACCGCAGTCGGAAGATTTCTCGCGCTGGTACATCGACGCGATCAAAAAAGCGGATTTGATGGATTACACGCCAGTGCGCGGCTGCATCGTCTTCAAACCGGATGGCTTCGAGCTGTGGGAGCGCATCCAGGAGGCGATGGACAAAAGATTCAAAGAGACGGGACACCGCAACGCCTACTTCCCAATGCTGATTCCCGAGTCCTTTTTCCAAAAAGAAAAAGAGCACATCGAGGGCTTCAACCCAGAGCTGCCTTGGGTGACGGAAGCGGGAGGAGAGCAGCTGGAGGAAAAGCTTGCCCTGCGCCCGACTTCGGAGACGATCATCGGACATATGTACGCGCAGTGGATTCAGAGCTACCGCGACTTGCCGATTCTGATTAACCAGTGGGCAAACGTGTTCCGCTGGGAAAAGCGCACCATGCCATTCTTGCGTACTTCAGAATTTTTGTGGCAGGAAGGCCATACCGCCCATGCGAACGAGGAAGAAGCGCGCCAGGAGACCATGCAAATGCTGGAGATTTATCGCGAGGTTGTGGAGCAGGAGCTGGCGATTCCGGTATGGAAAGGGCAAAAAACGCCAAGCGAGCGCTTTGCAGGAGCAGTCGACACGTACTCCATCGAGGCGATGATGAAGGATGGCAAAGCGGTGCAGGCCGGAACCTCCCACTACTTGGGCGACAAGTTTGCGCGCGGCTTTGAGATCAAGTTCCTGGATCGCGACAATCAGTTCAAATACGTGCATACGACTTCATGGGGCAGCTCTACCCGCTTGATCGGCGCGATGATCATGGTGCACGGCGACGACCGCGGCTTGGCTTTGCCGCCGCGGATGGCACCGACTCAGGTCATCATGATCCCAGTCGGACCGATGAAGCTGCGCGATCAGGTCATGGTTGCATTCGATCCGCTATTCGACGAGATCAAAGCGGCAGGCGTTCGCGTCCGGGCAGACTTGCGCGAGGAAACTCCGGGCTGGAAGTTCAACGAATGGGAGATGCGCGGTGTGCCGCTGCGTCTGGAGCTTGGACCGCGCGACGTGGAAAACGGCCAGGCGATTCTCGCCCGCCGCGATACCGGAGAGAAAATAACCGTGCCACTGGAAGGCATTGCGCAGACGATTGCCCAATTGCTCGAAGACATCCAGCAAAATATGTTCCAAAAAGCGCTGGCCTTCCGGGAAGCCCATTCGCATCTCGGAATCGATACGCTCGCGCAGCTGTCCGCGCACATCGAAAAATGTGAGAACGAAAACACGCCAAGCGGCTGGGTGCTCGCAGGCTGGTGCGGAGACGATGCGTGTGAGTCCAAGGTCAAGGAAGAGACGAAGTTCACGTCCCGCAACATTCCGTTTGAACCGCCTGCACAAAAATCGGTCTGCATTTGCTGCGGCAAAGAGGCGAAGCATACAGTTTGGTTTGGCCGCTCGTACTAAGGTTTCATTTAATAAACAAAACAAAAAAGGGAGTGCTCCCCGTACGTAACGGAGCACTCCTTTTTGTATCCACAGAAGTCAGCGTGTGCGGGCAAGTTGTAAAGTATTTCCATTAACGTAATTTATCATTCGAGTAAAAAGTATATACATAAAAGTGAATATTTTGTATTTTTATTGATGGTTATAGAAACGACTCCACGAAGTATGTAATGTACATGGACCCATGGGATGGTCAACATTTTACTATGACTTATGACTCTTTCTTGGATAGCTCAAGACAAGAATAGATTGGCTCATTGTATGGTTTTGAGTCAGAATAATTTAAGGAGGGCAGTTGTATGAAGAGATATGTTTGGACATTGTTCGGTGCAGTTATAGTTGCTGGAATATCATTGGCTACTTGGGCTGGTGCATCCAATCAAGGGAATAAGGAAGCACTAAATGCATACAAGAAAATGGAACAAGCCCGGAATCAAGAGAACAAATCTTTGAACGAATCGAGCAATAATTTTACGCTGTCAGACTTCTCAATTCCAGGAGCTTTGTTGTCAGAAGCGGATAAAATCAGCAAATACAAAGGTTCGAACGTTCATGAGTTATTGACTGCGCATGATGAGAAGCTTTCGTTTATTATGGAAGGTGATGAAGTAAAAGGTATCGCTATAGCAACAGATACGGAGCCAATCATGGCAGGTGGTGAAAAAACCGGCCCTGAATTGTTTGACCTTCATGAAAAAATAAAAAACGATCTTGGTGACAATGTCAACATTATGTACTTTAGTTATGCAGGCGGATTTGTTTTTGTTGCTACTGATAACAAAGGGGAGGAAAGCTTGTGGCTCGATCAACGCGCTGCTCAGTTTCTGGAGCTTTCTCCTCACGTTCAACTCGATTCCGAAGAAGTTTTGCAACGAATCCGAAACAATATAAATCAATAAAATGACAAGGGGGCGTCTCTTCGTCGAGCAATCGACTTTTGAGGCAGCCCCTTCGTATTATGCGGTCAAAATCCGTATATGAAAAAATCTCAGCCATGCAAGACTGTCTATTAACGAAGTAATAGCAGGTTAGGCAACCCGAATCAATCAGCGGCCAAGCACCCAGTCAACAAACGCCTGCGCGTCAGAAAAGCGATAGTCCGGCTCAGGATCGAAGCTCCCGGCCTTCTGGGTGACAAGCAGCCAGTCAACGCCGACCGTAGTCAGCCCTGCGGCGCGTCCCGCGATAATGTCTGCGTCGCTGTCGCCCACAAAAATCGCATTCTCGGCTGTAGCTCCCAGCTGTTTCAGCGCTGTGAAAATGCCTTCCGGATGCGGCTTCGGCTCGGTCACCTCATCGCCTGTGATCACGACAGAAAAATACTTTTCCAATCCCCACTCGCGCAGCGATATATCTGCACTTCTGCGCCCTTTTCCCGTCACGACTCCCATCTGAATGCCCGCAGAATGCAACTGTTCAAGCATCTTTGCAAGCTGCGGAGGATTTTGCACCTGAGCGTGCTCAAGCGTGTACACATGGAAAAAATGATCGAGAGCGGCTTCGTGTTCATGGGCGGGCAGCTTGTTTTGCAAAATGCCAGTTTCGGTTGGACCAAACATCGCTACGATTTGCGCATCGGAGTAGTGCTCTTGCAAAAAGCGCTGAAAAGTAGAGCGAAAGGCCGTGAAAATGAGTGGGAGCGTATCGGCGACTGTACCGTCAAAATCAAACAAAATCGTGCGCATGGCTGCCCCTCCTTTGGAATAAAAAAAGAAAAACCATCTCTCTTGATGGTTTTCCTGGTGTTGGTCGATTTCCTTTTTACAGCTTTACAGCGGCTTGTTCTGGTCGTCTTGCTCCTCAAACTGCTCTTCCGAATCGTCTGTCGGCTCAGCAGGCGTCAGCGGAAACAAGACATCGAAAAACTTGAACTTGCGGCGGCCTTGCTCGTTTTTGAAGCCTTTGTACTTTTGCAACAGGTCGCTGATGTCGTCCACCAACTGATTGCGTTCTTCCTGGCTCAAATAAAATTCAGTCAGGTTGAAAGCAAAAGTATTCTGGTATTCCTTGCGAACATCCTGATCGCTTGCAACGAAACGATTGAGTGTCCTCATGAGATCCTTTTCTGTGGTGCGAAACGGAGTGAACATGACGTCACTCAATTGCTGTGCATTTTCTTCAATCATAAGCTGAAGCTTAACCTGAATCACCTTGGCGACTGGCTCGTAGTATTTCTCCACGATGGAACCTTTGACGCGGGTATCTACCTGTTCGAGCAAACCAACACGCACAAGTTCCTTCACGTGGTAGTGAAGACGTGCAGCATTTTCGCCTAGTTCCGTAGCGATTTGTTTGGCCGTACGCGGCTCCAAATCCTCGAAGAGTTCTAGAATCTTAACCCGTTCTGCTATGGCAAGGGATTTAAGCGCTTCTGGATCCGTTACTTCAAAAAACTCTTTCATGCCAATTCTCACCATCCAACTGACTAGGCCATTTTTTTATTTTTCTTAATTAATTCTATCGTTTTCTGCTAGAAAGCGCAACGTATATGCGGATGAAGTACCTGTAAGCTTGTGGTAAAATGAAACCAGTGATTTTTACGGGGGGATGAGCATGATCGAAACCGGACAAGCCGCGCCTTTATTTACTTTGCAGGCAAACAATGAACAGACGATTTCGCTTTCGCAATACCGCGGAAAAAATGTCGTGCTTTATTTTTATCCAAAAGACATGACGCCGGGCTGCACGACCGAAGCGTGCGATTTTCGAGACTATCACCCGATGTTCGCGGAGCTGGACACTGTCGTGCTCGGAATCAGCCCGGATTCCGTGAAGTCGCACGACAAGTTTATTGCGAAGCACGAGCTGCCGTTTGTGCTTTTGGCCGATCCGGAGCATGAAGTTGCGGAGGCGTACGGCGTTTGGGTGCTGAAAAAAATGTACGGCCGCGAGTACATGGGAATTGAGCGGAGCACTTTTGTGATCGACAAGGAAGGCAACATCGCCAAGGTGTGGCCGAAAGTGAAAGTAAAAGGGCACGTACAGGAAGTGCTCCAGTTTATCAAGGAAGAGCTGCAAAGCTAAAATCGGCGTTTAATACATAGTCATAGTACATAAAAGGAGGATTTTCTCATGGGTGTGTCTACCGAGTATGTCGTTCAAGCTTTTTGCCAATTGGCGAATATCCCGAGTCCGTCTGGCAACACAGAAAAAGTAATGGCGTGGGTCGCTGGGGAACTGGAGCAGCTTGGCGTGGAGTACAAACGGACGAACAAGGGAGCGATTGTCGCTACCGTGCCGGGGGCGCGTGATGACAAGGCGCGTTTGCTGACGGCGCACGTCGATACGCTGGGAGCCATGGTCAAAGAAATCAAAAGCAACGGACGCCTCAAGCTGACGTTGATCGGCGGTTTTGAGTTCAATGCCGTGGAAGGCGAGCACTGCACAGTGGAAACAGCGAGTGGCCGCCTGGTGACCGGGACGATTTTGTCTACGAAAGCATCTGTTCACGTCTATGGCCGTGAAGCAGGCAAGGCAGAAAGAACCGACTCCAACATGGAAGTTCGTCTGGACGAGAAAGTGACAAACCGCGAGCAAGTACAGGCGTTGGGCATTTCGGTTGGCGATTTTGTTTCGTTCGATCCGCGCGTGACGGTAACAGACAGCGGCTTTATCAAATCGCGTCACATCGACGACAAGGCAAGCGTTGCCGTTCTGTTGGGCGTGTTGAAAGCGCTTCGCGAGACGGGCCAACAACTGCCGTATACAACCCACTTTTTCATCAGCAACAACGAAGAAATCGGTTATGGCGGCAATTCCAGCATTCCAGCCAACGTCGTCGAGTATTTGGCGGTTGACATGGGCGCGATCGGCGACGGACAGACGACCGATGAATATTGCGTCTCGATTTGCGCGAAGGATTCCTCCGGGCCGTACCATTACGGATTGCGCAGCCACTTGACACGTTTGGCGCAGCAAAATGGACTGAATTACGCGGTAGACATTTATCCGTTCTACGGATCAGACGCGAGCGCGGCGCTCAGGGCCGGATACGACATTGTTCACGGCTTGATCGGTCCTGGCGTGGACGCCTCCCACTCCCATGAGCGCACGCATACAGAAGCGCTCGACAATACAGCGAAGCTCGTCATGGCTTACCTGGCTTCCGAGGACATGCAAGCATAGGAGGGCGGCATGAGCAATATGTATCAATGGGCTGATTACTATGACCTGATGCAGCGCGGACTTGCTGGCGATGTTGAGTTTTATTTGGAAGAAGCGAAGCAAGCTGGCGGAAAAGTGCTCGATCTGGCCTGTGGGACGGGAAGGATTGCAATCCCGCTGGCTCAGGCCGGAATCGAGGTTACGGGGATCGACCTGTCGCAAGAGATGCTGGCGAAAGCGCAGGAAAAAGCAGATGCGCAAGGCGTCAGCGCCGGATTGAAGCTGTTGCAGGGAGATATGCGCAACTTCGAACTGGGGGAAACCTTTTCGCTGATCATGATCCCGTTTCGCTCGTTTTTACATCTCTTGCACGTTCAGGAACAGATGAAGGCGCTTGCCTGTATTCGCAAGCATTTGGCGCCAGGCGGCAAGCTCGTCATGAACGTCTTTGTACCGAAGATCAATCATTTTTACGAAGAAAATGAAAAGATGTCCCTGCGCGGCACACAGATGTTGCCTTCGGGAGAAGAACTGTCGATGTGGGACTACACCCGCTACGATCACTTCCAGCAGTTGTGCGAAGTGACCCGCATCTACGAGCGCACAGATGCAAACGGAGTGGTAACCGAGCGGCTGAAGGGACGTTTTGCCTTGCGCTACATTTATCCGTCCGAATTTCATCACTTGTTGCGGTTGAACGGACTGAAAGTGACCAAACGGTACGGAACGTTTGCCAGAGCGCCTTTTGATGCGAGCAGTACGGAGCTGATTGTCGTTTGTGAGTCTGTGTAGCTTACTTGTTCCAGACAAAAACCAATGAAGGCGGGGATCGGAATGAAGATTTATACGAAATCGGGAGACAAAGGCGAAACTTCATTGGTAGCGGGAGTGCGCGTGCCCAAGTTTGCAGATCGCGTCGAGGCGTATGGAACGTGCGACGAGGCCAACTCCCAGATCGGGCTTGCCTTGTCCTTGTTGCCTGTGTCCGATGCGTGGCAAGAGCTGCAGGATGTTTTCCACATCATTCAAACCAAGCTGTTCCACGTAGGGGCAGAACTTGCCACGCCGGAAGGGAAAAAGGTCGGCTGGCCGATTGCAGAGGATGATGTTACGTTCCTGGAGGGGCAGATTGACCAGTTGGATGCCAGTCTGCCGCCGCTCACGAACTTTATTTTGCCGGGAGGACATCCCGCTGCTGCTGCCTTCCATGTCGCCCGCACGATGGTGAGACGCGCAGAGCGAAAAGCCGTCCACGTTGCCCAGCAGGAACAGGTGAATCCGTCGGTGGTCAAATATCTCAACCGCCTGTCTGACTATCTGTTCGTCGTCGCCCGTCACGTGAACAAAGAGACGGGTTCTGTGGAGAAAACACTGCATGAATAAACAAAAGTCCCTGATTTTTCAGGGGCTTTTTCTTTTTGGCGGATCGTTATGAAAGATAGGTGGAGATTCCTGGGCGAAAGGCGATTTTTTCTGTGGAAAAGGTGTCGTACAGCCGTTCGGCGTCCCGGCAGGCATTGCCTTCGAGCAGCATCGTCAGCTGGGTGTTGGTTATCGGAAAAAAGGAGAAGCCCTCCATTGCGTTGATGACTGGTTTCATGAAGGCGAGCGGGATGTGGATTTTGCGCACTTTTTGCTTGCCGAGCACCTCGCCGATCGTATCGAGAATTTGTTCGTAGGAGACGGGAGCAGGCCCGCCTGTTTCGTACGTCTGATTGGTTGCCTCGCGATGGTTCAAGGCTTGGACAAAGACGTCCGCTACTGTTTTTCGCGCTACAGGCTGCAACAGGTAAGAGCCGTTTCCGAGCACAGGAGTGACTGGCATGCGAACAAGATCGGCCAGCATGTTTACAAACTCGTCGCCAGGCCCGAAAATGACCGATGGCTGAAAAATGACGTAAGGGATGCCGCTTGCTTTGACAAGTTGCTCCGCTTTGTATTTCGTAAGATGGTACTGGCTCGTGGCGTTTTCTCGCGAACCGAGTGCGCTCATGTGGACGAAGCGTTTTACGCCATGCAGTTTGGCTGCTTCCAGTACGTTGCGCGTGCCGTCGACGTGAATCCGCGAAAAAGTGATTCCTTTTCCCGGCTGCTCGCGAATAATTCCGACCAGGTGAATGACGGCGTCGCAGCCTGCCATGGCTGTTTTCAGCGATTCAGCGTCCAGTATATCCCCAGCCACTTCCGTCACGCTTCCAGGGCCAGTCACCTCAGGGAGCAGTTTGCCTTTTGAATCTGCCCGACCTGGCCGGGACAAGCAAACGGTATCGTAGCCTTCTGCAATCAGACGATCCAGCACGCCTTTGCCGACAAAGCCGGTAGCTCCTGTCAGGAAAACTTTCATTCATATCGCCCCCTGTTAAATGATTCCAAGCTTATTGTACATCAGGTCACGAACTGCTTTCCATGGCTTGCGACGATTGCCGAGCTGTTCAAGATCGGTATAATGTAGGAAAAAGGGGGATATATTTATGGCACAACGCAAAGTACCCGTTGCAGACATTCTGGACACACTTCAGCAGATGTACCCGGATGCACACTGCGAGTTGAATTATACAACCCCGTTTGAGCTTTTGATCGCTACGATTCTTTCGGCGCAATGCACGGATAAGCGGGTGAATGAAATTACAGAACCGATGTTCAAACAGCTGAACCAGCCGGAACACTATTTGCATCTGACGCAGGAAGAAATGGAAGAGCATATAAGAGGGCTGGGCTTGTACAAGAATAAGAGTAAAAACATTTTGGAGACCTGTAGAATCTTGTACGAAAAGTACAATGGAGAGGTGCCGCGAACGCACGCCGAGCTGGAGGCGTTGCCGGGAGTAGGTAGAAAAACGGCCAACGTCGTGCTCTCCAATGCGTACGGTGTCCCGGCGATTGCGGTCGATACCCATGTGTTTCGTGTCGGGAATCGCCTGGGCCTTGCCAAGAGCGACAATGTGGACGAAGTAGAGCGTCAGCTGATGAAGAAGATTCCGCGCGAAAAATGGTCGGATGCGCATCATTGGCTGATTTGGCACGGGAGAAGAGTGTGCACGGCGCGCAATCCGAAATGCGATCAATGCCAACTGCAATCCATGTGCAAATACGCTTTGACCGAAGCGAAAAAGGCAGCAAAAGCTTGATTTCCATTTCTTTCTCCGCAATTCGGCGGAATGGATATTGACAGTTTTCGCCGAATAGACGTACACTTATTTAAAGTAATTCTAATCAATGACAAACAGAGTTGATTGATCTTTTGTCTTGCGAAGACTGTGGGGTGTGACAATATGGCACAGCGTGTAGAAAAAGCTGTAGAAATCCTCAAAAACACCGGGGTTCGGATGACACCTCAACGCCATGCAATCTTAACCTATTTGCTGGAGACGATGACTCACCCGACGGCTGACGAAATATACAAAGCTCTCGAAGGCAAATTCCCCAATATGAGCGTCGCGACGATTTACAACAACCTCAGGGTTTTTAAAGATGCGGGTTTGGTAATTGAGCTGACCTACGGGGATGCTTCCAGCCGCTTCGATGCCAATGTGGAAGAAGACCATTACCACGCGATCTGCTCTAGCTGTGGGGCGATCCGGGACTTCCATTTCCCGTACTTGCGGGAGGCGGAAGAGGCTGCGGCGAGAGATATCGGGTTCAAAGTCACCGGCCATCGGATGGAAGTATATGGCGTCTGCGAGTCCTGTCAAAAGAGTACCCTAAATTGAGTTATGTGGATGAACACCTTTTGCCTCAACGAATGTCGAAGAGTTGAGGCAGAAGGTGTTTTTCTGTTGAAATGTGTAACGTTTTGGCTGTTTCAAACGTCTTTTTTTGGAGGGAGAACGGCTCGTCCTGCGTTTTCCAGTATACAAAAGGTTGTGAATCGTTTGAACCAAGGCTATGATCGAAATATTGCAGGAATGATACAGATGATCGGAACCGTGGCGAAAGCCCGTTGGTTGGGAGGAGGGTATAACCGTGAGCATGCAGCTTAATACAGTACCTCGTCCCAGACGCAGAAGGGGAAGAGCGCTGCGCAGACTTTTCATGCTGATGTTTTTCTTGCTCGCCATCTTTGGGAGCATTTACTGGTTTTTCGTGCTGCGGGCGTCAACGGAACATGTGCAGCCGTACGACGGCGCCAAAGATGTCATCGTCTTTGAAGGAAAGCGCATGGATGCCACTTACTTGCTCGACGGGGAGCAAATCTTGCTTCCTTTTGATTTCATTAAAGAGAAAATCGACCCGGCGATCTTTTGGGATGAGCCTACCCGTTCTGTAATCGTGACGACGAAGGACAAAGTTTTGCGGATGGAGAGCGGGGAAGTCGTAGCTCATCTGAACAAGCAGCCAGTCAATTTGCAGGTGCCCGTGAAGGAAGTGGAAGGAAAGCGCTATGTGCCGCTTGATCCGCTCACCAAGCTGTATCCGTTTGCCTTCGAGCGAAAAGCCGATACAGGCGTGCTCCTTGTAGAGCAGGAAGGGTACGAGATCGAGCAGGCGCATGTGATCGATGGAGAGGAAAAGCAGCTCGTCCGTGTTGGAGCCTCTCACCGGACACCGATCGTAAGCGAGCTATCCTCCGGGGATACAGTTGATGTTCTCGGAGAACAGGAAGGCTATTACCGCGTGTTGACAGCATCCGGGATTGCAGGCTTTCTTCCGGAGAAAAGCGTTGAGATGTCCGGAAAGCGAAAGGTCAGCTTGCAGCATGCCGGGTCTTCTGGCGAGCAAGTCGCATGGAAGCCTGATGGGCAAAAGGTGAACATGGTTTGGGAGCACGTCGTCAGCAAAAATCCGAATGTCGCCCAGATCGAGACGCTGCCTGGCGTCAATGTGATCGCACCTACCTGGTTTGAATTGAAAGATGCAGAAGGAACGCTTATAAACCGAGCGGACTCGGCGTATGTAAAATGGGCGCATAAGCGCGGCTACCAAGTGTGGGGGCTGGTCACGAACGGCTTCAACCCGGACTGGACCCAATCCGTTCTCGGCAGCTACGACAAGCGAGACAAGCTGATTGTCCAGTTGATCCACTATGCCCACTTGTATGATTTGGACGGCATCAACATCGACTTTGAAAACGTGTATTATGAGGACAAGGAGCGGCTCGTCCAGTTTGTCCGCGAGCTGACGCCTTACTTGCATCAGCAAGGACTAACCGTTTCCATCGATGTGACAATCAAGTCCAACGCCAAGACGTGGTCGATGTTTCTGGATCGCAAAGCATTGGCCGAAGTCGTCGACTACATGGCTGTCATGACCTACGATGAGCATTGGGCGGCAAGCCCGAAAGCAGGCTCGGTGGCGTCATTGCCATGGGTCGAAGCAGGCTTGCAAGGAGTATTGGAAGAAGTGCCGAACGAAAAGCTGCTTTTGGGTGTTCCTTTTTACACAAGATTGTGGACAGAAGCCAAGCAGGCTGACGGAACAGTCAAGGTAAGCTCCAAGGCGCTGTCCATGCCGAGAGCGCAGGAGTGGATAGCGGAGCGAAAGCTGACTCCGGTCCTGGATAAAGCATCTGGTCAGCAGTATGTGGAATACCGCGATCCCAAAGACGGGAATGTCTACAAGATGTGGTTGGAGGACGTCTCGTCCATGGCAAAGCGGATGGAGTTAGTGAAGAAATACGATTTGGCTGGAGTCGCCTCGTGGCGGCGAGGGTTCGAAGTGCCGGAGATTTGGCCGACCATCGAGGAAGGCTTGAAAAACGCTATAACCGCTCAGTAAAAAAGAAGCCACCTGCTGCCCGAATGGGAAAGTGCAGGTGGCTTATTGCATCTCGAACGAATGAGAAATCGATCATGTCTGGTTTTGCTGGGGCTGCCCGTCTTCCAGACGCAAAGGCTGTCCGCAAAACATACAGGCATCTTCTTTCCCAAGCATTTTCGTTACTTTTTGGCACGAAGGACATTCTACTTGAGGAGCAGAGGTAGATACCATGCCGGAGATCATAAACAAGACGGTGCTGCCCATCGTCAAAATAAAGCCGATGATCAAAAGCAGCGTCATGAAGATGTGAGAGCCTTTTAACAGGTTGCCAAGGAAAGGTATAAAGTCCAGATATCCTCCGAAAAAAGCGTACCCTGTATACATCAGCAAAATGCCGATCACCATGCTCCAGTTACCCCATGTGCGCATGCGTTTGATTTTGCTCAGGCGTTCAGTTTTTTTCATCATCATTCCTCCTACTATACAGTATAGCATACAAAGGATTTGTCTGTTGACAAGCAGGAAACGGACAAATCGTGTAGAATCCATAAGTTCAACCCAGGGGCAGGGAGGAACACCGACATGGCAATGAAGCGAGAGGAGAGTCAGCAAACGTATCTGAATAAGCTGCGGCAGCGCCCGGATGTACAAGCTGTGCTGGTTTTGCCTGTTTCGGATCTGCTGGTTCCGTTTCGCGATGGCGCCTTTTATCTTGTCGTGGTCAACCAGCCGCAAGCAGAGGGAAAAATCCGCCGTCTGCACATTCAGGGACGAGTGGTCATGGAGCAACAGATTAGTACCTGGCAGCTTGAAAAAGGGGCGGTTAGCGGTCTGGATGAACGTCTGGCTGCGTTGCTTTGGAGAGCGGATATTGTCTGGGACAAAGACGGTTATATGAAGCAGATGAAGATTCGGCTGAGTCGTCTGCCTGTTGCGCTGCAAAAAAAGTTTATCTGTAGGGAGTATTCCCAACTCCTCCGTTTTTTCCACGAGACAAAAGAGTTTCTTCAGCAAGGACTGATCTTGGATGCCCATCATGCGCTCATCCAATCGCTGCATTCGTGGGCGAGGCTGATCGTGTACGAAGCGGGGGAACATCCGCAGGCTGCGCTGTGGTCCCAGGTAAAACAGATGGACTCATCGGTATTCAAACTGTATGAGGAGTTGTCCATTAATGGAGAAGCGTTGGAAAAGCGCATCGAGCTGCTTGTTCTCGCGATCGAGTTTTGGATTACGTCCAAAGTAAAAGAGTCCGTCACTTTCTTGATGGAGGTTATGGAATCAAAGGCAGGTCCGTGGCGCCTGGAGGAGCTTGTGAACCATCCGGCCATTGTAGATGCACAAATTGATGTCCCTCTTCTTATTGATAAAATGCTGCAAAGGCAATTGATTCAAGAAGTCGTTTTCACAGAGGGGGCAAATGGCGACAGAGAGTCAGGAGTAATATTGCTCAGGTAAAAGTTTTTAAATACTATTGACTTCTGGTTTTGCTACATGCTATATTAACAAACGTCGCTGCTGCGCAAGGAAATGCTGACAGCGAAAAAAGTGAAAAAAACACTTGATTTAATAAGTGGATCTGTGGTAAATTAAAAAAGTCGTCTCTGGGCGACAACGAAAAATGCTCTTTGAAAACTGAACAGCGAAAGCGTTGATGAGTCTATCATTAAATGATTGCCAGCTTTGAACCAGTAACAAACTTTATTGGAGAGTTTGATCCTGGCTCAGGACGAACGCTGGCGGCGTGCCTAATACATGCAAGTCGAGCG
>NZ_JARXWC010000010.1:0-177959 GCF_029892995.1 Brevibacillus sp. 1238 | reverse complement strand
ATCGTCGCGGGATGGAGCAGCTCGGTAGCTCGTCGGGCTCATAACCCGAAGGTCGCAGGTTCAAATCCTGCTCCCGCAACCAAATTTTCTCTTTGCCCAAGCGATCAACATTCGCACGCCTTACTGGGTTTGGACTAACAACATGGAGCTGTGGTGAAGTTGGAGTTCACGCCGGTCTGTCACACCGGAGGTCGCGGGTTCGAGTCCCGTCAGCTCCGCCATCTTTACAAGGTGGCCGTTTTCATGAAATGACAATATATTTTAATCAAACTAAAAAACATTGATCATTTTATGAAAGATATGCTATAATCAAATAGTATGCCGGTATAGCTCAATTGGTAGAGCACCTGACTTGTAATCAGGGGGTTGTGGGTTCAAGTCCTATTGCCGGCACCATTTACTGGGGAGATAGCGAAGTGGCTAAACGCGGCAGACTGTAAATCTGTTCCCTCCGGGTTCGGCGGTTCGAATCCGTCTCTCCCCACCAGTATTTGAGCCATTAGCTCAGTTGGTAGAGCATCTGACTTTTAATCAGAGGGTCGAAGGTTCGAGTCCTTCATGGCTCACCAGTTTTTACAAAATGGATAGGCGGTCGTGGCGGAATTGGCAGACGCGCTAGATTCAGGTTCTAGTGGTGGCAACACCGTGGAGGTTCAAGTCCTCTCGACCGCACCATATTTTCTTATCAAGCATGCGGACGTAGCTCAATTGGTAGAGCGTCGCCTTGCCAAGGCGAAGGTCGCGGGTTCGAGACCCGTCGTCCGCTCCATAGATGTTCTCGGGTCTCTCACCCGTTCCGGGTTTACCCTTGAAGAGCATCAATGAAGAGTGTCACGGGCACTTCCAATCTGGCTTGTCGGGCAGGAAATCGATGAAGCAGCGCCAGTAGAAGCGAGACCCGTCGTCCGCTCCATATCATGTGCCCTTAGCTCAGCTGGATAGAGCGTTTGACTACGAATCAAAAGGTCGGGAGTTCGAATCTCTCAGGGCACGCCTCTTTACCTTAAAAGGGAAGAGAAATAGCAAAGTCGGGAAGTAGCTCAGCTTGGTAGAGTACTTGGCTTGGGACCAAGGGGTCGCAGGTTCGAATCCTGTCTTCCCGACCATGATTTGCCTAACGATTCGTGAAAAGCTGCCGGGGTGGCGGAATGGGCAGACGCAACAGACTTAAAATCTGTCGGGAGTTTCTCCCGTACCGGTTCAAGTCCGGTCCTCGGCACCAAGTTCGTTCGATGCGGGTGTAGTTCAATGGTAGAACTCCAGCCTTCCAAGCTGGTCGCGTGGGTTCGATTCCCATCACCCGCTCCATATGTAAAAGCAGAGAGCTAAACGGCTCTCTGCTTTTTTCGTTATTCTCCCATCGTCTCTATCCGCAAGCAACCGATCCAACAGAAAAAGACCTCGTGTGGCTGCGTCAGTCCAGCATGCCAGAGGTCTTTTATTCGCGTAAGTATAAAAAACAAAAAAGAAACAGAATCAGTCCGGGTTTCTTTCATCCGACGAGAGACGAATGAACGAAGCAGCAGGTTTAGTGCTTATGAACGTAAAAGCTTCAGAAAAACGATGTCGAAAGCTGTCTGACGGTTTCAGTGGTAGAAACATATGTTTTCGTGTACAGTAAGGCTAAGGTCGCTTACCGAACGTATAGGTAACGGATCTCTTGCATTGCCTCCTGATGACCAGGAGGCTTTTTTGTGTTCACAGAAGCGCGATTGACTTGACTATTATACTAATCCACCAGGATTCAGTTGGTCGCTTCCACAGGCTCTACAGCTTCTTCTACTGTTACGATCGGAAGCGATACGACGAAACGGGTGCGCTTCTCGTTGGAGTCGCAATGGATGGTGCCGTTGTGCTTCTCAATAATATTTTTACAGATGGACAAGCCAATGCCCGTCCCGTTTTGTTTGGTTGTAAAGAACGGCTGGAACAGAACCTCCACAATGTCGGGAGGAATCATTTCACCGTTGTTTTCCACACTTAAATAAAGCCAGCCATCCGAAGCAGTAGCGATAATGTGGACGTACTTGTCCGTTCGGTTTTGCACGGCGTCAATCGCATTGTTCAGCAAGTTGACGACGACCTGTTTCAAGCCTTCCTCATAACAAGCCAGAGAGCAGGGGTGGATTTGTTTTTCGAATCGTATGTTTTCTCCCAAAAGTCTCGGAGTAATCAGCGTTTCTACTTCAGCGAGCAGTTGCTCAACTTGGACAGTTTTGAAAATTTCATCGAGAATCGGTTTTTTGGAAAAGCTGAGAAAGCCGGTAATTTGCCGATGCAAGTTTTCAAATTCATGCATGACGACCTGAATGTACGTTTGCAATTGTGCCTGCTCCTGCGTCGACTCACTGATCAGTTTGAGAAAGCCTTCAATGGCACAGAGCGGATTGCGCAGCTCGTGAGCCATGTTGGCCGCGATTTTCCCCAGCATGGTCAGCTTGTCGTTGTGCAGGTAAGAAATCGTTTCTTCCTTTTGAACGAGCTCTTTGTTGATCATTTGCTCAAAATGATAGACAGCCCAAAAGACACTCTCGTCCATCGCTTTGCCCAGTTGCTTTTCCAGATAGTGCATGTCCTGGGGAGAGAGGGACCAATGTTGCAGTTCAGGCTGAAGCACACGCCAGAATACGTTTCGATACAACTGATACGTGCGCAAAATGGAGGAGAAGGGGAACTCCTGCGAACGCAGCCACTCTCCCATATCCAGTGCCCAGTTCTGCATGTCCTGGTCTACGTCTTCCACCAGATAACGGGCTAAGAGAACCGTTCGTTTCTCCGCAAAATCACGAGGAATTGTTACAGGGATTTCCATACTGCGAACAATTTCCTGCATCCATATCGTAGTAATTCTTGGAGCCAAGTCTAAAATTTTCCGTGAAACGTGCAATAAGTTAAGCGTCACAGTCTCCACCATCTCATTATCCACCCCACTAGAATCGTAAGGGAAAAAGGTAAGATTAGACAAGGTATAAATATCCCGATTTCGCGATAAAATGTTTTTTTGTGGAATTTTTTTGTTGACAAAATCCGCTGAAAACCGCCTTTTTTCGGAAAAATATTCAATCATAGGTCCGATTCTAGTCGCATAAAGTAGAATGGACAAACATTTCATGGACCAGGGAGGCAGGGATGGGAGAGCATTTTTGGCTGGGTCTGGTGCATATTTTCATGATTGATCTGGTACTGAGCAGCGACAATGCTGTCATCATAGGAATGGCCTGTCGGGGCTTGCCTTTACGGGAGCGAAGCCGTGCAATCATGTATGGAACGATTGGGGCTGTTGTATTGCGAATTGGCTTGACAGGCGTGATGACGTGGATGCTGGACATTCCGCTTGTAAAGGCGATCGGAGGGTTGCTGCTGCTCTGGATTGCCTGCAAGCTGATGCTGAGCAGCCACGACGAGACGACAGAGGTTGCGCACAATCAGACAATCGGCCAAGCGGTCAGAACGATTATATTAGCAGATTTTGTAATGAGTTTGGACAATGTTTTGGCGGTTGGCGGAGCCGCACATGGCGATATATGGCTGGTTTTGCTTGGACTGGGGATGAGCATCCCGCTGCTGATGTGGGGAAGCGTCTGGGTCGCGCGGCTGATGAACCGTTTCCCAGGTTTGGTCATCATCGGTGGCGGCGTGTTGGCGTTTACGGCTGTGGACATGTGTCTGGAAGACCCGTACGTGTGGAAATGGCTCAATCCGCTGATGCTGAATCACATGTGGCTTCCCGTGATTGCTGCCGCATTGATCATGCTGTGGGGGCGGATGAAAAGGGCCTGACCAGGTAATGAAAGGAAGCGGTAGTGGGGAATACTACAAAGTAAACATCGCTGGAAAGGAACCGTTGCATATGAACACAAATCTCTTGATGCTATGGGGATACTGGGATGAAATCTACCAACGGTGCACCAGACTTACCTATATTGAAAAAGGGAACAATATTTTTCGGGTCGTTCCCTTGCGTTATCGGGGTGAGTCTTTGCGTACGTCAGACGAGCGGATCATTCATGACGGCGATCTGATTTTGAAAATACATATTCACAACTACTACTTTGCCACTCTTTGCAGGGGCGTCAAAGACGAACTGAAAGTAGCCTTGTTATTGCGCAGGCATATTTTGCAATCCTTGCCGAGGCTGGCGGCTTTTCTGGAAGCGATGGAGGAACGGGAGCAAATCAAGGGAATCGTCGGCACAACCATGCTGCACAAAGGCGTGGCTCCTTTGGGCTTTTCCATTTCCGACGTACCGATGAGCTGGTTTTTCCGCTACAAGCGCTGGTATTTGCGACTGATGCTCAGAATCGTCCACCCGAACGGGAAAAAGCGCGTGCAGACGTGGAAGCAAGATATGCCGTTGAAGCGCGTCTACATGTCCAAGGAATTGCTCTTGGAGCGTTACGGCCAGAGCAAGCCGACGACAGGGGATGCCTTCTGATGGCCAAGCGCTTTTTGCTGGTCACGGAGGAATGGGCAGGCAGCGGACATCGAGTAGCGGCAGAGGCGATCCAGGAAGTATTGCAAAACATGGACGGCGCACAATCTGCGCGGGTGATCGGAGGCTTACAGACGGCCAGCCCGGGATTGCGGGTGCTGTCCCGTTTTTTTTATCTGAACATGCTGCGGTATGCGAAGCCAGTTTGGCACAAAATGTACGAGCAAGATGAGATGTGGGGAAGATCGTTATCCAAGCCACTGGGCTGGTGGCTCTCGACAAGGTTGCTCCAGCGTGTTTTGCGTGCGGAGCAGCCGGACGTCGTGGTGGCGACACATGCTTACTGCCTGTCGGCGCTCGCCTATGCCAAGCAAAAGGCGGACAAGCCTTTTCAACTGGTGAGCGTCCCTACTGACTTTCATGTCAACCGCTTCTGGATACACCCGCAAATTGACGCTTATATGGTAGCGCATGAGCAGATGGCGGAAAGGCTGACGCATCGCTATCGCATTTCCGCTGAAAAAGTGCATGTTTGCGGCATCCCGATTCGCCGTGCTTTCCATTATGCTGCGAGTAAGACCAAGTCGGATTGGAAAAGTCAGCTCGGCATTGCCGTCGATCGATTTACGGTGCTGATTGGCGGCGGCGAGGGCGGATACGGCCAGATGGAAGAAGTGATTCGCACATTGGCAGAGGAAGAGGAGCCGTTACAGATTGTCGTCATCACGGGCAAAAATGCAAGTTTGCAAAAGCGGCTGGAGACCGTGGTTTCGCCGTGGAGCGAGCGGCACCGTTTTGTCGTGAAAGGCTACGAGGAGCGCATGTGGCAATGGATCGGGGCGGCAGATGCGTATGTGACCAAGCCGGGAGGAATCACTTGTGCGGAGGCGCTCGCTTTGCGCACGCCGCTCATTTTGCATCAGCCTTTGCCAGGGCAGGAGCAGTACAACAGTGCGTTTCTTACAGAGCAGCAAGCGGCGATTCTCGCTCGCTCTCCGCAGGAGATTCGCGAAGTCATTCGGGGCTTGCGCGGCTCTGGGCGCGTGGGAGAGCTTGCCGCGCACATGGACAAGCTGCGGTGCCCGGAGGCAGCAGTTGAGATCGCACACGTCCTTTTTTCGCTGGAGTCTAAAATTGGAAACAAAAATCGCGAATGAACAAGGAAAACTTCACGCATATTAAACCTACCAACGACGAGGAGGTGATTACAGATGGCTAACAACAGATCCAGCAACAATCTGGTGGTTCCTCAAGCTAACCAAGCGCTGGACCAAATGAAGTACGAAATCGCTTCTGAATTCGGCGTTCAGCTTGGTCCGGACACCACTTCCCGTCAAAACGGTTCAGTTGGTGGCGAGATCACAAAACGTCTCGTTGCTTTCGCTGAACAACAATTGGCTGGCCGTGGCTAATTGCATAAGTGGATGAGGAGAGGCACCTGCGGGTGTCTTTCCTTTTTTTATGGGGAAAAAGTCGATGAAATGGAAAAACGTTACAGCCGACAAACCAAACTTAACCGCATATTTCCGCGGTACTGGCTGATTCTATATGTGTTGGGAGGTGATTGGCTATGACAGTTGGAGCACAGGTAAAACAGGCTCTTGCCAGCCTGAAAGGGGCACAGGCAGATTTGGAGTCGTTCGCTCTTAGCACGCAGAACAAGCAAGCAAAGCAACTGTACACGGATGCAGCTGCGCAGACGCAAACGATTGTGGACAACTTGCAACAGCGTGTTACCGAGTTGGAGAACGAAGAGCCACAGTACAAAGGCTTCTAGCCATGCTGCAAAACAAGAGGGAGAGACGCTCTCTCTCTTGGCTTTTCTTCAAGGGTCAACGGTTGATGGAGGTGGAGCATGCCTGACTGGTTAAATATTTTGCTGCGTTCCATAGGAGCGTTGGCGTACTTGTTCCTTCTTACCAAAATTATTGGCAAGCGGCAAATCAAGCAGCTTACGTTCATTGAATACATCGTCGGGATTACGATCGGCTCGATTGCAGCCTTCATGGCAACGGAGATGGACGGGCCTGTTTTTCACAGTTTGATTTCCATGGGTGTGTTTGCGATTTTCCCCGTTTTGATGGAATGGGTATCGCTGAAAAGCAAGGTGATGCGCGACTTGTTCGAAGGCAAGTCAACCGTGCTGATCAAAGAAGGGAAAATCATGGAGGACAACCTGAAAAGGGAGCGGCTGACGGCAGAAGATTTAATGGAGCAGCTTCGAATCAAAAACGTGTTTCGGGTGGCAGACGTCGAATTTGCGCTCATGGAGACAAACGGGGAACTGAGTGTACTGCTGAAGTCGGAAAACCAGCCTCTGACGGCTCAACAGTTGGAGCTGACGGTGCCGCCAGCAGAAGAAGGCCAGGTCGTCATCATGGATGGGGTGATCATGGACGAGCCGTTGGCAACGGCGGGCTACAACCGCAGATGGGTACGCACGCAGCTGCAAAAAGCGGGTGTGGCGCTGGAAAATGTGTTTCTCGCCCAGGTAGACAAAGGAGGCGAGCTGTACCTCGATCTGTATGACGACAAGATACAGGTTCCGGCTCCGCAGGCAACGAAGCTGACTTTTGCGACTCTGAAAAAATGCCAGGCTGATCTGGAGCTGTTTGCTCTCGGGACAAAAAACGAGACAGCCAAACAGACGTATCAGCGCGACGCCGAACAATTGCAGACGATCATCGACCAGGTCAAGCCATTTTTAATACGGTAAAAAGGAGTGAGAGAAGAATGGCCGATCAAAAAAAGAAGAATTTAACCCCCGTGCAGCAGGAGTATCAGCAGTTGGCGATGCGACATGAGCCGAAGCGACCTCTCGTGCGCAATTTTTTCCGCGCCTTTATCGTGGGCGGCGTCATCTGCCTGATTGGTCAGGGGATTACCGAGCTGTTCATCCGCTACTTTGACTTTACCGAGAAAACGGCGGGAAACCCGACTGTCGCGGTTCTGATTCTGCTCTCGGCGCTTTTGACGGGACTGGGCGTGTACGACCGGATCGCCCAATGGGCCGGGGCGGGCACCAGTGTTCCGGTGACCGGATTTGCCAACTCGATTACCTCAGCCGCCATTGAGCACCGCAGCGAAGGATTGGTGCTTGGGGTAGGGGGAAACATGTTCAAGCTCGCAGGTTCTGTGATTGTGTTTGGTGTTGCTGCCGCATTTGTCATCGGCTTGATTAAAACATTGATTACGATGGGAGGGTGACACATGCGCCAGGGTCATCAGTCGTGGGTGTTTCCTTCCAGGCCGGTCATTCTCGGCCACGCTGCCATCGGCGGGCCATTTGAGGCTCAGGGGCCGTTGGCCGAGGATTTTGATACGCTGCACGGAGACTTGATGATAGGACAGGAGAGCTGGGAGAAGGCGGAGAAAGTGCTGCTGGAAGAGGCGTGCTCCAAAGCGATCGAAAAGGCGAATCTGACGAAGGAGCAGATCAACTTTTTACTGGCGGGCGATCTGATGAACCAGATCATCTCGGCAAGCTTTTCCGCAAGGACGTTGGCGATTCCGTTTCTCGGGATTTTCGGGGCTTGCTCGACAGCGATGGAAGGCTTGGCGCTCGCTGCGCAACTGGTAGACAGCCAATCTGCGGATTGCGTGCTTGCGGCAACCTCCAGCCATAATGGAGCGGCGGAGAAGCAGTACCGCTACCCGACAGAGTACGGCTCGCAGAAGCCGCCTACGGCACAGTGGACCGTTACCGGAGCGGGAGCAGCAGTCGTCGGCAAGCAAGGCCAGGGGCTGCACATTGCAGGGGCGACGATTGGACGGGTTGTAGACATGGGGATGACTGACCCGTTCAACATGGGGGCAGCCATGGCTCCGGCAGCGCTGACGACGATCGAATCGCATTTTCGTGACTTTCAGTTGCCACACGACTATTACGATCTGGTCGTGACGGGTGACTTGGGAAAAGTCGGCCACGCGATTTTGTCGGAATTGCTGCCGAAGCATAATGTCATGGTTCCGCTGCAACGCTACGTCGATTGCGGGAAGCTGATCTACGGCGACAATCCGAACGTCTGGTCGGGCGGGAGCGGATGTGGCTGCATCGCGACGGTCACCTACGGACATTTGCTGCGGAGGATGAAGGCAGGCGAATGGAAGCGGATGCTGCTGGTTGCCACAGGTGCGTTGTTATCGCCTATTTCCTACCAGCAAGGAGAGAGCATCCCGTGTATCGCGCACGCAGTAGCCATAGAGTCCGAGTAACCTGGAGAGTGATAGCATGACGTTTTTATGGGCATTTCTCGTAGGCGGGATCATCTGTGTCATCGGGCAATTCCTCATGGATGTGGTCAAGCTGACCCCCGCTCATACGATGTCGTCCCTCGTTGTCGCAGGTGCCGTCCTGGATGGCTTCGGGCTGTATGAGCCGCTGGTTCAGTTCGCGGGAGCAGGTGCGACCGTCCCGATTACGAGCTTTGGCAACGCGCTCGTTCACGGGGCGATGGCCGAAGCGGAGCAGCATGGGGTGATCGGCGTTGTGACCGGCATTTTTGAGGTGACCAGTGCAGGGATATCCGCTGCCATTGTGTTTGGCTTTTTGATGGCGCTTATCTTCCGGCCCAAAGGATAAAGTCGGCAAAAGCGAGTCAGATGTTACCTCTGCTGCCAAAATGCTTGAATTGAACCTACTTTCGCCAGCGGGTAGAATGGTGGCGTTAGGAGGGGATGTTCATGTCATGGCAGAAAAAAACATTGACGACCCTGCTCGCGGCGATGCTTGCCGTCGCGTTTGTCTTCCCTGCCGAATCTTACGCGGCATCGCTTGTAAAGCGCGGCAGCGAGAGCGGGGATGTGTGGGACTTGCAGTATCGCCTGCAAATATTGGGGTATTATCAGGACAAGCTGGATGGCAGTTTTGGGGCGAACACGGCTCAGGCGGTGCGCCAGTTTCAAAAAGCATACGGTCTGCCAGCCGATGGGATCGCTGGTGAAAATACATGGCGTTCACTGAAAAAAGTGTCGGTCAATCAGAACGAGATGCAAATGCTCGCTCAGCTCGTCTATTCGGAAGCACGGGGCGAAAGCTTCAAGGGGCAAGTAGCGGTTGCGGCCGTCGCCCTGAATCGTCTTCAGTCCAAAGACTTTCCGAATACGCTCAAGGGCGTCATTTTCGAGCCGTACGCTTTTACCGCAGTCGATGATGGACAGTACTGGTTGAGCCCCAACAAGACGGCTTACCGGGCAGCGTGGGAAGCAGTGCGGGGCTGGGACCCAACCAATGGTGCCCTCTATTACTTCAACCCGGCGACCGCCACGTCCAAATGGATTTGGTCGCGTCCGCAAGTGGTGCAAATCGGCAAGCACATTTTTGCCAAGTGACGAAGAGAAGCGACGTAACAGACTCTTGTTTTTCCGCGACAGCCAGCGGAAAGCAAGAGTCTTTTTTCCTGAAAAGCCCCAATGCGCGTCGTTCGCGCTTGGCGGGAAGGGACAGGAAACTGGGAAGAATTGTCCCTTGTTTTCACGAAATGTTTCGATAAAATGAAACGAAACGGCTTCGAATCTTTTTTCTGGAGGATGATGATGAGGAAACAGATGATCCTGGCCTCGCTGGCAGCCTTGCTGGTCATTGGCGCGCCGGTTGCAGAGGCAAAGACAAACGAGACGAGCAGTACACCGTACACAGACATTGCAGAGCATTGGGCCAAAAAGGAAATTGAAACATTATACATAGCGGGAGTCATTGGCGATACCGAGTCGTTTCGGCCAGATGATCCGATTACGCGCGGGGAACTGGTAACGATGTTTGTCAAGGCAAAAGGGATAGAGCCAGGCACAGCGAGCCAGTCACCGTTTGCTGACATTCCGTCAGACAGTTGGATGGCACCATATGCGGAAACTGCCTATCGCCTTGGAATCGTCCATGGCACCAAACAAGGAAGCCAAGTATTTTTGAAACCGGAGGAGCTTGTTACGAGAGAGGAGCTTGCTTCGATTTTGATTCGAACGATGGGCGATAGCGGTGTCGTCAATCAGCTTAAATGGTCGACGACGGTTCAGACGTTGGCCAAATACCCGGATGGGCGCAGCGTGGATAAGGGCTACCAGCGTCCGCTCGTGTACGCCTTGGAAAAAGGCTTGATGAGCGCCTATGGCGACGGCACGCTGAAGCCGAAAAACCGGATGACGAGAGCGGAGGCAGCCACGTATGCGGCCGTGCACCTCGTCAGCGGCCAAGCTTCCAAAAGCGGGCAGCAGCTGTTCAACGGGACGGCCTACAAGCAGGCGCTGACCGTGCAGACGACCGCCTACAGCAACCCGAACCAGCCGATCCTGTCGTATTTGGAGTACCCGCTCCGTGAAGGTGTCGTCGCTGTCGATCCGGCTGTCATTCCGCTCGGCAGCCATCTGTACATCGATGGTTACGGCTACGCAGTTGCCGCAGACATTGGCGGTGCCGTTAAGCAGCGTCACGTCGACTTGTATTTGCCGACCTTGCAGGAAGCCGAAAACTACGGCATGAAGCAGGGCGTCAAAGTATACGTGCTGGATTAACATATCGTCACGGACATATTTCCTGCTCTTTCCACTCATACTAACGTGGAAAGGGTGGGATTTTTTTGTGGGCCTGGGTATTTCTCGGATTGCTTGTCTTATTGCTGCTGCTTGTGATTACCCCAGTAAAAATCAGTTGCTATTATCATCGAAAAGAGGAAGACGATCAACTGGAAGTGGAGCTTGAGGCGTGGCATGGCCTTTTTTCCCGAAAATACGAGTTGCCGATTTTGCTGTTCAAAGTGTCCCCGGCAGGCCCGGAGCTGGTGGCAAAGGTGGAGACGATCGAGCAAGGAAGCAAGGTGCAGGAAAAAATCAAAGACTTTACCCGCCGCCAAGTAAAAAGATGGTATCACAACTATCGGGAGCTGGTCGATCGCGTGCGGGATTTGCTGCCGCTTTTTCGCGATTTGTGCAAGCAGATTCACTGCACCAAGCTGGAATGGCATACGTTGCTCGGCACAGGGCAGGCTGCGGAAACAGGAGCCATCACCGGAGTGATCTGGGGCGTGAAAAGCTTGATTGTCGGGGTGTTGTCACACTCGATCTCGCTGCGGACGATGCCTGCGATGAGCGTCCAGCCCGTGTGGAATGATGCGGTGATCCAGACAACGTTTCGCTGTGTCTTTCGCTTTTACTTGGGGCACTTTCTGTTTTCGCTGCTGAAAATTGCCTGGCGGATCAGGAAAACAGGCCAGCGCAAATGGCATACAAGCCCATCGCAAGCATGAACCAGCACAAAAAACCGTGACGCTTTCCGTCATGTAGCCGCGTTCCTGTACATGCTCTGAAATTGTTGGGGGAATGTTAATAGATGAGACATGCAGGAAGGAGGAGCAGCTTACTATGGCAGACCACCCGATTCAGGGCCTCATGAGAACAGCGATGGAAAATCTCAAGCAAATGGTGGACGTGAACACGATTATTGGCGATCCTGTCGAGACGCCGGACGGCAGTGTGATTCTCCCTATCTCCAAAGTGGGATTCGGCTTTGCTGCTGGAGGTAGCGAATTTCACTACGACCAGCATCACCAGGGAATCGATGGACATCCGTTTGGCGGCGGTAGCGGGGGCGGTGTCTCGATTACACCCGTGGCCTTTTTGGTCGTCGGAAAACAAGGAATACGCTCCATACCGCTGGAAAATACGACGCATCTGTACGACCGGATTCTCGACTCCGTTCCGCAGTTTGTGGACAAGATGCAGTCGCTTTTTAAAAAGCACGACGAGATGCCTGTTCAGTGCCATCCGGGAAGGAAGAGGGTAGACGATCACGACTTGGAAGAGTTGATGGACCGGGGTTAAAAAATGAAAACAGGTATGCGCCTATTGCGGGGCATACCTGTTTTTTGCTTTCATCAGCACGCTTCTCTACCAGAGCTGGTTGAGGAACAAGCCTGTTTGCGCCACGTAGCGGTAGTTCATTCCCGAGGCGGAAGTGTTGTGGTACGGATTGGCCGATGTTGCGGCTGTGTAGGCTTGGGAGAACGAGCCAAACGGCTTGCTCTGCACCTTGACGACCTCCTCGCGAATCGCGCGGGAGAGGCGAGTCATTTCGTCGACAAAGCCGGAAACATGCGCAGAAGTGGCCTCACGCCAGACTTGCTCATCGAAGGACAACGATCCATCTTTGCGAAAGCCAAGCCCGTAACGGTCGAGTGTTCCTCTGGACGCTCGGGTTATATGTGCGAACGGATCAAGCTTTTGCGATGACAAGGCAGATGCCTGCTCTGTCAAAAAGTCGTGCAACTGGTTGTAGCGGTTGACGAACGCGTGCGTCTTTTGCAAAAGCCGATCGTAGTCAGGCGCAATCTCGACGACAATGTCTGTAGCTGTTGTTTGAAGCATGGAGACTTGTACGGCATCGTTCGTGAGCCAAACGTGGTTGGAAGGGCTTGAATCCCGCCTTCCATTCCACACAAACATAGCGTCAGCGGCGCTTGTCGTCGCGCGGTCAAGGCCGAGCACACGGATCGTATTTCCGCTCACATCCTGCAAGTCAAAAGACTCGCCGGCTCCTGTTTTGCGCGAAGAAACGCTCAACGCTACATACTGCCCTTCGGATTTCTGGCGGACATCTACGGGAAGCGAGCTGTTGCGCAGTGCTTCGGCAACCGAACGCAGACTGTCCGCGTGCGTGTCTTTGCCATGCGAATAATAGGCAAACAACTCCTCTTGCTCGCCGAAGTGCAGGCTAAACTGTTGCGGGCCTTCGGTTACAAGTGTCGGGAAATCACCCGGCAATGCTGTGCCTGTGTTGGTCTGTCCGCTCGCTAGGGAGCCGATGGACAGACGGTGCGTGCCGTTCGTTGCTCGCGGACCGGGTTTGACGGCTGCCGCCTCCGGTTGAGAGGAGACGACAGTCCGTTGGTTGATGGCACTTTCCGGTCGCGCGGGGTCAAACTCTTGGGCAGCTTGATCCAGGTCAGCAAAAAAGCGGTACAGGCGGGACAAGGAATCGGAGAGATCAGTCATCCACTGTTGCTGCCGGGTATAGTAAGGCTGCAGACTATATCCGAAAATCGGCTCGACAGGAGAGCTGAGCTTCGCCTGTACCATTTGAAAATGATAGCGGCCGACTCGGGAGCTGTAAGGAATTTGGCTGACTCGGTCCAATTTCAAGTCGATCACCTCACCACGAACAATTGGATTTCGATGGAAACCATCGTCTGTTACCTTTCATTATAGACGATGACTACTCCATTTCAATGAGCAGATCGCCAGTTTCGATCGCTTCGCCCGCTTTTACGTAAACGGCTTTGACTTTGCCGTCTTGCGGTGCCTGGATCGTCGTCTCCATTTTCATCGCTTCGCTGACGAGAAGGTGTTCGCCTTTGCGCACTTTGTCGCCCTCTGCCACGAGTACCTTCAATACCTTGCCTGGCATGGAAGCACCGAGGTGAGCGGAATTTTGCGGGTCTGCTTTTCGGCGAATCGTCTCCGAGACTTTTGCCGACTGGTCGCGAACGAAAATTTCCCGCGGCTGACCGTTCAGCTCGAAGTAGATGATGCGGCGTCCATCCGGATGAAGCTCGCCGACAGCGACCAGCTTGATGATCAATGTTTTTCCGCGCTCAATCGTAATCGCGGTTTCCTCGCCAGGACGCAGGCCGTAGAAGAACGTCGATGTGTTCAGGACGGACAGGTCGCCGTATTCTTTCAGGCGCTGGTCAAATTGCAGGTAAACCTGCGGGTACATGATGTACGAGAGCACATCCAGCTCGCTCGGCTCGCGGCCGATTTTTTCAGCCAGCTCCGATGTCACCTGGGCGAAGTCGATCGGCGCAAGCAACTCTCCAGGACGAGCTGTAAAGGCATCGCGGCCTTTCAGCACGAGTTCTTGCAGCTTTTTCGGGAAGCCGCCTGGCGGTTGACCCAGATAGCCTTGGAAAAACTGAATGACGGAATCAGGGAAGTCGAGGCGTTCGCCTTTCTCCCAAATATTTTCTTCGTTCAGGTTGTTTTGCACCATAAACAAGGCCAGATCGCCGACGACTTTCGAAGACGGAGTGACTTTGACGATATCCCCGCACATTTGGTTGACGACGGCGTACATGTGCTTGACTTCGTCCCAACGGCCTTCCAAGCCGACAGCTTTTGCCTGCTGCTCCAGATTGGTGTACTGACCGCCTGGCATTTCGTGCACGTATACTTCGGTATTGCTCGCTTTCATGCCGCTTTCAAAGCCTTGGTAGTACGGTCTGACATCTTCCCAGTAATCGGACAGCTTGTTGAACGAATCAAGCGACAAACCCGTCTCGCGTTCGGTATGGGCGAGGCTCGCGATCAATCCGTTGAGGCTTGGCTGCGAGGTCAAGCCCGACATGGAGCTGACGCACGCGTCGACGATATCGACTCCTGCTTCGACGGCTTTGAGCAGCATGGCCGCACCGTTGCCAGACGTATCGTGCGTGTGCAGGTGAATCGGAATGCCGATTTCCTGTTTCAAGGCGCGAACCAGCTCGTAAGCGGCGTAAGGCTTCAGCAATCCGGCCATATCCTTGATCGCCAAAATGTGCGCGCCTGCTTTTTCCAGTTCTTTCGCCAGGTTGACGTAGTAGGACAGCGTGTATTTCGTTTTGCTCGGGTCGAGGATGTCGCCTGTGTAGCAAATCGCCGCTTCCGCCACCTTGCCTGTTTCGCGCACGGCGTCGATGGCCGTCTGCATGCCTGGTAGCCAGTTCAGGCTGTCGAAGATGCGGAAGACATCAATGCCGTTTTCCGCCGAAGCCTTGACGAACGCATGGATGACGTTGTCCGGGTAGTTCGTGTAGCCAACCCCGTTTGCCCCGCGCAAAAGCATCTGGAACAGCACATTCGGGATGCGCTGGCGCAAAATCTGCAGCCGCTCCCAAGGCGATTCCTGCAAAAAGCGCATGGAGGTGTCAAACGTAGCGCCGCCCCACATTTCCAAAGAGAACAGTCCCGAGCCAAGCTTGCCCGTCGCTTCGGCAATCGACGCGAGGTCGTACGTGCGCACGCGCGTGGCAAACAGCGACTGGTGGGCGTCGCGGAATGTCGTATCGGTTACGAGCACCTGCTTTTGCTCCTGAATCCAGCGAACCAGGCCATCCGCTCCGTCTTTGTCCAAAATTTGCTTCGTTCCATCCGGGTACGGTTGGGTAAACGGTGTGCGCGGAATGCGCGGCGAGTCAAAGTGCGGCTTTTTGTCCGGCTTTGCCATGCCCGGATAGCCGTTGACAATCGTATTGCCGATGTACGATAGTAATTTGGAACCCCTGTCCTGACGGCCGGGGAACACGAACAGCTCCGGTTTTGTATCAATGAAGGAGGTGTCGTAGTTGCCGCTGAGGAAATCAGCGTGTGTGACGACATTCTCCAGGAAAGGCAAGTTGGTTTTCACACCGCGGATGCGGAACTCCCGCAGCGTACGCAGCATTTTGCGCGCAGCTTGATCAAAGCTGGTTCCGTACGTGGAGATTTTCACCAGCAAAGAGTCGTAGAACGGTGTAATAATCGCGCCAGGGTAGCCGTTTCCGCCGTCGAGACGGACGCCGAAGCCACCGCCGGAACGCCAGGCTGACAGACGGCCCGCGTCTGGCAGGAAGTTGTTTTCTGCATCTTCTGTCGTTACGCGACACTGGATCGCATAGCCGCTCATTTGAATCTGGGACTGCGAGGCGATCCCGATTTCCGGATCGGAGAGGGCGTGTCCTTCCGCGACGCGAATTTGAGACTGCACGATATCGATGCCGGTAATCAGCTCGGTGATCGTATGTTCCACTTGAATCCGCGGATTGACTTCAATAAAATAAAAGCGCTTGTCCGGCGTGAGCAAAAACTCGACCGTCCCTGCGTTGGAATAGCCAGCTTTTTTCATCAGGGTGAGAGCTGCCTGGCAAATTTCTTCGCGCAGGCTATCGTCGAGAGAAAGGCTTGGCGCCACTTCGACCACTTTTTGATGGCGTCGTTGCACCGAGCAATCGCGTTCGAACAAGTGCACGATGTTTCCGTGGTTGTCGCCGAGAATTTGCACTTCGATATGCTTTGGCTGCTCCAGATAGCGCTCCAGGTATACTTTGGCGTTGCCGAAGGAGGAACGCGCTTCTGAACGGGCGCGATCAAGCGAGTCTTGCAGCTCGTCCTGGCTGCGGACGATGCGCATTCCGCGACCGCCACCGCCGGAGACGCCTTTGATGATGATCGGATAGCCGTATTCCTTGGCGAACAGCAGGGCCTCCTGCAAAGTCTCAATCGGCTCCGGCGTGCCTGGAATGACCGGGATTTGTGCTTCGATGGCAAGCTTTCTCGCTTCGACCTTGTCGCCGAATTTCTCGATCAACTCGGAAGAAGGACCGATGAAAATAATTCCTTCCTCCTGGCAGCGTTTGGCGAAATCGGCGTTTTCGGCGAGGAATCCATAGCCGGGGTGGATCGCATCGATATCGTTGCGCTTGGCGATCTCGATGATGCTGTCGATGTCCAGGTAAGCTTCGATCGGGCCTTTTCCGGCACCGACCAAATAGGACTCGTCCGCTTTGAAACGATGAATCGAGACGTTGTCTTGCTCAGAGTAAATCGCTACAGTACGGATGCCCAGCTCGGTAGCCGCACGGAAAATGCGAATCGCGATTTCTCCGCGGTTTGCTACCAGCAGCCGATTAATCTTTCTCTTTTCCAAATTTCTCTCCCCCTTTGTCTCTTTGAGAGACATGAAAAAATTATATATAGCATAAATATACAAAATTTTCGTGATACAAGACACCCTTTTTTCTTTTACAACATCAGCCAACTGACTGGAGTGAATCGTTTTGCCAAAGCAACTGCCTGTTTTCGTCTATGGCACATTATTGTCCGGCTTTCATAATGACAGCGGTTATATCAAACCGTTCCCGCATACCAAAACAAGGGCGACGATCAAGGGGGAAATCTATCATTTGCCAGAAGGCTACCCCGGCTTGCTCATGACAGACGCGGGAGAAGTGGCAGGCGAGATCGTCGATTTTGCCCCTGAGGTGTACGAAAAGGCGCTGGCTGGTCTCGACGAGCTGGAAACCTACTACGGCGAGGGAGACTCGCGAAACGAGTACGAGCGGATTCCCGTAACAGCCTGTGTCCGAGAGACTGGGCAAGAGGTAGAGGTGTACGTTTACCGCTATTTGGATGAAGCCTATGTGAAGCGGGTCGGGACCAGAGTGGAGCACGGAGACTGGCGCGCCTTCATGGAGCGGGCTGAATAGCAGAGGCGCGTTTTGCCAAAACTGGTAGGGAAAAGGAGGGACCCTGCCATGGAATTGATGAACGCGAAACCTGCGCAAATCTGGCGCTTGCTTATTCCGCAAAGCTTTTGGATGTTCACGGAGGAAGTTCCCGAGGATGAGCTGATCTTTCACTATCGCGACCATATTTACTTCGTGAATCAGGATGGCTCGGTATTGGCGCTGCCCAAGCCGGCCTGCTTTGACATGCTGGATATGGGCACGCTGCTGGAATGTCTGGCGACGTCCGACGATACGATTGACTTTGACGACGAGGGCGAGTTTGACTACGGATTTGTCCTGAAGCAGATGGGCTACATCGTCCCGGTCAGGGAGAAGCGGGAAAAGGCTACGTATCAGATCGAGATTTTCAATACGGCATTGCCAAAGGCACACGCTACGCGCTACGAGATGAAGCATGTCGATTTTGGCTTCGCGCTTTACCATGCGCTGATGCGTTGCCACGAGCTGAACGCGAAAACAGATTGGGAGTATGAGCACGAAGTGAAACGCATCGTCAAGGTGGATGCCAAAGCTTCCGGGAAAGTGCAAGTGAATCTGTAATTTCTACTATTGGCATAGTGAAAAAAAGTGAATGATAGGGTATGATAAATGAGGTACATATGGAAGTATTGGTGAGGAGGAAGAAATCATGACAACTGCTGTTGAGCGTCAAGGCGCATTTGTTTTCAAAGGGGGTCCTGTTACCCTGCTCGGTCCGGAAATCAAAGTGGGAGATACTGCTCCTAACTTCACCGTAGTAGGCGGCGACCTGTCCCCTGTAACTCTGGACGATTCCAAAGGAACCGTTCGCATCATCTCCGTAATCCCATCCATCGACACAGGTGTTTGCGACGCGCAAACTCGTCGTTTCAACGAAGAGGCTGCCGGTCTGGAAGGCGTAACAGTTCTGACTGTTTCCGTTGACCTGCCATTCGCGCAAAACCGCTGGTGCGGTGCTGCTGGCATCGACAAAGTGAAAACTGTATCCGACCACAAAGACCTGTCCTTCGGTACAGCTTACGGCGTAGCGATCAAGGAATTTCGTCTGCTGTCCCGCGCTGTATTCGTAATCGATGCAAATGACAAAGTAGTTCATGCGGAGTATGTGGCTGCTGCTGGTGAGCATCCAAACTACGAAGCGGCAATCGCTGCTGCAAAAGCTGCGAAGTAAGCTTTTTCGCAAGCAATCTGCTGAGAGTCAGACCCCCTTTTCGTCTATGGAGACGAGGGGGGGTTTTTTGTATTGTTTTTGTCCAGGCGGCGCCTGTTTTTTGGGGAGCTGCAAAAATGTGTTGACGATTTTAGTAACCAGTGGTTATATTATTACCAACGGTTACTAACCACTGGTTATTTTGGTTGGTGGAAGTCAGGAGTGGAGTCTTGCATGGCAAGCAGACAGGAAGTGCGATCAGAGGAAACGAAGCGGGCGATTCTCGCGGCCGCGACACAACTTTTCGCGGAGCGGGGCTTCGAGGCCGTCTCGATTCGGGAAATCGCCAAGGCGGCAGGCTGTTCACATACGACGCTCTACATTTATTTCAAAGACAAGGAAGCGCTTCTGCATCAGCTTTCCAAAGGGCCGCTGCAAACGTTGGTACAGGCAATGGAAGCTGCGCTTGCGGATGAAAAGCGGTCATCCGAGGAAAAACTGCGTGAAATCAGTCGCCAGTTCATCCGCTTTTGCCTGGGGAATCGCAACATGTACACGCTGTTTTTCATGATCAAAGCATCGCGCATAGACGAAGAAGAGCCGGAACAAGAGCTTCAGGCGCTGCGCACGCACTTGTTCGGGCTGTTGAGAAAAGCCGTGTTGCTCTGCTTGCCGCCTGAGGTCGGGGAAGAGGAAGCTTTAGCATATGCACGGATTTATTTTTATACGTTGCACGGCATCGTCGGGACGTATACCCATTCAGAGGAATCGCTGGAAGAGTTGCTAGGCAGATTGGCGCCGACGTTCGATCTGGCTGTGGATGTCATCCTCGCGGGCAGCAAACAAACGATGACAAGGAGTGGTGAAAAATGAAGATCGAGCAAATCTCCAAGCACATCTGGTGCATCCGCAGCTGGATGCTGATTCCGGTTCGTGTCTGGGCGGTGGTAGAAGAGGACGGCGTGACGCTGGTTGATGCGGGGATGCCGTTCATGGCAAAAGGCATTGCGGCGTTTCTGCAAAAACAGGGAGCAGGGCCATTGAAGCAAATTTTGTTGACGCACGGCCATTCCGATCACGTAGGAGCCGTCAAGCGGCTGGTGGAAACGATGCCCGTTCCGGTGTATGCCCATCGGATCGAGATTCCGTACATGGAAGGCAGAGAGCTGTATCCGCGCCGCAAAAAGCTGGAAAAGAACGTTCAGCCGGGCCTGGCGAAGCCGCTCGCGGAAACAGAGGACGGAGGACTGGCTGCGATCGCTGGACTCAAGCCGTACCTCACGCCAGGGCATTCGCCTGGTCACGTCGTCTACTACCACGAGCAAGATCGCGTCCTGCTGGCAGGTGATCTGTTTACCTCCAAGCGGGGAAAACTGCACCGCCCGATGCCGATGTTCACGGCCGACATGACAGAAGCGGTGAAAAGCAGCCGAATCGTGCTAGAGTTGAACCCGCTTCGGCTGGAAGTATGTCACGGCCAGGCGGTACACAATCCCGCCGAGCAGCTCGATGCGTACCTGGCGGAAATGTCCCGTGCCTTTTCCATCCCGACGAGTGTGTGGCAGTAGGAAGCCGGGCTTTATGAGGGCGTCAGCTGTTTGCTCATCAAGACGCTGCGATAGTTGGTTTCCTTCCACTGTACGTGTTCGATAAAGCGATAGCACAAATTGCCAGGAGCGGTTGAAACGAACCGCTCTTTTTCGCGTCTCATACATAGAGGTGATTGGATGAAAAAGGTAGAAAAGATAGCCCCGCTGTACATGGCAGCTGTCTTGCTGCTGACAGGCTGTCAGCTTGGCATGCTCAATCAGTCGTCTTTTCAAGAGCTGGCCCAACCGCCAGCGCCTGTCATCGCGTGGAAAGGTAAAACAGCCGTGACGGTTCCGACCTCATACTGCTGGAACTACGAAAACGAGGGTGTCTGCATGGACATGGCCGCTCCGCCGGAAGTGATTGGGGAACAAAAGCCCAAGCCGTTGCAAGTGAATCCCGGCGCCATGCTAACCGTTACATATTCGCCCCCGCCCACGACGGAGTCTCTCACGGTCGCGCAATGGATCGGCTCGAAGCGGATCGAACAGCTCCTTGAAAACGGAAACCAATGGAAGGCTCCCGAGCAGCCGGGCTGGTATTTGTTTGACGTTCGCGGGCAGTGGAGCCAAGGCGATGCGGGACATGCTTTTGTGATTGAGGTCAGGGAAAATCGCCCGCTTTAACCTCGCAAAGGTTGTCTACTCACCGGGACTTTTTGCTATACTGGACAACAGGGAAAATCCCAAAGGAGAGACAACATGCAGGAAGAATTGATACGCTTTACAGCGGATGAGATAGATGCAGGACAAACGGTGCGGGATGTGCTGCAAAAGCGTTACGGTGTGTCGCGCCGCTTGCTGATCCGGGCCAAATTCAAAGGAACGATTACGCGCAACGGAGTCCTCGTGTTCGTGAATGAAAAGCTGCAAGCCGGAGACGAAGTGGCTGTCATGGTCGAAGAAGAAACAGAAGAGACGGTAGCTCCTGAGGAAATGCCGCTCTGCATTCGTTATGAGGACGACGATTTGCTGGTCATCGCCAAGCCGGCTGGACTGGTCGTGCACCCGACAGGCAACCATCCGTCAGGTACGCTTGCCAACGGGGTGATTGCCTATTGGAAAAAGCGGGGCGAAGCGCGGCGGTTTCGCGCAGTCAACCGCCTGGACAAAGATACGTCAGGCTTGATGATTGTCGCCAAAAACCAGTGGGCGCACGAGCAGTTCAGCCGCATGCAGCAAGAGCGGACGCTCCAGCGCTTTTATCAGGCGATTGCCGAAGGGATCGTTGCGAACGATGCAGGCACGATTGATTCGCCAATCGGGCTTGCGGAAAATTCGTTTATCACGAGGCAAATCCGGCCAGACGGTCAATCGGCTGTTACGCATTATCGGGTACTGGCTCGCGGTGAGGGCATGACGTTGCTGGAGCTGAAGCTGGAGACAGGCCGTACGCATCAGATTCGGGTACATATGCAAAGCGTCGGTCATCCGCTTGCAGGCGACGACCTTTACCTGGGCGGACGGGAGCATATCGGAAGACAGGCGCTTCACGCGGCAAGACTGTCTTTTGTTCACCCGCGCAGCAACGAGCCTATGGAATTTGCCGAGCCATTGCCAGCGGATATGCAGCAATTGCTGCGAACGTTTTTCCCGGAACGGCCTGCGGGCAGCTAGAAAGAAGTCGCAAAAAAATTCGGCAAATTTCTGTGGAAAGCAGAAAGCGTTTTCGATATGATAGAAGAAACAAACAAATAAGCTGTGGAAACAGCTGGTTGTCTGCGGGGAAAAATCCCGCAAGATTTTTTTCGGTAGCAGACAGACCCAGCTTGCGCCTGACGCACGTTTCGGAGCTTTTGACAAGATACAGGGACACCCCTTTCCTTTGTCATGCACCGATTTGAGCGAACGGGGGCGAGCTGGGTTTTTTTGTGCAACAAAAGGAAGGAGGGAAGCGCATGAAACTGGTTTCCTATCGACAAATCGACAGGGGAGCGTGGCGCGCCGGACTGCTTGCGGAAGGCAAAATCACAGACATCGCGCAGGCGCTGCCGGGCGCACCCGATACGCTGCTGGGATTGTTGGAACAGTGGGAGGAATGGAAAGGGCGTTTGCTGACGCTTGCGCAAAGCGCAGACGTGCAAGCAACGGGTCTGGCCACAGAGGACGTGTTCCTCGGCTCGCCATTGCCGCGCCCGGCGAGCTTTCGCGATTTTTACGCCTTTGAAGCGCATGTGAAGACAGCCCGGGCACGGCGCGGACTGGATATGATTCCCGAGTGGTATCGGTTCCCGGTCTTTTACTTTTCCAATGCAGCAGCCTTTTTGGGGCCGGACGCGAGCATCCAGCAGCCAAAAGCGACAGAATGGCTCGACTATGAACTGGAAGTCGCGTGCGTGATTGGCAAGGCAGGGGCAGATATTCCGCCAGAGCGTGCCCACGAGCATATAGCAGGCTTTTGCATCCTCAACGATTGGAGTGCCCGCGACATTCAGCGTGAAGAGGTCAAGGTCGGGCTTGGGCCAGCAAAAGGCAAAGACTTCGCTACTTCGATGGGGCCGTGGCTCGTTACGCCGGAAGAGCTGGAGGATGTACGAGTAGCGGGAGCAAAAGGCGAGCGCTACGATCTGACGATGGTGGCGCGGGTGAACGGCGTGGAGTATTCCCGCGGCAATTTGCTCGACATCCACTATACGTTTGCGGAAATGATCGCCAGGGCCTCGCAAGATTGCATGCTGTATCCGGGCGATGTCATCGGTTCCGGGACAGTGGGCACTGGCTGCATTCTGGAGCTGGGGCCGGAGCAATACGGATGGCTCAAGCCGGGCGACGTGGTAGAGCTTGAAGTAGAGCGCCTGGGCGTGCTCAGAAATACGATCAGCGAATCACGATAATAGAGGGGGAAGCAGGATGGCTTTTTATCACCGCATGGGAGAATTGCCGCAAAAACGGCACACGACTTTTTACAAACCGGACGGCCAGCTGTACCGCGAGCAAGTAATGGGAACGAAAGGGTTCTCTGGCATCCAGTCGATTTTGTACCATCACAACCCGCCGACGCAAGTGCGCGAGACGCGCAAATATGCGGATGTGCGCTTGGAATTTGTAGAGCAGGCGGATTTGAAGCACCAGCATTTCAAAACGTTTGACCTGGCACAAGGAGGCGATCCGGTTTTTGGCCGCCGCTACTTGCTGGGGAACAGCGATGTAGTCATGGGCGTTTGTTCGCCGACAGAGCCGATGGATTACTTTTACCGCAATGCAGACGGCGACGAAGTCGTGTTTGTGCACGAGGGAGAGGGCGAGCTGCAAACGATCTTCGGCACGATTACCTACCGTCCCGGAGATTATTTGGTCATTCCGATCGGCACGACGTATCGGATCGTGCCCAGTGTGCAGAGCCGCTTTTTGGTGATTGAATCGCAAAACGAAATCGTCCCTCCGAAGCGCTATCGCAACGAGCACGGTCAATTGTTGGAACATTCCCCTTTTTGCGAACGGGACATTCGCGTACCGGAAAAGCTGGTGACACACGTAGAGAGCGGCCAGTTCGAAGTGCGCGTCAAGCGCCAATCCGTTGTCTACAGCTACTTTTTCGACTTCCATCCGTTTGACGTCGTAGGCTGGGATGGCTACTTGTATCCGTACGCGCTGAGTGTTCACGATTTTGAGCCGATTACCGGGCGCATCCATCAGCCGCCTCCGGTGCATCAGACGTTTGCCGGACAAAATTTTGTCATCTGCTCGTTCGTGCCGCGGATGTACGACTACCATCCGCAGGCGATCCCCGCTCCGTACTACCACAGTAATGTGGAGAGCGACGAGGTGTTATACTATGTGGATGGCAACTTCATGAGCCGAAAAGGCGTATACGAAGGATCGATCACACTGCACCCGATGGGCATTCCGCACGGGCCGCACCCGGGCAAAATCGAGGCGAGCATCGGCAAAAAGGAAACGATGGAGCTGGCGGTCATGCTGGATACGTTCCAGCCGCTTTACGTCACAAAAGAAGCGTTGGCAGTGGAGGACGAAGCGTACATGTCGAGCTGGCTGCCGTCCGAGTGAACACAAAAGCGGCCGTGAGCGTTACGGTTGATCGCAAGTGGTCGCATCACTTACCATAAATAACGTCGAGACGTTTTTCGCGTAAAAAAGGCGGGATCACGATGGAAATCAGGATTGACGAGTTACAAAGGCAGGAGAAGTACAAACTGTTGATCGGCTGCATCATTCCCCGGCCTATCGCCTGGGTGACTTCGCAGGATGGCAACGGTGTCATCAACGCCGCTCCTTTCAGCTATTTCAATGTGGCGAGCATCGAGCCGATGATGGTGTCTGTCGCTGTCATGCGCAAGCCGGGCAGCGTCCGCAAAGATACGGCGCAAAACATCGTGGAGACGGGCGAGTTTGTCGTCAACATGGTGGATGTTCACAATGTGGACGCCGTCAACCAGACATCTGCCGACTATCCGCCACAAGTGAGCGAGGTCGACGCACTCGGCCTTGCCGTTGCTCCTTCGTCGGTTGTTGCGGTTCCAAGACTTTTGGCATCGCGGATTCATTTTGAATGCAAGCTGCACCAGGTCGTCGAGTTGGGAAGTCCGACTACATCCGACCTGATCATCGGGGAAGTTGTGCACGTACATGTAGCCGACGAGCTGTATCACGCCGGGCGAATTGACGCCCATGCCTTCGCACCCGTAAGCAGGCTGGCAGGGCATACGTATGCCACTTTGGGAGATTTGTTTGACCGCCCGCGTCCCGTCTACGAGCCTGACCCTGCATCCAAGTAATCGCGCTTGTAGACAGAGAAAAACCGTTCCGGCAGGCAGCTGGAACGGTTTTTGGCGTTCTCTTGTTCGCTAGTTCAGACCGGGATAACGGGAAATGGCATCGGGTCTGATCCAGCTGTCGTAATCGGAGGAAGTCCCGGCATTGGCAGGCGTGCCATAAGGAGTGGCGTTCGGCTCTTGGCCCAGCGGGTGAACGACACTTTGCTGGTAGTACAAATTCCGATCGCTTTGGATGTAGGAGCGTTCCTGCCCATCTGCAGTCGTACAGCCGCCAAGGAGCAAGCCTGTGAAGAGGAACAGAAGAAACCGCATCATGCTTCACCTCGTTAGTAGCGTGACTATTCTGCGCGGTTTTCATACACGAAAAGCCGATATCCGTCTAGGGGCTGAGGACAAATCCCTCTATGGGCCATTTTGCCGCGCTACGCACTAGGGTATCCTTAATACATATAAGGCAAGCGGATATTGTAGAGGAAGGATTGGTTCCCATGGAAAGACGTTTATACCGCTCTTCGCAAGACAAGCGACTGTTTGGGGTTTGTGGAGGCATTGCCCAGTTTTTGCGCGTTGATTCGACGCTTGTACGTGTAGGCGTTGTCATTTTGACTGTTTGTACAGGATTTCCGATCCTGATCTATCTGCTCATGGCGATGATCATGCCAAAAGAACCGAGCTGGGCATTTGCCGGTGACGGATTTGGCTTGTACGACACTCCGAAGGCTGGACATTCGCGGATGAACGATCTCGATTCGGAAATTGACCGTCTGGAGAAACAGGCGCTGGTGCAGGAAGTGCATCGTTTGCGGGAAGAACTGAGCAAATACAGAGGCTTGTAAGCAGCAAAAAGGGTTCCTTGTCCACTTGGCACGGGGAGCCTTTTTCTTTTGGCGAAAAGGCAAGCTGTTCGGGCGCAACTGGCTGAGGAAAATTATTGGCGGAAATCCAGTCAACTTCGGCATCCGGGTGCATAACATGTAAGGTGGAGAATGTACATAGGGAGGGAACGGCAGTGTATCTCGGCGTGTTCGATTTGAATCAGCGTCTGGAGCAGACTCGCAAAGTTTTGCGGGAAAAGCAGCACCTGAAAAAGCTGATTGAAGAAGACATCCAAGAGCTGGAGAAAGACGTAAAAGCCTTGGAAGAAATGACCAACAAAGAGAAGTACGCAACAAGCGGCCAGCATTAAGGATGCGCGTAAAAAAGGATGCGGGCTTGTGAAAACAGAGAAAGTGGCGACCGCCCAAACGGCAGTCAGCCACTTTTTTGCGTATTGCCTTTTATTCGCGAAGCGCGGCGTCGAGCAGCTTTTCCACAATCGTCGGCACCATCCGGATGGCGGCGCTGTCTGTTCCGTACGTCTGACTGTCGGCGTACGTTCCTTCCATCAACAGCATCAGCGTGTAGGCCAACTCACATGGATTCGCGGCACCAAGCGCCGTTGTGCGTTCCAGGAAGGCATCCGAAATCCGTTTCTGATGCGTGCAAACCAGTTCGCGAACCGGATGGGCGGTGTCGGGAAACTCGATCGAGACGTTGATGAAGCAGCAGCCACGAAATTCCGGGGAAGACGCCCTGGCAGCCAGGTCGGCAAAAAACTGGATCAATTGCTCCCGAGGCTGGTCGGGATGCTTGGCCATGCTTTGCTCCCACTCTTGCCAGAAAACGGTCTGCTTCTTTTGCATGTAGGCCAAAATCAAGTCTGACTTCGAGGAAAACTGGCGGTAGACGCTCATTTTGTTCAGTCCGGCACGTTCCACGATAGCGTCTACACTGACGGCATGGATGCCTTCCTGGTAAAACAGTTCCTCTGCTGCGTTCAAAATGATTTCTTGCGCTTTGGCGCGGGGCACCCTGGTTCGTTTGCTTGTGGTCATGGCAGCGTCCTGCTCTCTGTTACGATTTCCAAATATCCGCGACGATCTCGAAAGAACGCACCCGATCGGCGTGGCGGTACATTTGCGTCGTAATCATCAGCTCGTCCGCCTGGGTCGCTTCCAAAAGCTCAGACAGTTTGCTTTTCACGGTATCCGGGGCGCCCACGATTGAGGAGCGGAGTTGGGCCTGCACCGAAAGTTTCTCAAACTCGCTCCACAGCTCATCCATATTGTCCACGGGCGGCTGGATCGGTTTCAAGTCGCCGCGCACGAGGTTGAGAAACGCCTGGTAGTGCGAGGTGGCCAATCGTTCGGCAAGCTCGTTTGTATCAGCCGCCATCACATTGACGCCCACCATCGCGTAAGGCTCGGACAATACCTCGGAAGGGCGGAAGGCGTGGCGGTATGTCTGCAAGGCAGGCAATGTGTAGTTGGGGGAAAAGTGTCCGGCAAAAGCGAAGGGAAGCCCGAGCAACCCAGCGAGACGCGCGGAAAAATCGCTGGAGCCGAGCAGCCAGATCGGAATGTTCAAGCCTTCGCCGGGAATGGCGCGCAAGGCACCGGGAGCATCGCTCGTACGCGGACGCAAATACTCGCGCAGTTCTTCCAAAAGCTCAGGAAAGTCATCCCCGCCAATCCGCAGGTCGCGTCGCAACGCACGCGCCGTCCGCTGATCTGCTCCGGGAGCGCGGCCCAGCCCGAGATCAATCCGCCCCGGATAGAGCGATTCGAGAGTGCCGAACTGCTCCGCGATGACGAGTGGGGCGTGATTGGGCAGCATAATCCCGCCGGAGCCAACGCGCATTGTCGATGTCCCTCCCGCGATGTGGCCGATCAGGACAGAGGTAGCAGAGCTGGCAACGCTGGGCATGGCGTGGTGCTCCGCGAGCCAGTAACGGTGAAAGCCCCACTTCTCGACTTTTTGGGCGAGGTCAAGGCTGTTTTGGAACGACTGGGCAGCTGTACTGCCTTCTACAATAGGAGCGAGATCCAGCACAGACAGCGGAATATCGCGCAATGTTTTTGCCATGGAAAGGGAACCCTCCTTTTGGGGTGTCAGAATGTTACTGGTTAGTAACAAACGTACTTGCATCTTACGGGGAGGGGAGGCTGCTGTCAATGTTTCGATCGGCTGTGGCAGCACATTTGCGATCTGGTTCCAGTGTAAAGGATTTGTAAAGAAACCCGTAAAAACGATTCATAACCTTATAGTTATATTATACTATTTGTGAAGAGAGGAGGGATATGGAGCATGGACATTTTGGAGTTGGCAGACAGTCTAAAAGCGCTGGGCGATCCCACGAGGCTGAAGATGATTGCTTTATTGAAGCTCCGGGACTTTTGTGTTTGTGAATTTGTTCCGATCTTCAAAATTTCTCAGCCAGCGGTATCTAAGCATGTCGGGCGGCTCAAGGCTGCTGGATTTGTCACGGAAACTCGAAAAGGCCAGTGGGTGATTTATTCCTTGAATCGAAGCAGATTGGCAGAAGTAGGATACGGATTGAGTCAATTGCCCGACCTTTCTGCCGAGATCGAGGAACTTGGTAAGCAAGGTTTGCTAGTGACGTGCGAGTAAGAAAGGAGGGGCAAAAGTGGGTAAACACACAGGAAAGCGCTTGTCTTTCCTAGATCGCTATTTGACCGTGTGGATATTTCTTGCTATGGCATTCGGAATTGGAGTCGGCGTTTTCATTCCTGATACGGTTGCCATCCTGAATCAATTTCAGGTCGGAACTACATCTATTCCGATCGCAATCGGGCTCATTTTGATGATGTATCCGCCGCTTGCAAAGGTGCGCTATGAAGAATTGGGGCGGGTGTTTCGCGACGGGAAAGTGCTGGGGTTATCCCTTGTACAGAACTGGGTGATTGGTCCGATTTTAATGTTTGTGCTAGCGATTGTTTTCTTGCAAGGCTATCCCGAGTACATGGTAGGTCTCATGATGATTGGGCTCGCTCGCTGCATTGCAATGGTCATTGTATGGAACGATCTTTGTAAGGGAGACACTGAATACGCGGCGGGACTGGTTGCCTTCAATTCAATCTTTCAGGTCTTGTTCTATTCCGTTTATACGTACATTTTCATTACAGTTTTGCCAGAGTGGTTCGGTTTGCAGGGGATGGTGGTTGACATAACTGTCGTTGAAGTAGCCAAAAGCGTCTTTATTTATTTGGGGGTGCCGTTTCTTGCAGGGATGATCACACGCTATACGCTGGTCCACCGAAAAGGGCGTACCTGGTACGAGAGCGTGTTTGTCCCAAAAATCAGTCCGATCACGTTGATCGCTCTGCTGTTTACGATCATTGTCATGTTCTCGATCAAAGGGGACGTCATCGTCGCGCTTCCGCTGGATGTTGTGCGGATTGCGATTCCACTGTTGATTTACTTTGTCATTATGTTTTTGGTGTCGTTTTCATGGGGAAAAAGGCAGGAGCTCCTTATCCAGTAACCTCTACGCTGGCGTTCACCGCTGCAAGCAACAATTTCGAATTGGCCATCGCTGTTGCCGTGGGCGTCTTTGGGCTCCACTCCGGGGCTGCGTTTGCTGCGGTGATCGGCCCACTGGTAGAGGTGCCCGTGATGATTGCACTCGTGAATTTGGCACTTTGGTTTCAGAAGAAGTATTTTCATCCAGGCCAAAAGTAAAGGAGAGTCCAACATGGTTAACAAAGCATTCGTCTATTTTCTTTGCACGGGCAACTCTTGCAGGAGCCAAATGGCCCACGGTTTTTTACAAGCGCTTGGCGGGGGAAAGTACGAGGTGATGAGTGCGGGGCTAGAAGCGCATGGGCTGAATCCCCGGGCTGTAGATGTGATGAAAGAAGCAGGAGTAGATATCAGCCATCACACTTCCGACAAGATTGATCCTGTCATTTTGAAAAAAGCGGATTACGTCATTACGTTATGCGGGCATGCAGATGAGAATTGCCCTTTGATCCCGAACGAAAACGCAATCAAGCTGCATTGGGGGTTCGATGACCCAGCCAAGGCAACAGGGACAGAGGAGGAAGTAAAGGAGCAGTTCCGAACCGTTCGTGATGCCATCAGGAAGCGTGTCGTCCAGTTCGTGGAAGCAGGAAAATAACATGAAATGCCCCCGGTTCTCGGATAGGTAAGCGGGGGCATTTTCCAATATCAAAAAAAATTGATGTAATCCGTTGCTTTTGCAAGATTTTGGTGATACAGTTAATACATCAAAAAAAGTTGATGCAGGTGAGACAGGATGAAGCAAGGAGATATAAGCGGGACATTTGAACAATATGAAGCCAAATTTAAAGCTCTTGCGGATCGGAAGCGACTGCAAATCATGTACGAACTGACGCAGCGCGGCAAGGTTTGTGTATGTGATTTGGCAGAAGTGATGGATATGGCACAGTCCAAACTGTCCTATCATCTCAAGATCCTTCTCGATGCCAATCTCATCCAAAAAGAAACGGATGGAACATGGAACTACTATCAGCTAAACGAAACTCAGATCAATCACCTTCTTTCCGAAGAGCTTTGTTGTGTGTTCCGGTCTAGCAACACTTGTTGCTAAAATTTTTTTATTCAAAACATCAAAATTTTTTGATATTGAGGAGGAACAGTCATGTTGTATGCTCATATTGGGATTAACGTAACAAATCTGGAGAAGTCGATCGCGTTTTACTCTAAGCTGTTTGACGCTGAACCTGTCAAAGTAAAGCCTGATTACGCGAAGTTTCTTCTGTCTTCTCCAGCTTTGAATTTTACGCTGAATGTAAGCCGTGAAGTGACCGGGAATCAAGTGAGCCACTTTGGATTTCAAGTCGCTTCGACAGAGGACGTCCTCATCCATAAAACACGTTTGGAGAAGCGCAATCTTTTTTCGAATAAAGATGAAAGGAACATTACCTGCTGTTATGCAACCCAGGATAAATTCTGGGTACACGACCCGGATGGAAACGAGTGGGAGTTCTTTTACACGAAAGCAGATGCAGATACTCATAGGGAGATTGCAGCAGTTTGCTGCACGCCTGAATCCGAGAACGGGAATGAGGAGACAAAGAGCTGTTGCTGATGGCGAAATGGGGGAGGGCCATATGAAAATGGCGAGAATGTAGATTTACCATAGCCAGCGGAGTCAAGGGAGTGAGGTGAGGCAAACCCTTGACTCGTTGGCAGATGGATTGAGCAATGCAACTGAGTCCTGTACTTATTGCTTCGTCAATATAACCGGCCCGTTCGCCGTAATAGCAATCGTGTGCTCGTACTGGGCAGACAGCTTGCCGTCGCGGGTTCTGGCCGTCCAACCGTCGGCATCGACAGTGGCGTGGTAGGTGCCGATATTGAGCATCGGCTCGATCGTGATGACCATGCCTTCTTTCAGACGCTGCCCCCGTCCTGGAGGGCCGAAGTGCGGAACGAACGGCTCCTCGTGCATTTCCTGTCCGATTCCGTGGCCGGTAAAGTCGCGTACAACCGAGTAGCCTTGTGCTTGGGCGTACGTTTGAATCGCGTGGGAAATGTCGCCGATCCGGTTGCCGACAACCGCTTGTTCAATGCCCAGGTACAGTGATTTTTCCGTGACTTCCAGCAGCTTTTTCGCTTCCGGTGAGACGGTGCCCACTTCGTACGACCAGGCCGAATCCGCCAGCCAGCCGTTTTTGCGCACAACCATGTCGATCGTGACGATATCTCCATCGCGCAGCGGTTCCTTTTTCGGGAAGCCGTGGCAAATCACGTCGTTAACGGAAGCGCAGGTGGCGTACGGGTAGCCGTGGAAGCCTTTTTGCTCCGGTGTTGCGCCGTGGCTCGCCAAAAACTCTTCTACAAATTGTTCAATTTCCCAAGTGGTTAGCCCAGGACGAATCATCTTCGCAATCTCGCGATGGCAGGCAGCCAAAATCTTGCCTGCTGCGTGCATCAGTTCGATTTCTTCGGGTGTCTTGAGGATAATCATCGACTCTCTCCTTGTCCTCGCGTAAGTTCAAATGCTCTCTATACAGTATACAGTGTAGACCTGTTTGGGGCTAATTGCCACAGTGAAAACGGCATGGTAGGATGAGGAAGAACTAAACAACCTGGGGGTAGGTAGCGTGGACAAGTTTCAAGAACATCTGGCGAACTACCAGATTCATGTAAAGGACGATATCGAAAAACGCGTCGCATTTATTCGCGAGCAGATTGACGGAAACGGGCTGGGCGGCGTAGTCGTAGGCATTTCCGGCGGGATCGACAGCGCCGTAACAGCGGCTTTGTGCGTGCGTGCCCTGGGCCGCGAACGAGTCGTTGGCATCTGGCTGCCAGCGTATTCGCAAAACGTTCACGCCGAAGATTCACAGCGTTTGGCTGAAGCGATCGGAATGAATTTGCATACAGTCGATGTCGGAGCTGCGTACGATGCGCTTGTTCCAGCTATTGAAGGAGTGCTCGCGCTCGACGACAAGACAAAAGGAAATACAAAAGCGCGCCTGCGCATGACCGTGCTGTACGCCGTAGCTAACCAGAAAGGCTATCTGGTTGCCGATACGTGCAACCGCAGCGAGATTCATGTCGGCTACATGACAAAAGGCGGAGACGGTCTGGCTGACTTCAACCCGGTAGCGAGCCTGACCAAGCACGAAATGCGCATTCTCGCCGCTGCACTTGGCGTGCCGGATGCGATCATTACGAAAGCTCCTTCCGCCGATTTGTGGGAAGGCCAAACGGATGAGCAGGAAATGGGCTTTACGTACGAAGACCTCGACCGCCTGCTGATTACCGGAGAAACCAGACCGGAAGCAAAAGAGCGCATCGATTACTTGCACCGCATATCCGAACACAAACGCAACCTGATGCCAGGTATTTAAGATGAGCGATTACAAGCTGTTTACGAGCTGCCTGTGGCAGACAACGAGTGCGGTCGTTTCGACGCCTGACCGACTGTATTTGTTTGACCCGGCCTATTTTCCGCACGAGATCGAGGCGATTGCCGAGTATGTGCAAAGTGCGCGAAACGGACGGGAGCTTGTTCTCGTCTTGACGCATGGCGACTGGGACCATATTGTGGGCTATCCCCGATTTGCCGATGCCAAGCTGATTGGGCACAAAAAGATTACCGACCCTGAGCGGCTTGCCAAAAAGCTGCAGAAGGCGAGGAAGTTTGACGGCTCGTATTATGTGAATCGTCCGTACGAGCTGAATCCTCCCGCGTTTGACAAGCTGGTCGAGCAGGTGGAAGCATGGGAAGAAGTGCGGTTTATCCCGGTTCCCGGCCATACGGTTGATCAGCTGGCGACGCTCTTTTGCGAGCAAAAACTGCTGGTCGTCGGCGACATGCTTTCCAACCTGGAATTTCCGTTTGTGGACGACAGCAGCGCGTACTTGTCGAGCTTGCAAGCGATTGAAAAGCTGGTCGTGGACGGCGAGGTTGAAGAGCTCATTCCGGGGCACGGCGTCCCGGCAAAAGGGCGCGAGTCAATTTTGCACCGGATCAGACGGGACCAAGAGTATTTGCTTGCTGCCCGGAAGCTGATTTTCGAAGGCGTAGCGGCGGGGATGGGCGAGGAAGCGCTGGCTGAGAGCTTTCGGCAAATCTCTTACGACGGTGCGCCGATCGGCCAGTATTTGCAAGATTCCCACGAGCAAAACCGCATCGTGCTGATGAAGGAAGCTGTTTCACTGACAGGTTGATTATTAGGCAGTTTTGTACGATAATAGAAGTTACGCACAAAACTTTCTAGGAAAGAGGTGGAACAGATGTCGACGACTGAATTGATGCTGAGAACGAGCCTCGAAGGCCGCGTGAAACGTACGTTGCAAACGTATTTCCGCCGTCCTAACGACGTGTTGGTAAAAGAAAGCCTCGGAGCGAACGGCCTGTCCCCGGAACAAGTGGAAGTTACGATGGAACTGTTGAAACAAGACGCTACTGTTGCAGAAATCATCGAGCAACTGCGGGATAAAGGCTACTTGGCGTAACGCAAGATTGCGTACATAAAAAAGACCGGACGGACAAGAAATTGTCAGTTCCGGTCTTTTTTATACAGATATAAGATTCTTGTCCAGTATAAGTGCAACTAAGGCTGCGCCGCAGGCTTGGCGCAGCCAAGTTTTCTAATGCGAAGCGGTGGAGCCGCCGAATTTTCAGGGAGAGGTGCGGCCGTGGGTCACGGAGCGGCGCAGTTTTTTCCGGCGATACATCAGAAGAGCGCCATGTACCAAAAAATAGCTGGCGACTGCGACGACCATGCCCATAATCGCGCTTCCTGTGAAGTAGGCCAACCCTTTTTCTTTCATCCAGACAAGCCATTGCGGCCACGCTTCGTGCGGAGGGGCGGGGGGAGACTGTAACGGTTTTCCGACAAAAGCGTACCCAATATTGTAGTTCACGACCATGAAGATAGGCAGCACGAGTTTTCCGATGACAAACGCGATCAAACCCGCAGGCAGGCTAGCGCGAAACAGCCTGACCAGCGGAAAGAGCAGCAAAAAAGCGAGGCCGAAGGTGGGCAGGGTAATGAACTCGACAAAAATCCCGACGGAAAAGCCGCGGGCGACAAAAGAAGGCGCCCCTTTCATTCTGATCAGCTTGTAGTATTCGAATTTCAGTTTGCGGTACAGTTTGTTCCACATAGTTGCCTCTCTTTTGTCTGAACTCATGTTCTGTTTTTCCCAAAAAAGGCTTCGCTTGGGGGAAGCCAATTAACACAAGTATGTCCAGTTCTCCTGGCAAAAATTGATACCCCTTTGTCCACGCCGACCGAGAGGAGCGTTCATTTGTGAATGCTGCTATCTTTTGGCATAATGGAGAGGGCAGACCCGCAAGAAAAGTGGTGGAAGTTATGGCAGAAGTGATGACTACATTTGGCGACTACATTGCGCAATACGGATACGGAGCCTTGTTTGGCTTGTTTTTTCTGGGAATTTTGGGGATGCCGCTGCCAGAAGAAACGCTGCTCGTTTTTTCCGGTTTTCTGGTTTCGACAGGTCAACTGGCTTATTGGCCTACTTTTCTCGTCTGCTTTCTCGGCTCGATATCAGCGATGACGACGGCCTACTGGATCGGGCGAAAGCTGGGCTTCCCTTTTTTAGAGAAGTACGGGAAGCGGCTCGGCATGGGGTACACCGTCTACAAAAAAACGGAAGAATGGTTCAATCGGGTAGGAAAATGGGCGCTGCCGCTCGGCTATTTTATCCCTGGCGTGCGACAGTTTACCGCCTACTTCGCGGGAATTACGAGACTTCCGTTTCCGACATTTCTGCTGTACACGTATACGGGCGGCCTGTTTTGGAGCCTGTTGTTCGTCACCTTGGGCTGGCAGTTGGGAGAGCGCTGGGATGAACTGTTCGATCTCATCTCGCGCAATCTGGCTATATTCTTTATCGCATTGTTTGCAATCATTGCCGGCTGGTCTTATTTGCGGCATCGGGCAAGTTTGAAGAAACAAAAACGGAGGGGAATGCAATGAGTGAAGAGAATCGGCAAGACAATAACCTGCCAGTGATTCGCGAGCCTGAGCAGTTGGTTCCGCTACAATTACCCGAGGTGCATCAGCGTTTCTACGACAAACTGCGGGCCAAAATCGAAGCTTTCATCAAAGACAAAGGCGTCAATGACACGGCAGCGAACTATATTTTGTTGGCGCCGGATCTGTTCGTGCTGCTCGCCCGTCTGCTTCTGGACAAGCGGGTAGGCGTTCAGTCCAAGGCGATTGCCGGGGTGGCGGTCGCTTATTTCATCACGCCGATCGATTTTATCCCGGAAGCGCTCGTCGGCGGCGTCGGGCTTTTGGACGACGTCGTTTTGGCAGTTTACGCCCTGCGGCGAATTTTGGTGGACGTGGATGAAAAAATCGTGCGCGAGCATTGGAATGGCAAGGAAGACTTGCTCGGTGTCATTACGAAGGTCGTGAAGTCGGCAGATGACCTCGTTGGCAAAAAAATCGTGAAAAAGCTGGAAGAGACACTGTTCCGAAAAAAATAAACAGGATGGGACACGAATGACAAAATATTTGCTGGATTATCAAGAGGGAGAGAGAGTCGTCGCCTTTTGCCTGGTGAAAAGCAAAGAGGCTGGCGTGGCGAGCAACCAGAGCGAGTATTTGAATCTGGAGCTGGGAGATCGCTCCGGCACGCTCATGGCCAAGCTGTGGGATGTCAGCCCTGAAATGAAAGAGTGGATCGCCGTAAAATCTGTGGTGAAAATCGACGCCGCCGTCCAGATGTACCGCGGGAAAAAGCAGCTGGTGATCCAGCGCATTCGCCCGGCAGCCGCATCGGATGAAGTGTTGATGGAGTCGCTGATCCCTGTATCCCCGGTTCCGGTGGACGAGCTGTGGACGAAGCTCATGCAGACGGTAGACAGCTTGAAAAGCGACACGCTGCGAGCGATTATCCGCGAGGCGTTGGCCACGGAGGAAATCAGCGAGCGGCTGAGGCAGTACCCGGCAGGGGTAAAAATGCACCACAATTACTACCACGGACTGCTGGAACATATCGTTTCCTTGCTGTCAGCGGCGCAAAGCTTGCTTCCGCTCTATCCGCAGGTCGATAGAGATGTCCTCTACGCCACTTGCATCCTGCACGATATCGGGAAGCTGTACGAGCTGTCAGACCCGATTGCGCCGGACTACACCACGCCAGGCCAGCTGATCGGCCATCTGGTGATGGGCGTCGAGATGGTCAGCGGCATTTGCCGCAAGCTGGACATTCCGCTCGGAGACGCCGAGGTGCTTCATCTCAAACATTGCATTTTGAGTCATCATGGGGAAGTGGAGAACGGCTGGGGAAGCGCCGTATCCGGCAAGACTCCGACGGCTGTCTTGTTCCATTACCTGGACCAGATCGACAGCAAAATGAACGCACTCGGGCAAACACTCGCCGACATGGGCGAGGAAGACGAGTGGGCGTACGCAGGTGTGCTCAGACGAAAAGTTTGGCGAGGCTACTAATCGTCATCTGGCAGCATGAAAAAGGAAAAGCACCAAAACCAGAAAGCCAACTGCTCGAATCAGGCAGTTGGCTTTTTTGTGCCGAACAAATTTTCTGAAACCTTTTCCTTCCTGTACCGTCTTACTACAAGATTGGCTTGCAAAGGAGGAGTTTGCTATGAAAAAAAGCAGCAAAATGATTGAAGTAATGCTGGTGGCGACAGTTCTCGCCGTGCCGGGAGCTGCGATTGGAACAGCGGCACCTGTCTATGCCTATGACGGCAAATCTGATCTCGAAGTCATTCCGCTGCCTGACGATATACGCAAGCTTTTGGTCGATTTGAAGGAAGATTACGTGCCGCTTTTGTCCGACCTGCACGTCGATGCGATCGGAAAAGGCAGCAAGTCCGAGACGATCCTTGCTCTGTCCGACCGAAAAAGCGTGATTACCGCAAATATTTTTCTCGATCTCGTCGTCGATGCAGATGGAAACATTACTTCCTTAAAACTGAATGGCGCCGACCGTGATCAGCAAAAGTGGGACAAACAAGCAACCTACAAAAAGCTGACGGATTTTATTCGCGAGAACGTGCCTGACCATATCGTCATAGCGACACAGCCCATGCTCTCTACAGAGCGGAAAGCGGGACTCGACCGCCTGGCAGTCGTGCCGTTTTATCCGGTGCTCAACGGCGTCTGGGTGAAAAAGGAGATGGGTCGCGCCTATATCGATGCTTCGGGACAGATTGTGCACTTTTGGCAAGAGAAAAAGAAGCTTCCACTGGCAACGGAGGTAGCTGACCCGAAAAAAGCGATCGCTCTGGAAAAGGCGGCGAGCGCGTGGGGCAATGACCTGGACGTGCAGCTTGTTTACGATACCGCTGCGGGCAAGCTCGTATACGAGCCGGTCAAGCTCCCGGTTGTGGATGCCCTGACCGGAGAAATCGTCCCGGAAGTCACTGTCACGGCAACGGAAACCGTCAAGCTGAAAGGAACCGCTGGCAACTCAAGCTGGGGCGATCGCACTAAAATGGAAGAGTGGCTTGCGAAGAACTTCGCGCTGAAAATGAGCAGCCTGACATTCGAGGCCCCATCCGTGAAACAAAAGAAACGCGACACCGATCTGTACGAGTGGAACGCGAGAATGTACCAGAGTGCCTCCGTGCTGGTAGAGCGGAAATCGAAGTCATTGCTTGCCTTTTCCCTGGATGGCTCGGCCCAAAGCGAACGGGAAAAACCGCTGAGTGAAGATGAAGCAAAAGCGTTGGCCCTCCGTTTTGCAGAAACGAATTTGTTGTCCAGGGAACAGAGCTTTGTGGTCAAACAAACCCGCCCGGTTGACTACTTGCCCGGATGGGCCGATCAAAATGTGGTGCGGCCGCTCTACCAGTACGATTTTTATCCCGAGGCCAATGGAATCCGCGCGAAAACTCCGCTGTTTACCATCGAAGTAGACGCGAAAAAAGGGAACGTCGTCAAAGCAAAGGTGAACGAAACAGCCGCGATGCCAGCCGCGTTGGACAAACAAGGGGTCATCGGTCAGGAGCGAGCCAAAGAGATGTTGCTGAAGCATGCTGCTTTGCGCCTTGCGTACTTCTATCCGCAGATCGGCGGGCAGACAGCTGCCACTCCGCAGCTCGCGTATGTGCCGACGGCGGATACGGAAGCGTTGCAGGTGGAAGCCAAAACAGGCGAAGTAGCGGGCAACTGGCGTGAGCTGACCGAGTAACCAAAACAGGCAACGACCCGGCGTGGCTGTGTGCTGCCGGGTTGTTTGCATGGATTGTCCCATGCCTTTCTTTTCAAAATAGACAAACACTTCACAGCTAGTAGGATTTTTTTGCTTTTTGTAGAATATCTTCTTGATTCCCATTTGATTTGGCAAAAATGCCGATCACGAGAAGGAGAAAGTGCATGAAACGGCCAACCTATACCCTACCAAGTATTGTCAAAAAGGTGTTCCGGTCCGGCGAGCGCTCCCTCCCACGTACGGAGATTTGCTCCCGGATGGAAGTGAATGAGCTGACGGCTTTTTTGGATCTGGATAGCGCGACACTACTTGATAAAGTGTTGAAGATGGAGCAGTCGCCTGTACGGATTGCCAGCTCGGAGGCGATCGTGGAGATCACTTACCAGCCGCATCAGGTGTACGATTTGGCGCACCGCTTTTTGCGCGATACCCAAACGCCTAAAAAGCTGGAACAGATCGTCGCTGAGTTGCGCCGTCAGACGCAGTTTGGCTGGAATCAGATCCTTCGCATGTTGCAATTGGAACGCGACCCTCGCTTTGTTCAGTATCAAGGCGACGACCGATGGTTCCTGGCAGAGTGGACGCAGGCAAACGACCAAGTCTACGATTTTTGCCGGGATAACGGCATCACGCACGTAGCTGCCCGCTCGCTTGTCCATTTTCTGGAGCAAGAGGTGGGGATCGCCGGGGATGCCGCTTTTCTGCCCCTGCTGGATGACCGATTCCGGGTCGAGGGAGAAACGCTGTATATCATTGTTCGCAGTGAGGAAACCGATGAGGAGCTGGCTGCGGAAGAAATCGCAGCGGCGGACTCTTCTGAATCGATAGCCGTCATCGAGAATGAAACAGAGGAAGTTGCACCCGAAACAGCAAGCCCGTTGCATCAGGAACCGAAACAAGAAGAAACAATTTTTACCAAGGAGGAAACGAACATGACAAACGCTACGAATGTACGAGTGCTGGAGGAAGTACAACAATTGCTGCAAGAAGCAATCAGCCGCCTGGAAGGCCGCAATCAGGAGATGTCCCAGGAAGTCGTCGCGCATTTCCAACAAAGCAATATGCAAGCTATAGAAGTGCTGATGAAAGAGAAACATAAGCATGAGCAAATCGTACTTGGCATTCAGCAAGTACTGGCAACCAGTGAGCAACAATGAGTAAACTTGAGGCCATGATCCGGTTGGAACAGCGATTTGATTTGCTGCGCGACATCATCGCGAGTTATCGGATTCGCCTTCAAGACATGGAGCGGGAAGTGGTGGAACTTTTTGCCGCCAACCAGCTCTCTGCTATATCTACATGCATGAGCGAAAAGCAGCGCATCGTCCGCTTGATGAACCGTCTGGAGCTGTTTATTTCCCAGTGGGAAGGCAACGGCGATGTGGGAATCGCACATGAGCCAAAACGAGAACACTTGAACACATGATGGAAAATGCGGTAATATAGGGGGATTGTGTAGGATTCCCCGCGCATGCCGCGTGGGATGGAAAGGAGATCCAAACCCTCTATGTCAGTAGGAAGAAACGAACTGTGCCCGTGCGGGAGCGGAAAAAAATACAAGAAGTGCTGCGGAGTCGTTACACCGATTACCGAACTGCGCAGCCGTCATGAACAAAAATTGCAGAAAGAATATGCAGGCTGGGTCGAGCGTCTGAACCATTTCGTAGGTGGCAATGTCACCAGCGAGACCATTTCCGAAGCGCGCAGCCGTTTTGCAGCAGAAGTGGGCTTGACCGAAGAAGAAGTCACGCGTCCAGAGTGGGCTGCGCATTTCTTCAACTGGTGTGTCCTGGATGTGAGAACAGGCGGAAGCACGCTGCTGGAGAACTACATCAAGCAGCACGGCCGCCGGATGGAGCCTGACCTCCGTCGTGCTTTTGCAGGCTTGCATCTGAACGTATACGAGATCACGGAAGTAGACCGCGATGTCATGACGGTTCAACATCCGCTCACTTTGGAAAAGCATTACATTTTGCGTTCCAATAGCCTGAATGTCATGCCAGGCCAGATGATCGTCGGTCGCCTGTTGAACCTCGGCTTGCGCAACATGCTCTTTTCCGGCAGCATCATTTTGCAGCCGCATGTCAAAGAAAGCTTGCTGGAATGGCTGAATCAGCATCCGGAAGTGGAGCATGCGGCAGAAGACGCGGGCAAAAGAGTGTATACGACGGAGCTGTACCGTTTCATCGTTCAGTTCGGCGGGACAGAAACAGGCAGCGAACAGCCAGCATCTGGTCAAGGCACCTTGCTGCGCCGCACGTATGTGTTGCCCAATCGCGATCAGCTTTCCAAAGCGATCGAGGCCAATCCAGCTTTCGAGCTGAAAAAGTCCGATGGCGCCAAGGAAATCTGGGTATATGCGACACGCAAGGAAGAGCATCTGTTCCCGGCGCTGAAAGATGCGTTGCTTGAACTGTATGAAGTGCAGGCAGAGGCAATTTTGGAAGGCGACAAGCTGTATCTGGAAGGATACGCTTCGGAGCTGGAGGAAGTGGCGCAGCTGCTTTTGCTGCTCGCTTACGAAAAAGAGGAAGAGATTCGCGTCCTGACCTCGACTGGTTCCAGACTGTCCAAAGGAACCTTGTTCATTACGAGCCAGCCGACATTGCCGCCAAAAGTATTGCAATGGGCTGTGCAGACGTATTTTGCGGAAAAATGGCTGGTGAACCCGCAGGATGCGCTCGACGACCTGCCTCCTGTTTTGGTGGCGGCGTCAGACAGCAAAGAGCTTCACGCCAAGCTGGAAAGCCTCCTGGTGCAAATGGAACAGGATCACAAAGTAGGACAAGGCATTGCCCGTTTCATTCGGATGGACATGCTCCGTCCGCGCCTGAGCCTGTCCAATGCCAGCCTGCACGTGAACAACCTGCTCAACCGACCATTGATCGAAGGCTTGCCAGAAAGTGTGTACACCGTGCATCCTGACCGACTCGCTGACATCAATCGCTTCGTGCAAGAGATGACAGAAGGCAAGTCGGAAGCTACGGTCAAAAAATATGATGAGGTTATGAACAACTTCCGCTCTTTTGTCAGAGGCGCGTTTGGCCCTGCGTTTACCTGGGAGCAGCTGCGCAAGGAGGAGCTTGCTTATTTCCTCGTTCATGACATTTTTACCCGTGCAGATGCTGCGACGAAAACGTTGGCAACAAACCTGCTGTCTGTTCTGACCGCATTCTTCAAGTGGCTGGACAAGCAAGGAGCCAGTGCCTTGTACGCGAACATGCAGTCTTTGCTGGCAGAGCTGAAAGAGACGCTGCCAGAAGCATACCGTTTGCGTGGCGTACTGGAAAAGGAAGCCAATCAGAACTTGTACGGCAACACTTCCGCTCCGAAAGAAGTAGCAGAGGAAACGCTGCTCTTGCTGGATACAGCCGCAAACGGCTGGGTTGCCAAACGTCCTGATGGTGAAAAAATCACGTTGGCTATCGCTGCTGACGGAAAAGACGTGCTGGCGCCTGACTGGATGATTTCCGGCGTGTTTGGCAAAGGCGAGGATGGCAACTGGCGTCTGTACAGCACGCCTGAGCTGTATCCGCCAGCGATTGCCCATTTGCTGGGTGTGCCGACTGGCGTCTTGGTATAAAAACAAAACCCGAGGAATCGCTCCTCGGGTTTTTTCTTTTGACGCAAAAGCGTGCTGTTATTGCACCCACGATTGCAAGGTTTTGTCTTTCGGCAGCAAAAATCCGACCAGACCAATTAACGGGAGCACCGAGCAGAGGGTGATGACGAAGCCAAGGTCGAACATATCTGCCAGGTAGCCAAAAGCGAGAGCACCCATGCCGCCCATGCCGAAAGCCAAGCCAATAATCAAGCCGGACACGGTGCCGATTTTGCCTGGCAAAAGCTCCTGGGCATAAACAACGGTGACCGAAAAGCTGGACAGCATGATGAAGCCGCTTACGAGCAGAAGGGGAAAAGACCAGAAGCCGGAGACGTAAGGCGTCAGCAAGGTCAACGGCAACGCGCCGAGTGTCGAGAGAATCAGCAGATTGCGTTTTCCGAACCGATCCGACAGAGGGCCGCCAAAAAAGGTGCCGATGGCTCCGGCGAGCAGGAAGCCGAACACAACTAGCTGGGCGCTGGAATAATCCATATGTTTGACGTACATCAAGTAAAATTGATAAAAGCTCTGATAGCCCGCATTCATCCAGGAGCGGACGCTGACGATCAGGATGAGCAGCCACAAGGCGACGAGCCGCTGCTTTCGGTTCGTGTACGTCACGACCGCGGCAGCGGCTTTTTTCAGCCTTTGTTGACCGCGATACCACAGCGCCACGTAAAGCAGAACGCCGCTTGCCAAAACCGCCGGAAGCAAAAACCAGGCCGCTCCCGGCTGGCCGAGATTGGCGAAGACGAGAATCGTCATGAGCGGAGCAAGCGCTTGGCCTGCGTTTCCGCCGACCTGAAAAATCGATTGCCCCAAGCCGCGGCGCGGGCCGGATGCCTGATGCGCAAAACGGGACGCCTCCGGGTGAAAGACAGCGGAGCCGATACCGACACAGGCAACAGCGACGAGAACGAAGGAGTAGCTGCCTGCAAAAGCGAGAGCGAGCATCCCGAGCCCGGAGACGAGCAAGGCAAGCGGAGGCAGAAACGGCTGTGACTTGCGATCGGAGAAGTAACCGACAACAGGCTGCAAGACGGATGCAGTCAGGTTCATGACCAAAAGAATGAAGCCGACTTGTGTGAAGGTCAACGCCAGATTCTTTTCCACGATGGGAAGCAAGGCCGGAATGACCGCTTGCAAGCTGTCGTTCAGCAAATGAACGAGACTGATGGCAAACAGCATGCGATACACGGTAGGTGCTGCTGTTGTTGCCCCAGACGCTTGCAGCGGTGTCGATGTGGCACTCATGTCAGTTCATCTCCATTATTCAGAGTGGGAAAATCGTGCAGCTTCTTGTTCAGTGAGAAGTTGCCGTTGACTTTTTCTCACTGTAGCACGGATGGGCTGGAGGCGTCATCACTGTCTGGATGGAATATGCCGACGAGATATACGCTTCGTCTTCCACGATGAAGTTTTGGGATCGGTAGGTAAATGCAAATGCGTTGTCGAAAAGATGAAGGACGAGACCATGAGCAAAAGGCTGGGAGGAGTGCCGAAGTGCTGAAAGGGATTACCGAATACTGGCTATGCGTGGGTGGAGCCAATGTGGACGTGCAAGGAGTCACTTCTGCCAGATTGCTGCCTGGAACGAGCAATCCGGGGCATGTTCAGCAAGTGGCAGGCGGAGTAGCTCGTAATGTGGCAGAAAATCTGGGATGGCTTGGGGAAGAAGTACAGCTTTTTGCTCTTGTGGGAGAGGATGCTGACGGGGAATGGCTGCGGCAAGTGACGGCCAAAAGCGGAGTATCGACCCACGGGATGTTGCGGATTGCTGGCAAATCGACTGGCAGGTATTTGGCGATTCGCGATCTCGACGGAGAGCTGTACACAGCAGTGGCAGACATGGAAGTCAACGAGGCGTGGACAGAGGAGCTTGTCCGTCAGGCTATGGAGCGCCTGCCGCAAGCTGCCGGTCTGTTTATGGATGCAAACTTGCCCGTGCCGGTCATGCACGCCTTTTTGGAAGAGGCAAACAGGCTGGGAAAAATCGTTGCTGTCGATCCTGTCTCCGTGAAAAAGGCGGAAAAATGGCGGCCCTTTTTGCATGGGGTGCATGTGCTGATTGCGAGCATTGATGAGATAGAAATATTGTCCGGCCAATCGCTGCATTCCTTCAACGATGTGGAAGTATGCGCGAAACGATTGCTCGAACAAGGCGTGCGCCAGTTGATGATCAACTGCGGCGAAGCGGGCCTGTATTTGTGCCGGGAAGCCGAATCGATCTGGATCGCCGCTCCTCCTGCGCCGATTCGCGAAGCGGCATGCGACGCTTTTGCCGCGGGCATTCTTTTTGCGCAGCATCGGACGCCCCTGCTGCGGGAACAAGCGGCCTACGGAATGGCGCTTGCGGAAATGAGCCGCGACAAACATCGCCCTTACAATCTGGAACTGCTCATGCAGCGAAAACAGTCTTTTACTGGAAAAGAGATGCAAATTTTCGAGCGGGAATGAGGGTACATAGAACGGCGTACACTAATTGGGTATTTTGTCCCAAGGAGGAGTGTACATGGAAAAGAAGTCCAACGATGTGAACGGCAAGCAAGAAAGCCACGTGCGTCAAGGCGGCGATTCGCATCGCTCCAAGCAAAAGCAGCCGGATGGGCCAGTGCAAGGTTTTAGCCAGGCGCCAAAAGGTCTGCAATAAACAGCAAACCGATTGTGACCGCTTTGCCCAACGCAAGCGGTCACCTCTTTTTTCGGCAAAAAATGCCGGGACGTTTTTCACAGAAAAAAACTCCTCTATCGACAAAAACGGTAGGGGAGTTTTGCGTGAAAGGAACATTTTTCTACAAATGCAGACAATCCTATGGTACAATACCTGAATCAGATGATTACCAACAGAAGAAAATATTAGTTCATCTGGTTAAGTGGCACTGTTCCCAATTGTGCCTCCCTTTTCTTTTGTCAAAAAGCGTGCGCGAACAAGGAGATTGATACATATGCCAGAAACTGTTGCAAAAACACGCGCTTCTGCTCCGCGCAAGAAGAAGCAGCAGCCAACCCGTAGCCGGAAGCTGCGCAGATTCCTGACGATCTTCGCCTTGACGGTTCTGTTGCTGGTCGGCGGTGTCGCTGGAGCAATTTATTGGAAAATTGAAGACACTCTGGACGAAGTAACGAGCCCTGTAGAAAATGGTTTTACCTCTGAAGTATCCAAAAATGTGGACCCGGTCTATCATTCTGACAAGCCGATGTCCTTCGTCTTGCTCGGCTCCGATTCACGGCCAGAGACAGGCTCGATGAACACGGACGTGATGATTGTCGCGGTAGCCAACCCGGAGACGAAAAAAGTGACGATGGTCTCCATCCCGCGCGATACGCGTGTGAAAATTCCGGGATATCGCGATTATCACAAAATCAACTCGGTTTACGCCAACGGCGAGGCTGAGCGCAGACAGGCCGAGCGAAACAAGCAGACGCCGACAGAGGACGGAATTTCGCTCACGAAGAAAACATTGAACGAAATTTTGGGGATTCCCATCGAACATTACGTAGCGGTCGATTTTGATGGCTTCAAAGCTGTGATCGACGAGCTGGGCGGTGTCGAGGTCAATGTCGACCGCAAGCTCGTTTACGACGATCCGACTGACGATACGCACATCAACCTCAATCCTGGACTGCAGAAGCTGAATGGCGAGCAGGCGCTTGGCTATGTGCGCCACCGCCACGACAATCGGGGAACCAAGTATTACTCCAGCGATTTCGACCGCAATCGACGCCAGCAGGAAGTGATTCGTGCCGTCGTTGACAAGGTAGGCTCCCTGGATGGATTGACCAAAGTTTTCAACATCATGGACGTAGGGAAAAAGCATATACATACGGACCTGTCCAAAGAACAAATCAAGGGACTCGCGTACGACTTCAAAGGATTTAGCGCTTCGACGCTGACGACGCTGGACAACGGCGCTTATTGGCAAGGCGGCTATACGTTCCTGGAAAAAGAGAAGCTCGATCTGATTCGCGATTCCTTGCAAGCGGAAATGGGCGTGTCCGGCAATGTAGTAGCAAAGCTGAACAACTCCCCGACATTGGGATCAGGGGAATCAACTGTGTCGGCATCGAGCAGCAACCGATCGACCAAAAAGAAAACGACGGAGTCGGCAGCTTCGGCCAAGCCGAAAGCAAGCGAAGAGACGAAAAAGTCGACGGAACAGGAAGTCGCAGAGGGCGAGGAAAGCGTGACGGATGGAACGACTCCACCGCCAGATGTAGCGAATCCGGAACAGCCGGGCCAGACGACTACACCTGAGTCGCAGACGACAGTTCCGAATGGGACTGTCATCCAGCAGCCTCCTGCCGTTCCAGCAGGAAATAGCGGGACTACGGCACCACCTCCCGATATCGTTTCTCCGCCTGCAACCGGACAGGACGGCGGAGCACCAGCATCGAACCCGACAACGACTCCATCATAGCAAGCAGGCAAAGCACCCGTTTCTTGAAAAAGAGCGGGTGCTTTTTAATGAGGCTGGCAAAACGTTGCCAAGCCTTTTCTGTTTTCAATAGAACTTTTTTTATAAAAAATGAAACGAAAGGTTTAGAAAACACCAAATTCGTGGTACAATAATAATATGCTGATAAGACAGATTAATCAGAAAAATACTTACCTGACTGGAGGGATTTGGATGACGATTTTCTTGGTGAACCTGTTTCTGGTGATTGCCTTTGTGTACCTGATCAGCCGCCAACAAAATGAAGAGCTTGTGTACGATGAAGATTTTTTCCTCCAGAACCCCTCAGCGCTGGAAGAATATCAGCAAATGCCGATCGATTTCCAACACGCCTTTTTCCGCAAGCATAAAGAGTGGATCAAGGAAAAATATATGCGCGGGGAAAGCTACATTTTAGGCTATTGCCCAAACAAAGAAGTAAGACGCGCCTGGCTCTCTGAATTTATGAATCAAAAAAATATGAACAATACACCGACCCCTTCCTGAGCGAAGGGGTTTTTCGCGCACCGGGCAATCGTGCTATACTTCTAGCTGGATAGGGAATAACGCATTTACAGGAGGAACCATTTACCGTGCTGCAATTATTGGTAGAAAAACTAAATCAACTGCTGTCTACACGAGGGATGATTACGGATGTCGTTTTGCGTTCGGATCGCTCCTTGCTGGAAGACGAAGAAATGCGCGAGGTCATGATCACCTTCGCAAGCTCTTTTGAAGAGGAACAGCCGACGGCAACGATTCATCTTTTTTTGCTGGAAGACGAGCAGAGCTGCGAAGTTGAGGTAGAGATTCAATATCCGGGCAAACTCCAGGAAAAACAGGTTCAGGACTTGTGGGAGCAGGCGAGAGGGCGGGTAGCAGAATGCTCGGTTACCGAGAAACGCCGCTATACCGAGCCAGGCAAGCTGGTGGAGGCATCTGTACAGGTGGACTACCACTTTGTCGTGCAGACGCCAGAGCGTGCAGAGCAAGAGACCGCGCTGAACGAGACGCTGGAGCGGTTTGCAGCGGATTTGGGAGAGCTGGTCAAGCTGGGATAAGCCGGGACGAGCAAAGCGAAGCACAGGCCGGGAGGGACACCTCTCGGCTTTTTTTGCTTCCCGGTCTAGAAAGAAAGGCAAGCGGTTTGCTGCAAAGGCGGCAGGCGCTCCCCATGTTTTGTTTGTTTTGCGGAAACAGCGGGCAGGATTTGCGGGCAGAGATGCAGAATCGATTAAACAGAAAATGAATGAGCATTCATTCTTGTTTGAGGGGGTCCTATCATGAAGCTTGCAAATGTCCAACAGCCGATCCGGCTCGGAGCGATGACACTGCCGAATCGGATCATCATGGGCTCGATGCACGTCGGGCTGGAGAAGCTGCCGAACGGCGTAGAGCGCCTCGCAGATTTTTATGCGGAGCGAGCCAGCGGGGGAGCAGGATTGATCGTGACGGGAGGAGCGGCTGTGCTGCCGGAGGGTGGCATGGGTGAGGTCTACTGCAACGTGTTTCTCGATGAACATATCGAACAGCTCAGGATCATTACAGAAAAAGTGCACCAGCAAAAGGGCAAAATCGCGTTGCAACTGTTCCATGCGGGCCGCTACGCGTACAAAGAGGTGACAGGACTCGATCCGGTAGCTCCCTCGCCGTTGCAGGCGCCGATCAATCGCACACAGCCGCGGGAGCTGGACGAGGCTGGCATTGAACGGACGATTGCCGCTTTTGCCAGTGGTGCGGTGCGGGCGCAGAAAGCTGGTTTTGACGCTGTCGAAATCATGGGGTCGGAAGGGTATTTGATCAATCAGTTTCTCTCTCCTGTGACCAACCAGCGGCAGGATGAATGGGGAGGAGACTTTGGGCGGCGGACACGCTTTGGGGTGGAAGTAGCGAAGCGCGTGCGGGAAGCAGTTGGCCGTGATTTTCCTGTGTTGTTCCGAATGTCCGGGCTTGATCTGATTCCGGACAGCACCACGATCGAAGAAACGCTGCAATTCGCCCGGATGCTGGAGGAGGCCGGGGTTGACGCGCTCAATATCGGGATTGGCTGGCATGAATCGAAAGTGCCGACGATCTCCATGATGGTGCCGCGCGGAGCGTATGTGTGGGTCGCCCAGCAAGTCAAAGAGGCTGTCCACATCCCGGTCATCGCCAGCAACCGGATCAACGACATCCGTCACGCAGAAGAAATTTTGCAGGCTGGCCGCTGCGATCTCGTTTCGCTGGCCCGTCCGTTTTTGGCTGACCCGCAAATCGTCGCGAAAAGCGTTCAGGGACGTTTTGATGAAGTCAATACGTGCATCGCCTGTAACCAAGCTTGCCTCGATCATATTTTCGATGGCAAGGTCGCATCCTGTCTGGTCAACCCGATGGTCGGCAGAGAGGTGGAGTGGGCGTTGGCACAGGCAACTGTCCGCAAAAAGGTCGCGGTCGTGGGCGCTGGCCCTGCCGGATTGGAAGCAGCCCGCGTGCTGGCTGAGCGGGGGCACGAGGTTGTTCTGTTCGAAAAGCAGGAGCGCATCGGCGGGCAGTTGAACTACGCGCGACAAGTGCCAGGCAAGGCCGAATTTAACGAGACGTTGCGCTATTATCAGACGCAGCTGGTCAAGCTGGGGGTAGAAGTCAGGCTGGGCACGGAAGCGAGCGCGGACGAATTGGTGCGCGAAGGCTTTGCGGAAGTCGTCATCGCGACAGGCGTTGTTCCGCGCAGACCGGAGATTGCGGGCCAGGAGCTGCCGCACGTCGTCATGTACAATGAAGTGTTTGAGCACAAGGTGAAGGTCGCAAGCAAGGTCGTGATCGTGGGCGCAGGGGGAATTGCCTGTGACTTGTCCCACTTGCTCGTCCATGACGAGGTGATTTCACCGGAAGCAGCGGAGTATTTGCTCGCGTATCGGATTTTGGATGCCAAAGCTCTGCACAAGCTGCAAACAGGCAAAAGAAAGGTCTTCATGCTGCGCAGGGGCAAGCACGTCGGCACCGGGCTGGGCAAAACGACGCGCTGGGCGACTTTGGCCTATTTAAAGCAAAACGGCGTAGAGATGCTGACCGAGATCGAGTATAAGCGGATCGCCGAAGAAGGTGTGTACATTACCCGCAATGGCGAAGAGCAGGTCATTCCGGCTGATACGGTGATCATCGCGGCGGGAGCTACGCCGAATGATGCCTTGTATCACGCGCTTGCAGGACGCATTCCGGTGCATTTGATCGGCGGCGCAAAAGAGGCAGGGGAGCTGGACGCCAAGCGGGCGATTTTGGAAGGAGCACAGGTGGGAAGGGCGATTTGATGCCCTGCAAAAGTTTTTCTATTCCGAAAATACATTGGATCGTGTATGATGAAAAAAGTATGTCGTCTTTTTAGAACTTTTGTCGAATCGCTTTTCAACATACTTAAATTCTTGCACAATGGAAGCATACTGTTCAAATTCATTTGATTGGGGGCTTTCGCCTTGATGAACCATAACGGCATTCTATTAGGAAAGCGTTACTTCCTGTACTCCACTGCACCTGTAGCAGAAGTGGAGGGATGGACGTTTACGATTGCCCCGGGGTTTAAGATGATTGCAGGTGGTAGTGCTAACCCACTTCAGACACTTATCAGCGTTTACCGTGAAAATGAAAAGGTTGCTCAACTCGTGCTTCATCATAGACGTTCCGACTCAGATGTCACCGTGCAGGCCGTCTCCAGCGAGCTGCTGCTGGAAATCGCGCCAGCGACCAGAACTGTGAGTGTGGCAGAGAAGTTGTAAGGCACCCTGAGCAGGGTGCTTTTCGCTTTTTTCCCCTCTACATAGATACAGGCGAGGAGGCCGAAGAATTTGACAGCAAACGAATGGCAAGTAGGCGAGCTGCAACTTACGTGGCTCAGAGGCGGTTTGACCCAGCTCGACGGGGGAGCGATGTTTGGCGTGGTTCCCAAGCCGTTGTGGAGCAAACGCTATCCGCCCAACGAAAGCAATCAGATTCCGCTTCGGGCAGACCCGATTTTGATTCAGGCGTATGGCAAACGCATTTTGATCGAATCCGGCATGGGGAACGATCGGCTGACAGAAAAGCAGAAGCGCAACTTCGGCCTCGTGGAAGAATCGCAAGTAAAAGAATCGCTGGCGGCAAAAGGCTTGACGCCTGCTGATATTGATATCATCATCATGACGCACATGCACTACGACCACGCAAATGGACTCGTATCCGTACAGGACGGGCAGCATGTCTCGACTTTTCCGAACGCCGTCATTTACGTACAAGAGCAGGAATGGGCGGAAATGCGAGAGCCCAACATTCGTTCCCGCAATACATACTGGGAAGAAAACTGGCGCCCGATTGAAGCGCAAGTGCAAACATACGGCGACACGCTGGAGGTCGTTCCCGGCATTAGCTTGCATCACACGGGCGGCCACAGCCAGGGACATGCCATCGTCCGCATGGAAAGCGGCGGTCAACTGCTTTTGCATCTCGCAGACATCATGCCGACGCACACCCACCACAATCCGCTGTGGGTCATGGCGTACGACGACTACCCGATGACGTCGATTTTCGCGAAAGAAGAATGGATACTCGGCGGCATCCAGCAAGGAGCCTGGTTCACGTTTTATCACGACGCCGTCTACCGGGCGGTCAAGCTCAATGAAAAAGGCGAAATCATCGAGCACATCAAAATAGAAGCGTAAAGGCCGGGAGATCCCCGGCTTTTTTTTGCAAGTTAGCAGCTATCGAATTTTTGATAAGTCTCATAGAAATTTTTCATAATCCAAAAATTTTGAATGCTCATTGACGAACCATAGACTCCTCACTACAATAGGAACATCACAGAGCGTCTGTTCTGGTAGCAAGGCGCAAGCAGAACAGTTGTGGGGAGAAGAGAGCATGAGCTGGACTAAAAAACGTTTGCAGGAGTACCACCCGATCGTCTGGTCGCTGATTGTCGGGACTGTGTTTGTCAGGGCTGCTAGTTCGATGAGCATGCCGTTTTTGTTTTTATACTTGTCGAATCATACCGATATGGATTTGGCGATGATCGGTTTGACGATCGGAGCTGGCCCATTAGCCGGGACGATTGGCGGTTTTATTGCCGGGACGTTGTCGGACCGAATCGGACGCAGACGGGTCATGCTGGGGGCGTTGTACGTCTGGACGCTCGTCTTTATCGGCTTTGCGATCAGCAAAAACCCGTTGGTCTTGCTGTTCCTCAATATGGCTGGCGGGCTCTGTCGCTCGTTTTATGAGCCGGTCTCGCAGGCGCTGATGGCGGATGTGACGCCGCCGGAAAAACGGTTTCGCGTATTCGGCCTTCGCTATACGGCGATCAACGTAGGGGTAGCGGTCGGTCCGATTGCGGGCGCTGTGCTGGCGAAGACGTCCGTCGCGCTGCCTTTTATGATTACCGCGCTCATTTACTTGCTGTACGTCATCAGCTTGCAAAGATTGCTGAACAAGTTCGGGATCAAGCAAATCGAGGGGCAAAAGAAAGAGACGATTACTTTTGGCCGCGCCTTCAGCGTAGTCGTGAACGACAAGGCATTCCGCCTGTACATGATTGCCGGGGTGCTGGGAGCGGTCGGCTATTCGCAAATGTCCTCCACGCTCGCCAAGTTCACGGAGATGACAGTGGCGTCCGGTGCGGAGCTGTTCGCGATTCTCATGAGCATCAACGCAGTTGTCGTCGTGCTCATGCAGATGCCTTTGACCAGATGGGCAGAAAAAAAGACGCCCCTCACCGCAATTGTGGTCGGAAACGTCATGTATGCACTGGGCGATATCGGCTACGCGTTCGCTGGCTCCTGGGCGCTTTTCATCATCGCCATGGTGTTGTTTACGTTCGGTGAAATCTTGACCTTTACCGCAGGTGACGTCCTGATTGACCGCATGGCGCCGGAAGGAATGCGCGGCAGCTACTACGGCGCCAAAAGCTTCAGCAACCTCGGGCAGTTCATCGGTCCGTGGATGGGCGGCATGCTGCTCGGGCTTTACGGCGGGACGACGCTGTTCTTGACCGTAGCCGCCTTTTCCATGGTCAGCAGCGCCTTCCAGTGGGCAGGTCAGCGGGTGTACTTCGCCACGCACGGCAAATCGCTGAACGAGGCGCGGGCGGAATCACTCTAGCGCCTGCATGATCCGCTCGGCGATCCGCGAATACCCTTCCGTGTTCGGATGGAAATGATCGGTGTACAAGTACGACTGTTCCTTGCGCAAGAACATGTCATAAGTCGGGACGACGAATACTTGCGGGTAGCGGGCCGCGATTTGCGAGGCGGAGTTGTTCCAGTCCAGGACAGGTTGCACCGTATCCACAGCCGCTTCCGTATTGCCGAACGGGTTGTACAAAGAAGTGTAGACGATCGTCGCCTTTTTGTTCAGCGCACGAATTTGTCGAATGATCTCCTCATAGTTGGTCGTGAGCCTGTCGATGGCTGCGGCCACTTTTTCTTGTTCAATCGTGTAAAGTCCGCCGGTTTGCCTGAACAAGTCGTTGCCGCCGATGGTGAACAAGATCAGGTCGGCATCGGCAATCAGCGTTTTGACCTGTGCTTCGGACATTTGCTTGAGCAGGTCGGTCGACTCTTGTCCGTTAATCGCGAGGTTGGTAAACGTGATCGAGTGGCCCGCCTTTTTTTCCAACGCTTGCCGGACGAGCCCGACGTATCCTTGACCGTTTGCATCGCCGGCACCGCGTGTGAGCGAGTCACCGAGCGCGACGATTTTGCGGACGCCTTCAGCAGGCAAAGGCGCTGGCGTTTTCGCGGATTCGGCAGGGGATGTTCCTGTAGCCGGTGCCAGCTGCTGCGGGTTCATCGCCAGGACAAAGCCTGTAGCCAAGAGCAAAAAGGACAGAAATGACAGCAACCCTGCGGTCCGCCAGAGAAGTTTGCCGGATGTGCGCATCGGCTATCCTCCTATTCGATGTGAAGTGAACAGACATGGTATAATGTGGTTGGACATCTTATGCCAGTGTACCATAAACGCAGAGCTTGCGTCAGTCGCGGGCAGCGCAAACAAAGACAGGAGGGCGCACATTGGGCGATACGGTCCTCGCAGTATCAGGATTGCAAAAAACAATCGGCAAAAAGCAGATTATTCACGATATTACTTTTGAAGTGCTCGCCGGAGAAGTGTTTGGTTTTCTCGGGCCAAACGGAGCGGGCAAGACGACGACGATCCGCATGCTGGTCGGTCTGGCAAAAGCAGATGGCGGAGACATTCGCATCGGGGGAGTATCGCTGCGGGACAATTTCCCGGAAGCGATCGCGCAAGTTGGCTGCATCGTGGAAAATCCCGAGTTGTACAAATTTTTGACGGGAAGAGAAAACTTGGAGCAATTTGCCCGCATGAGCGGCGGGATTGCGCCGGAGCGGATAGAGGAGATCGTGCGCTTCGTCGATCTGGAACGGGCGATTGACGACAAGGTCAAGACGTACTCGCTCGGGATGAGACAGCGGCTGGGAATCGCGCAGGCGCTGTTGCACCGACCGAAGATTTTGATTCTCGACGAGCCGACAAACGGACTGGACCCGGCTGGCATCCGCGAAATGCGCCAGTTTATCCGGCGGCTTGCGGAGGAAGAGGGACTTGCTGTGTTCATTTCCAGCCATCTGCTCAGCGAGATCGAGATGATGTGTGATCGGGTAGCGATTATTAGCCATGGGAAGGTCATTTCCGTTGGGCTGGTGACTGAGCTGATGGAGCAGTTTGCCGATCAGGTGGAATGGACCATCTCCGCTGCGCATATGCAAAAGGCAATGGACGTGCTGCGTAGGCATAAGGCTGTGACGGAGATTGCCGCGGTCGGAGAAGACCGATTGAAAACGCACATGGATATGGAACGGGTAGGAGAAGTCAACCAGGCGCTGGTTCAGGCAGGCGTTCCGGTCGTGGGAATTGCCACGAAAACGGTGACGCTCGAAGACTTGTTCCTGACGTTGACAGGAGGGGGAGAAAAATGAATCCAAGCATGCTGGGCCTCGTCCAAAATGAAACGGTCAAACTGCTGCGCCGCCGCCGCTTCCTCGTCGTCGTGCTGATTCTGGCGATCCTCATCCCGATTTTTACATACGCGCAGTATCGTTCCGTGATCACCACCCAGGAGCGCATGGGCACGACTGACTGGCGTCCGCTTTTGACCCAGCAAATCGTCGATATGCAAAACAGGCTTGCTTCCAGCCGCCTCCCGGACGAATGGCGCGACATCATTAAAATCCGCATTCAGCAACAGCAATATTATCTCGACCACGATATCAACCCGATGGCGCCTGGAGGTCCGACTTTTGCCCGCGGCTTTATGGATCAGACGATCTCCATGTTTTTGCCGATGATCATCGTCATTTTGGCAGTCGATATCGTCTCGGCGGAATTGAGCGAAGGGACGATCAAGCTGTTGTTGACCAGACCCGTTCGGCGCTGGAAGGTGTTGACCAGCAAGTACATCACTTTGCTGCTGTTTACGTCCTTGACCGTGGTGATGACGCTGTTTATGGCTTATTCGCTGTCAGGCTTCGTCTTTGGCTATTCCGGATGGGACTTGCCTGTGCTCACCGGCTTCGAAGTGGCAGGCGGAGAGTTGCAGACAGCAGGGGCGTTCATGTTGCCGCAGTGGCAGTTTTTGCTCATGCAGTACGGACTGGGCTGGTTCGTGTGCCTCGTAGTCGGAACGATCACGTTCATGGTTTCCGTGCTGATCCGCAGCGCCGCTGCCGGGATGGGAGTCATGATGGCGGCTCTGATCAGCGGCATGATTCTGACCCAGATGGCCTCCTCCTGGGAGTCGTCTAAATACTTGTTCGTCGTCAATTTGCAGTTGACCGATTATTTGAACGGCACACTGCCTCCGATCAAAGGAATGACGCTTCCGTTTTCCTTGACTGTGCTGAGTATATGGGCCGTAGCTGCTCTGATCGTAGCCTACACCGCCTTTATCCGCCGGGACGTCACTTCCTAATTTGGAAAAAAGCGCTACCTTTTTCCTTCTCGTTCGTATTTACTGAGAGGATCAGGAATGGCAACGAGAGGAGATTGACGAGAGAGTATGGACGTATTATGGAAATGCGGGACAGTCGCTTTGACAAGCATGCTTGAATTGTGGGGAGCGATTCCCATTGGATTTTTATTGCAGTTGCCGCCGTTTTTGACGGGGCTGTTCAGTGCCATTGGTGCAATAGCAAGCGCGGGCATCGTCATCTTTTTGGGCGGCTCCCTGCGAAGCTGGCTGATGAAACGGGTGGAGAAAAAGGGGAAAAACCAAGGACGAATGGGGCGCATTTGGGAGAAGTACGGCGTCATCGGACTTGGACTGGCCTCGCCACTGTTAACTGGCGCTCCGCTCGGTGCTGCGATCGGGATTTCGCTCGGCGCACCAGTCGGCAAGCTGATGTGGTGGATGTCGATCGGCATTGTTTTATGGAGCATCATCCTGACTGTAGCCGTTGCGTACGGCTTGCTTACGTTCCTCACACTGTAGAGGCCCACGAAGGCAACCGCTGCTTTTGGCTAGTGGAAATTTTGCATACGAAGATCAATAGATGAATAAGGAAAACATAGGAAAGCGGGGGATCATTCATGAGTGAGAAAAAGGAAGTGCTGGTGCCTGAACTGGAGGAGTTGCTGCACAAGTTTACCGAGTTGTTGACAGGCGAAGCGACGCCGGAGCGGATCGAGATGGTGAAAGTATGGTGTTTGTATACGACGATGGCAAAAGCAATGCCGCCGCTCATCCAGCATTGGGGCAGCGAGCCGGAGCATCAGGATGCCCGCAATCAGATCAGAGAGATTATCGAGCAAATCAAGCAGTGGAACCAGGCTAAAAATCAGACCCATTAATAAAAGAAGAAACGCCGCCTTTTGTGCTTCATGGCAAAAGGCGGCGTTTTTTGGTGTGCAAAAACCTTATTCCGTCAGAGTGGCGTCGGCTAACCGAATCTCCAAGTATCGCATAGGAGCAAGCTCGCCCCGATAGCTCAGTTTTCCTGCTCGGATTAACTCCTGAATCCGTTGCAACAAATACATGTCACCGATGCACTGCTCGCTGCGGCCCATCACCTCGCCAATGACGCGGCCGGCTTTCTGGAACGAACGGGTGGAGCACTGAAGCAGTGCCGCATCGTAGTAATCTTCCGGCACCGCTTGAACCAGCCCGTTTTCGATAATGCGCAGGCGGCTGGTGGAGTGCAGCCAATGAGCTTCCCAGTCATGCACCCATTCCTCGATTTGAGCGCTAGACAAGCTTGCTTTTGTCTCCCATGCACCATGGAGACGTTCCGAATAAATCTCGCCGACACTTCTGATCACATACGGAATGGTGTTGTTCTCTTCATCTGTGACGGTGTAGTGGATGCGCTGACTATAGGCGGACACATCCACGGCTTCGAAGCGGATTGCTTTGGATTGGAGCATGGAGACGACGTAACGTATCCCGAGCTGATCGGAAGTGCACCGTCCGCCATGCCACAAAACAACCGTGCTGCCTGCGGGGATGTCGGCAGCGAACGTCCGGTCTTGCTGAAATTGTTGGGCGAACAGCTCCAAATCCTCCTGAAAGTCAGGTTCTGTTGCGACGAGCAAGTTTTTGAACCATTGCCAGCGTTGCTCCATTCCATCCTCGGTAGTCAAATGGGCAATCGGGCCGATCGAGAAGTCATCGCGAAGGCAAATGATCGAGCCTGGCAGCCTGGCTGCACGCAGAAATACGCGCAACGTCCCACACGCAGAATCGCCGAAGCCGATATGAAAAGTTTGCATATCTTTTCTCCTTTTCCTGTTTCTGAAAGGGCAACCCTCTTGATTATAGCAGACAGCCAGAAGCGAACAGGGCAAAAGGAGAAGACGCGAAAGCTGTTTGTCTAGTCGTTCAAGCTTTTTGCGAAGGAGCAGCCAGCACCTCTTTACGTCTCAGCATAGGCAGGACAAACAAAATGCTGACGGCAAACAACAGGCCCGCACCACCGAAAAGCAAGGGAAGGGAATACAGACTTTTCAGCCATCCCGCGATGCTCATGGAGACGACCATCGTTCCCATAAACAGGGGAGTCAGGACGCCGTTTACCCGGCCGATATACGCTGCATCGCTCGTTTTCAGCAGAAGCGTGTTGATTCCGACGTGGATGCACGGGAAGAACAGACCGTTGATAAACTGGAAAAACATGACTGCCCACAATGCGGTAGACAGGCTGTTCCCGAAAGTCCCGATGGCGCTTATGAGCAGACCGGCAGCAATCAGCATTTGCGGCGAGACTTTTTTCGCAATATTCATGACGGCACCGCCACCGATCAGCATCGCGGCTCCGTTGACCATCATCAGCCATTGCAAATATTCCTTGGGGAGCCCGAGGCGTTCGACGACCAAAAAGACAAACAGCGGCTGAATCAAGCCAGATGCCAGCCCGATGCAAGTGAAGATCGCGCCGAGCGCGCGCAAGGAAGGTTTTGACCACACATAGCGGAACCCGGCTGCAAACTCGGCCCAGAAGCTTTCGCCAGTGTGATTTTTTTGCCCGTCCTCATCGCGCGGGAGCTGGAACAAAACGACAGCGGAGAGGACAAAAGAGACGCCCATCACGCCAATGGCGGACGAGATCCCGAAAGATTGGTAGAGGAGAGTGCCGAGAGCCGGACCGATTACCATGAACACTGCCATCATCGTCTGAAACATCGCCATGGCAGGCTGCAATTCGTGTCCGGGAACGTGAAGCTTCAACAGTTTCATGCCAGAAGGCTGCGAGAACTGGGAGAGCGTCGCCGAGATCAAGGTGGCGAAAAAGACTGCCTTCCATGTGCCGAGCACGAGGGTGAGCAACACAGCGCCAACAGAGAGCGCACTAAGCAAGTCGCAGATGATCATCGTTTTTCTCGGGCGCCAGCGGTCCGCAAATGTCCCGCCGATGATGGAAAACAGAAAGATCGGGCCAAACTGCGCGACGGAAATCAGGGAAACGGCGTAAGGGTCGTTGTTCGTCTGATCCATGACAAACAAAAGAATCGCGAAGTTGCGAACCCAGACGCCGATTTGCAAAAGCGCTCCTGACAACAGGATGGTGCGAAAATACGTATTTTGAAACAGGGACGAGCGGGGAGGTGAAGCATTAGACATGTGGGTGCACTCCTTTTTAATAAACAAAAATTGTTTTTGTTTATGTTATAACAAACATTATACACATTAGTTTAAAGTGATCAATACCGTACTAAAACTTTTTCATCCCCCGACCCGGCCGCTCGAAGCCAGGCTTGGCAAATAAAAAAAGACACGAGCCTGATGGAACAGGTCGTGTCTTTGGAAAATCGTGTTTTCGTTAAGGCTTCCAGGTCAGTTGCTTGGAAGCTTCAATCAATTCGTCCAGCGAAACACCGTGGGCGGTTATCACTACGTACAGGGACTGATTATTGGACTGGGCGTTGAAATGGACCGCGTGCTCCGCGACCGCATTTTTCGCGTCCTTGTTGTCAAACGAGACGGCAATAGCTTGCTCGCCATTGACTGCAAACAGCTGAGTGGCGGAAAACGTTCCGGGAATCGACAAGCTGCGTTTGCCTTGTGTGTTCCGTACTACGTCGATCCGAATCCAGTCGTTGTTGCGCTTGTAATCAGCGGCCAGATGCGTTACTTTTTGGCTCGTTTCTGATTCGTATTGCACGGAAATCGAGCTTAGCGAAAAGCTGTTCGGGTTTTGGGCCAGCACGGGAACGGGCATATCGGACGCTTGTACGGCTGTATCTGTATCCGTAAAGGTCGACAGCGTGATCGGCTGTTTGGCTGCCATGGCCAACGACGGGCCGACGAGTCCGTTTTCGCTGTTCTCTTGCTCGGGCACGGCTGTCATTCCCATAGGCTGATCGGCCGTGATCGCGGGTGCCCCGCCTTTTTTCGCAGCCATCAGGGCGTTCTCGGCGACGTTTTCTTCGCTTGCCGCGTTTTCTTTGGCATTCACCGCAGGTACTTTGGCAGTCGGTTGACTTCGGGCAGCCGCAGCCCCCTGGTTTTCCGGCTGAGCGGTGCGCGCTTGCGGCGGCGCCGCTTTGCTTTGCTGCGTGTCGTCCAGCGCAACAAGGGCATTGGCGGCAGCTGGCGCGGCATCACCGTTCGGATTAACTGCTGCTGCCGCTCCTGTGGACGGAGTAGCCGCTTCGTTTTGCTTCGCCATTGGCTGACTGCTGCCGCCTGTTGCACCTGTTGTCGCCTGGGCTGGTGCAGGAGGAGCGGCTGGAGCTGTCTCTTGCGCTTGCGTCGCATTGCCGCTGTACGCCACGATTTGATTGCTTGCGCTTGCCTGATTGGCTTCCGGTTGGGCGGCTGTCTGCATCATCTGATCGTCCTGAAGCTGCTGATAGCTCAGGAAGCCCACTGCCAGGAGGACTGCTGCGGCGCTGACCCAGGCGAATGAAGGGAAGCCTTTGGGCCGACGCTTGCTGGTTGCTGGTGCTGCCGCTTGCTGTGGAAGCACAGCGACGGTTGCGGTGGCGGCATGAGGGGGCACACCTTGTCCTGCGTTCTGGTAGATGGCTTGCATAATCCGCTCTTCCAGATTCGCTTGGGGCAGTGGAACCTCCTTCAAGAACTGCACCTCCTCTTCTGTTGTCATTTGCGTTTCAATCCATGCGATACACTCCTCACAAGTTTCTATATGAGAGAAAATATCGCTGTCTGTGTCATCTAGCCATGCTTTTCTAAATGCCTGGCAGTTCATGTACGAGTCCCCCTTCCTTGCGGGTTAACAATTTTGCGAGTTCTTGGCGAGCGCGCAAGTAGCGGACGCGTGCTGTAGACTCGGCGATGCCGAGAAGAGTTGCAATTTTTTCAAACGGATACTCATGCGTGCAACGCAGAACGATTACTTCCCGGTAAGTATCCGACAGCAAGGCGAATGCTTCCTGGATTTCCCTGCGCTGCTCCTTGTTCATGAGCGAATCCTGCGGAGATTCGTCTCGTGTATTGGACGGCACGTACGCCAATTGCTCGTCAGAGTCGTGAAACTTTCGGCGGCGCAAAAAATCGATACTCTTGTTGCGGGCAAGCGTATGTAACCAGGATGAAAACTGCGAGTCGCCTCGAAACGTAGACAGTTTTTCATACGCCTTGACGAACACTTCCTGAGTAAGATCTTCTGCATCAGCGCGATTGTTCACCATTTTGTAGATAAAAACGTAGATCATATGCTGATATCGCTGGATGAGGTCGCGATACCCTTCAATTTCGCCCTGAAGAATCCGCTGAATGATTTCGGCGTCGGATTGCATTGAATCTCCGGCCTCCCTTCCCTCTATGTGACGCTGGCTTCTGTCGAAACGTTTCAGACCAGCATCTCGTTTTCTATAATTTCGTATGGATAGCCTTGTTCTACGAGAAAAAGCTGACGATGGAGCGAAAACTCCTGCTCTCTCGTATCGCGTGTAACGAGTGTATAAAAGTGGGCAGTGTTGTTGTCCGTTTTCGGTCGCAAGATGCGTCCCAGGCGCTGTGCTTCTTCCTGACGGGAGCCGAACGTGCCGGAAATTTGAATCGCGACGTTGGCGTCCGGCAAATCGACGGCAAAATTGGCTACCTTGGAGACGATCAGGCGTGTGATTTCCCCTTTTTTAAATTGTTCGTACAGCGTCTCGCGCTCTTTTTCCGGGACTTTGCCCGTAATCAGCGGAAGCTGCAAGGCGGTTGCCATTTGCTCCAGTTGATCGACGTACTGGCCGATGATCAACACTCTGTCGCCCTCGTGGCGGTCGAGCAGCTTGCGGACCACTTCGAGCTTTTTCGGGTTTTCGGCAGCGATCCGGAACTTTTGCCGGGCGGTTGCATGTGCGTACGCTTCCCGCCATTTTGGCTCAAAAGGCAGCCTGATTTCGCGGCAACGCGCTTCCGCAATCCAGCCAGCTTCCTCCATCGCTTTCCAGGGAACCTCGTACTTTTTCGGGCCGATCAACGTAAAGACGTCTTCTTCCCGGCCGTCTTCCCTGACGAGCGTGGCGGTCAACCCGAGTCGGCGTGTAGCCTGGATGCCGGAAGTAACACGAAAGACAGGTGCAGGCAGCAAATGCACCTCATCGTAAATAATAAGCCCCCAGTCACGCTCTGAAAAGAGTTTCATATGAGGAAATTCATCCAGAGAGGTGGGGCGGTATGTGAGAATTTGATAAGTTGCCACAGTTATCGGCTTTACTTCCTTGTGATCTCCGGTGTATTCGCCAACAAGATCGGGGTCCAGTTCGGTTTTGTCCAGCAGCTCGGAAATCCACTGGCGCACGGAGGTCGTATTCGTCGTCAAAATAAGGGTAGCGGTCTGCAATTGCGCAATCGCGCCAATGCCGATGACCGTTTTCCCGGCTCCACAGGGCAGGACGAGCACGCCGCTGCCACCCGTAACCGCGCCGCCCAAGTGAAAAGCATCGACAGCGTCTTTTTGATAGGAGCGCAAAGCAAACGGCTTGCCCGACGCACTGGTCTGCCGCAAGCTGACCGGACAGGCTTCCCCTTGCGAATACCCCGCCAAATCCTGCACAGGCAGTCCAAGCTTGATCAGCTCCTGCTTGATCAGCCCGCGTGCGTAGCTTTTGAGTGTATAGCCTTCTTCGAACAAGGCGGCGATCGATTTGTATCCGATTAGCTCTGTGAGAACAAGAGGATCGTCACTATTTAATACGAGATCATCCCCGTGACGTTCCAACCGAATCAGCCCGTATTTGCGCATCGTTTCTTCTATTTCTTTGACGAGCGTTGGCGGCACGCCGTATTTGCTGTATGCGCCAAGCACTCCTGTTACTTCATTCGGGGAAAGTCCGCTGGCTGCCGCATTCCACAGCGACAACGGGGTAATCCGGTATGTATGGATGTACTCCGGACTTTTCAGCAATTCGCAAAAACCGCTGATGGCCTGTCTTGCCTCCGCAAACAACGGATGTTGTGTTTCCAATAATACAGTGCGATCGCTTTGGACGATCATCGGCAAGTCTGGACGATAAGACAAAAGATTCACCTCGTTACAAACGGCATATGAATCAGCACTATGGTATCACAATCCGGAAAAGAAAGAAAAACAGACAGGTAACATTTGCGATAGGATGGGAAACAATATCCCAAAGCAATGGACGGAAAGGGAGGCGGGGAGAATGGGAATGTGGGGAAGCTTGTTTAACTTGGGTTTGGTCTTGATCCTCGTTTTCCTCAACGGCTTCTTCGTTGCAACCGAGTTTGCCGTGGTGAAAGTGAGGGAGTCGCGCATTGCCCAGCTCGTGGCAGAAGGCAACAAACGGGCGGAGAACGTGGAGCAAGTCATCCACAATTTGGATGCTTATTTGTCTGCCTGCCAATTGGGCATCACTCTCGCCTCGCTCGGACTCGGCTGGCTTGGCGAGCCTGCTGTGGCTCACTTGCTGCATCCGGTATTTCGCTACTTCCAGCTGAACGAGACGCTGGTGAGCAGCATTTCCTTTATTATTGCGTTTTCCGTGATCACTTTTTTGCATATCGTGCTGGGCGAACTGGCTCCGAAGACACTTGCGATTCAGCGCACCGAAATGGTCGTGCTCGCTGTCAGTCGGCCGATCCAGCTGTTTCACAAAGTCATGTATCCGTTTATCGCTTTGCTGAACTGGTCGGCAAGCCGCATCCTCGCCTTGTTCCACATTTCCATGGAGCCGCATCAGGAGGCGCATACAGAAGAAGAAATCCGTATTCTGGTCAACGAAAGTCACAAAAGCGGCCTGATCGACCAGACAGAGCTGATGCTGGTAGACAACATTTTTGATTTTTCCGAGACGATGGCGCGGGAGATTATGGTTCCGCGAACCGATATGGTTGTGCTCAACGTGCGCGATCCGTTTGACGAAAATGTCCGCCTCGTGCAAAACGGCCGATTCACCCGCTATCCGGTCGTCGATGGCGACAAGGATCACGTCGTGGGGAGTTTGCACATCAAAGACATGCTGACAGGGCTTTTGGAAGGCGAGCACAGCGATCTGAAAACGTTGATGCGCCCGGTTTTGACGGTTCCCGAGACGATCTCGATCAGCCGTCTGCTGACGATGCTGCAAAAACAGCGCGGGCAAATGGCGATCATCATCGATGAGTACGGGGGCACGGCTGGCTTGGTGACGCTTGAAGATATTATGGAAGAAATCGTCGGCGATATCCAGGATGAATTTGACGACGAGCGTCCGGAAGTAGAAAAGAACGACGGCATGTTGTCGCTTGACGGCAGAATGCTTTTGGAGGAAGTGGGCGACTACCTGGACCTCGATTTGGAATCCAGCGAGGTCGATACGCTGGCCGGGTGGATTTACATGCAAATCGACCATCCGCCCCGCGTAGGCGACCGGGTGCGGGAGGGCAAGTTCGAGTTTGTGGTGGGCGAAGTCGATCACTACCGGATTACCAGGGTTCTCGTGAAAAAAATGCCAAATGCAGAGGAAGAAACCGGAACGGAAGATTGATGAAAAAAGCTTTTCAGGACGCAATAATATGCTATAATGGGACACAAGTTGCACAAATGCAAGATGCCTTGTTACCAGAGGGTGATCAGGCACAGAGAGCAGAGCTTAGAGGAGGAAGTACAGATGAGACGAGCAGTCAGTATGGTACTGACCACTTTGCTGGCCATTTCTTTGGCAGCATGTGGCAATCAAACAGGTGGACAAAATGAAGCAACAGCGACCAGTTCCGGCCAAGGCCAAACGGTGAAGCTGGGCTTGACGCAATTCGTAGAGCATCCCGCTTTGGATGCGATTCATCAAGGAATCTTGGATGGCTTGAAACAATCCGGCTACGAAGAGGGCAAAAATCTGGAGGTTGACTACCAGAACGCCCATGGCGATATGAACAACACGGTATCGATTGCGCAGAAGTACGCCGGAGACAAGAAGGATTTGGTCGTAGCGATTGCGACTCCATCCGCTCAGGCTGCAGCCAAGGCGATTACCGACAAACCTGTTTTGTTCAGTTCCGTAACAGATCCGATCTCGGCTCAGCTGGTCAGCAGTCTGGAAAAACCGGACAAGAACGTGACTGGAACGAGCGACAAAGTATCGATGGAACAACAATTGAAGCTGATCAAAACCTTCCTGCCCCAGTTGAAAAAGCTGGGCGTGATCTACACCACCTCCGAGGTCAACTCTGAGGTACAGGTAAAAGAGCTGGAAGAGGCAGCGAGCAAAGAAGGCGTAGAAATCATCAAGGCGGGCATTTCGCAGCTTTCCGAGGTGCAATTGGCAGCTCAGGGACTTGCTGGAAAAGCTGACGCCATGTTCATTCCGATTGACAATACCGTCGTGTCCTCTTTTGAGGCTGTACTGGGAGCAGCGGAAGCGAACAAGATTCCTGTTTTTGCTTCCGACACAGACACCGTAAAACGCGGCGCAGTAGCCACGTACGGCATCGACTACTACCAGATTGGCAAGCAAACAGGCGAAATGGCTGCCCGTGTCCTCAAAGGACAAGCGGTTGCAGACACTCCTGTCGAAATTTCAAAGCAGGCCGACCTGTACATCAATGAAACAGCAGCCGGGAAGTTTGGTCTCACGATTTCAGAGGCACTCAAACAGCAGGCGAAAGAAATCACCAAGTAAAAAGAGAGCGTCAAGCTCTCTTTTTATTCTTTTAAAACTGTTTTATCCGTGTTAAAATTAGAAAAAATTTTTCAAGGGGGCATTTATCACATGTTCAAACAGAAAAAGACTATTAGAAAAATTCAGAGTTTTTTATTTCCTTTGCTGCTTTTGTCTGTTACCGCATGTGGACAGCAAAGCGCTACCCCGGCGAGCAACGAGCAGACTCCACCTGCTTCGAACCAGCCGGCGCCAGCTGCTGAAACCAAACAGTTTAAAATCGGGATTTCTCAGTTCGTAGAGCACCCGGCATTGGATGCAGCACGCGAAGGCTTTGTGGCGCAGCTTGCCAAAAACGGATACGAAGACGGCAAACAAGTGAAAATCGACGTCAAATCAGCGCAAGCGAGCATGGATACAGCAATCTCCATCGCGCAAAAATTCGAGTCTGACAAAGTAGACCTCGTACTGGCGATCGCGACGCCGACCGCTCAGGCTGCTGCCCAAACAAGCAAAGACATTCCGATCTTGTTTACGGCAGTAACCGATCCGGTAGAGGCAGGTCTGGTAAAAGCGATGGATAAACCGGGAGCAAACGTGACAGGTACTTCCGACATGAACCCGGTGGAAGAGCAATTGAAGCTGATCAAAGAATTGAAGCCAGATGCGAAATCAGTTGGAGTTATCTACAGCTCCGGCGAAGTGAACTCCAAAGTGCAGGTAGATGCGGCGAAAGCAGTAGCGGACAAGCTGGGCCTGTCCATTCAGGAAGCAGCGATCACCAGCGCAACAGAGGTGAAGCAAGCGGCTGAGTCGATGGTAGGCAAAGTAGACGCGTTCTACGTGCCGACAGACAACATGGTCGTATCGTCGATTGCAGCAGTCCTGAGCGTTGCCGAAGCGCAAAAAATTCCGGTCATCGCAGGGGAAGAAAACTCCGTGAAGAGCGGTGCGATTGCTACTTACGGAATCGACTACACCAAGCTCGGCGAACAAACAGCAGACATGGCAGCAAAAATCTTGAAGGGCGAAGCGAAGCCGGCAGACATGGCTGTCGAGATGCAGGCAGACATGAAGCTCGTATTGAACAAAAAAGCAGCGGAGAAAATGGGAGTGACCATTCCGCAATCCATGCTCGACCGCGCTGGCGAAGTGATCGAGTAATAATCGCAGCAACAGGAGGATTTCTTCTATGAATTTGGCAATAATGGGAGCCATCGAGCAGGGCTTGCTATTCGGAATTTTAGCTCTGGGCGTGTATTTGACCTTTCGCATTCTAAACGTACCTGACTTGACGGTAGATGGCAGCTTCGCCTTGGGCGGAGCGATCGCAGCCAAGTTTATCATCGATGGAACCAACCCGTACCTGGCTACTCTCCTGGCGTTCATCGTCGGGGGATTGGCAGGGGCATTTACCGGCGTTTTGCATACAAAAGGAAAGGTCAACGCACTGCTGGCAGGGATTTTGACCATGATCGCGCTGTACTCGATCAACCTGCGGATTATGGGAAAGGCGAATTTGCCTTTGCTGCGTGAAGATACGTTGTTCACCTATGTAAAAGATTTGAGCATTCCCGACTTGACGGTAGGCGGCGTCACTTTGCTGACTGGCGTATCCATCGTATTTTTCGTCGGAGTTCTCGTGCTCAAGCTGGTAATTGACTGGTTCCTGCACACCGACCTCGGCCTCGATCTGCGGGCGACAGGGGACAATCCAAAAATGATTCGCAGCTTCGGAGTGAATACGGACACGACCACGATTATCGGTCTGGCGCTGTCCAACGGTCTGGTAGCTGTGTCTGGCGCTTGGGTTGCCCAGTTCCAGGGCTTTGCCGATGTCGGCATGGGGATCGGGATGATTGTGATTGGTCTTGCTTCTGTTATTGTCGGGGAAGTGCTGTTCGGCAGCTCCTCCATTTTCCGCGTCACACTCGCTGTCATTCTCGGTTCGATTGTGTACCGTTTGGTGATTGCCCTGGCTTTGCAGGCGGGATTGAATCCGTCCGACATGAAGCTGATTACCGCCTTGATCGTGATTGTCGCATTGACTGTTCCGACCGTTGCCAAAGGAATCTGGAAAAAACAAGCGGTACGCTCGGTAAGGGGAGGAAACAGCAATGCTTAAAATTTCCTATGTCAACAAAGTGTTCAATGCGGGCACCGTCAATGAAAAAATCGCGTTGCGCAATGTAAACTTGCACGTCAAGCGCGGAGAGTTCATCACCGTAATCGGCAGTAACGGAGCCGGAAAGTCGACGATGATGAACATGATCTCCGGCGGGCTGTTCCCGGACAGCGGAACGATCACGATTGACGGCAAGGATGTCACGCGCCTGGGCGAGCACCAGCGGGCCGAATTGATCGGCCGGGTGTTCCAGGACCCGATGGCAGGTACTGCGCCGAACATGACGATTGAAGAAAATTTGGCGATCGCGCTCGGGCGTGGACGCCGCCGCACGCTAGGCTTCGGAGTGAACAACCACAAGCGCGAGTTGTTCCGCGAGCAGTTGAAGCAGCTTGACCAAGGACTGGAAAACCGTTTGAAAACAAAGGTGGGATTCCTTTCCGGCGGTCAGCGTCAGGCGCTCAGCCTGTTGATGGCTACATTTACGGAACCGAAAATTTTGCTGCTGGATGAGCATACGGCAGCGTTGGACCCGAAAAGGGCGCAGCTCATTGTCGAGCTGACCGACAAGATTGTCGCTCGCCACAAGCTGACGACGATCATGGTCACGCACAACATGGAGCAAGCGCTGAACATGGGGAATCGCCTGTTGATGCTGCACGACGGCGGGATCATTCTCGACATTCCGGATGAGAAAAAACGAACCATGAAGCCGCAAGACTTGCTGCGCGCCTTCGAGGCAGCCCGTGGCGGAGAGAGCTTCAGCGAAGACCGATTCTTGTTGACCTAACGCTTTTCATCAGCCTTCCTGCGCGAGCGGGAAGGTTTTTTCTTTGGCGGTCAAATAGCGGTGCATGGCGAACGCTCCAATGACCAGGATGCCAGCGACGATCGTGAACAGCAGCGTGCCGCCGTAGTGCAGCAAGACCAGACTGCCCAAATACGGGCCGCACATGCGGGAAATATCCCAGTGTGTCCCGGTGATGGCAAAATATCGGCCGCGCATCGAGGATGGCGCAATCCGCGTGACAAAAGCGAGCAGTTGGGTCAAGCCGACGCTTTCGCCGATGACGAGCAGCACTTGCATGGCGAGCAGAAGCGGCAAGGAATCGATGTAGGCATAACCGAGAGCGACGAGGAAGAAGCAGCCGTATGATGCGGTGATGAGCCAGCGAGCGGGCATGTGCTGTGTCCACTTGACGAGCAGAAATTCAAACAGGATGAGCAAAATCCCCTTCACAGCGATGAGCAAGGCGAGAGCTTGCAAATAGTCGGGCAGCGTATTTTTCATGTGCAGCTGCAAATTTGTTTCGGTTTGCGCATAGAACAGACTGATCGGCAGTGAAAGCGTCATGATCGCCAATGCCGGGCGGTATGCCTTCCATGCTCCTCTACTGAAGCGTGGCGCTTTCTCGTGAGCTGCTTCCGCCCATTCCGGCAACGGCGTTTGCGGGATTTTCCACAAGACCGCCGCCGCGTAAACGAAAAGCGAGATCGCGGTAAACAGAAAAGCCATCGCCGGATTGTACTTGTAGAGAATCACGCCAAGGAGTGGCCCGATTGCCGCCCCAATGCTTGAGGACGTATTCAACAGAGCAAAAGCACTTGCCATTTGCCCAGGCGGGATCGTATCGGCCAGATGGGCGCGGCTTGCCGGGATGAACAGGGAGCGGCCAGCGCCGTTGAGCACGTACAGGACGGCAAAAGCGGCGATAGAATCGGCAAAAGCCATCCCGAGCATGGCGAAGCCTTGAATCAGCAAGGCAACGAGCAGCATCGTTTTGCGCCGAATCCGGTCAGTCAATCCGCCCGCGAACAAGGTCAGCAAAATCTCGGAAAACGGCTGCAAGCCGATCACCAGCATGGTGAGTGTGACGGAGCCGCTGATGTTTTCGCTCAAGTACAGGACGAGAAAAGGCGCGATCATCGTGCTGGACAGGGAAGTGAGCGTTTCCCCGAACAGACGAACCCACAGCAAGGCAGGGTATTCCGCGATAAAGTTGCGGAAGGAAGCGGGTAGCAGATGCATAGACGTGTGTCCTTTCTCCGGAGGTTCCGGCTTGGTGGTTGGTTCTTCGAATTGTAAGCTGGCGGACGACACAGAAAAAGCGTACGATTAGGGGAATCATTTTTTCATGTTTTTTATTGGCGGTGAAATGAGATGCAACTGGTTGAACAATATCTTCGTTTATGTGCGCTGAGGCCAACCGTTTCGGTCGGTCGTCCGCTGGAGATCACGCTGGCAGAAGTCGCGGCGATTTTGTGCTGTACGCTGCGCAATGCCACATTGACATTGAAAAAAATGCAAGCCCGCGGCTGGCTCGGCTGGCAGCCGGGACGAGGCAGGGGGAATCATTCCGTTCTGACCCTCCTTTTGGAACCGGCAGATTTGCTGCTGTCTGTAGCCAAGGAGCTTGCCCAAACAGGGGAAATTCGCGCGTCCCAGGAACTGATGCAGCAATACGGGGAGGCGTGGCCGACTTTTTCGCAAAATTTTTCACTCTGGATGAAAAGTCAGTTTGGAGCGCGGGTGACGCGGGAAAAGGGTAGTAATAGCCGAGTCGATACATTGCGCTTGCTGCTCGATCGCCCGTTTGAAGCACTGGACCCGATTCACGTTTTGCTGCGTTCGCAAACGCATTTGGTCAAGCATCTGTTCGATACGCTTGTCCGGTTTGATCCGCTCACGAAGCGAATAGAGCCGCAGTTGGCCTTTCATTGGGAGACGGACGAGAGCGGAAAGCACTGGACGTTTTACTTGCGAAAAGGCGTGCTGTTTCACCATGGCCGCCTGCTGACTGCTGACGACGTCCGTTTTTCCTTGCTGCGCCTGATGGAGCAATCGTTCAAGCATCGCTGGCTGGCTCGTTCTATCGAGTCGGTAAACGTCTGTGATGACTATGTCGTGACGATTGAGTTGAAAGAGCGGGATGAGCTGTTCTTGCAAGCGTTGAGCAAAGAACAACTGTCGATTGTCCCGCGTGACTACACCGAGCAGATGGGAGAGCAGTTCTCGCGGTTGCCGGTAGGGACAGGGCCGTTTCGCGTTGTGCGCCACGACGATTCCATGCTTGTCCTTGAGGCGTTCGCGCCGTATTTTGCCGGGCGGCCGTTTTTGGACAAAATTGAAATCTGGTGCGTCCCTGGCATGGGGCAAGCGGACTGGGCAGATGAGAGCGTGCTGACTGTGGCGAAAGCGAGTTCGCTCCAGGAAGCGGAGGCAGAGCCTGCGTGGAACGAAGTCGCCCGTCAGGAGAAATGCTTTCAGTACGTCAGTTTGAATGCAGCCAAAAAAGGCCCTTTGGCGGACGCTTCCTTTCGCAGCTTGCTTGCGGAGCTTTTGGCTGGCCCTGCGCTCAGGGAGGAGTTGCAAGGCGGCAGGGAGCAGGCGGAAGTATGGGGAGGATATCGGCAGACGGCAGGCTCCACTCCAGACGATCCAGCGGAAATCGCTCGCCTGGTAGATGCAAGAGGCTACGGCAAAGAGACGCTCAGCCTGTACACTTATCCAGACGCGGATCACATCGAGGATGCCGAATGGATTCGGGACAAGGCCAAAGCGTACGGCATTCCGATCGAGATTCAGTACGCCACTCCGGAAGAACTGGCTTTACCGGCCTTGCTGCAACACGCTGATCTCGTCGTCGACAGCGCCAATGTGGACGAGCGAACGGAGCTGTCGCTCGTCGAGTTTTTGCTGGCAGAAGCTTTGAGCATCACGCACCATCTGACTGCACACGGCAAAGCGGAGCTGGAACGGCTGATTCGCAGCTTGGGGCAAACTACGCTGACAGAGGAGCGTCAGACGATTGTGCGCACGATGATGGAAAAGCTGATGGCTGATCATATTTTTGTGCCCCTGTACGCCAATCGCGTCGAGATGAAAGCACACCCTCGTCTGTCGGGAATCAGCCTGGACGCGTACGGCTGGATCGATTTTCGGACGGTCTTTGGGCGATAATCGCATTCTCTGCCTTTGTTCATATAGGGAATGGCCGACTTCGCCCGCAAATGTGGCGAAATCGCGCCTACCAGCCAAAGAGAAGCAAAAATTTGTCACACATTCATATGAAACCGCTTTCCTTTTTTATCGTATTATTAGATGTATATATCATCGTTTGTTTATTACTTGTTCGGAGGAGGAACGACACGTTGTATACCAAAACGGAAAAAGACAAACATATTTTGTTTGCATCCTTGCGCTTGATGATTTGCGTCGGGCATGCCGACGGTTATATAGGTTCCCGGGAAGTTGACCGCATTCATGACATTGTCAATTCGGAACATTTTACGCTAAAAGAGCGGCAAATCCTCATGGATGACATCGATTACCCGAAACGTCCCGAGGTGATCGTAGAAGACATGGTCGACCTGAGCCAGAGCGAGAAGCTCGTCATGATGCGCAAGCTGTACCATATGGCGCTGATTGACCGGAAGCTGTCGCCGCTGGAGACGAAGGAAATCGCGCGCATCGCTTGCCTGATCGGCATTTCCCAGGAGAAGCAGGCGCAAGTGGAAGAATGGATTCGCGAAGGGATCGCCTGGCGCGATCGCTGGAAAGTGATCGTCGGCGACTAATTACGACCCCAATCGCATTGGGGTCTTTTTTATTGTCCAGATGTGTCGCAAGTTGCGGGCGGGAAGCTTGGCTTGGCAAAGCTTTCTAAAGTACAATAAAAGGAAGTGTGAAGCAAATGCGACTAGGCGCCACGATGAAGGAGGAGATCTTATGTTGCGAATTTTAGTTACGAATGATGACGGCATCGAGGCATTGGGCATCAAGCGGCTGGTGGAAGCGCTGCTCGTACTGGACCAGGCAGAAATCTTTGTGGTGGCTCCCGATGAGGAAAAAAGCGGCGTTGGCCACGGGGTGACCTATCGCACGCCACTGGCAACGGAAAAACGCGACTTTTACGGTCTTCCCGTCAAAGCGTGGGCGGTGAACGGCAATCCCGCCGACTGCGTGAAAGCCGCCTATCATTTGCTGTTTGCGGCAGAAGAAAAGCCCGATATCGTGTTCTCGGGAATCAACGTAGGGACGAATTTGGGGCGCGACATATATTACTCCGGCACATGCAGCGGGGCCAGAGAAGCGGTTATTTTGGGAGTTCCCGGCGTTGCCCTGTCCTATGACAACTGGTACGACCAGGAAAATTACGGCGACGTCGTACAGATGATCGCGCCGCTCGTGAAAGATTTTGCGGAGCGAGCCGGAAAAGGCGAATTGGCGCCAGAAGTTTTCTGGAATATCAACATTCCGCACGTCCCGCTTGCGCAAGTCAAAGGGATTGTTCCGGCGACGCTTTCGCTGCATCATTATGAGGACAAGTACAGCGAAGCAGCAGAAGGATATTTTTTGATGCGGGAGTACCCGCAGGTGATGCCGATTGCAGAGCCGTATGACTACGACCTGGTGAAGCATGATTACATCGCCGTCACGCCTGTCCATATCGATGCCACGGATCGTTCGCTGCTCAAGCAGATGGACGGCTGGCCGCTGATGCAGCCATGGGAAAAGCAGGGGGAGCAGCCAGATGAATGAGGAGTTCAATCCCGTGCTTGCCCCGGACCCGGCTCTGCGCTCTCCCGTCAAGGAGACGCAGGGCGAGGTTCTCGATAAGCACGATTTTTTCGACTTGTACCAGCTCGCCAGCGAAGCGGGGCTGCCTTATTTTGCCCGCATGAACGGAACAGGAGAGGTCGAGCTGTACCTGGTGTTTGAATCGGTGGACGCTTTTGTCGAGCAGACGCGGGATGCTGTCTCTGTTGAGTTCAAGACGTATCAAGGCAAGCTTTTGGGCGTGATCTGGACGCTGTCTGATCCGCTCCAGCCGCTCGGCTTTCCGCTCACTTTTGACATCCAGCTTGCGGAGCAGCGGGGAATGGCGTTGCGAATGCTGGAACAGCCTTGTACGCTCCTGCACTATTTGGCTTACGGGGAAGGCGAGCTGACGCATATTTACTCCGAGTCCATCTTTTTTTCCGCAGGAGAAGTCGAGCGCACCCGGGAAATGATTCGTTCCCTTTTTGAAGGGAAAGTCGAGACGATCCCGCAGGAAGCGCAGGTGCGCGAGGAAGAAATGCGAAGCATCGCGGCACTGTCTTTTCCCGACACGGTTTTCACGGAAGAAGGGCTGGCTTTTGTCCTCGACTACAGACGGATGCAGGCCGTACATGGCGAAGAAGGCGCCCAGCACCTGCTGATGAGCACCGTTCGCCAGGCTGTCTGGGTGATGCGCAGACACGCGCGCAGCGAGGTGCGGGAGTCCGCGTTTACCGTATGGGTGGCGGAGCGCGGCGAACTGCTCGATCTGATTGTCACCCCAGGGCTTGGGCACTTGTTTGAGGTCATCCACATGGCAGAGGAGGACGCCAATCCGTTTTCCCGCTTCCTGTTGACGCTGCCGGAATATGTGGAGACAAAAGAAGTTTCTGCGCTCGGTCTGGGCGCGTATCCGCTTTTGCGCTATGAAAATGGCGTACTCTATCATTTGGAGCTGGACGAAAATGTACAGGCGCATCTGCAAACCCTGTTCGTGAAAGCGTTTCCGGGCATGCCTGTTCCGTATCAGTAAATGTTGCAACATTGTGAAATAGCATTTTCATAGGAATCTTTTGCCCTTCGATGAAATAAGGGTAAATAAGTCATTTTTCAACAAAGGATACGACAAGGGGAAGTACGAAGTAATAAAGCAGATAATCCGTTGGGGAGAGGTGACGACGATGTACGCTGTAGAGCCCGATTTGTTCCAGGCTGTTTCCGATTGCGCTCACCGTTTTCAAGGGGAGATCGAACAATTGGCAAAGCGTCATGCACTAACGATTGAGGGAGGTCTGCCTGCGCTTGAATTGCAGGTGCAGCCCCAATGCCAGGCTTTGCTGGAGTACAACTTGTGGGGGGAAGCGGGACTCGTCGCGATCCACGGCAAACTAAACTTGCGGGGCGGAGTAAAAAAAGATTCATTTTCCATCATGATGAAATTCTCGCTGTCTCATGATCCGGAACTGGACATCGAGGGCAAGAAACTGCGGATTGAGGAAATTTTGTACGGCGAAGCTGACCTGTTCTGGAACATACCTCCGGCGGGGCATGTCGGGCACGTCGAGCTGACACTTCGCTTCACCTATCAACCTGGCTCTGGACGACTGGGCGAATATGTGCGCAGCGTTTTGGGCATCGTAACCGGAAAGATGATGGCTGCCTAAAGCGGCGTAGATGGTAAAATGGCTCTCCGTCACAGGAGGGCTATTTTTCGTTGAGGCAAGAAGGCAGTCAAAAGGAGGACGAAAAGACGTCTATGCGTTTGTTCGTGGCATTGGATATTCCAGAAGAAGCGGTTCAATATATTTCCGCTGTCCAAGAACGGCTCAAGCCGGAAGTGATGGCAGACAGATGGCAGCCGCTGCACAATCTGCACCTGACTCTGCATTTTCTCGGAGAGGTGGACGAGCGGCTTGTCCCGGCTGTTTGCGAGGACATGGACATCGTCAGCGCGATTATCGAGCCGTTCACCTTGCGCATCGGCGGCTTTGGCGCATTCCCGCACGCCCAGCATCCTCGCGTCTTGTGGCTCGGACTGCGCGGGCAAACGAATCCGCTGAAGCAGTTGCATCTCTTGCTCGCCAGACGTTTTGAGCTGCATGAGGGCGTGGCGTATGACCGCAAGCGCTATCGGCCGCACATCACGCTTGCCCGCGGGCCGCAGGCAGGAAGCGAAGGACTGCCGCTCATGGACTGGAACGAGCGGTTTTTGGCTCCCGATTCGCCGCGCTGGAAAGTACGGCATGTCTATCTGTACCGTTCGGAGCTTTTGCCAGAAGGAGCCGTGCATACCGTGATTCATACGAGCACGTTTGATAAAGATCACAGCAAAAAACGAGCGGTACCTGAATAGACTAAGAAAAGGACCAGGGGAAAGCTTTCCAGAAAGCGGTGGAAAACGGATGGGTGAGTTCACGACCGGCATTCTTTATCCACGCAAATACGAACCGAAAGTGCTGATTGCCTTGTCCAAGTCTTCGCAACCGTACTTCCACAGAAACATCAATGGCGACTGGAACGCATTTTTCCTGCAGGATGAATGGATTGAAACCTCCTCGACGCTTGATTTTTTGCTTACACTGTCGAAGCAATTCGTGCCGCTGCTTTGGTTTCATGATGCAGAAGACAATGGCTGGGGGTTTCGTCTGTTCGATGCTGGCTTCGAGGTCTCTTCGGCGACGATCAGCTATTCACTGGATGTGGAGATGGCAGAGGCGGAGTTCGGCAGACTTTATCCGGAGATTGACCTGCAGGAAAGAATTACAGACAGCGAGGACGTTCGGCAAAAGTATGAAGACATACTGGACCGGGTTGTGCGTTCGGAGTTGTATCGGCGAGAGGTAGGGAAGGGAATTACCCGCATCAAACCGCAATCCTTCAACCGGATCGCGGGCCCCAAACAGGTGCAGCAGCTGCGCTCGCTGTTCGACTTGCAACTGCTGACAGACGTAGACGATGAGACCGGGGCTTCACTATTGTACGACTCAGTCGATCTTTTCAAAGAGATTTTAGGGATTGAGGAAATGGTATGGGTCAATTATGCGTACTTGGCAAGCGGAGGCAGGGAGTAACGACAGAAAAGGACGGGGGCAGATGGCTCTCCCGTCCTGTTTTTGTTTGAGCGGTTGGTTGAGCGATGCTAGGGGCGAAGGAGCGGGGCGGTTCAGCCGCCGACGAACATGCCCTGGATGATCGGTTCCTTTTCCGAAAAGCGAATCGGGATGGAAATCGCCGCGTACAAGTTCACGGCATTCGACACTTGAAAATGCAAGTGAGGCTCGCTGGAGTTGCCAGAGTTGCCGCAACGTCCGATGATTTCTCCTGCCGACACGATGTCACCGGGCTTGACCGTGATGGAATGCTGCTTCAGATGGGCGAGCAGGCTGAACTCGCCCTGCCCGTGAGCGATCTCGACGAAGTTTCCCGCAGGCTGTTCCTCGTTCATCACGCCGACTGGCGCGTTGTCCGGCACATCGCTTGCGACCTTGACCACTTTTCCGACGCACGGAGCCACGATGGGCTGATCAAAAGCGTAATAGCTCTCGTTGACAGCAGGATCGCCGTGACAGGAGCGCCCTTCTTTCATGATCAAAAAGTCGTAGGCGTAACGCTGGTTGTCGTAGGCGTAGTGATAGTTGATCAGTTCGTTTTTCCCGCCCCAAAAAGTAAACCACGTTCCCTGAAAAGGCAGGCGGTACAGATGGCGGCTGCAAGCCTGGTCTGTGTCGGGATGAGACGTCAGGTGGGAAAGGCGCAGCCCGTGAATGATCCCGTCTGCATCGATGGCGGCAGACAAGCCCTTTTGTCCGTCGCAAGCCGTCCAGACGAAGCGCGTCATCGCATTCAGCGGCACGACAGACAGTGGCTGTTCCTCGTAGCATTCCAGATCGCGATGAAAATCGGCGGCGAAGGAAATAAATTCTTCCCTGCTAACCTCGTCCCGAAAAGCGCTGCTGCACATGTCATACAGCGCCGAGTATTGTCCGCTGCTCAAAGCAAGCGGGATGGCACGAGCCAGCGGGAAAAGCGGGTGAGCAAGCATCGAAAATCACGCTCCGTATGCAAAAAATCTCAACAGCTAGTACGAACCAGGTCGCGCTCAAGTTTCCTGGCGTGACATCCTCGGCAAAAAGGAACAGAGTCAGCAAAAAACCAGTACCAACGACGTGTACTGGTTTCCTTCAGCCATAAATGTCTGCTTATTTTTTCCACTGACCAAAAATTTCATCGATATTCAGCAGCATGATCAGCTTGTCATCTAGACGGGCAATGCCTTGCAAATACTTGCCCTCGACACCCGCCACGATAGGGGGAGCCGGTTCGATCAGGTGCTGCGGAATGTTCATGACTTCGGATACCGCATCGACGATGATCCCGATGTTCAGCCCTTCCAGCTGCAAGTCGACAAAGCGGGTGTCGTCTGTTTGTTCCAGCGGCTCCAGGCCAAACATTTTGCGCAGGTTGACGATCGGCAAAATTCGTCCGCGCAGGTCAATGACGCCTTCTACATACTCAGGCGATTTGGGGAAACGGGTGATCGGCAATGGCTTGATGATTTCGCGCACCAGCGCGATGGACAGCCCGTAATACTCACTTCCCATTTTAAACAAGATCGATTGGGCCGTTGCAGCTTCCCCCTCCCAATCTGTGCCGCTGTTTCGCTTTGTCAGTTCCATCTATACAATTCCTCCCCGGACCACTTTCCTATGTCTTTACCCATATTGTACCATGGACAAACCTGTTGGGCGGCATTTTTTCCATCTTCGTGCCCGGTTTGCCAAGCGAGCAATTTTTCTTAGGAGAAACAGCCATAATAGAAAACGAACAGACCAACAAGCGAAAAGGCTCGTCAGTCTGTTCGTCTGTTTTTTGGCGCATTACGGCTCGCGCAAGTCGTTGAGCGAAATGCCTTGCTCCAGGGCGAAATCAAAATCATCCACATCGTAAAATTGAACAGGCACGATATATTCCAAAATCCGATCCTGAAAATCGGGCTGGTCTGTGAGCAGCGGGACTTCAAAGCGTACGGACGTCAGCAAAAGCTGCGTCTCGACAGGATCAAATATTTCTCCCCACATGGCATTGTCCTCTACCTTGATGACGGTCAGCGTAACGCCGTTCGGAAAGGCAAAAGGAACTTTCGACCAAGGGGCAATCAGTCCTTTTTCCAGTCGTTTGCGATTGAATGGATCGGCAAAAAACTGGCTCATTTCCTGCATGACCCGGCGCACATACTGATCGTCACCGGAGTAGGGCATGATTGGCTCAGGACTCTGGATAAATTCGTCCAATTCATAGATTGTCGACGCGGGTATCAGATATTCTACCGGTTGCGATGGGACCATCAACTCCCCGTAGATAGCCAACATAATCGCTTCAATAACGAATTGTTTCGACATTTCGACAACCCTCCTCGTTACCATCATACTGAAATCGCGGAGTGACAACAAGCCCGGACAAGCTGTTCATGGCAGTAGCAGAACCGAGTAAACCGAAACGGAGGAACTATCCTTGGTTGATCCTGACTTCTTTTCTTCGCTCTTGCTGATTATCACCATCAACATCGTCCTCAGCGGAGACAACGCAGTCGTCATCGCGATTGCTTGCCGCAGGCTGCCTGCCGAGCAGCAGAAAAAGGCGATCGTTTGGGGAACGACGTTGGCTGTCATCGTGCGGGTGATTGCGACGATTCTCGCTGTGTACCTGTTGAAAATTCCTTATTTGTATTTGATTGGCGGGACGATATTATTGTGGATCAGCTACAATTTGTTGCGCGAGGGAGACGATCAGGACGACATTGATGCCAGCGAGGATCTGGTTTCTGCCGTGAAAACAATCGTAGTTGCGGATATCATGATGGGGCTGGACAACGTGCTTGCGATCGCGGGCGCAGCCCAGGGAAACATTTTGCTGATTGTCATCGGATTGCTCATCAGCGTCCCTCTGATGGTCTTTGGCAGCCAGCTGATCCTTCGCGTGATGGAGCGGTTTGCTTGGCTCGTCTACTTCGGCTCGGGTGTGCTCGCACTCGCCGCGGCCAATATGATTTTGACGGAGGAAACGGTTCGGGCCTGGGTCGATCCGTATCCGGGGCTGGCTTTTTTGGTCAAAGCGGTGTTGGTTTTGGCGGTATTGCTGTTAGGGTACAGGCAGCGGTCAAAAGGAAAAGCGAGTTGACAAGCGGGAGGAATGAAGCGGGAAGCAGCGCGTTTGTGCTCCCCGTTTTTTGTGAAAAGGAAGTTTCAGAATAAACTTTACATTCATTGACAAATCCGCTTTCTATCTTATATGATTGAAAAAATTAGAAGAGTCTAGTTTTAGCTGAGGAGAGATGAGCATGTCATTGACAGAACAGACGAAAAAAGGATACTTTGGCGAATTTGGCGGAAGCTTTGTGCCGCCGCAGCTTCAGGAAGTGCTGGATTATTTGGCGGAGCAGTTTGAAAAGTACAAGGACGATCCCGAATTTAACGAAGAGTTCAAGTATTACCTGAAAGAATACGTGGGGCGGGAAAATCCGCTGACCTACGCCCGTCAGCTGACAGAAAAGCTCGGCGGCGCGAAAATCTACTTGAAACGCGAAGATTTGAACCATACAGGTGCACATAAAATCAACAACGTCATCGGGCAAATCCTGTTGGCAAAGCGCATGGGCGCGCATCGCATTATCGCGGAGACTGGCGCGGGGCAGCACGGTGTAGCTACCGCCACAGCTTGCGCGATGTTCGGCATGGAATGCATCATTTACATGGGTGCAGAGGACATGAAGCGCCAGTCCTTGAACGTGTTTCGGATGGAGCTTTTGGGGGCAAAAGTCATCGGGGTGTCCAAAGGACAAGGCCGACTGAAGGACGCCGTCGATGAAGCGCTGAACGACCTCGTGGAAAACTACGAAAATACGTTTTACTTGTTGGGCTCCGCTGTAGGGCCGCATCCATTCCCGACGATGGTCAAGCACTTCCAGGCGATCATCAGCGAGGAATCCAAGCGCCAAATTTTGGAGAAGGAAGGTCGCCTGCCTGATGCCGTGATCGCTGCGGTAGGTGGCGGAAGCAACGCAATCGGTGCGTTCGCGCATTACATCGACGAGCCTTCCGTGCGCTTGATCGGCGTCGAGCCTGATCAGGCACCGACTTTGAACGAAGGGGTTCCGGCAGTGCTGCACGGGTTCAAATGTCTGGTGCTGCTCGATGAACAAGGGGAACCGAAGAAGACGTACTCGATTGCAGCCGGTCTGGATTACCCGGGAATCGGCCCGGAGCACAGTCAGCTCAAAACGAGCGGACGAGCCGAATACTACACAGTGACGAACGAAGAGGTGCTGGCAGCTTTTCAGGAGCTGTCCAAGGCGGAAGGCATCATCCCAGCGCTGGAGAGCGCCCATGCAATTGCCCATGCCCTCAAGCTCGCCCCGACGCTTTCGCGGGAGCAGATTTTGATCGTCAATCTCTCGGGTCGAGGCGACAAAGACGTCGAGCAAGTGTTCCGTCTGTTGAACGAATAGTTGCCCATATAAAAGAAAAGAGCAGCCTTCTTCCAGCGAAGAGGCTGCTTTTTTATAACAACGTATCTATAGCGTTTTGACGATGGTCACGCTCATCCAGTCTTTGTCGTACAGGTTGATCTCAAAAGGAGAAGCGACCTCTGAGCCGTCCTCGTTGGTCAGGATGCGAATGATCGGCCGATTGACCGCGAGCGGATTGACCCGCGAGACGACCCCTGTATGCCCGGAACTGAGCAAGACGGTAGAGGAGATCGGAAAAATCGCGACATGCTGCAAGAACAATTTGAGCAGGTCGAGGTCAAAATACGTGTTCCCCGAAGCAAACAAATACTCGGTCGCATCGCTCGGCGAGTAGCTTTTGCGAAAAGGACGCGGGGAGATCAGCGCATCGTACACATCCGCGATCGCGACAATCCGCGCGTATTCGTGGATGTTTTTTTCACAGAGCTGACGGGGGTAGCCTGTCCCGTTGTAGCGCTCGTGGTGTTGCAGCGCACAGTGCGCGGATACGACAGAAATATTGTGCTGGCTGCGCAAAATGTTGAAGCCGTCTTCCGTGTGGTATTGCAGGCGCTGCCGTTCTTCGACGGTCAGTTCCTTGCGCAAGCTCCACAGTTCCTTTGGCACCTGCGTCATTCCGATGTCGAACAGCAGAGCGCCAATCCCCAGCTCCATCATTTGCTGCTGGTTGTAGCCTTTGGCCAGACCGACGACTCCTGCGAGCACAGCAACGTTGACGGCGTGGTGAAAAAAATAGCCGTCCATGACATGAAGATTGGACAAATTGACCAAAACGTCTTTGCGGCTGCTCAAGTCCTGCATAATTTCCCGGAACACCTTTTGAAAGGTGCTCCCGAAATCAGGAAGGGATGTGCGGCGCTTGATCTGCGGCTGATCCATCAGCGTCGTCATTGTTTTGTAGACGGTATCGACGGCTTCTTTGCGCGTCTCGTCGCGGATCGTGTCTTCGGGTATGATGTCTTCGGTGCGCTTGTCCTGAATGTAGAGCGTATCAATCCCCAATTGTTTGAGACGTTCAATGTAGCGTTCAGTCAGTTGTACACCCAGACCTAAGAGGACGTTTCCGTTTTCCTGAAAAATGCTTTTGGCAATGATATCTCCCGGCTTTACTGAAGTAATATGCAATTTTCTCACAACGAAAGCCCCAGTCCTTTGTCGATAGAATGTAAATAGTCCTGATTTTCAGTCACATCGTATAGTCTAATTCTATCATATGGAAAGACCGGGACACTACCGCTTCCTGTCACTTCGCCAAATTGTCGTTTTTTTCCACTTGTTACTGCTCGGCGGCGCGGTCGGAGCGGGTAAACCAGCGGAACGGATTCAACGACCAGCGCGGCTCGTGACGGGCGTAGCGCTCCTTGCGACGAGTCAGGCGCTGCTGCATCAAATCCATTTCAAATGTGACGCGGCGCATCTCCAGGCGCAATGATTCCTGCATTTCCTCGATATCCGCGATCTTTTGCAAAATGGTCGATTGCATGCTGTTCAAAGACGACAGCTGCGTCAGTTCCTGCTGAAACTTCACCAGCGTCTCGTGGACGGCAAGCTCCATTTCCCGCATGCCGGACTCCACCTGGGTGCCCGCACTGAAAGCTACAGCCGTTTCTTCCGCGCTGGCGCACTCCTCGACTGCCAGCATTTCTTCCGACAAACGGCCTTCATCTATGAGCTGTCGCTGAATTTCTTTCAGGGAGCTGTTTCCGCTATCTTTGCGCTCTTTTACTTCTCGCAGCAGGGCGAAGCCTGCTTCACTGATCAAATAGTGACCCTGCGGATTTTTCAGACGTTCCTTGACAGGTACGAACAAGTCCAGCCAGTTGCGCAGCGTACGAACGTGCACGTCAAGGCGATCAGCTACCTCTTTCGAAGCCATCCAAACTTGTACATCCATCCCGAATCACTCCTTTTTCCCCTGGGTATTCCCGGTGGACTCATTATAGCACCATTTTTTTCCGGGTAAGAGAGAATCGACAAAGGTTCTAAAAAGTAGTGGCATTTCGTCTGATTTGGACAGACCGTTGTTTTTTGTCACAGAGTCGCGAGCAGGACGAAATGGCTGCTTCCACTCATAATGGCCCGGACAGGCGCGTACATATGGAGGGAATACACGTCCCATACTCATGCGGGATGAGGAGAGGACTGGATGATGCAACCTGTCTTTTGGGTAGTTTTGCTTGCGGCCGCGCTGGCAAGCTGCGTGGGCGGACTGTTGCTTTGTCTGCGCGTCTGGTCGCAAAAGGCATTGTTCGCCATGATCAGCGCCGGAGCGGGCCTGCTTTTGGCGATTACGTTTCTGGACTTGATGCCGCACGTGCTCCAGGGCGCGAATATGCGGATGATGCCGTTTGTGCTCGTCGGTTTTGCGGCGATGTTTGCCCTGGAATTGCTCGGGAAAGCCGGAGGAGAAATCGGTTCGACAAGCATCATCGGTGTCGTAAGCGGATTTTTGCTGCACGCCTTTGTCGAAGGAGTGTCGCTTGTGGCAAGCTTGACGGTGGATTCGGAGGTAGGCATGTCCGTCCTTTTGGCTATGCTGCTGCACAAAATACCGGACGGGGTCACGGTCGCTTCCCTGATGCTCGCGGCTACAAACTCGCGGAAAAAAGCGCTCTGGGCCGCGACCTCCCTGGGGATTGCCACGATTGTCGGAGCTTGCAGCTTCGGAGTTGCCGAGCGTATTTTTCCGCCGAACTGGTCGGATGTGATGCTTGCGATGACCACGGGAATTTTCCTGTACGTGTCGGCCAGTCATCTGGTGCCATACATTGTGCAGGCGAGGCGAGCGGAATACGGTGTCTACTTTTTTGGTTCCGTCCTGGTCTATATCGTGTTGTCTGCTTACTTGCACGCGAATCATCTTCATGCATAAACCAGGGCGCTCCTTGCCAGCCTAATGAACAGAATGGCATGACAGATTGACGCAAAGGAGCCTTGGTGAGCATGAATGAACAAAATCGTAATCAAGTCGACGAAACCGCGCAGGCGGCGAGCGAGTTCCCGGTCATGGGAACTTCCCTGAATCCTTTTGACGAAGCGTGGGGGACGTTCGTTCCCACCCCGAGCGAGTCTTCGGCGGCGACCGAGTAGTTCGCCAAAGCTGATGAAGCCGATGTCGAAACGAAGCGTTTCCTGCTCTTTTCACGCGCCCCTCTCGTAACGAAGGACAAGATCGGTTATAATGGCGGGGAATAGCTTGGGAAGGGGCGAATACATAATGAATACACTGTTGCAAGGCAAAAATATCGTAATCATGGGTGTAGCGAACCACCGCAGCATCGCTTGGGGCATTGCCCAATCTTTGCACAACGCGGGAGCGAACCTGATTTTCACCTATCAGGGAGATCGCCTGCGCGAAAACGTAGCAGAGCTGTCTGCCAAATTGGGCAAGGAATCTTTGCTGGTGAACTGCGACGTGACCAAGGACGAAGAAGTGGAAGCAGCATTCGCGACGATCCGGGAAAAAGTGGGCGTCATTCACGGCTTGGCACACTGCATCGCGTTTGCCAAAACAGAGGAGCTGGAAGGCGAGTTCGTCAATACTTCCCGTGACGGATACGCATTGGCGCAGGACATCAGTGCATTCTCGCTGGTAGCGGTAGCGCGTGCCGCTCGTCCGCTGATGACAGAAGGCGGAAGCATCGTGACCCTGACCTATCTGGGTGGCGAGCGCGTGGTGCAAAACTACAACGTCATGGGCGTGGCAAAAGCGGCGTTGGACGCATCTGTACGCTACCTCGCGAACGATCTCGGCAAAGAGAACATCCGCGTGAACGCGATTTCCGCTGGCCCGATCCGTACGCTAGCGGCAAAAGGCATTCGCAATTTCAATGCGGTCCTGAAAGAAATCGAAGAAAAAGCTCCACTGCGTCGCACGATTGACCAGACAGAGGTTGGCGATACAGCCCTCTTCTTGTTCAGCAATCTCTCCCGCGGCATCACGGGCGAGATTTTGCACGTAGACGCTGGCTACAGCATCATCGGCGGCTAAACGGTAAACGGCTCAAACGAATAACAGGCTCCCTCCGCTCGCATACTATACAAAAATGCGACGAAGGGAGCCTTTTTATGTTTCCGTTGATTACAAACATGGAAGAATTTTTGATTTACATGGGCGGCGGCTTTCAGTATTTACCTGCCCATTTCGGAGACGAAGCGGGAGGGACGGGTCTTCCGGCCGAAGCGCTCCCGGGGGATACCGATACACAAACTGCGCCGGGCACGGGTAATCGCCACGTATAAGAGACGGCGTTCTTCTTCGATGGCGGTCGTTTGCCCTTTGCGCAGCTCATCCAGCGTGTACTCGTGAGGGAGAGCGCCTTCCACCAGGTCTGGCAGGAAGACATGGTCGTACTCCAGCCCTTTTGCCCGATGAATGCTTAATACGTGAACAGCTTCACCCGGGAGTGGCCGCATATTGCGCCACTCTTTTTCCTGTCGCATCATCTGCTCGATGTAAGCCAAAAAGTCGCTGATCGTGGCGTGCCGCTTGGCGGCGGCGAGAATTTGTTGTAGCTCGTCGCTCCAGCGTTCCCGGCCATCTTCCCGGTCACGGGCCCGCTTTTTTAAGTAGTCGCGCAGCTTTCCGTCTTCGTAAATCAGTTCCAGCGCCTGGGCAGGGGGGCAATCCTTGCAGGCGGCGAGAATGTCGTTAATTACTTGCATATGTTTGCGCTGGTACGGTTTGAGCTGTGTCAGGTGGGGGAGGATATGCAAAACGGGCTTGTCCTCCAAAATGGACTGGCTGCGCACGATGTTCCATGTCTCGGCGGAAATGTACAGCGTCGGCAAGATTTCCCTGAGCGCATCCGTGTCGTCCGGATTGAGCGCCAGCCGCAAGTATTGCAAAGTCCAGCGAACCGTCTGACGCTGGTAAAACGACTCTTCCTCCTGGGTGTAGTGAAACGGGATGCCCGCCTCGCTCAACCGCTCCAAAAGCGGGCGCGTCGACTCGTTTGTCCGGTAGAGGATGGCGCATTCGCCTAAAGCCGTTCCTTGCTCGCGCCGGTGGATGATTTCATCCACGATCCGGGATGCCTGCTCTTCTTCGTCGTCCGGTTCAAACAAAAACGTGTCGCCTTCTTCGCGGTGGAACGAACGGCACGCCTTGTCCCAGCGGGCGCGATTGTGACCGATGAGCGAATAGCCGAGACTGACGATGGAAGAGTGGGAGCGATAGTTCACTTCCAGTGTAATCGTAGAGGCTTGTGGAAAATCTTTGGTGAAGCCCAATATGTACTGGGGATCACTGCCGCGAAAGCCGTAGATCGACTGATCGTCATCGCCAATGACGCACAGGTTGTTTTGGGGTGCGCACAACAGCTTGACCGTCTCGTACTGGATGCGGTTAATATCTTGAAACTCGTCGATCATGACGTGGGTAATGCGCTCCTGATAGCGCTGCAGCAAGCTTTGATTGTCGCGCAAAAGCTCGTAGCAGCCCAGCAGCATGTCGTCGAAATCAAACCATTGATGCTTTTTCTTCGCCTCTTCGTAGAGCGGATACAGCTGTGCCGCGCGCTTTTCCGCATCGGTCGCCAGTTCGCGGTAGGCAACTTCAGGCGGGAGAATGTATTCGTTTTTCCAGCGGCTGACGATGCCAAGCGCTTCGGTGATGTCGGTTTCCTTCAGCACAGCCAACTCGTCATGTCCGAGCAGCGATCCGGTTTCGCGCAGGAGCCGCCACTTTTGCCAGTCTTTTTTCAAAAGCCGCTGCTGGTCCCAGTTGTTTGGCTGATGATGCAAGAGCATGCGATAAAAAATACTGTGAAACGTTCCGGCAATCAGCTCGCGGGCTTGACCGGACGGAAGCTGCCTGGCAATGCGTAGACGGATTTCTTCCGCAGCTTTGGTCGTAAAGGTCACCACCATGATCCGGTTTGGCTCCACGCCGAGATCTTTGATCAGATGGGCGGTGCGCGCTGTCATCACGCGGGTCTTGCCGCTGCCGGCTCCGGCGAGAATCAAAAGCGGCCCATCTGTCGCATGCACCGCCTGCTGCTGCGTAGGATGGAGCGGTTGGTCAAGCTGTTGCTCCGCCAAGTGCGCAATCGTCTTTTTCGGCATGAAGCGCTTGCGAAAGACCGGGGGCTTTGGCGGAGGCGGAGCTGGTGTGACACTGCTGCCAATCGTCCGTTTTTTCGGGAGACGAAAGGAACCGATCGTTGTGGTGTCGGTTTCCGTTTCCGTGCGATGGTCTTCGCCGGATGCTTTTTCCGTCGCGCGGCCGAGCGAATCGTCAGCTGGTGCGCCAGTTGCAGAGCTTGTACCATCTGTATCTGCTGGCGTATGCTCTACAGCTGCGTCAGTGCTGGCGACAGCAGCGGTGCCAGTGACGATAGGGTGGAGCGCAGCCGCGGCCGTCTCGTCCAACGCTTGCAGCCACTCAAAAGTGGCAGGACTGTTTTGCGGCAAAAGCGGACAGTCTGTTTCCAGCGAATGCGCGAAATAAGGCTCAAAGCTGATGCCCGCAACCAGGCGCAACGGGGAGCCGCAGGCCGGACAGCGAACCTTGTCCTGTCGGGCTGCCATGCGCCAAAACGGTATGCGGTTGTAAGTGTCAGGCTGCAACAGGATGGGTTTGTTGTCTAGTAACGCATAGTTCATGTAGGCACCTCGAAAAAACAGCTTCTTTGTCAACGGTCTGACTGTGGAAACAAGAAGTGCCCCCTGGCTTGAAGGGGACACTTGCCAAATGTTGTTCGCTATGACTGGGCGTGCAGCAAAATCGTGTCCTCCGGAAGTGCGGCCGATTCTTCCTCATCCAGATGGGTGATCGCCACGCGTGTGATCCGGTGATTTTCCAACTCGCTAATTGTAAACAGGTAGCCTTCGTACATGACGGCTTTGCCTGATGCCACTTCTTCGTTCAGTTGGCTGTAGAGCCAGCCGGCAATCGTATCGACCTCATCGGAGACGATCTCGATCGTCAGAAAATCGTTCAACTCGCTCAAGAGTGTTTTTCCAGAAACCGAGAGGGCATTGCTCGCACTTTCTTCAATTTCAGGCCGTTCATTTTCGTCAAATTCATCCTGAATGTCGCCGACAATTTCCTCCAGGATGTCTTCCATGGTCAAAATCCCTGCTGTGCCGCCATACTCGTCGATGACAATCGCGATTTGCGAGCGGCGCTTTTGCATGAGCCGCAGCACGTGGCTGATTTCCATGGACTCTGGCACCGTAAGCAGGGGACGAAGGAAATCGTTTAACTCGGCTTTCCCGGTTGTCAGCGCCGACAGGAAAAAGTCGGAAGTGTGCACGAAGCCAATCAGCCTGTCTTTGTCTTCATGGGCGACAGGGAAGCGTGAGTGGCGGGATTCCCGGATGATTTGCAAATTTTCGTCAAACGTGTTGTCATCGTACAAGCAAATCATGTCGATGCGCGGGATCATAATTTCCCGGGCAAGTCGTTCGGAAAAATCAAAGACGTTGTCCACCAGGGCCATTTCTGTCTGGTCGATGTGGCCGCTCTTATGGCTCTGATTGACCAGCAAGCGTATTTCTTCCTCCGTGTGGGCCGGGTCGCTCTCCGTAGCAGGCTCGATGCCCAAGCGGCGGATAAAGAGGTTGGCCGCCCCGTTCAAAAACCAGATGAGCGGGTAGCTGAGCTTGTAGAAAAACATGAGCGGAGCAGCTGTCCAGAGCGAAGTCGCTTCCGCTTTTTGAATCGCGAGCGATTTGGGAGCAAGCTCTCCGAAAACGATGTGCAAAAACGTAATGATAGCAAACGCGATGGCAAGAGAAACAGGGCCTACCATATACGGCGGGAATTGAAAGTATGCCATCATGGGTTCGACGTAATGGGCGATTGCAGGCTCGCCAACCCAGCCTAATCCAAGCGATGCCAGCGTGATGCCGAGCTGGCAGGCAGACAAATAGGCGTCGAGCTCCCGGGTGACCTTTTGCGCGTAGTGGGCACGCTTGTTGTTGCCTTCACTGACGAGCTGGGCCAAACGAGTTTGGCGAACTTTAACCAGCGAGAATTCTGCTGCGACGAAGAAGCCGTTCAAAAGGACCAAAAACACCACGAGCAGCAGATTCAGCGTAATCTCCCCTATCGGACTCTCCAAGCGCACCTCCAGCCTTCCGCGGTGCGAAAGGTGGAGAATTCACCTCCGTTACGCTAATTGTATTTTAAATGTACGAACCAAAAGGAATAAACATTCGTAACTTCCTTGTTACAGGTAAGTATACCAATAGGTCAACCGAAGAGTCAAAACGTTCCGATTTGCCCGGGCGCATTTTGCACATTGTCCGGACATACGGGAATCCCTCGATTCATACACATAAACGAGCAGTTGTCCGAGGGAGGGGAGGCGTGTGTACTGGCTGCAAAAAAGCGTGGCGATCGTCATGGGGAGCGTACTGGTTGCCATTGGCGTCAATCTGTTTTTGGTGCCGCACCGCCTCATGGACGGAGGGATGATCGGGATCGGGCTGTTGGCGACGTATTACATGCAGTGGCCGCCCGGGATAATCATGATTGTCGTCAGTATTCCGGTGTATGTCATCGTGTTTTTTTACGATCGTCGGCTGTTTTTTCACAGTTTTCACGGGATGCTGATCTCAGCCTTTTTGATCGATGTCCTGTCCGATTTGCGCGATTTCAACAGTTGGTCTATGGCGATTTCGTCTGTAACGGGGGGCTTGCTGATCGGCATGGGAGTAGGCTTGATGCTCGCCTTCGAAACGAATACCGGAGGAACGGATCTGGTAGCGCAATTTTTGGCCCGGCGCTTTCGTCTGCCTGTGGCTTTGCTGATCCTGGTGATTGACGGTCTGATCGTGGCCTGCTCGCTGCATACGATCGGACTTGTGCGCACCGCCTTTTCGCTGCTGACAATCGTCGCCGTCGCAGCCACGACACACATGTTCAGCGGGATCGGGCGTCCGCACCCGCCCTATACCATCGTTGGCCCGCTGCACACTTTGCGCGCAGAGCGGAGCAAAGAACGGTTGCGAGCCTTTCCTGTCTTGCCGGTTTTTTACAGGAAAAGACAACAGCCCGCATCTGTACGCGCAAAACAAACCGGAAGAACCAGGGCAGGGGAAGCAAAGTTTTTGGAGAAAATAAATAGGAAAAGGATGAAATGAGGGGCGAACATTGTGTCTACACATACACCGCAAATGATTACGGAGCGGGTCGGCTATTTTCCCGGTCACGTAAACATCGGGTTGGTGATAGGGGAGAGCGGGGCCATCCTGATTGATTCCGGGCTGGAGGCGCAAACGGCGAAGAAAATCAAAAAAGGGCTGGACGCGATAGCCCAGCCCTTGTGCGCGATCATTCAAACACACGCTCATGCCGACCACTTCGGAGGAAACGCCTACCTGCTCGGATGCTGGCCCGAAGCCAAAGTATACGCACCACCGCTGGAAGAAGCGATCATTCGCTATCCGATTCTGGAACCCATCTACTTGAACATGGGAGCAGAACCTCTTGCCGATCTGAAAAACAAGTTTTTGCTGGCGCAAGCTTCCCGGGTGGACCACCTCCTTCCATTAGAAGGAACGATTGCAATCGACGGTGTGCCTTTTACGATCCTTTCTCTGCCGGGGCACAGCTATCAGCAGGTCGGTCTGATCTGCGACGACATATGCTTTGCAGCCGACAGCTATTTGGGTGAGGAAGTATTGGAAAAGCACAAATTGCCGTTTCTTGTGGATGCGCATGAGACGATGAACAGTTTGCACAAGCTCCTCGCGACCACATGCACAGGATATTTGCCAGGTCACGGAGCGTACACCACCTCCTCTCAAGGTGCGGTGCACAAAAATATGGAATGGCATGAACGGATTTACACTGTCATCGAAGACATTTTAAGAGAGGAGCGCGGAGTAGAAGACGCTCTCGCCCTCCTGTGTGAACGCTTGCACATTTCCATAGAGAACGCCGGAAGCTACGCCTTGTTTCGGACGGCTTTCATGGGCTATCTCGTCGGACTGGTAAAAGAAAAGAGAGTGACCTATCGGTTTGGTGCCAACAGATGGTTGTGGAGCACGGTTCAGGATGGACCAGACGAAGAAGAGAGATAATCGGCAATTTCGGCCAATTTATGCTCGGCTGCTTCCCGAACGGATTTGGGGATGAAAAAAATCTCTTCAGAGGTGTTCATATAAAATTTTGCTTCCAGATACGGATGGCCCAGCTTGACTGTCATCTCGCCTTTTCCAGTGGACGAGGTGGTAAAATTGGTGGGAATGCGCAGGAAATACGTGCTGCTGCTGGCAGAATCGTACATGACGACATCGTACGTGGGCATGCCGTCCCCGCCTGATCGGTGAAACCCCTGCTGTCTGAGCATTTTGTCGACATAGGAGAGTGGCTGCACGACACCGGTCAGGGTCTTGTTTTTTAACCGCATGGACATCCTCCTCGGCTCAACCTGTGAGAAATTCGGGTTTGCTACCATCCTATGTGCGGTGGGCAGATTTCAGACTTGAAGAAAAAGAAAAGAAGGAGTGGAGAAAATATGCTGTTGCAAGCAGACTTACATACACATACGAAGGCGTCGGACGGGACTTGCGAACCTGCGGAAAACGTGCGCCTGGCGAAAGAAGCGGGACTTGCCGCTCTGGCGATTACCGACCACGATACAGTGGCGGGCGTGGCAGAAGCGATCGAAGCGGGAGCGAGGCTCGGGGTGGAAATCATTCCGGGCGTGGAAGTAAGCTCGGTAGGAAACGGGCAAGACATTCACGTGTTAGGCTATTTTGTTCCGTATGAGGATCAGGCGTTTCAAGAGCGACTTGTGGGCTTGCGAGAAACGCGCCACCAGCGCAACGAGTTGCTGATTGCCCGCCTGCAGGAGCTGGGCATTCCGATTACGCTGGAAAACGTCTACCGCCGCAAGCAAGGCACAGATAAAAACATCGGTCGCCCGCATATTGCCGAAGAGCTGATCGAGCTGGGCGTCGTGGCCACAATCGAAGAGGCGTTTGACAAGTATTTGGGCAAAGGGGGAGCCGCTTACGTCAATCCTCCGCGCATCTCGCCTCAGGAGGCGATCACGCTGATCAAGGAGGCGGGCGGCGCGGCTGTGCTGGCGCATCCAGGTTTGTATGACGATGACGAGCTTGTACGCGAGCTGATCGTCTTCGGGCTGGACGGCATCGAAGTCAACCATCCGGACAACGATGAGCTGCAAAAGCTGCGCTACAGCAAGTGGGCACAAGAGCACGGCCTCGTCGTGACAGGCGGTTCCGACTTTCATGGCTGGCGCGGCGAGGAGCCTTTTCACGCCATGCTCGGCTCGCACACGGCGCCGACAGAGGCGGTAGAGCAGTTGCGTGAGATTGCTCGGAGGCGGAAGGGGTAACTGGAGCAGATGGGTTTATATGTTGGAGTGAAAGGTAATAACGCAGTAGTTTAGTCTGCCTGTTGGAGTGAAAGGTAGTAACGCAGGGGCTTGGCCTGTCTGTCGGAGTAAAAAGTAATAATGCAGGGGCTTGGTCTGCTTGTTGGAGTAGAAAGTAAGAACGCAGCAGTCTAGCCTGTGCTGGTGGGGTAAAAAGTAATAACGTAGGGGCTTAGCCTGTCTGTTGGAGCAAAAAGTAATAACGCAGGGGTTTGGCCTGTCTGTTGGAGCAAAAAGTAAGAACGCAGGGGCTTAGCCTGTCTGTTGGGGTAAAAAGTAATAACGCAGGGGCTTAGCCTGTCTGTTGGAGCGAAAAGTAAGAACGCAGGGGCTTGGCTTGTCTGTTGGAGCGAAAAGTAAGAACGCAGGGGCTTAGCCTGTCTGTTGGAGCGAAAAGTAAGAACGCAGGGGCTTGGCTTGTCTGTTGGAGCGAAAAGTAAGAACGCAGGGGCTTGGCTTGTCTGTTGGAGCAAAAAGTAAGAACGCAGGGGCTTGTCTTGTCTGTTGGAGCAAAAAGCAATAACGCAGTAGCCTCCCCTGCCTGTTGGAACAGAAAAGTAGAAAAGTAGCCCCTTATCCGTCAGACGATTGGCTGAACCGGATGAAGGGGCTTTTTTGTCTGGCAAATTACATATTGCCTTGTGCCTGGGAAATGTCGGCAACTACCGTGACTGGCGGATTACAGAACCGTCAGCAAAAACGCCATTCCGAGCCACAGGCAGAGCGGAGTGAACAATCTGGTGTCTTGGCGGCCGAAGACGGTGTGCCGGACTTTTTTAAAGAAGCCCACGTAACGAAAGTCGCCGACAGCACGCAAGAAAAAAACGGCAGTACCGAAGATGCAGCCCCATTGAATCAAGGCGGGCGCCATCAGCGGCGCTAAATAACCGCTTTGCGCGAGCAGCAAATAGTCGGCGAAAAGCAGCAGGCCAGCGACTATGAGCGTCCCGATCTTTCCGGGACGAAATAGCGGGCGGGAATCGTGCGCAGTAACGGGGATGGCCGCAGTGCTTCCCCAACGGCCGCCGAATGCCCAGTACACATGCAACAATGACAGAACGGCCAGGATAATCGCAGTAGATAAGACGACGAATGTGGTCATGCGAGTGCCTCCTTGGTGAAAGCTTCGTGGGCGTTTTTTTGCAAAAGATACGCAAGCGTATGTTTCGGGCGCGAGAATCCCCCAGTGCAGGGAGGGGGCAGAAAGGGACGTTCTCAGGTCGTCGGATAGAGCCATATGATACATCATCGTACCCGGCATGAAGAAGTTCGCGCAGCAAGGATGTTTTCATGTTGTCAGATGGAGTCATATGGTCATGATCGTGCCTAGATCGAGGAAGTTCCGCAGAAAGGAGGCTTTCATGTGTCAGATGAAGCTGTACGGTACATCACCGTGCCCAGCATGAGGAAGTTCGCCGCAGATAGGGACTTTCTCAGGTCGTCAGATGGAGCCATATGGTCATCATCGTGCCTAGATCGAGGAAGTTCCGCAGAAAGAAAGGATGCTTTCATGTTGTCAGATGAAGCCATATGGTCATCATCGTGCCTAGATCGAGGAAGTTCCGCAGAAAGAAAGGATGCTTTCATGTTGTCAGATGAAGCTGTACGGTACATCATCGTACCCAGCATGAGGAAGCTCACTCAGAAAGAAATGCTTTCATGTTGCCGGATGGAAACCATATGGCTCATCATCGTACACAGCCCTACCTCTACGAAGTCTCCACAGCAAGGCAAGCTTTCACGTTGTCCATTTCAAAAAATGCTGCAACGGCGCAGCGATGTCAAACGGCTCGTCCAGCTCCCCGCGCACCAGCCAACCGATGTAGACGAGGTAAGCGAGGTGAGCGCGGGCATTTGCTTCGTCCGGGGAGAGTCCTTTTTTGGCATACAAGGCAGCTACGTAGCCGATTCTGCGTTTTTCAATCCCGGCAACGCGCTTGCCCAGCTCCGGGTTTTGCTTGGCCCAGGCGTACATCGCTGCTTCCGTCTTGCGCTCGGTTGCAAACACGAACGACAAGAGCTGCTCCAACGTAGCCTGCTCGGCTTCCGGCGCAGAAATGATCCGCTCCGTGGCGTGCAGCTCCCAGTAGTCGATCATGGCGTTCAGCAAATCTTGGCGGTCGGCAAAATGGTGGTAGAAACTCCCCTTGCTAATGGACAGCTTCCGCGCAATGGCTTCCACGCGCACAGCTTCCACTCCCGCCTCCGCCAACGTATTCAGCCCTGCGCGAACCCAATCTTCTCGCGTATATTGCATGCTTCACCTCTAAAGATACGGTTGCGTATGTTTTGCTTCTATCCTAATCCAGATGGCAAAAATCGTCAAGAGCAAAACGCCCTCCGCCTGCTTTGACAAAGAGGGGAGGGCAAAAGAAAAGCTCAGGTTGCTAAGGAGGCGACCTGCCAGTGGTTTATGTAGCGCAAGGAACGTCTGTGATGCCTGGGACAACGCATCTATCGCAAAGCTTTGACCATCGCGATATGCTCAATGCCTGCTTCATCAAAAACATCTCCGTGCGGCTCGTAACCGAGCTTTTCGTAAAAACGCTGCGCGTGCGTCTGGGCGTTTAGTTTGAGGCTGTCGAAGCCGAGTTCTTTCGCCGCGTCTTCCATCACGAGCATGATCTGGCGGCCAAGTCCGGTTCCGCGTTCGCTTTGCAGCACAGCGACGCGCTCGACTTTTCCAACGCCAGGCGTGTACGGACGCAAGCGGCTCGCTCCGACTGGTTCCTGTTCGTTGTAAGCGACGAAGTGCACCGTGCCGCTGCCCTGCTCGTCATGCTCATCGATTTCCAGCTCGGCAGGAACCTGTTGCTCGTCGATGAACACTGCTTTGCGCACCGTGAGCGCATCTTGCATTTCTTTTTCCGAGCTTACTTTTTGAATCGCATAAGATTGTTGTTTCACTGTGGGGACACGTCCTTTTCTGGTGGCAGTAAAAAGATCCCTCCCGGCAAGTCAGGCTCGCGAGGAGGGGAAGAGAAATGCTTTATTTGTTCAAGAGGAATGTCTGGTAAACGCTCCAGATTCCGTCTTCCAGTTGATAAATCAGGTGGAAGCGATCGATCTCGCTGGTCAAATCGATTTTGGCCATGCTCAATTGTCCGGTTACATCACGCAGCTCATCGTCGGACAGATCGCGCCCGATGGTCAGATGCGGAACGTACGCATACGTTTCCTTTTCCGAAACACACTTGTTCACGATTTGCTCGTGCAGTGCGGTAAAAGGCTCTTTGTTTTGCACAGCCAGGTAGATCACGTTTGTTGTAGGATGGAAAGAAGATACCCGATGGAAGTGCGCTGTAAAGCTCTCCGAAGAAGAGGCAACCTGCTCCAGATGGCTCACCAGTTCTGGCAGCTTGGCTTCATCGAGGTCAAAAGCTTCTTTCAAGCGGATATATGGAGGGACCAATGCGTATGCCGGGTCATAACGCTTCCGGTAAGAGTTGGCTACTTCCTGCACCTTGCTGGATGGAAAGACTACGATACTGTACAACATAAGAACCACTCCTCCTTACTATCTATCATGCTCTACAAGAAACTATTTTAACAGAAAATTCTTCATTTGTGTAATGTTATGCGCCGATCCGTATATTCCAGCCGCGTCAGGAAACACTGTGTAGTGCAAGGAGGTGCCGCGCTGCATGTACACGGCCATGATGATTACATTCATTTTTCTCGTCCTGCTTTTGTTGTCCGTCCTGACCTTCACCATTTTGACAGCGATCCGCAAAGGAGAGTTCGAAGAAGCACTCGTCTCGCCTTTAAAAGATGAAGGTCCCAAGGAAGAACAGCCACGGTAAGTTTACCCGTAAAGCGTCCGTAACATGCGCGGTAAATTTTTCTGCCAGTGGCCCCATGTATGGTCACCCTCGAATGTTTCGTAATAGAGGGTGGCTTTTTTCGTTTGCAAAATCGCCCGCAGCTCCTCGTTGGCTGCGTACAGGTTCAAGACGCCGCGAGAAGAGTTCACGGCTGTTTCTTCTGTCCCAATCTCCAGGTAGAACGTTTGGGACACGGTGAGATCAGCTTGGGCGATCCGGCGGTTCAACTGCTCGTCCACAGCACCTGACTGGCTGGCAACTTGTCCAAACGTATGCGGGTAAGCAAGCGCGGTGAACAGCGAAACGACGCCGCCAAGCGATTCACCCAGCAACGTGCGTCCGTTGCCCAATGGATGCGTGGAGTAATGCGAATCAATGAAGCTGACCACTTCATCCGCGAGAAAACGGGAATAGGCAAAATGCTCTTTCCCATCCGGATGGTAGCGGTCGAAGCGTTTGGCTTTGTCGACGGGAAGAAAAACGGCGAGCAGGTCGGGAATTTCTTTGTCCGCAATCATCTGATCCAGCAAGGTCGCCATTCTGCCCATTGCCAAGTAATCGTCGCCATCCTGCACGTAAAGAACCGGATAGGAGTAAAGCGGCGAGTAACGTTTCGGGGTATAGACAATCAATTTTTCCGGCGTTCCGAGCAGCCGGCTGTCCAAGACGATTTCCTCAAGGGCCACAGCAGTGTCCTCCTTCTGGGTGTTCTTCGCAAAATTTATTATACAGGAGAGCACATAACCTGCCCAATGCTTTCGTGTGCCCCAGCGCATCGTCGCGAGCTAGTTTGCCCTTCAAGCATTTTGCTGTGGCGGAGCGGAAGGGCGAATTACCAATTATTTGGGCGAAAGATTGTCGCAATTTTGTCACCATGTGATACTATGGTAGGAAACGACTTCACTCGATTTGTGGAAGGGGTTGTCTCTTATATGAAGAAGCAAGTACACAGCATCGAAGTCAGAAACGCTGCTCTCAACCGTCTGGCAGAACGTGGCGTCACGGTGGAGGATATCGCTGAGATTGTCTATCTCATGCAGGCCCCCTATCACCCTGGCCTGACGATAGAACCGTGCATCGAGAGCGTAAAAGCCGTCTTGGAAAAAAGGGAAATGCAGCACGCCATCTTGGTAGGCGTTGAGTTGGATACGCTGGCGGAAAAAGGACTGTTGTCCGAGCCGCTCCAATCGATCATCGCAACGGACGAAGGCCTGTTCGGATGCGACGAGACATTGGCACTAGGCTCCGTCTTCGGATACGGCAGCATCGCAGTTACCACTTTTGGTCACTTGGACAAACATAAAGTGGGCGTCATCAAAAGACTGGACACCAAATCGGAGGAGGGCCGCGTCCACACCTTCCTCGACGACCTCGTAGCCAGCGTGGCCGCAAACGCCTCCAGCCGCATGGCTCACCGCATGCGGGATGAGCAGGAAGCAGAACAAGCCCGCTTGGAAGCCGAAGCACTCAAGCGCGGGGAAGCCAAGCTGCGCGTGGAGGAAAAGGCCGGGGGAACCGAGCAGGCGGGGTAAATGCGTTGCTGCGTAGGTTGGCGGTTTTGATGGTTGAGAGGATTTAGGTGGCTTGGATTGTTACCTACCTATCTTTGTGTGGTTGTTTTGGGCAGGGATTAGGGAGCAGGGGTAAGGTAAAAGAGCAAGGAAGCGGAATTTTGTTGGCGGGATTGTGAAAAGCCTGTCGGTCTTGAAAAGGTAGTAGATTGTGAAAAGGTAGTGCATTGTAAAAATCTAGTGAATATCCAAAAAAATAGTAAATTGTATAAAGTAATCAAGAGCCATTTTTTCGTTGGTGCTGTTCCCATTTGGTTGCCGCTTGCAGGAGCGAGTGGCAGGAAGGGTGGGGAGAGGAGCGGCGGGGGGATGGCTTTTTGGGGTTCGGGGGGTGAGAGTAGGGGGAGGGGGAAGTTAAAGTGTTGGAGTAGGGGAAGAAGAGGGATAAAGAGCAAGGACAAGAACAAGAACAAGAACAATGCGACGGCACTCCCTCCCGACTCCCACTTTTCATTCCCCAAGCCCCAAAACTGATGGATGTAGCAATGATTTAGGAGGGTACTTAGAAAAGGAGGGCAGTCAGTAACAACTTGGAAAAGTAGAGGAGTGGAGGGCGAGAAAAAATTTATCGGTTATTTTTCAGCAGAAAGGGGAGACAGCTTGAGTTTTACAGGTGGTGAATACGCAATAAAGTAGGTTTTAAGGGGGTTTTTCAAGTTCTTTTGGTCAGAGTGAAAAAAATTACAAGAAATTATTCATTTCCTCTTGAAATCCAATTTAGGATGCTGTATAGTAATAAATGTGATCGACGTCCGGTGCGATTGGGGCCCTTAGCTCAGTTGGTCAGAGCGGTCGGCTCATAACCGATTGGTCGTAGGTTCGAGTCCTACAGGGCCCACCATTAAGTGAGTACATACGTTTCACAAGGTCACATACATATCCCATGATCCGGTAGCTCAGTTGGGAGAGCACCATCTTGACAGGGTGGGGGTCGCTGGTTCGAACCCAGTCCGGATCACCATAAAACAAACGTTAGAACCCTTGGTAATCAAGGGTTTTTCTTATGTTTATAACGACCCCACTAGTTCCCTTTTGTACGAACAAGAGCAAATTGGTGCCGAAGTGGTGCCCTTTATTCGACTAAAGATTTTTTGGTGCCATTTGGTGCCGAAAAGAACATTTCCCCGAAAGCATCCGCTGTTTCCTTTTGCATGTGTGGAGTAACATGTGAGTAGCGATCCAGCATCTTCACACTTGACCATCCCATACGTTCCGCTATTCGTTTATTGTTCTCTCTCATTTTTAAAAGCATAACTACATGAGTATGACGTAGATCGTGAAATCGAATTCTTTTCAGTCCTGCTTTTTCAGTAAGGCGATAGAATGTGCGATTGATGTTGCGTGGTGAAACTGGAGTGCCTAGCTGTGTGCAAATCACCAGGTCGTTATCCTCGTAAATATCTCGATTTGCCATCTTTTCCTCTTTGGTTCGGTGCCGCAGTTTCTCCAGCTCAATTGCTGTAACCTTATCAATACCGATGGAGCGTATACCTGATGCTGTTTTTGCTCCAGGCTCAAGAGTCTTTCCATCATGGTTAAGAATCTGTCTAACGGATAGAGTCCTGTTTTTCAAATCTAGATCCTGCCACCGTAAGCCCAGTATTTCTCCTTGCCTCATTCCGGTTGTTACTGCAAGCAGGAGAGCACAGTAATAGCGATCCTCTTTGGCAACTCCAAGAAGGAGGTGCGCCTCTTCATCTGTCCAATAGAACATTTCCTTTGTTTCAGCTTTGGGGCGATCAACAACAGCAGCTGGGTTTTTTATGATCATGTCCCACCCGGCGGCCTTTTTCAGTGATTCGTTGATGATGGTATGTACTTTTTGGATGTTCTCCCCAGAAAGCCGCTCAGACTCGTGTAGTTCATTATATAGATTTTGGATGTGCCGAGGAGTGATGTCGGCAAGGGCTAAGTCTCCCAATGCTGGTAGAATGTGATTATTTACCAATCCTGCATAGGTTTCAAGCGTGCGCGATTTGACTTTTGTTTTCTTGTCTCGAAGCCAGTCAACCATGAAGTCCCGATAAATAGTTTTGGAGGCATTGAGGTTCAATCCTTGTCCGAGTTCATTCAAAAGGTCACGTTGGGCCGCTTCAGCTTCTTTTTTCGTTTTGAATCCTCTGCGCTTGATTCTTTTCCGCTTTCCATTCTCATCAATCTCAATTGTGAAATACCAGGGATTCTTTTGAACGCTTTTGTCTTTAGTTACTGCCATCTTCCATTCCTCCTTGTTTGACCCAGACATTTAAGCTCAGACCATACTTCTCTTTTGCGAATTCTGTTAGGCCGGGTATCAGCCATTCTTCAATTGGTAATGCTCCGTTTGTCTCGGTGATAATGAAGTCGATCTTCCGCTTCCTGTTGTTGCTTTTCGTCATCTTTTTTCGCTCCTTTATGAACGAATTGCTCACCATCCCCCATGTAGTGTACAGTTAGAGCCAAAAACTCATATGTATCAAGGCTTCACAGCCCACTGTCCTCTAACTAGCTGACACTCACGACTGTCCTCTAATCTGCTGACAGTTCTGTACCCTACGTAGAGGACGGTACTGTCCTCTAATCCGAGGACAGTCAAACTTTTTCCTTCATTAGAGCACGAAGCCTAAAGAAAATCTTTAAAGAAAATATTAAAGAAATATACTCGCGACATGTCACTCGTATTTAGAGTGGCATTTTTTATTTAAGAGAAAGGAGAGGGTTAGCATGAGTACAATCGATCATCCAAAGCTAATTGCATCCGAATGGGTAGATGAACCTCCAACTATGATGGTGTACCCAACTGAGCAGATGGCTGAAGCATTTTCTAAGGAACGATTAGCAAGATGATAGATACAGGGAAGGAGTGATAGAAAAGTGGTAGCGAAGATGAAGCACATGCTGATGATATGTAGCATCGTGTTACTAATCTATGGATGCGGTACAAGCAGAGAGTTTCTAGTAGTAAAGTATAACGACCAAGGCCAGGTCATCACAAGCTATCATGTCAAAGGCTTTCAACCGACAAAGGATGAGGATGGAGTCTCTTTCTTTATGATGCAAGATGGACAGCAGCTATTCATACAGGTCAGTGGCAATGTAGATGTGATTGAAGTAAATGGCAATGTACAAGCCACAATGGAGAGGTTGGGAATCAAAGATGGGTAACTACCTTGGCTGGTTGAGCAAAGAGCTAAAACGTGACTATCTAATTGCGAAACTCAGCTCAAAATCGATGCTAGGAATATTTACGGGTCCTTCTGGAAGCCGGGAAGACTGCGGGTGAAGCGAGCCCCGAAATCTCGCTAGATTTATTTTTGAAAAATTACTTTCGCTTTTGCTTAATCCGATCCAAGAGCTGACATTTTCAAATTTTGGCTTCATCTGATGACCCGAAAATTGGTATCCCTATGATACGAGTTTAAAACGAAAGTGAGGTGGGAAAATTGGCGAGGCCAAAGGCGAAACCAGAAAATCTACAAGATAAAGAAATACTGACGTCAGAATTGGCGGCAATTGTAGGGAAGACTCCCCAATGGATACGCCAATTGACGAGAGACAAAGTGCTACACCAGGTAGGCAGAGGTAAATACAGTCTCGGAGAAGCTGTTCAAGCGTACTGTCTGCCGCTATCTTGTTCCAGCCCAGTATGCCTGGAAACTGCTCGCTCGCGCAGAAGCCGAGGCGATCACATCGGCAGGGATGCAGGTCGTATCAGTTTTCCAGCGCGGAACTAGTGATGCTTCTGGAGGAGCAGCCAACGGAATACGGGACGGCAAAGCAGCGCTCCAGGAAGCCAAGCAGATCGGTCAGCCTTTAGGTACTGCCATTTATTTTGCTGTGGATTTTGACGCACAGCCAAAGGATTACGCATCAATTGAGGCTTACCTGAAAGCAGCAGCCAAGGAGCTGCCCGGTTATGTGGTGGGTGTGTATGGCTCTTATGCTGTCCTTGAGGAAATGGCGAAGCGAGGGGCCTGCAAACATTTCTGGCAGACCTATGCCTGGAGTAGAGGAAAGCTATCCAAAGCGGCTAACCTCTATCAGTACAAAAACGGGCAGACGCTTGCGGGGCACACAGTAGACTACAATGACGCTCTCGGTGGTGAGGGTTGGTGGAATACTAATCCACCCGCTGTGGAAAAACCTGTGAACAAGTTTGACAAAGAGTCGGCAGAGGAAGTAATCGCGATTCTTGGCTCGGTCTGGATGGCGAGTGACAATGATCCAGGTGTGAGAGAAGCAGCTCACTACGCTGCTAATGCTTTACGTGATGCTGTAGGTATACCAAATTAAAAAATTGATAGCCCATCCAACAAATGTTACTCTCCAGGATGGGCTATCGTTATTATTCATAAGGAATTTCAAATATTATTTTTTGCGTAGACACTTCTTCAAAAATCCAATTATTACCTGATTGGTTTATTAATTTTAATTTGACTGGGTTTGGCATTGCACCGAGAAGTTCAACTACAAGTTCTTCTTGTAGGTTTTCTCGAAAAAAATCTTCTAATGTTCTTAGTTTATTTATTATTGTGTCAAAATATCTCACATCCTGTATCGGATCTCCAGATGATGTTATACCGAGACCTGGCGGCATTATCGCAAATTTCTCACCACTACTTTTCGTTAATTCCATTAGTACCAAACTTCCAGCCTCTCTTGCATCCAAATGTTGACTTTCAGTAAGTGCATGGGTTACTCCTGTTGAATCGGGAATGATGTAACTCTCTATTAACTCAGGCCAGTTATCATATACAGTCTGTAGGATGGACTTGTGTGTCCATTCTTTATGTTGATAAATGTTAATTAGAAAAGCAGATTCCGGCATCAAGTAAAGGAATAGTAATGGGCCAGTCCGCTCTATATAGCGACCAGTTTTCTCAAGTCTATCCCCGAGATGAAGATGTAACACCCCCCAGTCATTAAACATCCCGTCGATCTTAGAGATATTTTCAACCTTCTTACTGAGATAAGGTGATATATCCTTACCATTTTTTAGCGTTTCGATCAATTGATTAAGCCCCGCTAAGTGGACTGTCGGGCAACTGAACTCCTTTGATTTGTACACTTGTCGTCCTTGAGTTTTACCACCAAGTTTTCGTAAAAAGGTAAAGTATTTTATTATCTTTGCATCTTCTCTAAGACCACTTGAGAATTGCAGACCTTTATCTAAAATCCTCTGGGACATAATGCTCTTCCAGTCCGAAACCAAGTCCATTTCTATATTCATCACTTTCCCCTCCTTTAAGATAGAGAATAACAAACAAAATAAGATATAATTTTGTATCTCGAGATAATTAATATACAGCAGCCCTCCTTCGGAGCAATCCGGGGAGGGCTTTTTTTATTCGTCCAACTTTTTAGTTATGTGATTTGCGCTCTCGTCAACCACTAAGACTTCGTCATGGTAAATTCTGAAATGAGCAACCTCACAACTTTTGCTAACGAAAGATATTTTCACGGAATTATTATCAATGTGAAGGACATTTACCTCATCGATGTTGACCAAAGTGATAGCTCCATCTAATGTGATGGTATTATCAGGCGGTGATAAATCTAATTTAATGGCATCGATATGTTTTAAAACCTGATAGCTAAATACGGTTGGACTTTTAATAAGCATATTCTTCCTCCTGATAACTCGACTATTTGAATATCTTTTTCAACAATACGAACAAATCGAATGTGGTCCGATGATAGACTTTGTTGTAAGCATACTTTTTCGGATTGCGCATCCATCCCCATCCACGAGGCATCTTCAGACCGTATCCGTGAACAATCTGCCGTTTCAAACTGGTTTTGGCCGCTAATCTCTTTTTCAGACTCGGCTTGCGTATGCCGAATTTCAAAGTGATCACTCCTTTAATACAGTATAACTAATCATCGGAATCTTTTCTAATATTTGGTTTGGGTGTATGATTGAAAAAAGTGAGGTGATAGAATGACCTATAATTTAAAAGATGTTGGCGAACGTGGTATTTCACTGAGTCTTGATCTTGGAGAAAGACCCCAAGTTCTATTTACTGGTCCTGAGTGGAAAATGGAAGATGGAATGAAACTTGATGACGGTCCAGGTTGGTCTATGAAAACTTCAGGCCCCGATTGGGAAGGCATAAAGATGGATAGTGGTCCTGAATGGGAACTTAAAGTATCCGACTCTGATTGGAACCTGAGCCTGGACGGCGGTGTTGGTTGGCAAATGTACGGACCACCAGAATGGGGATGTAGTTCACTCGTAGTTGGACCACCTGACGGCTGGAGAATAACTGTGCTGCCCCACTAAAAAGTGGGGCTTTATTTGTAATCTCTAACTTTTTCTCTTCTGTAAAAAAAGACTTTTTCACATGAGAATATTCAAAGTTAAAGTATGTAACTAAAAAAGTAAATGAAATATCCTTTTGTTAATGGAGTGGTAAGTATGAACGAAATACCTTTCTTATCAATTTTTGCTAGAGATTACCCCTTAATTATGATCATTGGCTTTGGGGTATTCCTGATTTCGACAGTTGTAAAGCTAATCAAAGCATTCATTAGATATGTAAAAAAGTCTGACTTCGATAAAATATTCGATACAAAGGATCAACAAAGTTGGGAAACCGGCTATAAACAGCTAATGTTTACACTGATACTGATTATTTTCTCGCATTTACTAGGTGGAGGAATAGCCCTTTCAATAGCAGAAAATGACAACGATTCATATTTTTTAATTTGGCTTGGCGTGCTCATTATTATAACCTTATTAATTAGTTTCAGTATCATCATGGTCCATTTGGCTATAAGAAAGATCGTGGCATTGTACTCAAAACTAATTCGTAAAGAAGAATATGAACTTGATTACAGCAAAAACAAACGATATTATAAATTTCTGCTTCTGACACACTTCGTTAGTGCTTACTTTTCCATATATTGCAGTTCAGCATTTACAACGTATCGTCTAATGATCAAAGAAACAGATTGGCTGTCTCTACTCGGCTCAATTTTGGCAAGCACACTTTTTGCTTTAGTCTATTTTCATTTTTCAATTCATTTGTATCGTGATGAATTTAAAATAGAGAATCCCGCCGGAAAGAATTCATATAAAATGATTATCCCACATATAGAAACAGTGCAAAATCAGCCACTTTTTGTTTTGTATTCCTTAGATTCAAATCGGATTGTTTTGGGCAATAAGCCAACTGAGATTGAAAGTAATCATCTTTACATTTACGACAGGGATAAACATAGATATCTTCTTTTCATGCGGCAAGAGAGCAAATGAAAAAAGCGCTATTAAGCGCTTTTTTTTAAGGTTTTAGGAATCTAATAATCCCAAAAACTAAAGTACCTAAAGCAAGTGCCGTACCTATATACCAGAAGATTAATTGTAATTTTGCTTTTCCCACTGTATTCTCAACAAAATCTTCAGTTGTAACTTTATCTGATTTCACAGTATCACGTATACTCTGTAGTTGTGACTGTCCGTGGCCGACAAGAAGAATGTCTCTATAACGTGTCGCATTTAAAAGCTGAATGCCAAGTTCGCCTTAACAATTTTCTGTACGATGCCAAGCAGCAAGCGAACGGGCGTGCATAGAATGAACAGAGAGATAGCAGCAGTAGACAACCCGCCTTTTTAAAATGGCGGTGTTGAGAAGACGCTGCAGTCTTGAAAGCATTGCATTGTGAAAAAACGTAATATACAATTAGTCCCAAATGTTATAGATAAAGGGGCTAGTGTTCGTGAAAAAATACAAACTCGTTATGGTTACTGGAGTACTATTGAGTTCTCTTTTGTATGGTTGCAGCGTTGATTCGACGACATCAACAAAACAGGCAGCGATTAGTCAACAACAGGAAGAGGAGACCAAAGCTGCAATCCAAGAATTTAAAACATATCTGGAAGGCAGCTTTAAGGAAACGTCCTGGTACGCGAATATTAAGGCAGTGGATATGACAAAGATTGATGACAAATTCAAAGTAACAGTCACAACAGACTTAGCGAATGATGTAATCGGTACTGAAAAAGGCGATAAAATAATTGGTACAGTTCTAGGGTGGGGAAATGCACAAGATAGTAAATACAAGGTTTCAGAGGTTATTGTTAATGGCTCCGGCGGTGTAAGTATCGCTCAAAAACTAAACCCTTTATAAGTTACAACCCGCACCGATAATAAAGGGCGGGTTGTTCTTGCTACACTGACCGATGAAGATAGCCAGTGGATTTCTATGAATCATATTACGGTTTAAAAAGCGAATTAAGGAGGACTATAAGTGACAAAAGAAGAGTGTTGATGACTTGAAAAATCACAAACTTTTAAAATATAGAGGATTGTAATGGAATAATATTGATATGAGTATTTCAATAATACATAATTAAGATAAAAAAATTTAAGGTGAAAAAATGGCGGAAAAAAACAGACAACATTATGTTCCAAAGTTTTATTTAAGAAATTTTTCAGATAGTACAAAGGCAATAGATACCTATAATATTACCAATTCGAAATATATACCGAATGCTTCCATCAAAGATATGTGTCAAAAGCACAATTTTTATGGTTCGGATAAAAAAGTAGAAAACTTCTTAAATGAAGAAATAGAAGCAAAAGCATCTTCGATTATTAGAAAAATTCTTGATAAGAATGAATTTCCGAATAATGAGGAAGATTATTTACACCTTGTTATGTTTTTACTTGTTAGTGAGGCAAGGAATTTGAAACATGCCGACTCCGCTAATAATGTGGCAGATTTTGTGGCAAAAACATTAATGAAAGAAGACCCTGCTTTTAAAGACGTCGATTTAGAAAAATTTAAAATCGAGTTGAATGAACCGGCTAACCACAGTATTAAAGCAGCTATTGAGGGTGTACCTTTTGTTATTGATCTAGAACCACTTCTAATTGTAGAACAAACAGGAGCAAGAAGATTTATTACGTCAGATAATCCTTTAATTCGGTATAATTCATTTTATCTTACTAAACGATATCCGGGAGGATTTGGTTATATTAATAGAGGGATGCAATTCTTTTTCCCTATATCACCCCAAAAATGTATATTGCTTTATGACAGTTTTTCCTATGAAATTCCCGAAGCAAAAGATAACGTATTAACTTTACGGAAAGCAAGAGATGTCGATCAATTAAATGAGTTATTTTACTTAAACGCATATAATAACGTGTTTTTTAACCAAAAAACTAGAAGAGAATATATTGAAGGAATTCATTTTGGGAACAGACGAACACCAAAGATTAAAGAGTTAGAGAGAGAAGTTGCATCCTTCAAGTCGGCTGACTCAAATGGTAGGCTCATTCATATTAGCCAAAATAAAATATCGAAGAGAATTAACTTTCCATGGATTAAAATCTCCAAAGATGCCAATAAATTAATAATTCCGTCGCACATGGGTGGAATAAATAGAATGGAAAACGCATATATTAGGGAATTTTTACAAAAAGAAAAGACTATGTTTGAGAAAAATCAACCGTCATTTAAAGAAAGATACTATAGAGCAGATAAAAGCCAAGATTAAAATTCCGTAACTGGACAAAGAGCGGCCTTCTGCGATCGCCAGTTTTCGTTGATTTTATACTAGCTGGCTAGTAAACAACCCGCCAGGCTTAACATCTTGGCGGGTTCTTAAAGGCAAGTTACTACTCGGTAATGTTAAAAACTTTAAGCAATTCTTGTTCATATTTTGAATTTCTTCCTATAACAAAATTAATGAACTTTTCTTGATCAAACCATAGGAAAAGGTCGATGACATCGAGGTCTTCATCTAAACGATGTCCTACATTTCGTATTTTTAGAACACCTCCTCCTTCTAACAAGGCATTGCCAGTAATAGTTATGATTAGATCATGTATATCCTTACTTGAATCAAGGCTGGTAAAGGCCAAAACATTAGGAACTTCGTGATTAGGGTTTATACTATTGAATTGCTTCGCTGCTTTGTGAATGTGAGCTGAAATGGAATTATAGACCGGGTCATCCTTGTGGCCCTCGAAATCATCATATTCAAGAGTTTTCTCTTCACAATAGAATACTCTCTTACTGTGCATTAAAACATCAAAGTCAGGTGTTTTTGTGGAACCTTCTTTGATTTTCTTTACCTCTAACCCATACCCACTTAAAAAAATCTTTACTACTTCCTGTCCATAGTCTGCCATATGATCACCCTCAATTGATAAATTTTTTATTGGTCCTCTTTCTATGCCCACGAGGCCTTGGTGTATCCATCCACTTCTGGATTTGGCCCCGGAGCTAGAGCGGGCCACTTGCAAGAGTCTTCAGTGGCACGGGGAACTGTTCTCGCTCAAGATAAATCTTGATGTATTGTTTGGACTTGCATACCATTCGCTAAACTTCTGCCATAACCTTAATGGCGTCTAAAATTGTACTAAGGGGACGGGTTTTAGAGGATATATGACATAAAAGCCTAAACTAGGCGAGTATCTTCATGTTGTCTAGAAAACCATCTAATGATTTGCTGTGCTATTACATCTACAAACTTTGCAAAGTCATGGAGCTGATCTTGAGGACATTCATCCCCCTTTGCTTGATAATTCGTTTTTGCGTGTGCAAACATGTTTCTTGTATTGGAAATAGAATTAGCGATTTTTTCAAACGCTTTCTGGCGATCATCAAGCTTACTATCGATGTTAATTTTTATATTTTTCTTAAGGAACTGTGGTAAAAAGTTTTCTAATTCGAGTAAGTCACAACAAGCTTCGATTGTTAATCTAATAGCAAAAAATCCTTTTGATTAGTATTTCTATGTTCTTCATAAATTTTCCCTAATTCTAAAATGTAATTTGCATCTGGGGTTAAAGCTCTGGGACTAGATAACTTATTTACAGTTTTTTCGATCAGGTCTTTGCGTATTACTGTTTGTGATACGTACTCAATAACTCGTGTATAAGCTAAAATTAAATTTTCTGGAGTATGGGAATTACTACTTGAGTTATAGATTTCTAACAGTTCATTAATTCCTTTTCCATAAATTAATGGTCTGAGCTTAACCTCAATGGGGTTTTCAAGATTTTCTGGTTCAACTTCTTCCCATGGGTCATAATCTGGTCGAACTCCTATATGGAGTTCTAAACCTAAAGTTGATCTGAGCTCGAAAACATAAGAATTAAATAGTTTATCGATTACTTCATTTTCTATTCCATCTGGACATGAAATTAATATGAATACATCGTCGCTATCGACTGGTGGAACATATTTGCTAAACTTACCTTCAATTGTAAGTAAGATGCCGAAACTAGTTAGTCCGTGAATTATCTCTAATGTATAAATTTTCTGCGAGACAGAAATAGAACTCTTCAAATTACTTATCTCATATATTCTATTAAAGAGTCCCCAATTATCAGTATCTATTCTAATTAATGCAGTGTTGAGACCTATGAATTTGAAATTACCCATAATCTCGCCATTTTTCGCTTCGTTAACTATTTCTAAGATGTAATTAAGATTACAGTCATAATCATAGGTTGCCCTTGGAAGCCACAATTTTACTGATGTGTTGTAATTAATTGGCTTGACAGGACGATTATTATCAAGCTCTTCTTCATCGTCTCCTTCCTCAACAGGATAATAATAATGATCTAATTCAATTTCAATTTCGTACTCCTTACAAAATTTAAAAAGCGCGTCTAATTCTTGTTTTAAATTTGGTGGTTCGAATATGACTTCCATGATTATTTTCACCTCTAGGAAAATAGTACCACGTACAAAGTGTTAGAGTAACAATTAAGAAAAATTAAAATTGATCAGAGCAGTACCGCGAATGGGATGCATTTATTTTAGAAGATAAACTGACCCTTATTAAGAAAAACAAGATACAAATGTTTGCCTCTGGTTTTAGAAATAGATGTTCCAAAAACTTCAAATCATGATGAAGTTGTGAAGGAAAATGTCCTACAACAAGGAAGCAAATAGAGTCCGATGATTTCTTGACATTGTAAAGAAATCATCTCAAATCTAGTAAAATGCTCTTAATTGTACAAATTCATATTCTTGTCGTAGTATTATTCAATAAAAGATCAAATGCATATGATTGTTGCATAATTTTTGATGCGAAGTCCACATAAAACTTCTGCAACTAGCACAAAAGTTGACAGATAAATTAGCTAATGGTATTATTGCATCAAATTAATATTGTACGTAGCGGAAGTACCGCACGATCATTCTTCTCTAGCAGAGAACCTGCAGAAGATGTGTCGTGCGGTTTTTTTTGTTACAGATGGAAGGAGTTGAAAGAAATTGTAAATTATTTCGGGAAAAGTAAACGAAAGTTCTTGTTTTGTGGTATAATAAACTTGTGTAAATTGATAAAAGTATAATTTTCTCATACAACAGGATGGTGATTGACATCGAATGCAAGCATGTGGATTTAGATAAGCTCTCTGCATTTTTAGGTATTAACCTCAGATCGGTTATTGGGATTAATCAAGATCAAAACTACGTTCCATAAATAGTAAAGCAAGAAGCATCTTTAATTCCTTCTGTGTCAGATCACGACCAGCTACAGACAGTTTAATCTGAGCTAATAACTCTTCACCTAATAAAAAGGAATGTTGTCATCTACCGGCAGAAAAAGAAGAAATCTTAAATGATTATTCTACTTCTTGAAACCAAGAGACATACAAGCCATAGTGCAGTTAAACGATTTGACGATAGCTTAGGTGATTAGGGTCTGTCGCTCATATAGGATTTTTAAGCGTGTGTTCCCTCGATAGTTAAAGGGACAATCATGAATGGAAAAGTGGTGCCGAAAGTGGTGCCGAAACGTAAAAAAAGACACCAATGAGAGCTAATGCCTAACAAACATACAAACCACTAAAATGCTGTAATATCAACGTTTATCTAACTTAAACAAACTACAACAAAATAGGTCTGGCGTCTTGACAGGGTGGGGGTCGCTGGTTCGAACCCAGTCCGGATCACCATATAATGAATGCTGAAACCTCTTGGTAATCAAGGGGTTTTTCTTATTGTTGTCATTTGGTTGTTTCATTGGTTTTGATACGAATTTGTATTTTGATACGAACCTAGGCTATTTTCGGGTTTTGTAGAATATATTACCAAATCCATCCCGGGTGTCTCTCTGGAGATTAGGCAAAGGTTTCTATATGTATCTAATGTAATACGGACATTGGCCAGATCTAGCATTTCTAATACAACCTTTTCGAATTTACTCCTTGTTTCAATAGCAAGCTTGCATGAGGATGACGGATATCATGGAATCGAATTTTCCGCAAAGCTGTCTTCTGAGTGAGGATGCCAAAAGACCTATTCAACTTGCGTAGGGATAGTGAAGTGCCACCAGAGGTACAAATGACCCACCCAAAACCTCAATACAAAGGGCGGCGGTTAGCCACCATTTTCTGATAAGATCGATAAGTCGCCAACTGTTCGTTTCCCACCTGCTTTTCATTACTGTGATATAATGAAAATAAAAACAATGGGGTGTATTGTTGAAGAGACAATTTTTGATGATTGTAAGTGATGTAACCAAACCACAAATAGATAGCGCCAGCGAAGCAGTAAAAGATTTTAACGAATTTATTGACTTGATTCCAATTGAGTCTAAATCTGATGGAGGCTATAGCCTGTACCTCGATATTCAAAAAGGCGATGTTCCGATAACAGTTTCAGATACACGAAAATTCCTGAGAAATTGGTTTATGCCTTTAAAAATAGAATGTGATTCAAATCCACGAGACTTTTATTAAAAGTCTTTTTTTATACAAAGTAAGTAAAAGTAAGTAAGAGGTGTGGGGCGCTGGTTCGAACCCAGTGAAAACTTCTTTTGACTGTTCCTTGATGAAGCTGATTGTCGAGTGGCTCCCCGATTTATCCAATCGGCTGTTTTGTTATCACTTGCTACGTGGATTCAAATGTTGCATTCAAATCCTGTAAATATTTACGCTTAATTGGCCCGTTGTAAATCTCCTTTGTTATCCGTTGATGGAACGCCGTGTGCGATGAAAGTCGCCTGTACGGTGTAGGCTCGTTATAAACCGAGAAATAGAAAAGGGATAAGGCGAGAATAGCGATACGACACCACCAACATTCACATTTGTGAATCACGATTATCGGATTGGAGCCACAGATGCTGATCTGAAGTTCAATGTGAATGAGGATGGAACCCTCTATTTTGTTGTAGTTCCTAGCAATGCTTCCGCACCGAACAGCTCTCAGATTAAGGCAGGAACTGACGGACAAGGGAACCTTGCAGTAGATAGTGGTTATATCGCAGCGAGTTTTAGTAGCCCAAATAATGTCCATCTAAGTGGATTGACTCCTGGTCATACCAACTACACTCTTTATGTAACAGCTGAAGATGCAGCTCACAATGCTTCTTCGCCTATCGGTTTGCCTTTCTATACTGGTACTGCAGATTAGACAGCGCTCCATCAGTCATTACTTTCGAAGTCGCTCAACCGAGCGGCTTTTTCTTTTGGAAAGGGGGAAGGAACACGGTTGTTCTAGAATCACTTGGAAGTTGGGTGCAAAATACGAGTAAAGTCTTGGATCAGACAGTGCACCTGTCACATTCTCACCAGACGGGCCAGTAATGGCAGCAGGACATGACGCTTCAACAACTTATGCATTGATTCCGCTAAGTGCTAGTAGAATTGTGTCACTTGGATCACTCAGCAGAAGCGTTTTCCAGAAGATATGGAAGACGGGTGACGTTGCTGACCCAGCGTACCCGCATAATTTGATCAAGTTGATTGAGACGGATAGGCCAGATAAGTATGATGTTGATAAGCCTGACAATTTTATCGATAAAGAAACGTCTACGGCCTTGAAGCTGGAGGGCTGGAAACGTGAAGCCGGCTTGAAGGCAATTGACAGTGTTTGACTGCCAAAAGACTACTGAACAACTCGAGCGCCTGGAAAAAGCGATTGACCAACGATCCAGCAGGCGGACTGAGCGAGTTGCCCTGGCTCATGTTTACGATGCCTGACCGGACAACAGAAAAAACAACGCGACAAAAACACAGCCCTCCGTCCAGGGGATAACCGGGGGGAGGGCTGTTGCCTGTTTGAACAACTCCATGAGCATTTCATCTATCTTTTGGCAACCATTGAAAACAACCCTAAATAACCTCAAAGTGGCAAGTGTAATGTATAAAATCAGGTATCTCAACGATAATAAAACAGCCTGAAAAGACTTATTTCCTATGAACAGAGGAGCAGATGAATATGAAAATCAAACGGATGCTTGCGTTACTGTTGACCTTGGCACTCGTTTTTAGCATGATGCAGGCAGTAGTATCCGTGCAAGCCAAAGAGGGGAAGGCCGCTGATTCAGTTTGCCTCAGTCCCAAAATGGTGCAGTTGAAGACAGATATGCAGAAAGTCTGGATCGACCATACAATATGGACGAGAAGCTACATTGTCAGTGCCATATCGAATCGTCCAGACCAGAAGGACGTTTTGGACCGACTTTTGCAGAACCAGCAGGATATCGGGAATCTGATCAAGCCTTATTATGGGGAAGCCGCCGGAAATAAGCTGGCTGATCTTCTCAGAGAGCATATTTTGATCGCTGGGAAAATTGTAGCGGCTGCCAAAGGGGGCAATCAGGCGGATGTGAAAAAGCTGGAGGCGGACTGGCATAGAAACGCTGACGATATTTCGAAATTTTTAAGTGCAGCGAATCCGAACTGGCAGTTTAAAACGCTGCAAGATATGCTTTATGCGCACCTTCAATTGATTACGGAAATAGTTCTGAACTGTCTCAAAGGAGATTGGAAAGCGGATATTGCAGCAACGGACAAAAACGAGATCCATATGATTCATTTGGCGGACATTTTGACAGAAGGCATCGTCAAGCAATTCCCTGAAAAATTTTAACCGGGTAGCTATAGGGCAGTTCGATGCTTCTGCAAAGCTCTACAAGTGTAGAGCTTTTTTTATTTGCATGTTCGTATTATGTTCGCATATAATACAAACAAACGTTCCTGTTTGGAGGCGAACAGCATGAAAAGGCAACTGCAAAGAGCCATACAACAGCGTCAGCACATCCGGATTATTTACCTTGGCAGTGACGGCCGCACTACACAGCGAACTTTGCGTCCCATCGAAATTTCAGACGACCGACTGAAAGCGTACTGCCTCACGAGAAAAGCGCCGCGTGTCTTTGTAATCGACAACATCCTTGCGGTACAGTCAGTGGCGAACCGCCATGCCGTCTGATCTCTTGTAACATATGGAAGGGTTGGTGTGTTGAGAGGGCATTCCAGATAGACAATCCGTTCTCGATCCGATTTGTTCTGCCGGAGCAACGAGAAGGGGTCCTTCAGCTGAAGAAAGACAAGAAACTGGTAAAATGCCTCTTTTAAGTGGGGTACTTCCCGTCAGAAAGGTTCATATTTTTTCGGATCTCGACCTGGTCGTTCCACTACGGGAACGTCTCTGTGATGTACTTCTTATCTATGTAACGGCTGGACATTTTTGTGATGCTCTGAAAGTGGATTAGTTCCAGCTGTGTAACATCGCCGCTGAGGATGTTTCGCGCTGCGATTTTGAAAAAATTTTCCGCTCACGCTTCTTCATGCCTGTTACCGGTTACCTCTCGTCGTTTATTAAAATCTTTCTCCCGATGTCCTTACTTAGCGAAGGCGCTATTAAGCGCTAAACTAAGGAGGAGATTGTGATGATGAAAAAATTTCTGAATTGGGCCCGTCGTTATGGCAATTGAAATGATCATCCATTGGTTTAACTGATCTTCTGGCATGGGGCTGGAGATTCAATTATCCCGCCATTCATCAAATCGCGCGGGTTGAAACGATAACTTTAGTTAGCTGCAAGATAAGCTTGCTCCCTTTACCCTAAATCTGCCCGTTGTAAATCGTTATCTTCTTATTTGTTGATGGAACGCCGTGTGCGATGAAAGTCGCTCGCACGGTGTAGGTCCAGGGTGACCCGGAAATAGCTTATCAGTAACAATCGAACAGACAGCACTAAGTGCGGAGCAAGTCCAATTTAGATGGAGGTGGTCAGATAGCGACTATGCCGATTACATGGTGGCTTATGTAAAGGGGCAGGAATACAGGGTCTTCAATTACGGGGAGACTTATGGATTTGGTGCTATTAAAACATTACGTGCGGATACTAGCTATGACATCACGCTTCATTTTTACAAGAATAATGTCAATATCGCCCAAGGCGAACTGCATATCGTTACACCGCACGATGATACAATTGCTCCAAACGTGAATGTAATGCTTGGAAATCACACATCGACCACGGCAGATTTTGAGGTTTGGTCAGATGAGCCCGGGACTATTTACTATATCTTCGTCAGGGACGCGGATTTTAACGTTATGCCTAATAAAAGTTTGATTATGGCCCGGAATGATCCGAGAATCGTACGATCTGGACAATTGAATGTAACAGCCGATCAACGGAAACAGGTGCTTTTGGATGGATTTACTATTACCGAGCCAGGATATTGGACACTTTATTTAGTATCGGAGGATTCGGCGGGTAATATTTCAAGTATCCAAGGAGCAGGGTTTTCTCTGTGAAAAACGTCGATACTTTTTTCAGCAAACGGGATGTGACTGCTTGCGGTCAACAAAACGGTCATGTCGTTTGTTGATCCAAACAAATTAGTCGTTGGCGGCTGATCCTTAGGATTTATCTGGGGTTTTTTCTTGGAAAAGCTTGAGTAAAGTGCGGAAGAGTCGGTCAACCGAGCGGCTTTTTTGACAAGGAAGATGAATAAAGGTAATGAGGACATTTGCCAATAACTGCCCTAATCACCAGAGGAGCAAGTCAGAGAGAGGCACAATCGAGCTGGACTTCCTTCCTTTATGGCTTATGGCTCGCAACGATTTCGGTCGTGCCAAACATGCAGATTGAACAGCCTGAAGTGGCTGAACGTCTAATCGAGTGTCAGCTAACGGATAGAGACATTTTGGCTAAAGATTTTTTTCATTCGTATCGCAAAAAAGGGGGCAGGAAACAGGGCAGGCAAGATAGCAAATGTTTTGGCAGAACGGAACAGCGGGTGTTGAGCATTCAACAACTTTTGCATTACGGCAAATCAAGATAGGTTCTTGGTGCCCCTACCGAGTTATTTCATATTTGACTTCAGAATAATTGTGAATCATCAATTCTTCATGCAGAAGATTCCCGGTTCGTTTATCAATGACTCTCCTCCATATTTCGTTCTCTCTAAAATTCTTCCCGTCTATATGATGGAATTGATGATTTCTTTCTTCCAAATGGTAGGAAAAGGGCAACTCGTTTTCACAAAAAACAATTCCTTTTAGATGTTGGTCGGTTAGCCAAACGTGAAATTGAAATTGATTATTGGTGGGATTAAAGAAACGCAAATCCACGTAATTAAAAAATACGCTTGCCCCACTCCCGAAAGGCAAGACCCTATGCTCGTCTGGAAACGGATCAAAACTATGATGATGTCTCTCCGTGATTTCTAACGGTGTATGCAAGGCAAGCCAAAAAAGCAAATTCGCTAACTGGCATAATCCTCCCCCAATACCTGTCTTCACTTCACCTTGCGATAACAACAATCCGTCAATATACCCTTTGCTCGCTTTCGGTTTCCCGATTAAATGCCAAAACGAAAAGGTTTCACCTGGCTTCAAAACAATCCCGTCCATGGATTTTAGGGCAATGCGTAGATTGGTAATTTTATTTTCCTGTAACATCGGATCGGATGTACCCAATTTTCTCCTTAAAAGCGATTGATGGCGTTTGACTACATGGGGGAAGCGATCAACCATTCGCTTATTGGCAAAATTCACAAACAGATTGCGAGTCGTTCTCTTTAAACGAAGCTGAAGGATTCTGAGTTTGTAGACTAAAGGCATTTTAACTGCGAGCTGTTTTATCATTGAGGTCACCCATTACCAATTTGATTTTTGCGTGCGATGGAGTTGCGGACAACTTGAACGGACAACTTGAACAGTTGCGAAGGTCGGGAGTAATCCCAGACTGCTCCTGCTAACCGAAAATTATACCATAATATGGAATCCTGATGTTTTCCATTTCGCGCTTCTTGCGATACAAAATTTTGAGCGCGGCGATCACTGACTAAAATGGGACTATCCGGACAGCAAACAGAAGGCAGCCGAGCTTGGAACGAGAATGAAAAGTCCGAAGCGCCAGCTGCCTTTTTGCAAAAAACGCACGTCTCCCGGCTTGACGATCGTTGCTCATTGCGGGAACAGGCTCGGGCATTGCGGCGGGAAAGCAATGGGCGGGCAACGGAACGATGGGGTCGGGACGGGAACCGGGAACGAGTTCGGACGAGGTGCGCAAAGTTTGGCGAGCACTTCCAGCTTCACATCCGTTTCCACCTGGATCTGCATGCAGATGACGATGTCCATGGCGACCCTGCCGTCCAACAGTACATGGCTGCTCGGCGTACACTCGCTGGCGACGATGTGGTAGCGGATGTTGGAGGCATTCAGAGGCTCGGGCAAACAAAGCGCGATTTCGCTGTCGAGCTGGGCAGGAGCCGAAAATTCGCACAGCAGCGCGCTGTCGGCAAATACGCGGATCAACTGCGTGGAGCGAAGCAGAAAGTGGACGATGCCCATTCGCACTGCGTTTCCGTAAACGAGACTGGTGTCGCGGCGGATGCTGATAATCGAGCAAGCAGCGTCTGAACAGCACGGTGGCTGGACGTGTCCGGATGATGGTGGAACAAGCGGCGTTGCACATTGGATATCGATACGCTGACCGGCCAGGATTGCGGCTTCCACCAGCGGGCGGCACTCGTCTGGAATCCGGACTTCGTTTCGGCCCGAGAGCGCAGTGTAGACCCAGTCGTATATTTTGGGGACGCGGATGCAGACTTCGAGGACGTTGATAGGGATCGGCGGAGCTGGCACGATGATTTTGACGATAAATGCGTCCAGATTCCCTCCAAATAAAGTCTGCGCTGCCCCTGGAGTAATGGGAAACGGAACCGGATCTGTTTCAGGAGTGGAAGTAATGCCTGTCACGTAGGCGTTTCCCGATCCATCTACGGAGATGCCGAAAGCTTGGTCGTCTTGCCCGCCTCCCAAGTAGGTGGAATAGCGGAGAGCGTTGCCTGCGGTGTTCAGGCTGGTCACGAATGCATCGTGGCTGCCGCCCCCGTAGTTGCGTTGAAAGGCATTCAGTGTGATTGGAAAAGGGACGGGTGCTGTTTGCGGTGTGTTGGTGATACCCGCCACGTAGACGTTTGGCAAGGAATCAAGTGCGATCCCGAAAGCCTGATCGTCCTGACTGCCGCCCAGATAGGTAGAAAACACAAGCGCGCTGCCTGTCGGGTTCAGCTTGGTGACAAATGCATCTAAGAGCCCCCCTCCGTGGACCGTCTGGAAGGCGCCCGGGGTGATTGGAAAAGGGACGGGATCGGTCTGGAGGGTAGCGGTGCTTCCGGCCACGTATGCGTTGCCTGCCGTATCCATCGCGATGGCAGCTCCTGCATCGTTTTGCCCGCCGCCCAGATAGGTAGAGTAGACAAGCGTGCTGCCAGTGGCGTTCAGTTTGGCAATAAACGCGTCAGAGCTGCCTCCCCCGTAAAGCGTTTGGAAGGAACCCGAGGTGATCGGGAAGGGAACGGGATCGGTCTCGGGAGTAGAGGTACTTCCCGTGACGTACGCGTTTCCCAAGGAATCGACCGCGATGGCGGCCCCGGAATCGAACGATCCTCCGCCCAGATAGGTAGAGTAGATGAGCGCGTTGCCCGCGGCATTCAATTGGGTGACAAACACATCTGTGTTCCCTCCAAACGACGTTTGAAACGCGCCGGGAGTAATGGGGAAAGGTGTGAAATCCAATTGAGAAGTTGCCGTAGTGCCGACGATATAGGCGTTTCCGGCGGCGTCGACGGTAATACCCGAGCCGAAATCGATGGAATCCCCGCCAAGGTAGGTGGAGTAAACGAGGGCGTTGCCCGCAGGGTTCAGTTTGGTAACGAATGCATCCAGCGCTCCGCCAAAAGTCGTTTGAAAGGCCCCCGGAGTGATGGGAAACGGAACCGGATTCGTTTGAGAGCTGTTCGTGTTGCCTGTGATGTAGGCGTTTCCCAAGGAGTCGACGGCGATCGCCGAACCTTGGTCGATCCCCCCTCCACCAAGGTAAGTGGAGTACAGGAAAGTGTTTCCGGCGGGATTCAGTTTCGCGACGAATGCATCCGATGTCCCGCCAAATGTTGTTTGAAAGGCCCCGGGAGTGACGGGAAAAGGAACGGCAGCCGTTTCGGGAGTGTTTGTAGAGCCTGTCACGTAGGCGTTCCCCGCTGCATCGACCGCGATCGCAAAGCCGATCTCGAAATTCCCTCCGCCCAAATACGTGGAGTACTCCAGCTCAGGATCGATGACGAGCGGGTAATGCGGATCGTAGTCAGCTCCGATCTGAAAGCGGATGACGGGTGCGCCATCTAGTTGCTGTTCGAGCAAAAAGGAACTGCCGACGCTTGCCTTCCGCCCGCCGATCTGCTGGTAACTGAACGGACGTGCTTCGCGAAGCTCCCCGATTTCGGTGTGTATGAGGAGATTCCCTTGCTCATCCAGAGACAACGATTTTGCTCCGCGATAGGCAAAACGGATGTCTGCCACCTTCGCACCGGGCTGAACGACAAATTCGTATTTGATCCGGCCGTTATCACCGTGAAACACGAGGTCAATTCCCGGCCACAGCTTCGGATAGACGACGTGCTCATACGTAGGAATATTTGTATGCCATTTGGAAGAATCGTTGCCCTTCAAATAGTTGACTGTCCTTGTAGCGAGCTTGCGGCCTGTCGGCTTTGCTGCCGGGTTGGAGTCCAAAAACGCCAAAGACAGCCGGACTCCGCGTACCTGCTTGTTCCATTTCTCCGCGGATTGAGGAAAAATAGAGCCGAGGGCTGCTGTGGGCGAAAAATCTCCGGCAGGCTTCTCTTGAAACGTCAGGAGAACTTCTCCCGGCATGAAGTACGCTTCATAATCGGCTCCTTTTACGTAATAATGAAGTCGGGAATCCGCCTGGCCGACATTCGGGACAAAAAAAGGACGACTTTTTCCGAATGTCTGCAAAACCTGCTGCCTGTTGTCATTCGCGATGGGCATCGAATCACTCCTTCCGTAAACGAGGTGCCTTATTGCTATACGTATGTACCGCTGTAGGTGAGTGGACTGGGCGAGTGTTTATTTTTGCCGCATGGATGATTTGTAACATCAGGGACTCTCTTTTTCAGCTTTGCCAAAAGGGCATGGGATGGAGTTTTTAATTTTCGAAATTCTCACCAATAAAGTAATTAAATCCTCCCTGTTTCTTACTCTCCATGAGAGAATGAATATAGCTACCCGTTCGTTCAGGGGGCATCATGATTGCATCACAAAAAAATCAAGCGAGGCGAGCATGGACCAAATCCAAATTTACGTTACAGATAATTCTGAGTGTCTTGAGTTTGAGGCGGAAAGCAGAGGTTGCCGATTTGATGTCTACGTTAAGTTCAGCGATGAGTTATTCAGTATTAAAATTTATGATATTGTGCGGCTAACCCAGGACTTTGAAAGCGAGGTTGCTTCAAAAGGCTTTTACTCTGTTGATCCTAATGTAGTATTAGTTCCAGCGGTGACTAATACGCATATTTGCACAACTGTCATGTCGCTTGCAAAACAGAAGTATTTCAGTCAAATCAAACCGCTTTGTGCTCAGGAAGTGGAAAAAATCATGAAGGATCTCTCACCGATATCTCTGCCCGTCGTTTTACGATAATGGACGATCGGATAATCGGGAGGGGCAGACAGCGAAAGTGCCAAGCTGATTCAAGGAACGTGAATGCAAGCGAGCAGCCATCGGTACATACGTGTCAAAACATATGATTGTTGTGTGTGGCATTGCGGCTGAAGACGACGAGGAACGTAGATAGCTGCGATCAATGGGGGGGCAGTTCGGCATGAAAACAATTACCATTCACCAGCCATGGGTGACGCTGATCGCTTTGGGCGAAAAAAGGTTTGAGACTCGGAGCTGGGGTACGTTTATTTTTATGTGCAAGATATTGTTGTGCGTCCGGAGTTTCAAAAAATGGGGATAGGGACAATGATTATGGACAATCTCATGCTCTATCTAAAAGAGAATGCTCCCGACCAAGCTTTTATCGGTCTCTTTTCGTCTAACGAAGGCAAGAAACTGTATGAAAAATACGGCTTTCAGCAGTACCCTGCTTTAACCGGAATGTTTCGAGTAGCGCCAATTTAGCTAGTTGTAGGCTCCTCCAATGTTGGGGGAGTTTTGATTTCCAGTTGTTTCTAACGACTTAAGTATAAAAGACTACATACGGAACGAGATCCACGACTAAATCCCCCTCCCTAACAATATTTGCTATAATATCCACACAGCCCTAATCACTGGAGGAAACAAATGGCCTTACCAATTACTCTTACAAATATATTTAAACACAAGCAAAAATCATACAAAATGGTCGTAATCCTCTGCCTTCTCGACGAACTGAAAAAAGGGAATCCGTCTTTAGCCTTGGACACTCTCAAGCAAAAATTTCTCACTTACTACCAAGAACGGGAAGCGAAAGGCCTGGTAGTAGATTCACCACCTGCAAAACTAAGTAAACAATGGCGGGAGATTACTTTAGCGCAAATCCACCACATCATCCAGACGCCGCTCCAAGCTCTTTCAGAAGTTTTAATGAATGATCGCAACCATACTGAGTATGGCTTCCGAGCAGATATTTTAGAAGAGCTACGCACACCCCAAATCCAAGAGCTGAGCGAGTATACGATACATGAGCTGGAGAATTATTTTAGTCAGCTGAAACCATCCATTACGTTACGTGATTATTTACATGCCATACTATCTACTTATTTGGAAACAAAGCAGCAGCCTTTCAAAGAGAACGACCTTGGAAAATTAGTGAGGCAGAAGATTCCAAATGAGATTTCAAAACTGCCGTTCTTCCCAGAGGAAGGGAAGGCTCAAGGATCTGTAGGACAAGGAAATTGGGCAGATATACCTTGGATCGCGATTATGGACAAAAGAATAACTACGACTACGCAACAGGGTGTCTACGTCGTTTACCTTTTTTCCCAAGACATGAGTGCAGTTTATTTGACTTTGGCCCAAGGAGTAACAGTGCCGTTAAAACAAGGGAAAAAAGAGGGGTACGCGTATTTAAGAAGAAATGCTCAGGAGGTTCGCTCCGTTATTACATTAGATGGTTTCCAAAAGGATGAGAATATTCATCTAACGGAGAAGGGACTTGGTGAAGATTACCAAGTATCGACGATAGCTTACATGAAATATGAAGCAAGCAACTTGCCATCTAATCAGCAACTACTGGCGGAACTGCAGTCGATGCTGGAGTACTATCGAGAGTACGTGGATTATAGCCACAGCTTAGCAGAGGAGATAGCTACGACAAGCGAATCAAGTGTATCTTTTATCAAGAAGGAGCCACTCTTTGTGCATGATTCGGACGTAAAAGAAGCGATAGATACGATTAAAACTTACATTCGACAAAAAGGTTTCCACTATCCTGATCAACTGATCGAAAACTTCTACCTTTCTATAAAAACAAAGCCGTTTGTAATCCTCGCAGGCATTTCAGGTACGGGGAAAACAAAATTAGTGAAACTGTTTGCTGAAGCTCTTGGAGCAACCAGCGAAAATAGGCAATTTCGACTCATCCCGGTTCGTCCAGACTGGAGTGATCCATCTGACTTAATTGGGTACAAAGATCTTACGGGAAATTTTCGGCCAGGTCCATTGACAGAGGTTCTTGTAGAAGCATCTAATCCGGAACACCAGGATAAAGTCTATTTTATTTGCCTTGATGAGATGAACTTAGCACGTGTGGAACATTATTTTAGTGACATTCTCAGTTTGATAGAAACACAGGAGCGTAAAGATGGTCGAATCGTAACAAATCCATTAATCTCGATGAATCAATTGGGCAAAGATGACCGCGCTATTTATGAGGGGCTTTTCATTCCAAGTAATGTAGTTCTGATTGGAACAGTAAATATGGATGAGACGACGCATCCATTTAGCAAGAAAGTTTTGGATCGTGGAAACACGATAGAATTTAACTATATTCAGCTGGATAATTTTCCTGATGCCGAAGAAGTCCATGAAGCAGATATGGAGTGGACAGCAGCATCATCTTTTTTGTCAAGTGATTACATTACGCTACAAGAGGCTTATAAAGATTATTCGAATCTGATCAAGGAATCTACCGAGAAGCTGATAAAAATTAATCTCATTCTCGAAAATATTCACGCACACATCGGTTTTCGTGTTAGGGATGCGATTTGCTTTTACATGGTCTACAATGAACGTTTTCGCCTGATGTCACAAGACGAAGCATTTGATTTTCAATTGCTGCAAAAAATACTGCCCCGCATACAAGGAAGTAATTTGTCTGTGAAACGCGCGCTCATTGAACTTTTGAAAATCACACTAGGAGATACTCGATTACAAGTGGACGAGCTGGTGGGGGATGCTGCGTTGTTATACGAGTTAGATTTGCAAAAGGAATATCTACATGCACCGTACAAACAAAGTAGTAGAAAGCTACTCTACATGCTCCGGAGGCTAGAAGAAGATGGATTCACATCGTTTTGGATCTCTTAGAGAAAGTGTAGAGTTATTGCGAATCGAGACAGATGTCTTTGACCTTTATATAAAAGGCAAACCGTTTCATCCAACCGTAGAGAAACTGCAGCTTCATCGTGAGAACAACTTAGAATGGGAGCCATCGACGTTACGGGTATCCAGTGATTCTTCTCGGCTTACGATGCAATCAAAGCTTGTTTTCTCACCTATAACAGGTGCTTTGATGAATATAGATGAGGGGGATGCGCTCCCCATCTTTTTCGAAACACAGTCGTATGAATTCGTTTTGGTGCGTAAACAGGAGAAGGAGATCACTTTTTTTCATGAGAATGTTCATCTTCGTCAAGCAATCAAGCCACTTGGAAAAGATATCTTATCTGGAATTTTACATTTTCAAAATGAAGTTGGATTGACTGAAATTGTGATTCAAATGAATCGTCAGCCAGTTTTAAAAATTGAGCTCGAAATATTCCCAGTAAAAATGGATTACCGTAGAGATTACCAAAACCTCTTACGTGAAGTGAATGAACAGGTGTACAACCTGGCTTTCGATTTTATGCGAAAGACACATCAAATGACTGGGCTTACCGAAACTCATTCACAAAGTTTGACTGAGTTTTACTCGATTCTCCAATATGTCTTCCAGCAATTAATAGGTGCGATCGAGAGAATTAAAGCTAACCCTCACCATAAGCTAGAATCCCAGCAAAAGGTCATGGATGCATCTCGGGTAAAGCGGGCGAGCAGGCATAATCAAGCGTTTCTTAGCAAGAATCCTCACAGTCTGCTAGAAGATCATGCCAACGGGTTTTTGAGAATTCAGGATAAGCTGTACCGTCCGTCTTTATTAAAAGAAAGTAGACGAGCGATTAATTACGATACGGTAGAGAATCGTTTTGTTCGCTGGATGCTCGTAAAAATCGTCGCAAAACTAAAAGAAATTCGCCTCCATATAGAAACAAGTAGCCGTAATCGCGACGAAGTATTTTTGCAAAAACTTGATCGAATGGTAGAACAAATCAGGCGGGTATTACAACTCGATTTTCTAGCTGCCGCAACAGGGATGAAGCAACTGTCTGTTACGTTAGTATTGCAAATGGCTCCAGGGTATCGCGAAATTTATAAAGCGTACCTGACATTGATGAAGGGGCTTACAATTCAAGGCGAGCTCTCGAAGCTGTCCATGAAGGACATAGCCCAATTGTACGAATACTGGTGCTTTTTGAAGATTAATCAAATTTTAAGTATGAAGTACAAGCTATTAAAACAAGACTTTGTAAAAGTAAATACAAGTGGACTGTTCGTAACATTGGATCGGAGCCAGTCAGCTCGAATGGTTTATGAAAATCCGGCGAACAAGGAGCGGTTTACTCTTTATTACAACGCGCTGCCGTCGGAAGACAAAAGAAAAGTCCCTACTTTATCACAGCGTCCAGATAATGTCTTAACTTTGAAAAAGAACGACAGTCAGCAAGAATTTAAGTATGTTTTTGATGCAAAATACAGACTTAACCCGGCTTACGAAGGGACTAGCTACTCCCAGAAATATAGATTTCCAGGTCCGGAGGAAGACGATATTAATACTATGCATCGTTATCGTGACGCTATCGTCTATTTAGATGGTACTACTCATGAGTATGAGCGAAGCATGTATGGGGCTTATGTACTTTTTCCTTACCCAAATGAAGAGCAATTTCGTCAGCACCAATTCTATAAAAGCATTGAATTAATTAATATTGGTGCTTTCCCATTCTTGCCAGGAGCTACGTCTCTTTTAGAACAATTCTTAGATGAACTTATTTTAGACAGCCCGGAAAAAGCGTATGAACGCTCTACTCGACCGCGTGGTACGGATCGCTACTACCAGGATAAACTGGGAGGTAAAAATGTATTGGTTGGCTCTTTGCGAACAGGGCAGTTGGAATTGGCCTTAAAGCACAAGTCTTATCATGTTCCTTTAAAAAACTTAAAAGATCATAAAGTGTTGACTCAGATTGAGTATGTTGCTTTGTGCCAGTCGAGAAAACAGTTTAGGGAAAATGGAGGCATTCATTGGTATGGCTCCATCACTGACTGGAAAGTAGTGCGCAGAAAAGATATTTTAGAAAGAACGCCACGTCCTGGAACGGAAGAAGAACTGTACGTACGATTTGAAGTGAATAAATGGATAAAAAGAGAAAAGCCAATCCAATTCGGTGGACAAGGAATTTATACGTTACTTCTAACAACTAAGTACATGTTTGATCGTGCCGATGAAATTAGTGAGCTGCGATTAGACGATGAAGAGCAGTTAAAACAATGGCGTGAGAAACGCCGACGCGGGAAAGTGAAAGTTGTTTTAGATCATGAGTATATTGATTTAGCCGAGAAGGTTCGAGTGGAAGAGGTACCGGAGAATCATAGGTAGGTCGCTTAGTGAAATAGCGCTCCTTTTCTCGCTCATGTAGTATTAAGTAGAAAGGAATATATGCCATGTTATCCAAAATTTTGAGTCTCTTTACAAGCACGAAAAAACCACCGAAGCAACCTGCGGTAGAAAAGACGCCAAGTAAAACAATGAATAATGCTAAATCAATCCGGAAAGGAGAGCTAGGAGAGTATAAGGTTACGATTCAGTTAGATCAAATGGCAAAAGAGTATAGGCATATATCGGATTTACTTCTTCCCAATCCAAAAGCAAAATCAGGGTATTCGCAAATTGATCATATTCTCTTTACCCCGTACGCGATTTTCATCATTGAGACGAAAAACTATTCGGGCGAAATAAAGGGGGGAAGAGAGGACAAGCATTGGACGGTTAATAAGCGATTTAAGATGTTAAATCCCTTTTATCAAAATTACGGTCATATCGAATCCATCCGAAGCATTATCCAGGTAGAGAAAGAGAATGTTGTTTCACTTGTGTCATTTACGCGCCGGTGCACATTCAGTGTAGATCCTGAGCTTAGAAAAATCGGCTCAAATGATTTAATCGTGTACGATATCGAGCTAACAGAATTTATTCAACGTAAAATCAACCGTTTAAGAGAGAGGAACAAAGAGCATCGGTTTACAGCGGAAGAAATAGAGAGCATGTATGAATCCATAAAGCGTGAAAATATTACCAATTCAAAAGTTAGGGCTTCTCATGTAGAAGCGCTCAAAAGTGGCGGTACGCTCACACAAAAAACTGATGCCGTTACGGAACATAAATGCGCAGTCTGCGGGAAGGCAGTCACTGATAAAATTGCAAAGTTTTGTTTGGCCAATGAGTCAAGATTTCAAGGAAGAGTGTATTGTTACGAACATCAGAAGGCCCATTAACAATTGTATGATGAGAAGATTGTGGATGAACGAATAAACATTCGTAGGCAAAAATTTTGATTTTTTTCGGGTCTGTCAAGAATTTTGTGTAAATCCAAACAATCAATAATAGAAAGGCTTCATTCCTGGAGGGATGGAGCCTTTTCATATATTAGGGTAATTGAGTTTACACAAAATTTCGACAGATCCAGATTTCGTCTTTTGGTTGTTCGCTTTGCATTTACCTCACGAGTAGAAGGAGGTGAAACTACCGATAGCAACTTGCACCTACGACATCGACGGCTCTCTAAAGTACTGCAAGGGATTTTTGTCCTCAGGCTCTACACCGCCAAGCCTTCGCAACACTTCCTCCGCAAAATCAAGATAATTGGAGCCTGTAGCTGTAATCACGTTCTTATCGATGACAAGCCGTTCATTCCGCTTGTTTTCCCAATTCATCACGTGCTCGTATTCCAGATCACTCGGTTCAATAGAGGCAGTATAGGCAATTTCATTGAGAATGCCGGCTGCGCCGAGCAAGGAAGGCCCACCACAAATCGCTGCGATTAATTTGTTTTGTTCGTAAAATGACCGAATAACTTGTATCAATTTTTGGTCGTGCAGAAACGGATGGGGGGCGCCGCCCGGAATAACCAGGGCTGCAAATTCGTCAACATCGATATCTTGAACGGATCGGGCAGGAAGGTAACATAGCGTAGATAAGGCTGTAACAGCCTCTCCTTTCGGCTTGGTCGAAAAAGTAACAAGCGTGTAGTCGGTTCTCTTGAGTGCCGTGACTAATGTAATTACTTCAAATTCTGCGAATGAGTCGTAGAGGAACAGCAGCAGTTTTTTCAATCCAATCATCCTTTTGCGGTTTGTGGCGCTTCTTTTGTTCGTTGAATTGTGAATAGTATAACATTTGGGTGCGTCTACGACTTGCTTTTGCATGGAAGTGCTGAAAAAGAAAAAAAGCCCCAAAAGAACTGTTAACGATGGCCAAGCCTTCTTGCTGTGCGCTTCGCATCCCAAGCAAATAAGAGATACGTAATGATTAGCAAGAGCCCGATGCCTCCCAATTGAAGACTAATACCGTACACAAAATGAACATAGATCATTACTGGTATTTCAACAATGAGAATGGTAGCGAATAGCCATTTGAAAAAGGTAAGGATCATGGCATGCTCTCCCTGTTTGTTTTGTTGGCAAGTCTAGGGGATTTTACCATAAGAGTAGAGGCGTATCTCTTTATTCATTAGAAACAAGGTAACTTCGTCTTTTTTTGTTTCGTATGAAAATATCCCCATAAAAATATGAAAATGGTACTATTGTGGTGAGTTTGCTTTTTGGAGGGCGGGATGTCTTGCAGCAGGAGTATTGAGTCGAACGACACGGAATAACCGCTGAACAAATAGCCATTGCACACGAGATGGTGAGTGTCGAGGTTCAGAGCGAAAGTAAAATGGAGGCGGCGAGCATCAAAATCTTGTTCATTTGCAGCAGAAATAAATGGCGCAGCTTAACAGCAGAGAAAATTTTTCACGGATACAATCACTATGATGTGAGATCTGCGGGAACAGAGGAAAATGCGCGGATCAAAGTCACTGCTGGTCATATTGGCTGGGCTGATTTGATTTTTGCCATGGAGAAAAAGCATGTTAGAAGGCTGACAGATAAGTTTGGAGCAAGCCTCGCAGGCAAGAAAGTCATTTGTCTCAGTATACCCGATGATTATGGATTCATGGATGAAGAACTGATCGAGATACTCAAGTCCAGAGTGTCCGAGCACATTGAAGTGCCAGACTAGAGGAAAGTTCTTTTTATAAAAAAGGATCGTGAAAAAAGAAGAAAGTGGTCATCCAAACGGAGCGATCGGCAATAAGACGCCAATTCGTTTAAGTGGTGATTTTGAGCGTAGCTGATCCGATTGCGAAGCGGCATCTGAAGGGGGTGTTTAAAATGAGAAAAATCAGTCTCGGGCTGATGTTGTGCCTTTTATTCGGCTCGGTTGGCAGTGCTTTTGCCCAGAGCGGAGAGCGACCAGTTGCTCCTAAAGCTCCGATCGTGACATATCAAAGCGGAGAGCGGCCATAACGGGAGAACTCTCGCCCACATGCTAATACGATCCTCTCATAGCGCCAGAAAAATCAAACACTTACCTCTGTCTACTTGGGGGGATTTTTTATGGGGCGGCTCAACTCTGGATTCGGGTAAGGATGGAGTCACCACAACCACAGCAGCCAGTAGTCTACACAAGGAGAATCCACAATCAGCGCCCGATGTGTTTCAAGCCGTTTTATCGTTGACTGTATGCCCGCAGCCAACTCAGTTTTCCCCAGAGTATATGTCAGGACTGAATTTCATTACCAAGAGGTTAATGGTACAATCGATGCAGATAGCGATAGAAGAAGACGCCGGAAAACGACGAGGAAACGGGGGAACAGCGTGTCTTTTGTATTATTTTTGCCAATTGGGTTTATCGCGGTGGTTGTTGCCATTGTCATGGCTTTTGTCGGGATGAGGAAGGACGCGCAGAAACAAAAGAATGAAGCCAAACGAATTTTTAAGAGAATGAACATCATTGCGGCTGTAGGATTTGTTTCCATCGCGCTGGGGCTTTTTGCTCCGAGTGGACAGAATGAATCGACGGAAAAGGCAGTTCCGGCCAAGGGGGCGGAGGAGTCCGCGGTCCTTCCGGCTGAAAAATTGGCCGAGCTTGAAAAAGCGATGCTAAAGGACTATCACGAAAATTTCTCGATGACATCGTGGTACCAAAAAGAGCTGAAACTGGCGATCGCGAAGGGCGAGCAAGGTTTTTACAAGCTTGGCCTTTACACCGGATTGGCGGAATCAGAAGAAAGCAAGAAAATCGCTGACCAGCTGACGCATCCGTTTTTGGGCATGGTCAATGAAAACGGAGCCGTGCTCCAGGGGCACGTGCAGACGATCGATATTTTTGGAAAAGAAGATAAGCTGTTACTGAGCGTCAAAAATCCGATAGTGAATTAGCGAACGAGGCGGCTGCGATTGCGCCTCTTTTTTGTCGGCAGAGTGTGCCCCTAATCAGAGAAAAGCGCTTTTTCATGGACCATAAGAATGTGTATCAAGCCAAAGAATGCTATCTTTTTGGGGAAAAGATGAGACGGATCAAAAGCATTGTTGCGAGTAGTGTTAAAATAAGCTCGAAATGTTGGTCAATAAAGATGCCTTTGTATGAACAGACGATTTGAACCGTGAAGTAAAGCGATAACATCAACACCAGCGCCAAAAAGTAGCCCCGCTGATTTCGCCAGTAGTACAAATAAATGCACTCCTTTTGCTTGAAATTGAAATTCGAATTGATTTCGTTTATTGTAAATTATACCAATTTATGAGCGCTCAACAAACAAACTCCCCAATTTTACAAACGGAAGTGAACATACGATGATCCCCTTGAAAGACTACCCGCACACGAAAGAAAGCCTGCTCCACTTGCTAAAGCAATCATGTGCCCAAGCAAACTCGCACACCGCGGCGGAACTGGCGGAATGGTGCTGGCTTTTTTGGTCGCGCTGGAGAGCAGATGAGGATGACTTGTTTCAGCAGACAGACGAATTGACCATAGACATCGTCATGGAGATTGCGGAAAAGTGGGTAAGCCAAGAAGGAGCACACGCTGCCCACGATGTGCAGTTCTCCAAGAAACAACTCGCAAAGTGGCTGGAGCGATTGGGGTAACATTAACCAGAGCAGGGAGAGTGCAGATGATTCCCGATGATGTAAAAGAACAGTTGAAAAAGAAATACAATCTGGAGAAACCAACGCCATTCAACTCGGAGCAACGACTCCCACCTCCGAGAAATAGGACAGAATATCCGGCAACTACAGAGTTTCATATAGACCCATACAAAGGGGCGGGAGAGCTGTTGCTTGGCATGACTCCCGACGAAGTGCAGGCCGTGCTGAATTTTCAACCTCGTGCGGGGCGCAGGTTCCATTATGGTACGGATACATGTGACAAAATGGATGATTACCGTTGTTGTTTTGTGTATTTTAAAAATGATACCAATAAATGTCATTTTGTGGAGTTTTATTCGGAGCGGGTTTCGGTCATGTTTCATGGAAAAAACCTCATGAATATTCCTTACGAGGAAGCAGAAACGTTTGTCAGGCAATATGATCCTGACATCCAAACGAACGGAACGGGTTTTGTTTCATTAGCATTGGGCTTTGGTGTTTATGCCGAATTTGCCTTCGAGAACACAAGTCTTCCCGTTGAAACCGTGTGTGTATTTGAAGAAGGGTATTTTGCTAAGAACAAGGAATAAAGGTGATGCCGTCTTCAAGCCTAAAAAACGGCCAGCATGTCGAGGGGATGGATCAGAGGGCGTAACCGCGTAACAAGTTGGTAAGACAAGATGCCTACTCGTAGTGCGGCGCCGAAGGATGCATATAGTCCAGCAACTCGGCCAGCCCCCACAAAAACAGGAGCATGACAACGAGACACAGCCATTTTCCCGGCAGCGACCTGACCTGTACGATTATACCCCAGGCAAGGAGAAAGATGACGACAAACACGGCAGAGAAAAAGTCATACATACCGAGCGCTCCTTTCGCCATGAAGTACGTGTTTGGATGAGATTGGTTACAGGCAGCGGCAGGTGAACAACCAGGCGAAGCGGGCAAGAGACGCGAGAGCAAGTTTAATCGGCAGCGAAAAGCTGTTTTTATGACAAACAAGCATCCACATGAAAAGGCACTAATCTTCGCGGAGGCGCTTATGGCTTATACATACGACCAATTTACGCATGATTTGTTCCAAGGCAGAGAAGTGGAATTTACGTATAAAGAAAAGCGTTACTCCATCACGAATACCCCAAACGGCCGCTATTTTTGCCAATATGGCGCGGAGGATGCCGCATGCTTTGCCAACCCGCAAGAACTCATTGCCAGGGTCAGGATTGAGGAAAAGTCGTTGGAAATGCTGTTTCGATTGAATGAATTTGTTTTGGAAGTTCTCTATTAAAGAAGCCGGATTGGTAAATACACCATTTCGCAGCCGTTTTTCAGTACATCCGTCAACAGCCTCCGGGATATCCGGGGGTTTTTTCAGGTATGCGGGACTTGGTTCATTTCATGAGGACAGAAAGAGCGGGTCGGCCATGGCGGAAATGGCAGGCAAGGAGAGCAGAGCAGGAGTGGGCAAAGTACGATTGGACAGGGGGAAAAAGCTGGGACAGGCCAGAAACAAACAGACCAAAGACAAACAGACAAAAGAAAAAACCAGGGAGCTGCTCCACTGGCATTAGAAGCGTTATGCACGCACAAAATCCGCAAGCCAAAAAGAATAAACAACAATCCCGAAGAACAAAGCGACAATGCCTTGCGTGCGATTCCCGTATTTCAAGTGAAACACACCCATCGCCAAAAAAGAGAAGAACAGCCCGGAAATCGCCCAAAGCGCTCGCGGCTCGTTGCGAAGCTTTGCTTCTCTGTACAGCCAGATGCTCATTAAGATACTGATAATGGGGAAAAACATAGCTTGCACCTCTTGAAAATGAAAGTATGTGGCACTGATTCAAGCTGTCAATCATCTGTTCCAGTAAACAAGGGAGGGTAAAAGGCATTCCAACTGCACGTGTGCTGGTTGGGAAATTGGGGCTTGTTTGCATGAGAAAGTGGATGTTGGATGCACCTGCAAAAGGGAGCCAGCGCGTGCATGGTGTGGATGCATCTGCAAAAGGGAGCCAGCCTGTGCAAGGTAGATGCCCCTGCAAAAAGAAGCCAACCTGTGCATGGTGCGGATGCACCTGCAAAAGGAAGCCAGCGCGTGCAAGGTGTAGATGCGGCTGCAAAAAGGAGCCAGCCCCGTGGAAGGTGTGGATGCATCTGTTAAAAAGGAGCCAGCGCGTGCAAGGTGTAGATGCAACTGCAAAAAGGAGCCAGCTTGTACATGATGTGGATGCACCTGCACAAGCGAACCACCTCGTAAAAAAAGCCCGAGACATCATCATGCCGGGCACATCCTGGAAAGACAAGTCCACCTTTTTATGCGAACCATTCCACAATGACTGAAAGCGAGACGACAACCATGTACACGGATTCCTGGATTTTTTTAAGCACCTTGGCACCTCCTCATGCTTATCGCGCTGCCCACGCTTCCACTTCTACTTTCAATGCTGGCTGGGCCAGGGCAGAGACGTAGGCTACTGTGGTCGAAGGCGGATTGCCGCCGTGAAATTCGTTCCAGATTGCCTGGAAGCTGGTGCGCTCCAGTTTCTCGGTCATCCAGATGTTGATTTTGACAATTCCGTCCAGCGAGACTCCCTCGCTTTGCAGGATGAGGGCCACATTTTGTAAAGCGTGACGCAATTGTTGTTCGACTTCATCGGGGAGGTTGCCAGACGGGTCCATGCCAACCTGTCCGCTCAGCACGAGCAGCTCGGCATCTCTTGGCAAGATCGTCAAATGCGTGTAGGAGCCTACAGGTGGTGCAACCGTTTCGGGGTTTTTTCGAATAATCGTCAAAATGTTCCCTCCTTTTTGTCTGTTCCAGTATACCACAAACTGGGAAACGGATGAGAACGGCCCGCTTGCGGCTGGGAATGGGAAGTTCCCGTAACGCAAGCGAGTGAGGACCGTTAGTTACGTGTATCGGCAAGGAAATAGGAAGGAAACAGCAAAGAAATAGCAAGGAAATGAAGAAGAAAATTAGCAAGAGCATTCTTACAACCAAAGCGTGGCGAATCAATCATTCGAGCAGGCGGATGAAAAAACTGACCAGATTGAACGCACCCGCAGCAAAAGTCAAACGTTCCCTGCCTTTCCTGACAAAAACTACTCTCGTCTCCCACAACCAAACTCCTCTTGTATCCCTGCCAAAAATGCCCGAACCGCCGGAGTCAAGTAACGATTTTTTAAGTAAGCTAAAAAAACGGTTCTTTGCAAAAATGATGAATCAATTTTCTTCCGCACAATGGACGGGTCGCTTACGCCAGCCAAATAGTTTTCGGGAATGATCGTGATCCCCAGATTTTCCCGGATGAGCGACAGCGCGGTTTCGAAGCGTTCGATCTCGAATTTGATGCGCGGCTCCACATCTTCCGTGGCAAAAGCCGACAAGATGTTTTCCCGAGTCTGGAAGCCTTCTGTGCTGATGATAAAAGGTTCAGCCACCACTTCTTTCAGCGAGACGGACTCTTGCTGCGCTAACGGATGGCTCCTGTGCAGGACAAGCACCAAATTCTCGATGTAGAGCGGAATTGTTTCGAGATCGTCTTCTTGGATAGACTGGTTCGTAATGAGCAGATGGGTGTGGTATTTGCGCAAGGAATCTTTGACAGCCTGTCCGCTCAGGACTTCGATCAGCTTGATATTCATGGACGGGAAGTGTTCCTGATAGTTGCGAATGACTTTGGGCACCCAATGCTTGGCCGACTCGATGATGCCGATGATGAGCTGGCCGCTCCCGGTTTCCTTGACTTCCGCCATTTCCTTTTTCAGCGTGTCCATCTGGGAGAGAAGCAGGATCGCCTTCTGGTACAAAATGTTTCCAGCGTCCGTCAGCTCGATCTTCCGCGTGTTTCTTTCCAGCAGGGGCGAGCCCACCTCTTGTTCCAGATTTTTGATCGCGTTGCTTAGCGAAGGCTGGGAAATGTGCAGCTTTTGTGCGGCTTTGGAGTAGCTCAACAGATCGGAAACCGTGACGAAGTAATGCAATTGCTTGATGTCCACCTGAGTCGCTCCTTCGGATTTATAGCTTCAAGCTATTAATTTATTAAAATTATATATTAGTCATAATAAGTTCGCCATTATATAATCAATAAACAAAATCTACTTCAGAAGGTTCAGAAAGGATGAACATCTTGAGAGAGCATGTTTCAGCGACGATATGGACCGGGCGGACAGACCATCCTACGCAAAGAAGCCATTTTCGCTACCATCAAGTGGTGGAACAGATCGAACTAACGCACTTGCAGGCAACGCCAGGCAGGGCTTGCGCGATTGTCGGCTTTGAATGCGATGAAGGCGTACGCCGCAACCAAGGGCGAGTCGGGGCGGCAAAAGCGCCAAACGCGATTCGGCAAGCGCTTGCAAGCCTGCCGTGGAGGCAAAGCGAAAGCAGCCGTCTCCTGGATGTGGGAAATGTCGCTTGCCCGCATGAACGACTGGAAGAGGCGCAGCAGGAATTGGGGCAAGCGGTAGCGGCGATACTGGCAAAATCAGCAACACCGATCATTTTGGGCGGAGGACATGAGACTTTGTACGGACATTATGCAGGTGTCCGTAGCCATATCGGAACAGAAGCATCGCTTGGCATCATCAATATCGACGCTCATTTTGACTTGCGGGCCTACGATAGGCAGCCTTCATCCGGGACGATGTTTCGGCAAATTTTGGAGCAAGACCCGAACAGCGGCTACTTTGTGCTCGGAATCCAGCGGTTTGGCAATACGCAGGAGCTGTTCGACAAAGCGGACGAGCTGGGCGTCCGCTATATTTTGGAAGAAGAGATGACGGAAGCGGGGATGGCGGACATCGTGTCCCAGCTTAACGCTTTTATGGAAGAACGCGATGCGATCATGCTCACACTGTGCACGGATGTGCTGAGTGCAGCAAGCGCTCCCGGAGTGAGTGCCCCATCGCCTTTTGGCTTGACGCCTTTGATCGTCCGCAGTCTAATTCGTACCGTTGCCGCTCATAAGAAAACGCTTTCTTTCGATGTTTGTGAAGTGAATCCGCTGTTGGATGAAAACGGGAAAACGGTGAAGCTAGGTGCTTATTTGACGAACGAGGCCATCGCGGGATTTTTAGGAGGAGACAACAATGACACTCGCACTTAATCAGGTCAGTACCATTTTTCTGTCTGTCGCTTTGCTCGTTTTGGGAAGCTTTCTGGTGAAAAAAGCAAGCTTGCTGCAACGATTTTGCATTCCGGCGCCCGTGGTCGGCGGGCTGTTGTTTGCGATTGTCGCTACAGTGTTGAAAGCGAGCGGGGCAGCGGAGATTTCCCTGGACACGTCTTTGCAAAGCTTGTTCATGCTCACGTTTTTCACTACGGTGGGACTGGGAGCGAGTTTCAAGCTGATCAAGCTGGGCGGGAAGCTGCTCGTCATTTACTGGATTGCCTGTGGCTTTTTGGCTTTGGCGCAAAATGTGATCGGTGTTTCGCTGGCCTCGCTGTTCGGTATTCACCCGCTCATCGGCATGATGGCTGGCGCCGTTTCCATGGAAGGCGGTCACGGTGCTGCGACGGCTTTTGGTCAAACGGTGGAAGATTTGGGGATTCCATCTGCACTCGCGATCGGGATTGCTGCCGCTACGTTCGGTCTTGTAGCCGGGGGATTGGTCGGCGGGCCGACCGTGAAGTATTTGATTGCGAAGCACAATCTGAAGCCGACGGAAGTGGAGGACACAGCGAAAAACGTGGAAGAGGCGGCGCAGCCTATCGTCACGAACGCTTTTTTCACGCAAGTATTGCTGATCACATTTTGTATGGCGGTGGGCACATACTTGGGCGGACTGTTTTCCACGGCGACGGGATTTGTTTTGCCTGGTTATGTGGGAGCGATGTTCGTTGCTGTCATCGTTCGCAATGTCGTTGACAAATTCAAACCGGATGCGATTGATATGAAAAGCATCAACCTGATCAGCGATGTGACACTCGGAATCTTTTTGTCCATGGCGCTGATGAGCATCAAGCTGTGGGAAGTAGCTGCCCTGGCGCTTCCGATGCTGGTGATCGTGTTCGTGCAAGTGGTCTTCATCGTCTTGTTCGGCATCTTCGTATTGTTCCGTTTGCTCGGCAAAAACTACGATGCGGCTGTAATGGTGGCGGGCTTTACGGGTCATGGCCTCGGTGCCACGCCGAATGCGATGGCGAATATGGCGGCAGTGACGGAGCGCTTCGGCCCATCGCGAAAAGCTTATCTGGTCGTGCCGATTGTCGGGGCCTTCCTGATCGACGTGTTTGCGATGCCGATTATTATTACGACGATAAACTTGTTGAAGTAAGACGAGAAAATCCCTGTCCATGGTGTGATCCGCGGACAGGGATTTTTACGTGGGGCTTGCTTATTGCAGCAGCATCAACCGTTTGCGCTTGTGAAAGCGGGAAATACCCGTTGGTAGCGCATGCTTTGCTCGCCGACGACGTAGTAAAAGAGGTTGACGGCTCGGCATGCGTAATTGTAGCACTGAGCTCGGGCGCTCAGGTACAGCTGCTTTTCCTCTCCCCCCTCCACTTTGTTCAAAAGCCTCACCTCAGCGATTGTGCCAAACGTAGATGAGTTTCCGACCGGGCGAATGTGCACGTTTATTTTGATGGCTTGATTGCAGGAAAAACATTTTGGAGCATCCGTGAATTTCACGAACAATCCCCCCTCGATTCGTTTTGAAACAGTATACAATTCATCCTTTTTTTCTCAAATAGTTCCAAAGAAGCAGTTCGGTTTGCAAGCCAGCCGATTCTTGAACAATCCGTGACCAATGCGGTTCTTGTGTTGAAAGAAATTGGAAGTTGATATACATTTGTATCGAATGATAGATAAAACTATCAAAAACAAGCATGAATGTGCGACCATGAGCATGAGAAAGTAGGGCTGCCGAGTGAACCATTCCCGATCTGCCATAAAAGAAGCGCGGCTTCGCGCCATTTTGGATGCCGCTACCGAGTTGTTGATTCAAAAGCCGACAGCGTCGCTGAACGAAATCGCCGAATATGCGGGGATTGGCATCGCTACGCTGCATCGGTACATCGAGAGCAGGGAGCAACTGATGCTTCAGTTGGGGCTGCGTGCCCTTCAAGTTGTGGGGGAGAGCATGCGACAAATCCCGCTTGATGAGGAAAAGCTGGAGGACTACATCCCGGCGCTGATCGAGGCGCTGATTCCGCTTGGCGACAAAATTTACTTCCTGACGCACGACGCGACGCTTTATTACAGCGAGGAAATTATCGCGGCCGAGCACAAGCTCAAAGAGCCGGTTTGCCACGCGATTCGCCTGTTGCAGGAAAAAGGGGCCGTGCGCCAGGACATGAGCGTGGATTGGGTCTGGAATGCGCTGTACATGCTTGTTTTCATTGCGTGGCAGCAGGTGCAGGATGGGCGTCTCGCCAAAAGGCCGGCAGCGCAACTGGTCACGGATACATTGTTTCACGGGGTAAGCGCCAGGTAACGAAGTCATCGCCGTCCGACAGGAAGCAAGGCCATTTCATTGCGAGAGGATGTTGCATGTGAGCGAAGCAGTCATGATTCCGCAACCGAAAACGTACGGTCCACTTGGCAATTTGCCGTCTATCGACCAAAGTCAACCGATTTTGTCCATGGGCGATCTGGCGAAGGAATACGGCCCGATCTACCGTCTTACGCTTCCCGGTTTCACTACTTTGATCGTCACAGGGCACAAGCTGGTGGCAGAAGTATGTGACATTACCCGCTTTGACAAGGAAGTCAGCGGAGTGCTGGAAAATGTGCGCGTATTTGCAGGGGATGGCTTGTTTACGAGCCGGACAACCGAGCCGAACTGGCGAAAGGCACACAACATTTTGCTGCCGACGTTCAGCCAGCAAGCGATGAAGGGCTACCACGACATGATGGTCGATATCGCTTCGCAACTGGTGCAAAAGTGGGCGCGACTCAATCCAAACGAGACGATTGACGTGGCCGACGACATGACCCGGCTCACCCTCGACACGATCGGGATATGCGGCTTTAACTACCGCTTCAACAGTTTTTACAAAGAAAAGCACAGCCCGTTTATCGAGAGCATGGTGCGCGCGCTGAACGAAGCGATGCACAAAAGCTCGCGGCTCGCGATCCAGAATATGTTGATGGTGAAGACGCGCCAGCAGTTCCAGGAAGATATCCAGACGATGTTTTCCTTGGTCGACAAAATCATCGAGGAAAGAAAGCGGAACGGAGATCGCGGTGAAGCCGATTTGCTGGCACGCATGCTCCATGGCAAAGATCCGGAGACAGGCGAAGGGCTGGACGACGAGAATATTCGTTACCAGATCATTACGTTTTTGATCGCCGGACACGAGACGACGAGCGGACTGCTTTCCTTTGCGCTGTACTACTTGCTGAAAAACGAGAGCGTGCTGCAAAAGGCATACGAGGAAGTGGATCGGGTGATGACGACGCCGATCCCGCAATACGAGCAAGTGCAAAAGCTCAAATACATCCGGCTGGTGCTGAACGAAGCTTTGCGCCTGTGGCCGACCGCGCCCGGGTTCGATTTGTTCGCCAGGGAAGATACCGTGATCGGCGGGATGTATCCGGTCAAAAAAGGTGAGACGGTCAGCGTCATTTTGCCGCAGCTTCATCGGGACAAGGATGCGTGGGGCGAGGATGCGGAAGAGTTCCGTCCCGAGAGGTTCAGCGATCCGGCAAAAGTGCCGCATCATGCCTACAAGCCGTTTGGAAACGGCGAGCGTGCATGTATCGGCATGCAGTTTGCGCTGTATGAGGCGACGCTCGTGCTCGGGATGATTTTGCAAAATTTCCGGTTGGTCGACTACGCCAACTACCAGTTGAAAGTAGCGCAGACGCTCACGATCAAGCCGGATGGCTTTACGATTCGCGTCCGGCAGCGCACAGACAGAAGCGCAGTGAGCGTACCTGCCGACAAGCACCGCGAGCAGGCAAAAGGAAACGCACAAGCTCCCGTGAAGCCGCAAGCAGCGAAAACGCCAGTAGGTGCCACGGCCATTCCGCTGCTCGTCCTGTACGGATCGAATCTCGGAACGGCCGAAGGCAAAGCGCGTGAGCTGGCGGATGCGGCGCGCCAGTACGGTTTTGCCAGTGAAGTAGGCGTTCTCAACGACTGGGCGGGAAAGCTGCCGACAAAAGGAGCTGTTCTGATCGTAACCGCGTCCTACAACGGCAGACCTCCGCGAAATGCGGCCGGCTTCGTCAAGTGGCTGGAGCAGGTGCAGCCGGGGGAGCTTGCGGGCGTGCAGTTCGCTGTGCTCGGATGCGGGGATCGGAACTGGTCGAATACGTATCAAAGTGTCCCTGTGTTCATTGACGAGCAGCTCGCGAAAAAGGGCGGCACGCGACTGTCCGGGCGCGGGGAAGCCGATGCGGGCGGAGATTTTGAAAAACAGGTGGACGACTGGCGCGAGACGATGTGGAACGACTTGACGGACGCTTTTGGCCTGCATCGGGAAGAGCAGGCAGAAGGCGAGCAGACGGAGCTGCAAGTCCAGTTTGTGGCAGGACATCCAACCGTTCCGCTGGCGGAAGCGTATGATTGCGTCCAGGCGACTGTGCTGGCGAACCGCGAACTGCAACAGCCAGGCAGCGGTCGCAGCACGCGGCACATCGAGCTTGCCTTGCCAGCGGGAGTCATCTATCAGGAGGGCGACCACATCGGCATCTTGCCGAACAATCGTCCGGAGATCGTCGAGCGGATTTTGCGCCGATTCCGTTTGCAGGGCACGGAGCAGTTGATTTTGCGCGTTCACGGGCGAAGCGCCGTCCATCTCCCTTTGGATCGTCCCGTCAGCTTGCGCGATCTGCTGTCGACGAGCGTCGAGGTGCAGGAAGCAGCTACCCGCGCCCAGTTGCGAGCGCTGGCCGCCTGCACGGTTTGCCCTCCGCACAAGCGGGAGCTGGAAACGCTGCTGGACGAGACGGTCTACGCCGAGCAAGTGTTGAAAAAGCGGCTCACGATGCTCGAATTGCTCGAAAAGTACGAGGCTTGCGAATTGCCTTTTGCCAAGTTCCTGGACCTGCTGCCGCCGCTAAGGCCCAGGTATTACTCGATCTCCAGCTCTCCGATGCACTGGGAAGATCAGGCCAGCTTGACAGTGGCAGTAGTGAACGGGCCTGCCTGGAGCGGCCAGGGGCAATACCACGGAGTAGCTTCTACCTTTTTGGCAGAGCGCAGCGCCGGAGAAAAAATATGGATGTTCGTCCGTACTCCCGAGTCGGGCTTTCAGCTGCCAGAAAATCCGCTGCTGCCGATCGTTATGGTCGGTCCGGGAACCGGGATCGCACCGTTTCGCGGGTTTTTGCAAGCGAGAGCTGCTTTGAAAGAACAAGGAGTGCCGCTTGGCGAAGCCCACCTTTATTTTGGCTGCCGAAACGAACTGGACTTTTTGTACCGCGAGGAGCTGGAGCAATACCAAAGAGACGGCATCGTCACCTTGCATACGGCTTTTTCCCGCTCTCCCGGCATGGTCAAAACGTACGTCCAGCACCTGCTCGAACAAGATGACGTGTACTTGGTCGACTTGCTCGATAACAGAGGGCGCTTGTATGTGTGCGGGGATGGTACGCACATGGCGCCGGATGTGGAAGCGACTGTGTTGCGGATTTACCAGCGCGTCCGTGGCGCGGACCCGGCGGAGGCGCAAGCGTGGCTTGAGCAGCTGCAAGCGGAAGGCCGATACGCCAAAGATGTCTGGTCGCGGACGTAAACGAGTCGTTGCGGCCAGGAGCTTTGGGGGAAGGCAAAAGCATAAAAACCGACCTGTCGTTAAAACTGGGTCGGTTTTTTCGTGTTTACGTTTGCCGGGCGGTCAACTGGCTGGTCGCCACTGCTTTTGCTTTCGTTTTGCCATATGAAAACAGAAAGCATCCCGCAATCACGATGCTGCTGCCCACTCCTTGAATCCACGTCATCTGCTCGCCGAGAAACAGGAACGCCAAGATTGAAGTGAAGATCGGATTGAAATTGAGGAAAAGGCCGGAAGTAGTCGCGCCGAGCTTTTGCACTCCGATGTTCCACAACACCATGCACACGACCGTGGAGATGACCCCGGTATACAAAAGCGAGCCGACAAACGAGCCATTCCAATCAGATACGGCGAAGTCAGCCAGGTTAAAAGGCAGGAGGATCACCAGGCCGAAAACAGCCGAGTAAAGAATCGACATCATCGGAGTCGTCTTCGTCATGGCCCATTTGCTGCAAATCGAGTACACGCCCCAGACGCCAACAGCGGCCAGCATCCACAAATCACCCGAGTTGAATCGCAGGGAGAGCAAGTAGTCGGCATTGCCTTTGGACAAGACGAGCAGCACGCCTGCGAGCAAGAAAACCATGCAGCCGATTTGGAACATGTTGATTCGTTCCTTCAGAAAGAGAAAAGAAAACAGCGCAATCGAGATCATGTTTAACGTCGAAATCAGTCCGACATTCGTCGCAGTTGTCCTCTCCAGCGCAAGAAATTGAAACAGATTGAAGAGGACGACACCTGTAACGCCCATCAGTACGAGCGGCAGCACGGCTGCTTTTGGCGGCAAAAGCTTTTTTTCCTTCCACCAGACCATTGGCAACAGACACACGATCGCAATTAGCCAGCGCAGGCTGGTCAACGTAAGCGGGGAAGCGTGCCCGACGAGCGATTTTCCCAGGACGAAGTTTCCGCCCCACAACAGGCTGGTGAGCAATAGCAACAGTACATAACGATTTGGCATAGCAAATAGCCCCTTTTTCATGAACGGTGTCGTTTGGAATCAGCTTGTTAATGAACATAACATTTTTGTTGAACATTCAAAATAAGATTCTGTATAATAAGGAAAATTCGAAATAAAACTCACGTAAAGTATCTGTACAGGAAATTTCATTCGTTACAGACAAGGAATCTTTGGCGTTTTTGGAAGAATGAAAAGAGGGGGGGAACCGCATGGAAGCATTTGTAAGCAAGGTGCTGGATCAGGTCGACATTCACATCCTGGATGTGCTGCAAAAAGATGCGACGATCAGCAATGCCGAACTGGCGCGGAGAGTGAGTTTGTCGCCTCCCGCGACGCATACCCGGGTGAAGCGTCTGGAAGCGGAAGGCTATATCAATCGGCAAGTGGCGATTTTGGATCAGGAGAAGCTCGGCTTCGACCTTTTGTGCTTCGTGTTTATCAGCACGAACATTCACCAGGAAAAGGAGCTGGAGACGCTGGAGAGCGCCCTGCGTTCCATGCCGGAGGTGCTGGAATGCCACTGTTTAACCGGGGAGTACGATTACTTGCTCAAGGTCGCCATCAAGGATCGCAAAGGGTTGGACAGCTTCATCCGCAAGCTGAACCGACTGGGCATTTCCCGGTTGCAGACGAACCTGTCGCTGCGAGAGATCAAATCTTCGACCGTCTTGCCGATTGCGGCGGAGGAACAGGAACAGCCTGACAGCTTGTAGGAAGCTTCGGCTGATTTTTCGCAGAAGTCTGTTGATAAAACAGCCGATTTCCGTAATCATAGAGGGAGAGACAGATGACGAGCAGGAGAAGGGGACCGAGAGAAATGGCAATCAAAGCGGTTTTATTTGATCTGGACGATACGTTACTGTGGGATGAGCGCAGTGTAAAAGAGGCGTTTCAGGCGACTTGCGGGGAAGCTGCCAAGCATTACGAGCTGGACGGGGAACGTCTGGAAGCGGCCGTGCGCCAGGAAGCACGGGCGATGTACGAAGCGTTCGAAGCATTTCCTTTTACGAAAATGATTGGCATTAACCCGTTCGAAGGGCTGTGGGCGCAATTTGCAGAAGGCAAGCAGCAGGAATTTCGCCAGCTGCAATCGTTCGTTCCGACGTATCGGAAGGAAGCCTGGACGCGCGGCCTGCGTGCGCTTGGCATAGAAGACGAGGAGCTTGGACACAAGCTGGGAGAACTGTTCGTCGCTGAGCGGAGAAGCCGCCCGATCGTCTATGAAGAAACGTTCGAAGTGCTGGACCAGTTGAAAGCGAAGTACAAGCTGTTGCTGCTCACAAACGGTTCGCCTGACTTGCAAAAGGAAAAGCTGGCTGGCGTGCCAAACCTCGCCGCTTATTTCGACCATATCGTCATCTCCGGCGATTTCGGACGAGGCAAGCCCGCGGCGGAAATTTTTGAACATGCGATGAGTCTGCTGGGCATTACAGCGGAAGAGGGCGTCATGATCGGCGACAAGCTGACGACGGATATTCAAGGCTCGAATGCAGTCGGCATGCGCAACATGTGGATCAATCGGCACGGCGCGACTTTGGCGGGAGATATCGCCCCTGTGCACGAAATCGTGAGCTTGCGCGAGATTCAGACGATTCTCGATACAGTGGAGTAACACGGTTCCATTCACGTGGAAAAGACAAGCCCGCCAAGCGATTTGGCGGGTTTTTTGCCGTGAAGAAGCTGATTTTTTCAAAGCGTCCGAAAGTGTGATGTTTATCACCACGCCCAAGTCGCAGCCGCCGTATGATCAAGAGGAAGATCAGCCAACACAGAGGAGGAAATAAAGATGTTTTGTTATCAATGTGAGCAAACACCGACGGGCGGCTGCAAGGTAATCGGCGTATGTGGCAAAAACGAGGAATTGGCGAGCATCCAGGACACGATCATTTTTGCCCTGAAAGGGATCGCCGCCTATGCGACACATGCGAGACAATTGGGGTACATCGATCCGGAAGTGGATGGGATCACGCAGGAAGCTTTATATTTCACGCTGACAAACGTTAACTTTAACTTAGAGGAACACTTGCAAATGGCAATGAAAGTCGGGGGCGCAGCCATCAAAGTGATGGAATTGCTGGACAAGGCGCACACAGATCGCTTTGGCATTCCAGAGCCGATTACCGTCTCCCAGAACAAAATCGAGGGACACTGCATCGTTGTGACCGGGCACAATCTGTTTGCGTTGCGGGAACTGTTGGAGCAGACCGCAGGCAAAGGCATCAATATATACACCCACTCGGAGATGCTGCCAGCGCACGGTTATCCCGAACTGAAGAAGTACCCGCATCTGAAAGGCAATATCGGCAAAGCGTGGTTTGACCAACGGAGATTGTTTGAAGAGTTTCCGGGGGCGATCCTGGCGACGACCAACTGTGTGATGCCGATCAAAGGCACTTATGCGGACCGCTTCTTCTCCTACGATATTACGGGGCTTGAGGGCGTGACCAAAATTGAACACGACGATTTTACGCCACTCATCGAACGGGCGCTTGCCTTGCCAAAAGCCCATATCGAATCGGAGCAGACGCTGACGACCGGATTTCATCACGAGACGGTATTGGGAATCGCGCCGGAGATTATCGATGCTGTCAAGGCTGGGCAGATCAAACGCTTTTTCGTCATCGCCGGATGTGATGCGCCAGGCAAAGGCGGCGACTACTATCGGGAATTGGCTACTTCCTTGCCGCCAGAAACCGTCATCCTGACGACTTCCTGTGGCAAGTTCCGCTTCAACGATGTGGATTACGGCGTCGTTCCGGGCACCAATATTCCGCGCTACATCGACCTGGGGCAGTGCAACAATTCCGGTTCTACAGTCAAGATCGCGACAGCGCTGGCGGAAGCGTTTGGCTGCGGGGTCAATGAATTGCCTGTGAGCATCGTCCTCTCCTGGTTTGAGCAAAAGGCCGTCGCAATTTTGCTCGGATTGTTCAGCCTGGGCATTCAAGATATCCGAATTGGTCCCAAGCTGCCGGAGTTTATCCAGCCAGGCGTTCTCACCGTGCTTCAAGATTTGTTCCGGATCAAATTGATTGGCGATGCGCAAGAAGACATGAAAGAAATGCTTGGCGTGCACTAATGGCAGGAAAAGATGGCTGTCCCTTGTGGGGCGGTCATTTTTCTTTGTTTGCCGAAAAAAGGGGGGGGCACAAGGGGGAAGGTGTGACGTACTTAACAGCGTCTCTCCCTCTTTTCCATTACAGTAGATTTGTGAAAAGAAAAGGGAGGGGAAGCATGATGCCGTTTGGATGTTCCATGGGAATGACTCCGGAAGAAAACGCTCTTTGTGCCGCTTTAACCCAACTGAAAACAGAACACGGTCCGCTCGTGGAAAAAATGGTGGAACTTCAGCGACTTGCCACACAGTTTGTGGCTGCCGACGCGATTCGCAAAGAAGAATTGCTAACGGAACTGCAAACGAACGCAAACGCCTTTATTGCCGAGCTTGAGCCTCACTCCGCGAAGGAAGAGGACGTATTGTTTACGATGATGGCCAAGTATGTCGGGAGGGAGGCGGGGCCTATTGCCGTGATGGAATACGAGCACGAACAGGCGAAACGCTTTCTGAACCGCTTTTTGGAGGATGGCTTCCCTGACTATTTGCAAAGCGCTGTCGAGGTTTTGCTCCAGCATTTTCAAAAAGAAGAGCAAGTGCTGTTTCCCATGGCCCAACAGCTGCTGAATGAAGAGGAAAAGCAGGAGCTTCTGGAAAAAATCGCGCCGCAACACCCAGAGCGCTTGTGAGCACAGCGAAGGCAAGCCCTCTAGTCAACCAGGCTGTGCTCGATGAATTGCTCTTCAAGCGCTTTCAGATCGTGCGCCCAAAACTTGATGACTTCCAGGGCAATCTGGTGTTGAAGCTCCGCCTTGCTTGTCAGCTGGAGAACCACCTTTTTCCGATAGTCGGAATGGATGCTGTAAAACGTACAGTCTGCCTGCTGTCCCTGGATCGATAGCTGCTTGTAATAGGGGAAGCCGCATAGAAAAAAGACATCTTGTATATCGGCAATTGTCATCATCTCATGTCACCTCGAACTCAGTCGTGCCCCAAGCATAGGTCAAGACGAGCTGGATTGACTGTGCGTACGATCACACGGTTCCAAACGATTTTGTGAATGAGCGCGATTGTGATTTTCCTCACAACGAAGCGTCGAGGATGAGGATAAGGTAAAAAGGGGGATGAGCATTGGGAGTTCGGCCTGACACAGAAACATCCTCGTCTGGCGGACTCCGTTTTTTTCCTAACGAAAAGGAGTGGTGATAGATGGTTCGCAAAATTCAGCTACCCTTGCAAACATTCAGCCTCGTTGCTGGATTCATGGTCTGGGTCATCTTGTCTTCTTTGATGCCGTTTATGAAAGAGGAATTGCAATTGTCAGCAGGACAAATCGCCTGGATTACGGCGATACCTGTCTTGCTAGGCTCCTTGTTGCGTATTCCGATTGGCTATTATACGAATCGCTTCGGGGCGAGACTGCTGTTTACCGTCAGCTTTCTTCTGCTGCTCGTGCCTGTGTACTACATAAGTGAAGCACGTTCGGCGGCGGATTTGATGATCGGAGGGTTTTTTCTGGGGATTGGCGGCGCGATCTTCTCGGTAGGCGTGACTTCCTTGCCCAAATATTATCCGAAGGAAAAGCACGGCTTCGTCAACGGCATTTACGGAGTAGGCAATGCCGGGACCGCGCTCTCCACGTTTTTCGCGCCCATCGTGGCGAAGCAGATTGGCTGGTCAGGCACTGTGAAGCTTTATCTGGGGTTGCTCGTGCTGTTTGCACTCCTTAACTTCGTCTGGGGCGACCGTAAAGAAACGCGGGTTAAAACTCCCGTGATGGAGCAGATCAAAGGGGTTTACCGAAATGAAAAGCTGTGGTTTCTCAGCCTGTTTTACTTTATTACGTTTGGCTCGTTCGTCGCTTTTACCGTCTATTTGCCAAACTTTCTCGTCAGCAGCTTCGGGTTGGATAAAATAGACGCGGGCATGCGGACAGCGGGATTCATTGCGCTGGCTACCATCGCCCGGCCGCTGGGAGGCTGGCTCGGAGATCGCTTCAATGCTTTGAAGGTGTTAATGGTGGTCTTTGCCGGACTGAGCTTGTTCGGGGTCGTTCTGTCGTTCTCGCCGTCGTTGCAGCTGTATTCGATCGGATGCCTGGCGATTGCTGTCTGCGCGGGAATCGGGAACGGGACGATTTTCAAAATGGTTCCGTACTACTTTTCCAAGCAAGCCGGGATCGTCAACGGGATCGTTTCCGCGATGGGCGGGCTTGGCGGATTTTTCCCGCCATTGATTCTCTCGCTATTATTTAGCCTTACAGGTCACTACGCTATCGGGTTCATGGCCTTGTCCGAGGTAGCGTTAGCCAGTCTGATCCTCGTCTTCTGGATGTACTATCAGGAAAAAATGCAGTTGGCCAAAACGATCGTCGACAACACGGGAGAAGCCATCGTCATCACCGATACGAAAGGGATCATCCGCGATGTAAATCCCGCTTTTTCTGCGGTGACGGGCTACGAGCGTCACGAAGTGGTCGGCAAAAATCCGAAGCTGTTAAAATCCGGGATGCAGGAACCGGGCTTCTACCAGCAGATGTGGCAGCAGATTGCCGCCACAGGCTTTTGGCAGGGCGAAATCTGGAACAGGCGCAAGAGCGGCGAGGTTTATCGCCAATGGCTGACGATCAGCTCGATCCGGGATGAAGCGGGAGACGTCCAGTATTACGCAGGCATGTTTACCGAGTTGACACCACAACAGCTTCAACCAGGCAATCCGGCAGTTTCTGCGACCAGCTAGAAAAAAAGGCAGCCATGTTCGCGTGGCTGTCTTTTTTATACAAAAAAACGCTGCACGCGCTCTCCTGCTTGGAGGAGACAAACGGTGCAGCGTTCGTTGTTACATTTGGCAAATTTCCGGCGGGCAATCGTCACAACAGATTGCTTCTTTCAAATACTCCACATCTTTGATCAACAGGTATCCGTGCGGCATGATCTCGATGACATCCAGCTTTTTCAAATCGGCGAGCATCCGGTTGACGCTTTCGCGGGTGAGGCCGATGAATTGGGCAAGATCGCGATTGGTGAGAGAAAGCTTGATGAGAATGCCGTCCTCTCGTTCTTCTCCGTACGTATTGCTCATGCGGATCAGCGTGGAGTAAAAGGCTCCGATTTTGCCGTTCAACAGCAAGTCGCGGAACTTGGATTGGATTCTCCGGTTCATGATGGCCATCCAGCGCAAAAAGTCGACGCAAAACTCACCGTTTTCCAAGAGCAGCTTCTCCAGTGCGCTCCGCTGGATGACGTTGACCTCGCCCGGCTCGTGCATGGTCGCTGTAGACGTATAAGTAACGCCTGACTCAAAAAGCCCGACCATTCCGACCAGCTCGCCTGGCCCAAATACTTGCAAGGTCAATTCCTTGCCGTCGGCTGTTGCTTTGGTCAGCTTGATTTGTCCTGATTCCAGCAAGTACAACTTATCTGCAACTTCCCCATCGATAAACAGGACGGACTCTGTAGGGGACATTTTTTTCTTCGTGCCGATTTGTGCCAATTGATGAACAAAAGCAGGAGAAACCTGCTCAATAAACGTGAGACTTTTCATGAATCGTTGCACCTCTGCTTTCCTTGCCGCTCTGCTCTCGCATAACCTGCTGCCCCATTATAGCACGGAGATTTTGACAAAGGCGTGTCATCTTCTGGGCGATCGCATGCAGGTGTGAGGTATGTCACTTTGGAGCGCCAGCGGCCTTGTTACAATAAAGCCAACGATCGACAAAGCTTTGTACCAGAGGAGGTTGTTCGCATGGAGCGGGCATTTGCGTCCAAAGTGGCCAGAAGGGCTTTCTATACAGTCTGTGTGTTGTTTTTGGCTTCGTACCTAGGTTCTCGTTTTTTTACCCACATGGATTTTGCCTTGTACGGTTACATGGTGGGAACAGTCGTGTTCATCGGCGGGTTTCTTTATCGGTTCTCGGCTTGGGCTGACCGACCGCCAACGAACATTATCCTGAAAAAAGGGTTGCGGCTGTTGCTGCGCAAAAGCACACCGCAAACGGCAGTGGATCATCTGGCGACCTACCGCTTTATCTGGAATCGCGGCTGGTATCGCTGGACCCAGCACATCCTGCTTGGCTGGGGCTGCATTCTCTCGGCACTGGTGACATTTCCGCTCGTCTTCGGCTGGATGTACTTCACCATGGGGGATAACGGCACCTACACCGTCGTCGGGATGGGCATTGATCTTTTGCAAGTCAAAGCGGATGGCTGGATTGCCTTTTTGTTCTACAACGCGCTTAACATTACGGCGTTCATGGTGATCGCAGGAGTGTGCATGGCGCTGTACCGCCGCTTGAAAAACTGGCAGGCCCGTGCGGAGCAAAGTTTTCTGTACGATTTCTTGCCGCTCTATCTGCTTCTGTTCATCAGCATCACCGGCTTGCTTTTGACGGTGAGCAACCTGTTTCTCCACGGCTTCGGCCATCCGGTGATGAGCATGATCCATCAGTTTTCCGTCATCGTCACCTTGATTTATTTGCCCTTTGGCAAGCTGGCGCACATTCCGTTCCGGCCGATGAGCGTCTTCGCCCGCAATTATCGCGAGCATTATGCCGAGCAGGAAATGAAGCATTGCAAGGTGTGCGGAGAGCGGTTTGTGTCCGCCGAGCAGTCTGGTGACGTGATCGACGTCTTGCAGGAAAACCAGATTCGCTTCGAAACGGCAGAAGGCTTCCATCTTGCGGAGTTGTGCCTGCCTTGTCGCAGAAAATATCGCATCTTCCGTTTTACCGGCATTCCTACCCATCACCGATCGGAGAAAGAGGCGAACCAGCATGCAAAAGGATAAATTTTTCAAGGAGATCCAAAACAAGCTCCATCCGGGAGAAAAGCTGGTCAGCACGCATTGCAGCTATTGCGGCATGCAGTGCGGGATGAACCTGCGTGTCGATACGAGAACGAATACGATTATCGGGGTAGAGCCGCGTTACGACTTCCCCGTCAATTTAGGCAAAATGTGCCCAAAAGGGGTTACCGCTTATCAGCAGGTCAACCATCCTGACAGGATCAAAAGGCCGCTCATCCGCCGCAATCCGGCATGGAAAGGAACGGCGGAAGGCTTCGAAGAGGTGTCCTGGGACGAAGCGCTCACTTTCATTGCAAGCCGATTCACGGAATTGCAGGAAGCATATGGCAAAGATACGCTGTCAGTCTACTCCGGAGTTTCGATGACGAACGAAAAATGTTACTTGACAGGCAAATTCGCCCGCGTGGGGCTGCAAACGCGATATATCGATTACAACGGGCGGTTTTGCATGTCGTCAGCAGCTGCCGGGTTTAACCGCAGCTTTGGCATCGACCGTGGCTCAACCGTCCCGTGGACAGATATTCACCAAACCGATTGTTTGCTGATTGCCGGTTCCAATGCGGCGGAATGCCATCCGACCAGCATGTTTCGGATTTGGGAAGTGCAAAATCGCGGCGGCTACTTGATTGTAGTGGACCCGCGTGAGACACCGCTTGCCCGCCGCGCTGACGTCCACCTCGATTTGCGGCCAGGGACAGACCTCGCATTGGCGAACGGACTGCTGCACCTTTTGATCGAAAATGGCGCCATCGACGAGGAATTTATTCACAATCACACCAATGGCTTTGCCGAAACAAAAGCGTTGGTCGAAATGTATACACCTGAGGTCGTCAGCGAGATTACAGGCATTGCGCAGGAAAAAATCATTCGCGCAGCCGAGATTTACGGCAAGGCACCTGAGGCCATCGTGATGTTTTGTCGGGGTGTCGAACAGCAATCCAAAGGAACGGATAACGTATCGGCCTATACAAATTTGGCGCTTGCGACGGGCAAGATCGGCCGTCCGAAATCAGGCGTGGCGACCTTTACTGGACAGGGCAACGGCCAGGGAGGGCGGGAACACGGTCAAAAGGCAGATCAGCTGCCTGGCTATCGGAAAATGGATAATCCGCAGCACGTGCAGGAAGTGGCTTGCGCCTGGGGGATTCCCGTGGCGGAGATGCCGCAAAAAGGCGTATCTGCCTACGAAATGTTTGAACTGATGCACAACAAGACGATTCGCGGGATGTACTTGCTCTGTTCCAACCCGGCGGTCAGTGCCCCCAATCTGAACTATGTCCGGGAAGCTCTGAAAAGTCTCGATTTTATGGTCTGTTCGGACTTTTACCTGTCGGAATCGGCTGAGTATGCGGATGTCGTGCTGCCGACGACGAGCTGGGCGGAGGACGATGGCACCACGACGAATCTGGAAGGGCGCGTCATCCGCCATCGCCAGGCCCAAAGCTGGTATGCCGAGTCCAGGCCGGATTGGTGGATACAGATTGAAATTGCCAAGCGGATGGGCCGCGGTCAATACTTCGAGCATCTGAGCGGGCCGCGTGAAATTTTCGATGAGCTGCGCCGCGTTTCCCAAGGCGGCACCGCTGACTACTACGGAATTACTTACGAGAAAATCGAAGAGCGGCAAGGCGTGTTCTGGCCGTGCAGGGATGAACAAGACCCGGGACAGCCGCATTTGTTTCTCGACAAAACGTTTTACCATCCGGACGGCAAGGCGAAAATTTGTGCGCTGCCTTATCGTCCGCCAGCCGAAGAACCGGATGAAGAGTATCCGCTGCGCCTGACGACAGGCCGCGTCGTCTATCACTACCTGTCAGGGAATCAGACAAGGCGAATCCCGTTTTTGCGTGACATGTACCCGGACCCGCTGTTGGAAGTGCATCCTGATACCGCGCAAAAATACGGAATCGCCCACGGCGAAAAGGTTTTGCTGAAAACAAGACGGGGCGAAGCGGTATACCAGGTAAAAGTCATCGCGGCGATCCGGCCGGATACAGTGTTTGTCCCGTACCACTGGGGCAAGCATGAATCGATCAATTTGCTCACGAACCCTGCCCTTGATCCGTACAGCAAAATGCCGGAATTTAAGGCGTGCGCAGCCGAGATCGTCAAGCTCGAAGAGGAGGAACGGCAGCATGGCTAAACAACTGCTCTACATCGAAATGGACAACTGCATCGGCTGTCGCAGTTGCCTGGCTGCCTGCACGCAATGCGGCGGACACGACAGCCGAAATCGCAACTACGTCATGGATGTCGATCCGATGCAAACGCGTCAGACGATCCCGCTGATGTGCCTGCACTGTGTCAATCCCGCTTGTGCGCGAAGCTGTCCGGCGCAAGCGATCCAAATCGCCGACACTGGTGCAGTGCTCTCGGCGCTCGTAGAGAAGTGCATTGGCTGTCAAAACTGCACGATTGCTTGCCCGTACGGGATTCCCAAGTTTGATCAGGAGCAAAACCTGATGTACAAATGCGATCTGTGCTACGACCGGACCAAAGATGGAATCCCGCCGATGTGCGCTTCGGTTTGTCCGACCAATACGCTCCAGTGGCTAACGGAGAGCGAGCTTGCCGAGAAACAATCCGCGCACCGGCTCGCAGGCGGCAAATGGATCGCCAGTCAAAGCCTGGAGCCGCTGGAGAGCGAGACGAACGTAAAAATCAGTCTGCCCGGTATTTTGCAAGGGGTGCAGAAGCTTTTCTAGTCGAAGGAGGTCTGCAGCATGAACGAAGAGAAACAACCACGATCCGATCGGAATGATACGTATACCCACAACATCGTCAAGTCGAACGAGCGGAGTCTCGATCGGCGGGGCTTTATGAAAACGCTGGTCGGTGCTGCCGGATTGTTCGCCGTCTCCACTCTCCCGTGGGGAGCGATGGCGGCCCAGAAGCTGCTGCATGGGGAAGCAGGCGAGCAGCCGAGGCAAAAAATTGCGGAAGTGGCTGCATTGCGAGCAGGGGATGCCAAGGAATTTGCCTATCCGGGAACGCATGACAGCGCCCTTCTCGTCTGTGTTCGGGAAGGCGAGTACAAAGCTTATCAAAACGCTTGCACCCATCTGAAATGCCCGGTGTTCTGGAGCAAGGAAAATCATGAGCTGCTCTGCCCGTGCCATCATGGCAAATTTGATGTCGAGACAGGAAATCCGCTGGCGGGCCCGCCGCGCCGACCGCTTCCGGAAATCGAGCTGGCGGTTGAACATGGCGTGATATACGCGATTGGGGTGAAGCCGTATGAAGCGTAGCTATCGCGGGGTACTGCTGCTTTGTCTCGTGCTGTTTGCCAACCTGATCTGCACCCAATATACCGTCAACCTGTTTTACTTTGCGCGATATGAAGAAGTGATTGGGCTTTCCGTCGTCAATCTGCTGCTGTTTCCGCTGGCAGTATTTCTTTATCGAAAAGAGGGGCGCAGCCATGAATAAGCTGATGCTCGACCAGCAGCTGTCACAGCTGACAAACGCTCGCATGCGAATCGGCATTACAGACTTGGCGGAAGATGCAGAGCTTCAACCAGCCCCGATCATCGAGAGACATTTGGCGAAATGGGAGTTTACAGAAGAAGGTGAGCATGTTCGCCTGTATTTTAACCCTTGCCAGTTTCTCGCTGTTCCGGTTCAAGAAGAAGTTGGATTCGCGCTGGAAAAGGACGCGATCGTGCTCACCGCACTTGATCGCAGGGGAAAACTCAAGTACACGATCGCTTTTGCCAAATGAAGTCAACCGTTGCATGATAGGTTGGCTTTTTTTTCCTAGCGTCTTATACTCCAATTGTAAGGGTGTTCACAGCTTGTAAGGCACTTAAAAGAGGTCTTTGAGAAAGCGGCGGGGGAGGGACCCGTATGAACGGTCAACAAACGGATGGAGAAGAGCGGCTTGGTCATTTGTTTTCTTCGGAGCACGCAAGCTTGGAGCAATCGATGGAAAAGCTGAAACAGCTCGTCTATCAAAGCCGAATCATGAGCGCGCAAACGGTGGAAGAGTTTCGGCTGACAATCGCACAGCTGGTGGACAGCTTGCAGGAGCATCACAGACGGGAAGAGGAGCTATTGTTTGTCGCCTTGACGGAGTCGCTGGGGTACACGGCGCAGCCTGTCCAGATGATGATGGAGGAGCACCGCCAGCTTGTCAGCCAGCTGAGCAAATTGCGCGAAGAAACCGTATGTTGCCAATGTGTCGGGCGCGAAACGACGAGACTGCGCGAAGTCACGACGACGCTGTACCGACTTTTGCACGATCATTTTCATAAAGAAGAAAAGCTGCTGTTTCCGATGGCAGAGCATGTGCTGGATCAAGCGAAAAAAGCGGCGATCATGGAAGCCGTGAAAGAAACAGGAAGAGGGGTGTAACAAAGGTGGCGAACGGAAAAAGAGGCGGGGCTTCCCTGGTAATGCCCCGCGAACACGGTGTCTGGGCCATGTTTGTCGTGCCGTACTTGTTCGGCGTATTTCTGGTGGAAAACAATGTTTTGCATTTGCTGGCCGGACCGGGCTTGCTCTGCGGCTTTATCGCGGTCAACGCGGCACTGGTCTTGATGCGGCAGCCAAAGCTCGCGCGTCAAGTGTTGCGCACCTTGCTCGTATTCGGAGGAGTGGCCGCCATATGTTTGGCCTATCCGCTGCTGCATAACGCGCTGGCCTTTTGGCCGCTCGTCGTGATGGGAATCTGCGCCGCGGGCAGCATCTGGTTTATCCGCAGCAAGCAGGAGCGGCATTTTCTCAACGATTTGCTCGGAATCGTCGGATTGACGATGCTGCTGCCTGTCTCCGCTGCGCTTGGCGGAGGCGCTCCCATGCAGGAACTGCTCACAGCGATGGCGTTGAACGTGGCGTATTTCACAGGGAGCGTCTTTTTCGTGAAAGCCGTGTTCCGCGAAAAGAACAACCGGATGTTTCAAAGCGTCGGCATCGTCTATCATCTGCTTTTGCTCGCACTGCCCTTGGTGTTGCCAGTTCCTGCGCTTTTCAGCCTGATTTTTGTTCCAGGCATCGTCAAAATGGCGATCGCGGCGAAAAAAGTCAAACTGCCTGTCAAAACAGTCGGGATCATGGAAATCGTCAACGTTCTCTGGTTTTTGGCCGGGGGTTACGTAGTGCTCGGTACGAAGCTCTTCTGAGATCCTGTTTTCAAAATGTGTTCGCTAGTAAACATGGGGAAAATCGGCTAAAGTGAAAATCGAGCAACAGAACTCATCCCTTTTATGCTCATGCGAGGACAGGGAACCACTATGAATGAATAGTGGTTCTTTATGGTAAATCGGGAGGTCAGCATGTCCAAACTAACGCTATCGCAACTGGAGTCTCACCTGTGGGAGTCAGCCAATATTTTGCGCGGAAGCATCGACTCCGCTGACTATAAAAACTATATTTTCGGACTGCTTTTTCTGAAGCGCCTGAACGATGTGTTTGAGGAAAGCCAGGTGCATATTGCGCCAACAACAGGCGAGGAGGCGCGGCAGGCAGAGCATGACGCTCACCAGTTTGTCGTTCCGGCAAGCTCTCGCTGGGAGCGAATCCAGAGCGTGACGGAAGGAATCGGCGAGGCAATCAACGAAGCGCTGGCGGCATTGGAACAGGAAAACGCCACGCTTTCCGGGGTGCTGGCGACGATCGATTACAACGATTCCGAACGTTTGCCCGACCGGCTGTTGCAGCAGCTGATCAAGCACTTTTCTGCGATTTCTTTAGGAAACGCCAGTCTGACCGAGCCGGATATGCTGGGACGGGCGTACGAATATTTGATCAGACAGTTTGCAGACGATGCGGGAAAAAAGGGCGGGGAGTTCTACACGCCGAGCAAAGTGGTAGAGTTGATCGTCAAGCTGATCAAACCGGAGGAAGGCATGCGCGTGTGTGACCCGACGGCAGGGTCTGGCGGGATGCTGATTCAAACGGCCGACTACATCCGGGCAAAAGGCGGCAATCCGCGCCGTATCGCGCTGCATGGACAAGAGCGCAATCTGAAGACGTGGGCGATTGGCAAGATGAATTTGCTCTTGCATGGCCTGTGCGACCACCGGATTGAAAAAGGCGATACGATTCGCGAACCGAAGCTGCTTGCAGACGGAGAGCTGATTTTATACGACCGGGTGATCGCCAACCCGCCGTTTAGCCTGAGCAACTGGGGGCAGGAAGAAGCGAAGGCAGATAAACTGTCCCGCTTTCGCTTCGGGATTCCGCCCAAAGACAAAGGCGATCTCGCCTTCGTCCAGCACATGGTCGCAACGCTCAACCCAAACGGCAAGGCAGGCGTCGTCGTGCCAAACGGGGTGTTGTTTCGCAGCGGTGCAGAAGCGGCCATCCGCAAAGGACTTTTGGCAGAAGACCTGGTGGAAGCGGTGATCGCCCTTCCGCCGAATTTGTTTTACGGCACGGGAATCCCGGCTTGCATTTTGCTGTTGAACAAAAACAAAGAAGCGGCGAAAAGGCAGCATGTCTTTTTCCTGAATGCCACCGGAGGCTACCACGAAGGAAAAAACCAAAACTTTTTGCGCGATTCCGACGTGGAGAGCATCGTGTCTGCCTACGAACGCGGGGTGGACATCGAAAAGTATTGCAGGCTGGTCCACGACAGCGAAATTCAGGCAAATGACTATAATTTGAATTTGGCACGCTACATCGATTCGTCCGAGCAGGAGGCGCAGATTGATGTGGGGGCAGCGCTTGTCAAGCTGCGCAGGCTGGAGGAAGAACGCAGCGAGATCGAGGGCAGAATGCTCGGCTTTTTAAAGGAGTTGGGATATGATGCCTGAGTGGAAAAAAGGGCCGCTCGGCTGGGCTGTGCATGTCCAGGGCGGTTATCCTTTCCCCTCCGCTGCGTTCGTGGACGAAGGGATTCCCGTCGTGCGGATGAGCAACATGAAGAACGGCCGCCTGGACTTGACACAGGCCAAATGTATGGACGAAACCGCTCTGGCTGGGCACTCGGCGTATTTGCTGAAACCGGGTGATCTGCTGCTCGGCATGTCAGGCAGTATCGAAAACTTTGCCGAGGTCAAAGCGACCGACCTCCCCGCGCTATTGAACCAGCGGGTAGGCAGGTTGCAAATAAAAGACAGCTCGTTGCTGCACAGCGAATATTTGAAATACGTGGTGACCTCCAAGTGGTTTCGCGATCAAGTGTGGACGATGGCGGCTGGCGTGGCCCAGCTCAATATCAGCACGAAGCAGCTTGAATCCATTCCGGTTTGGTATCCGCCGTTGGCTGAACAGCAAAAAATCGCCTCCATTCTCGCCGCAGTAGATGGGGTGATCGAGAAGACAGAAGCGATGATCGAACAAGTCGAGGTCGTGAAAAGAGGGCTGATGCAGCAGCTGTTTACGCGTGGAATCGGTCACACTTCTTTCCGGCAAACCGAGTTGGGAACGATCCCGGCGGACTGGTCGCTGGTCAAGCTCCAGGAGATTGCCAGAGTCAAGGGCGGGAAAAGAGTGCCCAAAGGCTACAGCCTGCTGGAAGAGCAGACTCCGTATCCGTACATCCGCGTGTCCGATTTTCGCGATTATACCGTGAGCCAAAAACAGCTCAAATACGTGAGCGAAGAAATTTACGGCAAAATCAAGCGCTACACGATCTCCAAGCAAGATATGTACTTGTCGATCGCGGGCATTTACCTCGGAGTGGCGGGCCGTGTTCCCGACTGTCTGGACGGCGCTCTTTTGACAGAAAATGCGGCCAAGATCACCCCGACCTCCGACCGGATCGACCTTGATTTTTTGATGTTTGCCCTTGGCTCGGAGCTTTGCCAGAAACAGATTGCCGCGTTAAAAGGCGTGACGGGAGTGCCCAAGCTCGGTTTGAAACGGGTGGAGACGCTCCTGATTCCTTTGCCGAGCCTCACCGAGCAGCACAAAATCGTGGCCGGGATCAAAAGCGTGCTCGCAAAACTTGCGATGGAAAAGGCCAAACAAACACAGCTCATCGCGATCAAAAAAGAGCTGATGCAAAAGCTTTTGACGGGCAGTGTGCGAGTGCAGGTGGATGAACGGCAGAAGGAAATGGTCTGATCGAGCTTTCCGTCTCAGACATTTAGAAATCGCCGATGCGCGAGTGATGTCCCTGCACAGCCGCGCGCACTCCCGACTCGATCGCGCCTTGAATCCAGCCGTGATAAGCGGGCGAAGTATGCTCTCCGGCGAAAATGACTGGTCCTTCCATCGAGGTCAAGGCTGCCGACAGCTCCGTCTCCTGAAACGGCTTGAACAGGGCGAAGCCGCCACCCGCGTAAGGTTGCAGCAGCCAATGATGGGTAACTCCGGTCACAAACGTCTTGTAGACTTGCTCGCCGAACAGGACCGCAAGCTGGCGCAGCGCTTGCCAAATTTTTTCGTCATGGGACAGGCAAAGCCAGGGGAGCGCATCGTCTTCCCACGTGTAGCTCGCCAGAACGACTCCGCCAGACTGGTCAAATCCATGGCTTGGAAAGTAGGAAAAGCGCAAAGGCAGGTCTGAGATCGCTTGCCCGCCGTACAGACCAGCTTCTTCCCAAAAGCGGCGGGAAAATTGCAAGGCGATCTTCGTCGACGAGACGTAGTGCAACTGGTGGATGGCTTTCCATTTGCCAAAAGAAAACAGGTTCGACGGCTCGACGTCGATAAATTGCAGGACCGGAAACGGAATCGTAATAATCGCGATGTCGCCTGTCAGCTCAAACGGCGTTCGTGTGGCGGTGTCCACCCCGGAAAAGGCGATTTGCTGCTCTTTTTGGCTGATTCGGTCCACTTTGTGATGGAAGCGGATACGTTCGTTCAGGGAGGGGGCAAACGATTGGGGAAGCAAGTCGAATCCACCCGTGATCTCATAGAAGCGGGTGGGCGTATCGAACAGGATGAAATCGCGGAAAATCTCCAGAAAAGACAGCTCCGGGAATCCTTCGAAGCCGCTCATCACTTTGATTTTGTCGACGGCAGCGGCTGAGAGCGACGTGCTGATCGGATTGTGGCGCAAAAAGTATTCCATCGAGTAGCGGTCGTATTCCTTGATGACGATGGGCCAATGCTTGGCGGGATGTTTTTTGATGAAATCGATAAGCGGCCGGATGGCCATGAGGGCAAGGGCATCGGCTGACTTGCCTTTTTCGTGCGGAGCGACGGGAAAGTGCAACAGATCAGGATTTTGCTCGTACAGACGGCGGCGTGTTTTGATCCCGTTTACGTAAATGAGGTCGTTCGGTGTACTGTTGATGAACTCGTTGAGTGGCAGGCCGAATTTGGAGATATACGCCATCGTCAACAAGTGAGTGTTCGGAATGCGCATCGCTCCTGCTTCCACGTAGTGCCCGTCTGTAAAAGGGGCGCGCAGCGTAAGCACTCTCCCTCCCACTCGTTCCGAGGCTTCCACGATCGTGACATGATGCCCGGCTTGTTTCAGCAGCGAGCCGGCTACCAGACCGGCGATGCCAGCGCCTGCGATCAAAACCTTTTTCGGTTGTGTTGTCCGAGGCAGGCCATCGCGAATGATCGATAGCATCTGCGCTTCGCTCAAGGGTGATGAAGTCTTTTCCATGCTGCTTCTCCTTTTTCTGCTTGTGAAAATAGCGTATTCTGCGCTGGGCGCAATTGTGTTTGCTAGATTCCAATTCCATCCAATGCGTGGTAAACTGGGGATGGAAAGAAATGAGAACGTGTGATCGGGGGTATAGGCATGCTGCCTGCTAATGTGATTTGGAAGCCGCATAGCGGATTGGGCTTCGAGCATCTGGAAATTAGCGAGAGCAATGAGCGGTTGATTTTTGACAGCCTTGTAATGGGGATGAACGAACAGGGCGAATGGGTGAGAACCCACTATGTCACTGAACTGGATAGCAAGTGGGCGACGAGAAAAGTAACGATTCGTCACCTGGGAAAAACAGACGGACTGTGCCTTTTGTCAGATGGGCAGGGGGAGTGGACAAATGCGGAAGGTGAGCCAATCCCCGAACTGGCGGGCTGTGTGGATATTGACATTTCCTGCACGCCGTTTACGAATACGCTGCCGATCAGAAGGCTGTCATTTGCCCCGCATGTGCCGCAGGAGATTGACGTCGTGTACTTTTCGGCTTACGAGTTGACCTGGCGGCGAGCGAGGCAGCAATATACGCTGCTTTCGGCTGATGCGGGTTCGTCTGTCTTTGAGTATCGGGCGGGTTCATTTGTGGAAAACATCACGGTCGATGAGCAGGGGCTTGTGCTGGCGTATCCGGACTTGTTTGTGCGCGAAAATCTGGCAGTGGCGGAAGCAGGCAAGGCATAGGAAGGGGGAATGTTTCGTCATGGCAGACCGTTTTATAGCCGCTGTGATGACCAGCTTCCTGTTTACGCTCGGCGCCGCACTCGTCTTTTTTCACGATCGCTTCATGATGTTGCCTACAGCCATGATTACCTTTCCGCTGGTTTTTGCGTGTGGCATCCCTGCTTCCCTCGTGATCGATCGGTTGATGCGATTGCTGCGTCTGAACAGGAGTGCCGGAGCGGTTTTCGTGGAGCTGGCTCTTTACGGTGCAGCCGGAATAGGCGTGACCGTCTTGTTGTTCTGGAAGGTCGGCGGGGTATTTTTTAGCGCAGGTTCGCCTATGTATTACATGGGCGTGGCAGCTTCTGTACTGTATGGATTGTGTCTGTTTGCCCTCAGAAGAAAAAGGCGGTCTGAGGTGGAGCGCTGCTCATAGAAGGACAAGGGCTTATTAGTGTCAAGGAGGCGAGGACGATGGGAACGCTGGAAAAAGCAATTGCACTTGCGGCTCAAGCGCATGCGGGCCAAACCGACAAAGGCAATCACCCGTACATCCTGCATCCGTTGCGGGTCATGCTGAAAATGCCGACGGACGAGACGCGAATCGCGGCGGTTTTGCACGACGTTTTGGAAGACACGGCGATCACGGAGGAAGATTTGCGGGCAGCAGGTTTTTCCCAAGCGATTGTTTCAGCCATGATTGCCCTGACCAGACGCGAAGGCGAAAGCTATCCAGACTTTATCAGGCGGGCCAGCGAAGACCCGATTGCCCGAGTGGTGAAGCTGGGCGACATCGAGGACAATCTCGACTTGTCGCGGATTGCAGTGCCTACCGAGCAAGACCGGGAAAGGCAGAAGCGCTACGAGGAAGCCGCGAAGCTTTTGCGGCTGCGCTCCTAGTGCGAAGCGCAACAGCCAGTCAAGAGCGATGGGTCGCTGTCATTCTTGACGGCTGCCGGAACGGTGCGCTATAGTGAAACTAACCTTATCAAGGGAGAGATGTTGATGTCGGCGGTAGTTCTTAACTAGATCAATTCCATATCGAAGGCAAGGAGTAATCCCACCAAAATTTTGCGCTGTTTGCAAAGTTTATTTGCGTTGGCCCATTTCCTGCCTTGGAATTAGTTAAGAACAACGGATATCATCACTGCTCCAGGTTTTCAACCTATCATTGCGCCCAAATCCGTGCTGTGTTCAGCGCGGTTTTTTTATTCCCTTTTTGGATCGTTTGCCTGCTTTTTGATCAAGCGGCTGACGGTCTTGTTAGGGTACGGTTTGCGTGCGCATCGGTAGGGATGGACCCAAAAAGAGGGCGGAGAATGACGTTTGTTCATTCTCCGCCCTTTTTTTCGTTGAGGGGCATACACGATAAAAGCAAAAGGAGCGATTTACTTTGAACGAAAAAGCATTGCAACGACTGGAATACGACAAAATCAAAGCAACATTGATGGAGTACGCCGTATCGTACGCCGGGAGGCAGCACGTCGAACAGCTGCAGCCGCTCGATTCAGCCAAAGTGCTGCGCAAAAAACTGGACGAAACCGCCGAGGCCAAAGCGCTGTTGCAGCAAGGGGCGAGCGTTCCTGTTCCTTCGCTGGAAGGAATGGAGATGATTTTGTCCCTGCTGGGAACGGGGTATGTGTTCACGGAACAAGACTTTTCTCATCTGCATCAGTTTCTCGTGAGCTGCGCCCAGCTTTCCAAGTACATGGCGAGCAAAGCGGAAGCGGCGCCGCGTGTCAGCTCTTACGCGACGACGATGTACACGCTGAGTCGGTTGAAGACGGAAATCGAGCAGTGCATCCGGCACGGTCAGGTGGTGGATACGGCGAGCAAAGATTTGCTGAAAACACGCAAGCGAATCGTCGTCTTTGAAGAGCGGCTCAAACGGCAGCTCGATACACTGATGAACAAATACCGCTCGATTTTGCAAGAAAACATGATCAGCATGCGCAACGGAAGATACGTGCTGCCGATTAAAAAAGAGCATCGCCGACAAGTGGCGGGCAGTGTGCTGGACGAATCGGCGAGCGGGCAAACGGTCTATATGGAGCCTGCGGAGATCGGAGCGGTGCAGTTCGAGCTGTCCGCGCTGAAAGCAGAAGAGGCGCGGGAAGTGACGAAAGTGCTGATGCAGTTGTCGGCAGTGGCCGAAGAGTTTTCGCATGAGCTGCATGTGAACGTGGACACAGTCGGGATGTACGACTTTTTGTTCGCCAAAGCGAAGTACGCCTTGGCGTTGGGCGCAGTGAATGTGGAGTTGAATGAACAGGGACGGATTGACGTCAAGGAAGCGCGTCACCCGTTAATGGGGCGGCAGATGGTTCCGCTCGATGTTCAGATTGGCAAAAGCTTTCAAACGCTGGTCATTACCGGGCCGAATACGGGTGGAAAAACGTTGACGCTCAAAACGGTCGGCCTTTTGACCGCGATGGTGCAATCGGGCTTGCTGGTGCCTGTGAAGGAAGGCAGCCAGTTTGCCATTTTCCGCAACATCGCCGTCGATATTGGCGACGGGCAGAGCATCGAGCATGCGTTGAGTACGTTTTCCGCGCACATTCGCAACGTCATCGAAATTTTGCAGGTCACCGATCATTCGACTCTCGTGCTGATTGACGAGATGGCTTCCGGCACCGATCCGGGGGAAGGGGTGGCTTTGTCGATTGCCATTTTGGAGGAGCTACACAAGCGGGGCGCAACGGTGATCGCGACGACTCATTTTAACGAGATCAAAAATTTTGCAAGTGCGACCGCAGGCTTCCAAAATGCGCGCATGGAGTTTGACGAAGAGACGTTGCAGCCGCTCTATCGCTTGCGGATTGGCGAGGCGGGCCACAGCTATGCCTTTTTAATCGCGATGAAGCTGGGGATTCCGCGAGCCATGATCGAGCGTTCGCGGGAGATTAACCAGCATGGTTTTGCCCGGACGCAAGCGGGGATGGCTTCCGAGGTGGGGCAAGCAGGAGGGGAGGATTTTGTTCATCGGGTCGAGGAGAAGGAAGAGGAGAGGGAGGCAGGGCGAGGGCAAGGCTTCTTGGGGGGAGCTTTGGTGGAGCAGATGGGTTCTGCCGAACAGGTGGTTGCGGTAGAATCGGAGTTGTTGGGTAGCTCAGAGTGGCTGGGTAACGCGGAACGGTCAGGTGGTGGAGAACGACTGGATAGCGGAGAACGGCATGGTGACGGAGAACGGTCAAGTAGCGAAAAAAGGTCTGATAGCTCAGCTCGATCAGCCAGCACAGAACTAGCAAAGCAAGAGTCACAGGCAGACTCCCCCACCCCCGCGCTCAGCGGCAGAAAGCGTTTTGCCATCGGAGATTGCGTCTTCGTGTCTTCGTTAGGCCGGACGGGTATCGTGTGCACGGTGGAGGATGGCAAAGGGAACGTGGGCGTGCTGATTCAAAATCAGAAATTCAAAATCAACCAAAAGCGTCTCACCTTGCACATTGAGGGCAAGGAGCTGTACCCGGACGATTACGACATGGACATCGTGTTTGAAACAAAAGAAAACCGTAAAAAACGCAAACTGATGGCGCGCAAGCATGTGGACGGACTTTCTATCGAAACGAAGCGGGAAGAATAAGCGCTCAAAGCGATAGGGATAGCTTTAAAAGGTTGTTTGAAAAAACTGGGAGAGAGACTGAATCGGAGGTCAAGACGGAAAGGCGTAGCCCCCGAAGGTTGTTTGAAAGAATCGGGAGAAAAGAGCGGTCAAGGCGAAAGGTGTAGCCCCCGATGATGGTTTGAAAGAACCGGGAGGAGTAGGCGGGTCAGAACGACAGTCACACTCTCCCGTAGATCGTCCATAAAACCAGGCTGAACCAAAGACAAGGTGGAGCAAAAACGCGCGCGCCGTTCCATCGCTCCACCTGCCTTCAGCCGGAGAGAAGCCCGCTGGCGATCTACAGGAAAAACAACTCAAATGCCGCTCGCATCTGACGTATAATGGAAAAGCTTTGGCGCGTGGCTATTAGCAGCAAGCGAGACTATTTTGCCTGCGGGATGCCATGTTGCCAGTTCATTCAACCAAAAAAGAGGTGAGAAAATGACACAGGCAAATCCGTGGAAAGCGGAGTGGGACGTCACGCAGGAGCTGGCGCAAGCATTGATCTACAGCCAGTTTCCCGCGCTTTCGTCCATGCGGGTAGAGCGGCTGGGAGACGGATGGGACAATACGGTCTATCTGGTTGGAGCAAAATACGTCTTTCGCTTCCCGCGCAGAAAACTCGCCGTGGAGCTGATCGGACGAGAAGGCCGCCTTTTGCCCAAGCTTGCTCCGTACGTAACACTCCCGTATGCAAAGCCGCTTTTTTACGGGGAAGGGACGCCCGAGTATCCCGTGCCGTTTTTGGGGTACGTGTATGTGCAGGGAGAGTTCCCTGTAGGGCTGACAGACGAGCAGCGGGCGTCATCCGGGCCGCTCCTGGCGCGATTTTTAAAGCGGCTGCATGCCTTTCCCGTAGCAATTGCCAAAGAGAACGGCGTGCTTGCTGATCACCGGGCCTTGCTGGATGTTGCGGCTCGAAAAGCAAAAATGGTCCAGCTGCTGGCTGATCCGCACTTGCCTTTCGAGGAAAGCGACCGATCGCTCCTTATGGATTACTTGCACGACCTGAATGCGGAACGTCTGCAGCCGAGGGAAGTGTTCATGCATGGCGATCTGCACTTCAAAAATATGCTGGTGACTCCAAACGGGCAGATCGCAGGAATCATTGATTGGGGAGACATGTGCATCGGACATCCCGGCTGTGATCTGAACATCGCCTACAGCTTTTTGCCGCCAGAGGCGCGGGATGATTTTTTCCGTGAATACGGCGAAGTGGACGAGGAAACGAAGCTGTTGGCTCGTCTGATGGCTGTGTACATTCCGATGTTGATTTACAGGCAGGCAAAAGACACGGGCGATACACGGGTGGCACAAGAGGCGAGGGACATAATCAAGCGCGCCCTGGCCGAATCTTGCTAAGGCTTGCGGGCGCGCCATGTATGGAAAAGACGTTTTCAGGCTCGGCTATCGCCCAGCTGTCCGATCCCCAGCTCGCCCATTTTTCGATACAGGGTGCTGCGGGCGATGCCGAGCTTTTTCGCTGCGGCGCTCATGGAAGGAGCATCCTGAATCGCCTGGAGAATGGTTTGCTTCTCCAACGTCCGCAGCAACGGAGACGGATCGTCTGCCTGCGGTGCTTGCTCAGTGCTGGTCGTCCAAGCCCACTCTGGCGGCAGGTGTTGGACGGAAATCCTTGCTTCGGAAAAGGCGTGCAAAAAGGCGCGTTCCATCACATTTCGCAACTCGCGGATATTGCCCGGCCAGGAGTGCTGATGCAGGGCGAGCAGGGCCGTTTCGCAAAGGGCGTTTGGCCCGCCTTTGTATTGTTCATGCAGTTGCCCGAGAAACTCCTTTGCCAAAGCGGCGATGTCTTCCTTTCGCTCGCGCAGCGACGGGATGCGAATCGGCAGGACGTTTAACCGATAGAACAGGTCAGCGCGGAACAACCCGTTTCGCACATCCTCCTCCAAAAGTCGATTGGTCGCGGCGATGATCCGCACATCCAGCTCTTTTTCCGTATGGGAGCCAAGCCGCGTGACTTTTTTCTCCTCCAGCACGCGCAACAGCAGCACCTGATGTTCAAGCGTCATTTCTCCGATTTCATCGAGAAACAAGGTGCCGTGGTTTGCCGCTTCGAATTTTCCGATTTGCCCGCCCTTTTTTGCCCCCGTAAAGGCACCATCTGCATAGCCGAACAGCTCGCTCGCCAGCAAATCTTTGGGGAGCGAAGCGATATTGACCGCGATGAACGGCCCGTCTTTGCGTGGGCTGGAATCGTGGATCGCTTTGGCTAACACTTCTTTGCCGCAACCTGTTTCGCCCAATAACAGCGTATGGGAAAGCGAAGCCGCGGCAATCCGCGCTGTTTGCAACTGCTTGCGGTATAGCGGACTGTTCGTGGCGATCGCCGGGAAAACATGCGGTTCTGTGCGGGCAGGCAAGGGAGCGGTTCGCGTGCGCAACAAATAAAGCCGCGTCCCGGCAGCATCCTCCAAGGACTGTTCTTCGATGCTCCAGTCTTTTTCCAAGGAAGTCCACCATTGTTCTTCCAACGTCATTCCGGTGTGAAGACCGCATTGCTCACGAGCCGTGCGGGAGGCGAACACGACCGTGCGGGCTGCATCCAGCGCAAGGATCGGCTCGCGACTTTTTTCTCCCCATAAAAAGAGCAAGCGGCGCCAATCGGGCTGCGGATGGATGGACAAGCTTGAGGCAGTGTCAGTGTGCTGCGCGACATGCAAGCTAGTAGCTGACTCGGACAGATTGCTTGCTTGAGAAGGTGTGTTGGGACGAGAGGCAGGGCAAAAGCTTGAACCTGGTGTGAACAAGAACGGCAGCGGTGTTTTGGAGCAGGCAGGGTTGTGCCATTCTTCCATTCGCTGTAAGCGGTGTATAGGGCAAAGGCTGTCTGGCATGGCGGAGGAAGAGCAGGCAGGAGCCGTGCATGACAAAAGAATCGTTTGCACATGTGAATGGTGGTGCAATCTGTGCTGGTAAAAGGAATCAGGAGGGTGATAGAGTGCGTGAGAGACAGCGCGATGATGCGAACGCCCGATGACGGATGAAGCTCCGATTAACGAGAGTAGCACGCCGGCTTCAGTAATGGTACTCGCATCCCTTCTTGGTAAAATGGTTGATTGTGGCTGTCCGATTGTGGGACAAGTGTACGAAAAGAAAACAAGCATGGGCAGTCGCAAGCTGACCTGTTTTGCGACAGGCTCTCCACTTAGTATACAGGAAAATATAGGCAAAAGAATCGCGGATGGTTAATTTTTTAGAATTTTCCGTCATTGGCATGCATGTTGCTTCCATCCTTCACTGAGCAGCACTCATTCTACAGCAGATAAAGGAGGATGCAGCATGCCAGAAGTATTATTTCGCGTCGACTTGAACAAACCGATGGAGGAACAGGATACACCCGGACACAATCGATGGCATCCTGACATTCCCGCGACAGTATCCGTCAATCCCGGAGCGGTTTTCCGCATCGAATGCAAAGACTGGACGGATGGACAAATCAGCAACAACGACGATCCGTCAGATATACGCGACGTCAACCTCAATCGCGTGCACGTGCTGAGCGGGCCGATTTGGGTCAACGGAGCACAGCCTGGCGATCTTTTGGTCGTCGATATTTTGGATATTGGAGCGTTGCCGCAATCGGAATGGGGCTTCAACGGCATTTTCGCCAGGGAGAATGGCGGCAGCTTCCTCGTCGATCACTACCCGACAGCCGCGAAATCGATCTGGGATTTTCACGGCATCTACACCTCTTCCCGCCACTTGCCGGGAGTCAAATTTCCGGGGATTCTCCATCCCGGCCTGATCGGAACGGCGCCGTCTCATCAGCTGCTGGATCGCTGGAACCGCAGAGAACGCGATCTGGTCTTGACCGATCCGGAGCGCGTGCCGCCGTTGGCGAATCTGCCCACCCCGCACAGTGCTGTTTTGGGCAGCTTGAAGGGAGCCGAGTTTGAGCGAATTGCGCGGGAAGCGGCTCGTACCGTGCCTCCCCGCGAGCACGGCGGCAACTGCGATATCAAGAACTTGTCCAAAGGGACGAGAATTTACTTCCCTGTCTATGTGGAAGGCGCGAAGCTGTCTATGGGCGACCTGCACTTTTCGCAAGGGGATGGAGAAATTACGTTTTGCGGCGGCATCGAGATGGCGGGCTGGCTCGACTTGCATGTCGACGTGATCAAGGGCGGCATGGCGAAGTACAACATCATCAACAATCCGGTGTTCAAGCCAGGCCCGGTAGAGCCGCACTTTACGGAATACCTCGTGTTTGAAGGAATTTCCGTACACGAGACGACCGGACAGCAATTGTACATGGACGCGCATGTTGCCTATCGCAACGCTTGCCTGAACGCGATTGAGTATTTGAAAACCGTGATGGGCTTTACGGGCGAACAGGCGTACATGCTGCTGGGAACCGCGCCAGTGGAGGGACGGATCGCCGGAATCGTCGACATTCCGAACGCTTGCTGCACGATTTCGATCCCGACCAGCATCTTCGACCGCGATATTTTGCCGAGGTAAAAGGCGACCACCGAGCGGAAAAATTGCCGAAAAAGGAGCAGAGACGATGCCGAGATACGACTATTTGTGCGAACAATGCGGCCCGTTTATCCAATGGTTGAAAATAAGCGAAGTGACCGAGTGCGTCGACTGCCCGGAATGCCAAAAGCAGTCAAAGCGGCTGTATTCCGCTCCGGGACTGATTTTTACGCCACAAGCACTGCGGCAAAGAATCGAGCGCGGCGTGGAGCCGAAAGTGGTGCAAAAAGAGTCGCATGGACATCACGGAGCGGGATGCAACCACGGACATGCACACGGGCAGCACGCACCTGCTCGCCAGCACGGGAGCAAGCGGCCTTGGATGGTGGGGCATTAGTTCGTCAGTTCGACAAGTGACGCATTTGTAAAAAAGTATGACTTGAAGCTTGCGATGGATGATTGTATCTGTAAACATGAAGCAACCTGAGTTCGATGAATGCTGAGCTCAGGTTGCTTCATGGATTTTTATTTCCTGTCTTCCTGACAAATTAATTTTTGATCCATAGACTGTTAAGTAGTAAAAAGTGGTAGTAAAGAATTGAGGGAATGATATAAATAAAGAATCCTTCAAAATCGAGTAATCTCAACAGGATGTTTCCTTTCGAGAACAAAGAGAAAAATAAGGCTACCATGATCCCCGATAGGATATATAGACCGACATTAAACCAATACCTTTTGACAAGAGAGGTAAATGCTATTCTACTTTCCATTTTCTCAATGAAGATGGAGAAAGGTATCCCGACGATTATCAAAAACGGAACCGAGTACGTGAGATATATAAGCAGTAAACTAAAGTATGAAAAGTAATATGTATTTGCTTCGCGCATATTCATTGGAGTGTATTCTATAAAAGCCAACAAGGCACAATAAAAAATAGCAGTAAATAGGGCTGATAATAGTTTGTTCACCTTTATTTCCCCCTTGAACCTACAACCGTAAGCGTTTCTAGAAAAAATGAAGTAACCTGAGTTCGTGATTCATTCAGACGGACAGACTCAGGTTACTTAACGTGTTTATTTGTTCCTGTCTATTTTACAGAGGGCAGCTCAGAAGCGAGACTCTCGCTTTTTTTCATAGCAAATCAACCATGACAGGCACACCAGCCACACTAACGGGCAGGCGAAAGCAACTGACTCATCCGCTGCTCGACTTGCACCTCCAGCAGCCCGTACACTTCGATCGCGAGACAGACGTCCATGAAGTGCTTGTTGACAGCCAGCGAGATACCGAGTATTTCCTCGATGCGCCTGATCCGGTAAATAAGAGTGTTAAGATGGATGTTCAAGCTTTGCGCCGTTTCTTTCATTTTCAGGCTGTTGGCTACATAGGCAGCAAGCGTTTGCAAAAATTCCCGTTTGCGCGATTTTTCATAGGAGAGGAGCGGCCCCAATACTTCCAGCACGTAGTCGGTCAGCTCGTCCGCACTGTTTTGCAAGAGCAGGCGCTTGCCTCCCAGCTCGCTGTAGCTGATGTAGGACGAGCCTGTTTTGTAATTTTTCAAAAATTGCAGGCACTTGACCGCTTCTTCCGACGATTTGTACACCTCGGAAAGCCCGCGCTTGACGCTGCCGATTCCAAAGGCTGCACGCAGCCCCCACTTTTTGTTCGCCACGTAGTCGGCAAACATTTGGCACTGTTCCTTCAAGTAGCGTTGAGCCTCTGCTTCGGCAACCGATTGCGGATAGGACAGCAGCAAAATGAGGTGATCGTGTCTGGCTACGATCAAGCCGTGCGGGAAGCGCTTCAGGAACAAGTCTGCCGCCAGCTGTGTCAAGTGTCTGCGTACCGTCAAAATCAAAGAGTACAGCTCGGCAAAGTCGAGCTTGTCTGCTTCGAAATGAATCGTCAGTACCTGATAAAACCGACTCGCATCCAGCTGCAAATGCTTCGCCTGCTCAGTCAGCTGCTCGCTCATCCTGCCCGCAAACAATTCCTCGATAAACTGCCCTTTCAAGTTTTGCTCGGTTTCAAAAATCGCCTGTTTCTTCACCAGCTCAAAGGAAATGACGGTGCTGGCATGCTCCAAAGCTGCGCGATCGACTTCTTCCAGCGCTTCCGTGGTGACGATGACGAGATAGCCGAGAAAATTCGCTTTCGCCCCGATCGGGAACAGGACGCAATCGATCAAGGTATGGGGCGCTTCCGGCAGCGGGAGCGAGGTCGCCTTGACGAGCAGCGGGTGGAGAAAAGCGCGGAGGTTGGCAAGCTGATTTTGCGTAGCTGCTGGAAGCGGCTCGACCGAAGCGACAATCAGTTCACCCGTCTGATCCAGCAACAGGCACGTTTTTCCCAGCAACTGATGCAAATACGTAAAGATCGCCTGCAAGCCTTCTCCGTGCAACACAAGTCGCGCCAGGTGCTGATGAATTTCCAGCGAGCGGTTCAGCAGCTGGTTTTGCCGATTCATTTGCACGTTCAGTTCTTCCAGCAAGGAAATCGAGTTTTCTTGCGCCCGGTACAGATTGGCTTTTTCCAGCGCGACAGCGGCTTGATGGGAGATCGCCTCCAAAAGCTGCAAATCTTCCGGCTGAAACGATTTGTGCGGGTGGAAGCAATCCAGCGTGATGACTCCGATGCACTCGCCGTTGGTCATGATCGGGGCACAGGCAGCTGAGTACGGAAAAATCGGATCGGCTGCCGTGAGCCTGGCCTGGTTGCCCGGTGACATGGTGCGCGTAGCCTGATAGACACTGTCCCGGTCAGGGAAATGCGTGCAAGCCTTGTTCAAAAAAGTGATGCCGGTCATCGATTCTCCCGGCTTGAGGCGGACGACGGAGAGAATGTCGTTGCTGCGCAAGAAAATGCTTTTGGCGACGAGCATGTCTTCCTCTGGATCGTACAAAAACAAATAGCCTTCATCCGCAGCTTCGATGACGGCCAGCGTCTCCCGCATAATCGTGTTGAAGACCATATCGAGATTCAGGGTAGAGTTGATCGCGTTGGACACTTGAATCAGCATTTGCAACTGTCTGTGACTCAGCTCTCGTTTCATAGGGCCACCCTTTTGTTTGCAAAATTTTGATAATCGCTTATGGAAGCTTCATCCAACTTTCATTATAGAAAATCCCGGGGGCAATGACTATGGCGGTCTCGCTTTTTTCGTTAAAACTTACAAGTTTTCCTCGCGAAATTCATAGAAACATACGTAGCAAGAAACAGTCACTTTGTTAAAATGTAAGTTAATTCGGAATTTTTCGTTATATCACTCCGAAATACAAGACGAGGGGGATGAAAATGTTACGAAAAAATCATTTGTTTCTGCTCTTGTTCATCTGTTTTACCGTTTTGCTCGCCGCCTGCACACCGGAGACGGCGGGCACCACGCCTACTGCGCCAGCCACTCCACAGCCTGTAGGCGGAACCGAAAACACCGTAGCCCCCGCTTCCGTTCCCGAAGAGCTGGTGATTGGCTTCGAGGCAGATGCTGCCACGATGCTGGCGAATACGGACGTGAACTACGTGACAGATATTCAAATTCGCAACATATACGATCCGCTCATCGACCGAGATGCAAAAGGCGCGTTGATTCCGGTCCTTGCAACGGAATGGAAAAACATCGACCCGCTCACATGGGAGTTCAAGCTGCGTCAAGGGGTGAAATTTACGAACGGCGAGCCGTTCAATGCCGAGGCGGTCAAATTCAATATCGACTACATTTTGGATGAAAAAAACAATTCGTTTTACCGCTCCAGATGGAAGGACGTCAAGGAAGTCAAAGTCATCGACGACCAGACTGTTCAAGTGATTACATCGCAGCCATTCCCGACGCTTTTGCTCAGGGTCGCCGATGATTTGTTGATTATGGCCCCGAAGCATACAAAGGAAGTCGGCCTGGAAAAAGCGGCTACAGACCCGGTTGGCACAGGCGCTTACAAATTTGACAAATGGACGCGGGACGATTCGCTCAAGCTGGTCGCCAATGAAGAATACTGGCAAGGAGCGCCGTCGATCAAGCGGGTAACCTTCCGGATTATTCCCGAGTTTAGCGCACGGCTGTCCGCTTTTCTCGGCGGGGAAATTCACTTGTTCAAAAACGTGCCGGTCGACTCGGTCGAGCGCGTAAAAAGCAGCGAAAACGGCAAGATCGAGCTGGTCGGATCTTCGCGGATCAACTATTTGGCGCTGAACACTTTTTATGAGGGGCCGCTGAAAGACAAGCGTGTGCGTCAGGCGCTGAACTACGCGATTGATGTGGACGAACTGCTGAAATCCGTGCTGAACGGAAACGGGACGAAGATGACAGGCCCGCTCTCCAAAGTCAATGCCGACTATACGGAGACGAAAGATTACGGCTACGATCCGGACAAGGCGGTTGCTCTGCTCAAAGAAGCGGGGATCGATCCGAAGACGTTGAAGCTGACTCTTGATACGCCGAACGGCCGCTATCCGATGGATACGCACGTCGCGCAAGCCATCGCTTCGCAATTGCAACGGATCGGGATTCAAGTAACCGTGCAGGCGAACGAGTGGGGGAACCATCTCGCGAAAATTCGCCAGCATGAAATGAAAGACATGTTCATTCTCGGCTGGGGACCTGCTTTTGACGCGCAGGGAACGATTGAGAACTTGTTTACGGAAAAAGCACCGTACAGCGGCTTTTACGACAAAGACGTGGAAGCGATGATTCAAAAAGCGTTGCCGATTTTCGATCCGGCAGAGCGCAAGAAGGCGTTTGACGAGCTGCAGCATCGTCTGGTGGAAGAAGCGGCTTGGGTGCCGCTCTGGCAGCAGGGCGACCTGTACGCGGTGGCCAAAAACTTGCAGTTTGCGCCAAGACCGGACGAGAAGTTCCTCGTGTTTGAAATGAAGTGGGGGCAGTAAGCGAAAGCCGTCTCATGGAAGGGGGGATACGATGCTCGATTATGTCATCAAACGAACGGGTCAAGTCGTAGTCGTCTTGTTCCTGGCACTGACTGCTGTCTTTTTCATCATTCGGCTGTCAGGCGATCCTACGGCGCTCTTCCTGCCGCCTGATGCCCCGCGCGAGCAGCTGGAACAGTTTCGCAAGCAGCTCGGATTCGATCGGCCTTTGCATGTGCAGTACACCGAGTTTATGACCAAAGCATTCCAGGGAGATTTCGGAACGTCGTTGCGGACGCGCGAGGATGCGCTGCAAATGGTGATCAACCGGATTCCGGCGACGTTTCAGCTTGCCTTTACCTCGCTCGGGCTGTCGCTTTTGATCGCGATCCCGATCGGCATCCAGTCCGCTTACAGGCGCAATACGTGGTTCGATCAGGCTGGAGTGGCCGCGACCGTGCTCGGTCAAGCGCTGCCAAGCTTTTGGCTCGGACTGATTCTGATTTACTTGTTTGCGGTCCAACTGCAATGGCTGCCGACAGGCGGGGGCGGCTCCCTGGTTCATTTGATTCTCCCGGCGCTGACTTTGGCGGCGTACAGCGTGGCGAGGTTTGCCCGGTTTACACGCTCCACGATGCTCGATGTATTGCGCAAAGACTACATCCGTACAGCCAAGGCGTCCGGTGTGCCGACCTACAAAATTCTCTCGGTGTACGCGCTGAAAAACACGCTCATCCCGATTATTACACTCGTTGCACTCGATTTGGGCGTGTTGCTCGGCGGGGCGGTGATTGTCGAGGTCGTCTTTTCCTGGCCGGGAATGGGGCGGTTATTGATGCAGTCTTTGTTGAACCGCGATTTTCCTGTCGTCATGGCCGGGGTCTTTTTGATCGCCTTTATTTACGCCGTCATCAATTTTGTCGTGGATCTGCTCTACGCTTACGTCAACCCGCAAATTCGCTTCAAATAGGGGGTGCCGCATGAATCAATCGACGCTGACAGAAGCCGCTGCGAATCCACGCCCTGCCTCACTTTCCCGAAAAAGGGAGCCAGCGTGGCGAACCTACATGCGGCGGCTGGTCAAAAGTCCGACAGGGCTGGCTGGCTTTCTCATCATTTTCGTAGTGGTCATCCTCGGCATATTCGGCCCGTGGCTTGCTCCTTACGATCCGAACCAGGCTGAATTTGCCAAAAAGCTGCTGCCGCCGCTGACGGATGGTCACCTGCTCGGGACGGATCAGTTGGGACGAGACATCTTTTCCCGGCTGATTCATGGCACGAGCGTGTCGCTTATCATCGGGAGCTGCACGGTCCTTTTCGCCGGACTGATCGGGACGATTCTCGGAGTCGTTGCCGGATACTTTCGCGGCTGGGCAGACATCATCATCATGCGCATTGTCGACGTCAAGCTGAGCTTCCCGTTCATTTTGCTTGTACTGGTCATCAATGCCGTGATCGGAGCGGGACTGCAAAATATCATTATCTCGCTCGTGTTCGCAGGCTGGATCGTCTATGCGCGTGTCGTGCGCAGCGAAGTGCTGGCGTTGCGCGAAAAGGAATTTATTTTGTCCTGTGTGGCGACAGGCGTCCCGCGCTGGGAAATCATCGTCAAGCATATCGTCCCGAATTTGTTTACGCCGATCATCGTCCTGTCGTCGTTGCAGATCGCTACCTACATCATTGCCGAGGCGTCGATCAGCTTTCTCGGCTTTGGCGTCCAGCCGCCGCAGCCAGCCTGGGGCAATATGCTCAGCGAAGGCAAAGACTACATTTTCAGCGCGTGGTGGCTGATTACGTTTCCTGGCGTCGCGATTGTCATGACGGCTTTGGGTGTCAATCTGTTCGGGGATTGGCTGCGCGATGTGCTCGATCCGGAACTGAAAGGACATTGAAGGAGGTGAGCAGCATGGGCAATCGTTCCCCGATTTTGGAGGTGCGACAGCTTCAAACCCATTTTCGCAGCGGCCATGGCGTCGTCAAAGCGGTGAACGGCGTGGATTTGACCGTATATGCAGGGGAAACGGTGGGGCTTGTCGGCGAATCAGGCTGCGGCAAGAGCGTTACATCGCTGTCGGTGATGGGGCTGCTCCCCAAGCCGGCCGCGGCGATTGTGGGGGGCACGATCCATTTTGCCGGGCGCGATATTACCCATCTCCCCGAAAAGCAGATGCGCAAGCTGCGCGGAAATGAGATGTCGATGATTTTTCAGGAGCCGATGACTTCGCTCAATCCGGTGTTTACGATCGGACAGCAGATGGCGGAACCGCTCAGGCAGCACACGAGTCTGACGAAGCGGCAAATCCGCGAAAAAATGGTGGAAATGCTGCAATCGGTAGGGATTCCCCGCGCTGGGCAAATCATCGACGAGTATCCGCATCAGCTGTCGGGCGGGATGCGTCAGCGTGTCATGATTTCGTTGGCGATGCTGTGCCAGCCCCAGCTTTTGATCGCCGACGAGCCGACGACCGCTCTGGATGTGACGATTCAAGCGCAAATTTTGCAGCTGATGAAGGAGATCAAGCAAAAGCAGCAAATGGCGATGCTGCTCATCACGCATGACCTCGGCGTCGTCGCGGAGATGTGCGACCGGGTTGTCGTCATGTACGGCGGGCAGGTGGTGGAGAGTGCGGAGGTGCGGACGATTTTTGACCAGCCGCGCCACCCGTACACACAAGGCTTGCTGGCCTCGATGCCAAATGCCAACGAGCGCAAGGGGGAGCTGAAAGCGATCCCGGGAAGCGTCCCGCGCCCGGATGAGGTCGGGCAAGGCTGCACCTTCGCGCCGCGCTGCTCGCAGGCGATGGAACGGTGCCGTCATGACAGGCCGCCACTTGTGGCTTTGCCGAGGCAGTCATGTCGCTGCTGGCTGTATGCGGGCGAGGAGGAGACTGCATTGGAGGAGGTGGCCCATGCGACCTGAGCCGCTTTTGGAAGTCAAGCATCTGAAAAAATATTATGAGTTGAAAAAGGGCTGGTTTTCGCCCAAGCAGCAGGTGAAAGCGGTCGATGACGTCTCGTTCACAGTGTATCGCGGCGAGACGTACGGGCTGGTAGGGGAGAGCGGATGCGGCAAATCGACGACGGGCCGGGCGATTTTGCGGCTGCAAGAGGCGAATGCGGGCGAAATCTGGTTTGCCGGGGAAAATGTCGCGCGATTGCCGTATGAAAGGATGCGCCGCCTCCGCCGGAGGATGCAGATGGTCTTCCAGGACCCGTACGCTTCGCTCAACCCGAAGAAAACGATCTTGCAAATTTTAACCGAGCCGCTGCGGGTGCACGGCCTGTACAGCCCGGACGAACGCGTGAAAAAGGCGAGCGAGATTTTAAAAATTGTCGGCTTGTCTGACTATCATCTGCATTCGTATCCGCACGAATTTTCCGGCGGACAGCGCCAGCGAATCGGGATCGCCAAGGCCGTCATCCTCCAGCCTGACCTGATTGTGGCGGATGAGCCAGTATCTGCGCTGGATGTATCGATCCAGTCGCAGGTGATCAATCTGCTGCTGCAATTGCAGCGCGAGTTTCATTTGACCTACATTTTTATTTCCCACGATCTGGGTGTGGTTCGCCACATCACGGACCGGGTCGGAGTCATGTACCTTGGCAAGCTGGTAGAACAGGCGCAGACGGAAAAGCTGTTCCAAGAACCGAAGCATCCGTACACACAGGCGCTTTTGTCTGCCGTTCCGATCACGCATCCAGACGATACGAGAGAGCGGATCATCCTCAGCGGCGATGTGCCAAGCCCGCTCGATCCGCCGCAAGGCTGCACGTTTCACCCGCGCTGTCCCGCGTGCATGGAGGTTTGCCGGACGGAAAAGCCGCCCGTCGTCGATCTGGGCGAGCACATCGTCGCCTGCCACCTGTACGCGTAAATCCCATTTTGCCGATCTGACCATTTTGAGAGAAAAGAGGAGATGTTCATGTTACTCGCGATTTCCAAAGCCGAAATTTTGCAGCGCCAGCAAACGTTTTTTGCCAAAGTCCAGGAGAAGCAGCTCGACTGCGCGATCTTGTTTGGGGTCACCGATATTTTTTATTTGACGGGCTTTCATTTCCACCCGACAGAGCGGCCGATCGGCTTTTTCATCGCACCGAATCAGGAAACCCATCTGTTCGTTCCTGCCCTGGAGCATGAGCACGCAGAAGAGTTTGCCTGCGTCGACAAGGTGCACTCGTATCCGGAATACCCCGGACTGCGCCACCCGATGGAGTATTTCAAGGACGCGCTCGTAGAAGCTGGCTTTGCGGGAAAACGCGTAGGGTTTGACGCAGATGGTTACGGCTCTTCGATGGGGTATCGCGGGCCGAAGGTGAGTCAGTTTTTGGAAGCAGAGTCGTTTGCGTCGATATACGGTGTCGTGGAAGAAATGCGCGTGGTCAAATCGCCAGCGGAAATCGAGCTGATCAAGGAATCGTGCCGCTGGGGCAACCTCGCCCACCGCTTGCTGCAAAAGTATTCGAAGCCGGGATTAAGCGAGATCGAGATTACGACTCGCGCCAGCTCCGAGGCGACGATGGCGATGATCGAGACGCTGGGGCCGGATTACAAGCCGCACGGCAACACGGCTTACGCGATTTTCCGCGGACAGGTAGGCGCGATGTCGGCCTTCCCGCATGCCGTGACGCAGAATCTCGTTCTGAAAAAAGGCGATACGCTCGTCACGGGGGCGGCAGGAGAAGTGTGGGGCTACCACAGCGAGCTGGAGCGGACGATGTTTGTCCAGGAAGCGAGCAAAGAGCAGGAAACGTATTTTCAATACATGCTGGAAGCCCAGGACGTCGCTTTTCAACACATCAGGCCGGGTATCCCGATGTCGCAGGTGGAAGAAGCTGTGCAAGCCTATTTTAAAGAAAAAAATATTCAGCATCTGACCGCACACCATACAGGACATGCAATCGGGCTGCTCGGTCATGAAGCGCCGTTTTTTGACCTGGGCGACCATACGATCATTCAGCCAGGCATGGTGTTGACCGTAGAGCCGGGAATATACGTGCGCGGCCTGGGCGGGTTCCGCCATTCGGACACGGTGGCCGTTACGGCAGACGGCATCGAGATGCTGACGTACTATCCGCGCGACCTGGCCTCGCTGATTTGCGTGTAGACGCCAGCCATTCGGCAAACGCATCATGTATGCACGAGAGGCATTTACAAAAGAACACCTTCGCTCCTGCTTTGGGCGAGGTGTTCTTTTGATGTTTGGCTGCGCTCTTTCTGAGGCCATTGCTTTTGGTTCCAAGGACAGTGCCAGATCATGTTTTCCTTCGACGTAGCCTGCGGGGTGCAGCATGTCGATAATCGGTTTGGCTTTCAGACCAGGAACAGCTGTGCTGCCGATATGGTGGATGGTGACGAGATTGTCTTGAAACACATTCCGCAGCAGTTCGGCCTCCTTGGCAAATTGTGCAGCCCAACGCGGGTCATAAGGATGTACTTCGATTTTTCGCACGACAGACTCATTCGTTTCGGCGGCGAGGTTATTTTCGTTCGTGACAGAAAAAGGCCCGGACTTTCTGGATGTGCCAAAGGGACTGACCCCCGTCCGTAGGACAGGGATCAAAACACCTTAGCTATTTAAGCAGCCAGTTGCCGAAATTGAATCGGTGACTGGTTGTTTAGTTT
>NZ_JARXWC010000009.1:0-195034 GCF_029892995.1 Brevibacillus sp. 1238 | reverse complement strand
AAACAAGAATTCACTCGACATTGGGGTATTTGAGTCCACTCGTTTACAAACAGAAAGCACTTAAGAAATCTGTCTAGTTTGGTGTTGACAGTCCAGTTTTCTACGTTTGTAAATAGTGTTATCGAACAAATTAACCACCTTTACTCCACATTCTGAAGGAGTTTTACTTTTGTTTGGATTGCGTTTTTAATGTTTAATCAGTAAATTTACTTTATATCACATGCATAGGAGTGAGGAATGTGATCCATTATCGCCTCACCGCTCCCTCCATGCTTAGCCTGTAACAGCCCAAACATTTCCCTGGGGGCTTTTACAGGCTAAGCTCATCTGCCGGGGGAGCGTGATTTTATATGTTAAAGCCGTACCAATCCAATCGAAATCGAGCTTATTACCGACACCATCGTAAGCGAGTTATTAATCGTAGGTTGAGTATCATCAAGCATTATGAGTGGAAAGTAAAAAATGATGATTACGGTCGATTAGCCAAAGGTAAAATTCACTGTTCATGCTGGATGTGTTGTGAAAAAAGTAATCAACTTGGACCCAAAAAATCCGAGAAAGCACATAGCACTTGGCAAATACAACAGCTACACGATTTTGAGATCAAATAGCTCTAAAAATGAAGCATCCTCCAATAGCAGAGGATGCTTCTTGTTGTTTACTGGATGTTATTCGTTGTCGGCAGCTTTGAGGCAGCTTGCTACTACCTCAAGAACAAGGTCGTTCAAAAACTACACATGTTGACTGAGCTTTTCAGGCTCCTAACTTTTCGGGTCTTCGATGTAACGCCAAATACCAAAATGTCGATGCGCTAGAAAAGCGCCGTTTCAGTCCCCTAACTTTTCGGGTCTTCAATGTAACCGACAAAGGCCGAGCATCTACTTGTCACGCCGGTTTTGTTTCAGTCCCCTAACTTTTCGGGTCTTCAATGTAACGGCGGGTACTTGTGGAAACTGCGGCGGCGGAAGATTCAGTTTCAGTCCCCTAACTTTTCGGGTCTTCAATGTAACTTGTACAGATACGCGAATGCGTCCCCTGTTTCTTTCGGTTTCAGTCCCCTAACTTTTCGGGTCTTCAATGTAACTCCTTTGGTAACAAACTGTTCAACAAATAGCATTTCAGTTTCAGTCCCCTAACTTTTCGGGTCTTCAATGTAACCTGGCTGTATGTTGTCAACGATCTCCTGGTAACGATGGTTTCAGTCCCCTAACTTTTCGGGTCTTCAATGTAACTGGCGGCAGGTCGCGTCTATGAAAAGGGGGCTGTCCTCGTTTCAGTCCCCTAACTTTTCGGGTCTTCAATGTAACCCACAATGGCTACTGCGATACTATTCCCTTTCGTGCCCGTTTCAGTCCCCTAACTTTTCGGGTCTTCAATGTAACATCCAGCACAGGGGTGGGCAGAACATACGGATTCAGAGGTTTCAGTCCCCTAACTTTTCGGGTCTTCAATGTAACCGAGTTGCCGTATTGGGAGAAGCTTGCAGAGGTATATTGGTTTCAGTCCCCTAACTTTTCGGGTCTTCAATGTAACATGTTTTGATATAACCCCAGCCGCGAATGTACTTGCAAGTTTCAGTCCCCTAACTTTTCGGGTCTTCAATGTAACGTGAACAGGTATGACAGAAGCAACCCATAAACTTATGTTTCAGTCCCCTAACTTTTCGGGTCTTCAATGTAACCGACTTTGACTAACATGCTCAACCCAGTCACACCAAGGCTTTTTTCATACTCAGTGCCAACAAGAAACCACTCTTTTTTCGAGGATTCATTTTCTGTCAAAAACCACAGCCTATCCTCGAAAATCTGACTTTAACTATCTCTGTCTGTCTATTTTTCCCCGCTAAAGGATAGCCATTCACTCTCATGCCTATAATAAAACATTCCTCCCATTTGATCTATACATTTCTTGGTACTGCCCAATACTAAAAGAGCTATCTAATCGAGAACTAAAGATTGCAATCGCAAAAACAAACAATATCCCCCTGCAACCTGGAAAGCCGGACATTTCAGGACCACTCGCTATCTGGTCCGTTGCAATACAACTGATTATTAAAAGACACGGAAGATCCATTCCGTGTCTTTCTTGTTAACATCCTTTTTCAATGCCACGGTTGAGAATCAGTGTCTCATGACCTTGATACGTCACCGGACAGCGGTGGAAATCCGGCCCTGCTCCACAACCATAAAGGTGTGTGAACGTCAATCGGAGCCAACCCGCTATCACGCAGTGCCTTTTCCCATGCTTCCGCAACAAGGTTCCTGTCCTCAGCCGTTCCATCCAGGACGTCCGACGAGCACAGATCCAATTTTACCGTGGCTTTCATGATGTGCGTGTCGGGGGCAATTGTAATCAGCTCGCGGGATTTCCACTTTACCCCTGTATACGTCTCCATTACGTACAGCCAATAATTGAAAATTTTCGGACCGGACAAATACGGAAATTCGCGTTTACGCGTTACTTGCATCATGTTTTTCAAGCTGGCGATGTCAAATTGAACGGATTCTAGCATTCCGGCAACGTCACCTTTTAATGAAGATTGAGTAATTCCGATTGAGACGCTCTTCCAAATTTCCGGGTGTCGATTAGGCTGCAAGGCTACACGCTCCTGGAGCAGTGCTTGACGCAGTTCCTCTATGCTACTTTTGGATACTGCATGCGGATTGAATATCCATCTAATCCTTTCATCTTGGTACGCCTGTGCGATTGATTGCCATAGGGTGTATGAGTTTCTTTGGTAGTTTAAGGCCATGCCCAGTGTTAATACGTTGGGCAGATCGTTCTCAGGGACAATGCCGAGGAGCGCATCTTCTGGCATTGTTTCGCCGCCGAGGAGGCCTTGGGAGTGCATTTGGATTAGTAGCTTTACGTTAGCTAGAAAGGATTCGTTTGCCATATTTGCCTCCGTGGAAGGTTCTCACTGATTCATTTTATTTTACTATAGTGGCCTATTTCGGACACGTATCATTACTACGTACACCCACTCAACCTGTGACATGTTTACCAATCACTACTTTAATTTTTTCTGTATTTAATCATGAAGAGTATAAAATAACAAAAAATTCAGCCACAATTAAAATCGGTTGAATATAATTTCATTTTTTGTAATTTAAAGATATTATTATATTAAAAGTAAATTTATTACATAAAAGATAATTAGGAGGCGATTCCATGGCAGTTTCATTGAGATTCAAAAATTTTTTAGCTCTATTTTTGGCCGCTGTTCTTTTGCTTTTACCAAACACTGCTGCATTTGCTGGAAAAAAAGATTACCCAGATCCTCAAATTAAAATCAAACCTGTTTCTCAAGAAAAATCGCAGTGGTGCTGGAGTGCCGTCTCAGTGATGCTTTTGGAGCTCTATGAAAAAAAAATGTCCCAATCAGAATACGCAAAGTTTGTAAATGGAAGCACAGATAACGTTACCATTTTTAAAAGCCAATTCACTGACAAGCTAAATGAAAAAGGTATTTATGGAGACTACAAAGCAACAGCCGCTACTTGGAATGAAATTAAATCATCAATCGACAAAGGCCGACCAGTTGTAGTATTTAAAAAGAAGCAAAAAGGAAATGGACACGTTCTTATCATCAATGGCTATTTCAATAAACCTGGTGATAATACAAACTATGTAATTATGGTCGATCCAAACGGGGGAACTGAAGATTGGTACACGTACGAAGAAGTTGCTAACAATTCGTATAATGTGTGGGAAGCAAGTTGGATTAACGTAAGAAATAAAAAGTAATACATTTTTAAGCAAGGGAGTGAGCGTAATTCATTCCCTTGCTTTTTATTTAAAATTATTTTCTAGCTATTTTCGCTCCTTGTATTAAATCGAAAAAGAAGCGGTACTTTGCCCGCTTCTTTTTCATCCATGCTAATAGTTTTTCCCCACCAACACAGCCGCACTCTCCACATTCGGGAGTGTCGACCCACTTTGTTAATCCGAGCCAATCCTCAAAACCTTTGAAAATCTTCCATCATCAATCATTCAAAGGGCGTAAAAATATTTCCTCTGTGGTACAAATCCTGTGGAGTAGCTGCGTGTATTTTTCATCTTTGGAATACACGGGTAGAGAAAAATCAAAATTTGACCATACACAAATCTTCATATTTTCAAAAATAAACACGGTTGAAACTTTCTCTCTGAGTCCCAGCTCGACTAATATTTCAAAATCATGCAGGTTCGCTAATTTCATACTCTTGCTTCCAGATGCTTTTAGCTGTGAATGAATTTCTTTCGCCCTTATTTTTTGGGTATCACTGTTTATCGTATCTACTACTATCTCCTCGTTTACGCTAGGCAATGCTGTTTCGATCCAAACAGAATTGTACACCCAAAGCTTACGGAGTACCTGCTTAAATTTCTCTTCTTCTCTTAAATATAAAGAAAGCAGGTTTGGATCATCCACAGTCTTGTCGAAAAAAATGTTCACCTTTTCAAAAGCCGATTGATCTTTTATTTGCAATGGGAATCTATCCAGATAAAAGCTATTTTCAGGGAAGCGATCAGCTACAAGATGGCTATGTTCCAGGAGAAAAGTTTCACACATATTATCTGGTTCCAGATCCATAGAAGGAGACCATTTGCTTCCCCATAAACCCTCAACTATCTTAGCAATTTCCACCAAACACCCTCCTTTTTCTTAATCACGAAGGATTTTACCTGTATCATCTAATGTTGCCTTGCGTTTCCCTTTACTATCTCTATGTTTCCATGCACTTCCACCATGCGGTTTATTGCCCCTATCTTTTTGAATTGAATACTCCAACCGGTTTTTTCATTCTCTCTCGTATTTCCATCAACTCTCTTATCAAACTGGCCTAAATCAACACCGTCCCCAGCATCATTTAACAGCCTTTTAGGGATATTATGATAGTCGATTATTCCTTTTGCATACAAATAGTCAAAAGCCTCTACAATTTCGTCAGCCATTGCACTAAATGAAGCTTCAAATGCTGCAACTATTTTATCGAACTTTGGTTCAATATCCTCCCAATAATATTGACAATAGCTCGCCGGCCAGATAGCAGAAGATCGTTGCATCGCGAATAAAGTTTTGGTCACCTAAAGCAACTACAAAGTCGAAAATAACGAACGCACCTAGGACGCTAAGCAACACAGGCAAACCACCAAATAAGAATGTACCTGTTGTACTTCCACCTGCAAACGTTACCTTGTAAAATCCCTCCATGTACACCTTCCACCCTGCCTCATCAGGCAATAAAAATAGCCCCGAACAGATCGAGGCGCTCAAATTGTTGGTAAAAAAATCCCCCCGGAAATCTCCGGAGGGCTGTTGACGGAACGATCATTTAATTAACCTTTGTGATTTCAAGCTTCACTGCAATATAAAGCGATAATGCAAGCTGTATTAATACCAAATCTGCATTTCGCAAGGTTATCGAATCCCCTGTATTTAGGTTCAATTGAGCAACTATCCTTCGTTTGATTTGATTTCATCAGAAGAATGGATGATTTAATATCGCCCCGAACGTGGTTTCAGCATATCCAAAACCCTTATATACCAACAAAGCCACCGACTCCACATGCCCCGTATGCGGAAACATATCCACCGGCTGCACTTCCCGCACCTCGTACTTCTCCGCCAACACCTTCAAATCCCGTGCCAGCGTGGACGGGTTGCACGACACGTACACCACGCGCTCTGGTTGCATCTCCAAAATCGTCGTCAAAAGCGCCTCGTCGCAGCCCTTGCGTGGCGGGTCGACGACAATTACATCGGCCCGTATTCCTTGCTCTTTCCACGCGGGAATCACGACCTCCGCGGGGCCTGCCTCGAACGTTGCGTTTTCCACACCGTTCAGTTTGGCGTTGCGGTTGGCGTCCTCGATCGCTTCTGGGACGATTTCCACGCCGTAGACATGCTTGGACTTTTGCGCCAAAAAGAGCGAGATCGTTCCGATGCCGCAGTAGGCGTCGATGACCGTTTCGGTTCCTGTCGCTCCGGCGTATTCCAGCGTTTTATTGTACAGCACTTCCGTCTGGGCGGGGTTGACCTGGTAGAACGAGCGCGCCGAGATGGCGAATTTGATCGCTCCGATGTAATCGTAGATGACATCGCTGCCCCAGAGCGTTACCGTCTTTTTGCCGAAAATGACGTTGGTCTTGTCCGGGTTGATGTTTTGCACGATGCTCGTTACGCCTGCCACTTCGGTGCGGATCGCTTCCACGAGCTTGTCACGCTGCGGAAGCGTCTCCTCGGTCGTCACGAGCACGACCATGACTTCTCCCGTCTTGACCCCGACTTTGACGACCACATGGCGGAGCAAGCCTGAGCCGCGCACTTCATCGTATGGCTTGATGCCAAGGTCAGTTGCGGCCTTCTTCACCGTTGCGACCGCCTCGTCGTTTTTTTGGTGCTGGATGAGGCATTCGTGCATGTCGATGATGGAGTGGGACTTTTCGGCGTAAAATCCGCCGACCAAGGCGCCGTTTTCCTCACCGATTGGCACTTGGGCCTTGTTGCGGTAACGCCACGGCTCGCTCATGCCGAGTGTCGGATGAACGGTGATTGCTCCGTCTCCCTCCACCTGGAAGCCGCCGATGCGCCGCAGGTTGTCCCGCACGATTTGCTGCTTGTGACGCAGTTGCTCCTCGTATGCCAAGTGCTGCAACGAACAGCCGCCGCAACGGTCGTACAGCGGACAGGGCGGCTGTGAGCGGAATGTGCTCGCTATTGACACTTTGGTCAGTTTGGCGAAGCCGAAGTTCTTTTTGACATGGTCGACGCGCGCATGGACGCGCTCTCCTGCGAGTGCGCCGTCGACGAACAGCGTATATCCTTCAATCCGGCCGACGCCAGCGCCTTCGTGGTTCAGTCCGGTTATCTCCACTTCCACAGTTTGTCCGACACGAACCGGAACGTCCAGCTCTACCTTGGCAGTTTGCTGCGGTCCGCGCCGTCTTTTTGTTGTTTTCGCCACTTTTCTTTTGCTCCTTTTGTCTCGCGCTCTGTCTGCCTCGCCTGTTTTCCGTAGCAAACAGGCAGGGATGCACAGCGAAAGCGGCATCCCTACGGCTTGTTGCTATTCATTTTACTATCTTCCTACGGGACGAACAACTCGATATGACCTGGCAAAGCTTCCACGACACAAGGCAACTGCCCGCCCAGCTCGCCATCCAGGTTGAGCTGGACCACTTCGCCGGATGGCGAGGTCGCTTTGATGTAGTCTGCCTGGAAATACAAAATGTTTGGGTCCCGCAAATGCTCGCCGCGAACCGCCTGTGTAGCGAGGCGAATAAACTCGGCGATGTTCATCTTTTTGACGACGATGACATCCAGCTTGCCGTCTGACAAATCCGCTTCCGGGGCAAGCTTGTCGAAGCCGCCTACCGAGTGGCTGTTGGCAATAAGGAACACCATGATCTCTTCATCCAAAAGCACTTCCTTGCGGCTCTCCAAGCGGACGCGGATCGGGTGCAGGGACGGCAGCTTCTCCAAGCCTTTGACGTAGTACGCCATCTGTCCCATGAGCGTCTTCAGCTTGCTCGGGACTTCGTACGTCAGGTTGGTGAGCGAGCCGCCGCCTGCGATGTTCATGAAGTAGCGATTGTTGATTCGCCCCAGGTCGATGCGCTTTTTCTTGCCCTTGGCGATGATTTCCGTAGCGCGTGTGATCGACTTGGGGATGCCTACCGCTCGGGCAAAATCGTTGCTGGTGCCGCAGGGGATAATTCCAAGGGTTGGGCGAGCTTTTTGCTCTGCCATCCCGTTCACGACTTCGTATATGGTTCCGTCTCCACCAGCAGCCAGGATGACGTCAAAGCCGCGGGCTACCGCTCGGGCAGCCTCTTCGGTCGCGTCATCTTCCCCTCTGGTTGCATGACAGGATGTCTCGTATCCGGCCGACTCCATCAAATCGAGAATATCCGGCAATCGCCGACGCACGATCTCCCGGCCGGAGCTTGGATTATAGATTAATCTGGCTCGTTTCAAGGCAGATCCCTTCTTCCTTCCCTCGCTCGCGGGTGTACTTCCTTCCATCATATCCTGTATAGCCATTTTTGGGAATCGCTATGCGGAATGTAGCGTGATAAGATAGAAAAAGATGGGAAAAAGGAGAGTGGGGGGACGGTTGTGAAACAAATCATCGTTGGTGTTGATGTGGGCGGAACAGCCATCAAAATGGCGTTGATTACACCGAACGGCGAGCTTGTAGCCAAAATCCAGGAACCGACACCTGTTGCAGAAGGCGAAGACGGCGTTTTGCAAAAAATCGCAGGGATGACCCGCGCCCTTTTGCACGAGCACGGCTATAGTCTGGAACAGGCGAGTGGAATCGGGGTCGGCATCCCCGGACCGATCGACGCGAAAAACGGCATCGTGATGCAGGCGGTCAACTTGCACTGGACCAAGCCGGTTTTGCTGAAACAAAAGCTGGAAGCACTTACAGGGCGTCCCGTCGAAGTTGACAACGATGCCAATGCGGCAGCACTGGGCGAGATGTGGCAAGGGGCCGGGCAAGGCGCACAAGACCTCGTGCTGATTACGATTGGAACGGGCGTCGGCGGCGGTGTGATTTTGAACGGAAATGTAATTCACGGCATGAACGGGGTCGGCGGCGAGATTGGACACATTACGATGGCCCCTACTGGCGGAGCACCTTGCAATTGCGGGAAAACAGGCTGCCTGGAAACGTTCACCTCTGCCACGGCCATTATTCGCGAAGGGCATCTGGCCGCAACGAACGGAACAAGCCCGCACCTCGCCCGCGTACTTGCCGAGACAGGCAAGATCGGGGCAAAAGACGTATTCGACGCAGCTATAGCAGGCGACGCAGCCTCACTCGCCATCGCCGATCATGTGGCGCTCTATCTGGGGCTTGCGCTCTCCCACCTGGCTATCGTGCTGAACCCGGTCAAGTTTGTGATTGGGGGCGGCGTAGCGGCAGCAGGAGACTTCCTCTTTTCGCGCATCCGCGATTCGTTTACCCGATTTGTTCCCTTCACTTACGTCGTAGAATCCACACAAATTTTGCCTGCCACTCTTGGCAACGACGCTGGCGTGTACGGCGCTGGCTGGCTGATCCGCTCCCGGATGGAAGCCTAGTTTGTTTGTTACCTTTCCCTAAAAAAGAACAGCGCTCCTGTCCGCAGCGTATGTGCCGCGCAGGAGCGCTGTTTTATTTTTGGAGGCAGGCAGGCGGCTTTACGTATTCACGCCTTCCTGAACCTGCTGAACCTGACTGGACTTCGCATCATTCCCCGCCACGATCAGGGCCGCTCCCGCCAGCACAGCACCTCCGCCGAGCAGTTGCAGCATGCTGAACGCCTCGCCGAACAACAGAGCCGAAAAGAAAAACGTCACGACCGGCTCAAATGTGCTGAGCACGGAAGCTTTTGTCGAACTGATCAGTTGAAGGCCGCGGAAGAAAAAGCTGATCGCCATCACCGTAGAAAAAACGACGATGCCGCCCAAAGCCCACCAGCCAGTTGGCGCAAAAGCCAGATCGACGCCGCCATCCTTTTGCGCGATCAAAAAGGTCGACACGGCTGCAAACAACGAGATGTACCCCGAGGTCACATATGGCGACAATCCTTTGACGATCCGATTGCCCACGATGATGTACACCGAGTAGAACAGCGCTGCCGCAAGCGCGAGCAAGACGCCGAGCATTTTAACCCCGCCAAACGATAGCCCAAGCACCAGTCCAAGCCCCACCAGAGACAGCAGCATGGCAAAAACGGTCTTGCGCGTCAGCGGCTCTTTATCCACAAAATAACTCAATACAGCTACAAACACGGGGAACGTATAAAGCAACAGCGCTGCCATCGAGGTCGGGATGTGCTGAACCGCCGAGAAAAAACTGAGCGATTGCAGCGTATACAACACCCCGCCCAAACAAAACAGGGCAAGCACCTGGCGCCGATTCAGCCGCAGCGACTCTTTACGCAAGGCAAGCAAGCCAAAAAACAGCCCCGCGGCGAACAAAAAGCGCAAAAACAAAAGCGTGGAAACCGAAACCCCGGCTCCGTAGGCGTAGACGGCAAAAATGGACATCACGCCAAACCCCGCAGCCGAGGCCAAAATATACAGCACTCCCAGATACAGCGGCTTCACAACCATTTCACCAGCTTTCTTCAAATGGCGGCGGCACAGGCAAAAAACAGGCAGTCATGCTCCTCCGATCAGTTTTTTAATCCCGCTCCCTCTCTGCGAAACAGCCGTGATGCGAAAGCAATCGTAATCGCTACGTACACAAGCGAAGAACCGATGCCAAGCAGGGCATGCAGCGGATCGACCTTGCCGTAAAACACTTCCTTGCAAAGCGCCACGCCGTTGAAGACGGGCAACACGTAATAATGCTCGGCGATGTCCACCGGACTTTGCGGCATCAGCATGTACGACGGCACCATCGCCAAAAAGATCACGGCGCTCATATACGTCTGCCCTTCTTTGAACGACTTGGCAATCGTGCTGAGCATCAGCTCCAGTCCGGCAAAAGTGGCCGCCATAAGCAAAATCACCACGATCAGCACCAACAGAGTGGCTGGCGACAAAAACGCGAAGGAAAAGGCAGCATTGTCTCCTCCGCCGAGCGGCCCCATGCTGAACACGAGCGATACGGAAATGAGTGAAGCGATCGCGCTCAACATGCTCATCATCATTACAGCCACAAGCTTTGCCGTGAGAATATGGTTGGCCGCGATTGGCGCAGTCAGGAGCGACTCCATTGTCCCGCGCTCTTTTTCGCCCGCAACGAGGTCGTTAGCCGCAGCGATCCCTCCCGAAGCGAGAGAAACCACGAGCATTAACGGGATAAAGCCTGCCAGCATCCCGCCCGACTTTCTTTCTTCTGTCGCGACGTTCTGGAAATCAGCGGCGATCGGCTGAATCGCTGCTTCGGACATGCCTGCTTGCTGCAAACGCTTCGCCACGATTTCTTTGCTGTATGCCTCCACCGTTTGCTTGATCAGATCGCGTGCGTAGACCGACTTCGTATTGGTCGAGTCAAAAGCGACGAGCAGCTTGGCGGTGTTCCCTGCCTTGATTTCCTCGTCGAACCGTTCCGGGATCGTGATGATCGCGCGGAGCTGTCCCGCTTGCAGCGCTTGCTCGGGATCAGCAGACTCGATCAGGCGCACGCCCGGATTTTTTGCCAGCATGTCAATAAGCGGTGAGGAGCCGTGAATCGCCAGCGGCACGTACTCTCGCGCTTCTTTTTCCACATTGCTGTAGGAATTGCCCAGCAGAAAAAACACAAACGGGATGATGACCAGCGGCACAAGAAAAGTCCCGATCCACGCTTTTCTGTCCCGAAACAAATCCAGCAGCTCTTTTTTCAAGACAGTCCAGATGATTTGCCAGCCCATCACAGCTCGCCCCCTTCCACGACTGCCATGAAGATATCGTCCAAATCGTCCGTTCCGTACTGCTTGCGCAATGCGGCCAAATCCCCGGAGAAGCGCAGCTTGCCTTTGTGCATCAACGCGATCCGTTTGCACAGCTTGCTGATCTCGCCCATGTTGTGGCTGGAAAAGAGGATCGTTTTTCCTTCCTCTTGCAGCCTGGTCACCATCCGGCGAAAAATCGTGGCGGCTGTCACGTCAAGCCCGGTTGTCGGTTCATCCAGCAAAATGACGTCCGGATCGTGGACAAGCGTGCGGGCAATCGCCACTTTTTGCTTCATTCCCCGGGAAAAGGCCCCGACACGCCTGTCGATGAACGTTTCCATGTCCAGCATGCGGCTTAAATTGTCAATCCTCTCTTGCACCCGTGAGGAAGTCAGTCCGTATAAATTGCCGAAGTAAGCGATATTTTCCCGCGCCGTCAAACGACTGTACAGCCCGACTTCTCCGCCAAACAGAATGCCGATCCTGCGGCGCACCTCCAGCGGTTGTTCCCGCACCGAGAAGCCGCTGATCTCGATATCTCCGGCGGTCGGCGTGAGAATGGTCGCCATCATGCGCATCGTCGTCGTCTTGCCGGCTCCGTTCTCGCCCAACAGCCCGTACACTTCGCCCTCTTCCACGCGAAACGTCAGATCGCGGACCGCTGTGACCGTCCCAAACTGTTTGCTTGCGCCTTTTACCTCTATCAAGGGCAGTCCTCCTCTCCCTCGCTTTTCTTTGTTGTCAAAATTGTACCTTGAGCAAATAGGCAGCTCTTTTTTCCCCGGCAAATGTCACCTGTACGACTCCCGTACGACCTTGGAGCACCCGCGGTATTTTCGCGGCGATATGGAATTTGCGTTGCTTCGCATCAACGCGGGCTGTAGACACTGTGCCCGGCGGCAAGTATATGCGGTCACCTTCTAACGAATAAAACATGAGCGTGACTTCCCCCGAGTCGCCGTGCGCCTCTCCGGAAAATACAATCGTCTGGACGTCTCCCGCGCCTCCCGATACGCGCGTCAGATCAAACAGCGGATGGCGCAACGAAGCCAGCTCTTGACCGCCGCGCCAGTCCTGCAAAAAGGCGTCGAACTCCTGGACGGCAGTAGCTGCAGACCATGCTCCTGCTTGCGGCATTTGCGCTACTGGCAAATCGGGCAAACCGGGCAGACCAGAGAAACCGGACAAACCGGACGAATGGGCAGAAACCATAAGAACAAGCGTCATCCAAAAAGAAAACATGCTAATCAGCTCCAATAAATGGTTGTCCTTAGCATGCCCTCTCAAAAGTTTGGCATATGTGCCGATTATCCGATCTGAATGTTTCGACTTTTAGGCGTTTGGGCCTCAATCCGCCAGAGACTGCCGACACTCAGTTCAAAGCACTCGCGTAGCGATCTTTCCAAGCCGCCAAGGAAAAGCCTGCAAACAAGGAAACAAAGCTCTCGGTATCGTTGATGTAGTGGCGGGTTTCTCTTTGCTCAGGGTTCTTTTCCACAAAAAGCGGTGCTACCAGATGCATGACTGGCACGCCTTCCGCCTCCTCGTCGTAAATCCCCCGCTCGGCCAGCACTTTGCCGAAATAGCGACAGTATGTAACGGTTACGGTTTTTTGCTGGTTATTGGCTTCCCATGTCGCAATCGAACGGTCAAATGTATCGGATGGCGAACCGCCTTTGCCGGGCGCCACGCTTTCTCCCGTGACAGAAATCAGCTTCATACCTTTTCTTCCCCCTTTTGCTTCGTGTATGTTCATTATAGGATAGAGAGGAATTTCTTACAAATCCGCCACCTTTGTCAGAAAACCCGGCGCTCGGGAGTCTATACGGTAAGTCAACTAACAACGAGGAGAATTTGGGATGGATCATTTGGTTATCAAGCCTGCCAGTCAAGCGGAAGAGCAACAGGAACAGGACGAGATTTTGGTGGAAAGGGCAAAAGCCGGGGATCAGGAAGCGTTTGGCGAGCTGGTGAGGCGGCATCGGGCAAAAGTATACGGCTATGCCCGCTCGTATACCCAGGAAGCTTTTCTTGCCGAAGACATCGTCCAGGACGCGCTGATTCGCGCCTTTCTTCATCTGGGTACGCTGGTCGACAGCCGCCGTTTTCTACCTTGGCTGCACCGGATTGTGCGCAATCAAGCGTACACGCGCCTGAAAAAAGGGCCGCAGACAAAAGAGCAGGTCTTTTCCGGCCTGACGAGACAGCCGAGCGAGCTTGAAGCTACTGATTGGGAAGATCTCGACAGTATTTTGCACAGGCTTGGCCGCAACTGGTCAGCCTCGGTCGAAAACAACGGCAACCCCGAAGAGCTATTGGTGCGCCGTGAACTGTTTGAGACGATCAAAAGCTTGCTGCACTGTCTCAATCCGCGGGAGCGCCGAATTGTCGAATCGCACTTTTTTGACCATCTCGCGCCCCACGAGATCGCGCATCTGTTCGAAATGACGCAGGCCAATGTCTACCAAGTGCTGTCCCGTTCTCGCAAAAAGCTCATGCAGGAAAGGATTCGTGTCGTGGTTGACCAATACGTGAAGACGCGAAAGGATGCGGGAATCATGAAACAAGCTGTATTGAGAAAACCGGAGGCAATGAAGCAGCCGACCTGGATTACATGTGGAGCGGCGTTGTACGGATTAGTGGAGTTTACGGAGCGCAAGCTGTCTTTGCCAGCCGTTATCGGATTAAGCGGCCACGCTTTTCGCCTGACTGTCGTTCCAAAAAACATTCATATTGCGGGACCGACCATGTTTGATTTTCAATCCGTACTGGAAGAAGGGCTGCGCAACATGGGCTTTGTGCCACGCTCCGTCTGCCAGGGACAACTGGACGGTACGCCGGGGCCGAACGCCACTTTCGTGAATCCGACATTGCTCAGCTCAGCGGCACGAGAAAAGCGGCAACTTCCCGCTCTTTTGCCGCAAGCAATCGAGTTGATTCACAGCTCGCTTGACAAAGGCTGCCCCGTGCTCGCCTGGGACTTGTTCATGCCGGAGTTTGCGCTGATTTACGGCTACGAGGATGCAAGCAAACTGCTGCATGCTGGCGACAACTGCAACAATGACGCCAAGATCCCTTATGAGCATCTGGGACGCGGACTGATTGAGGAGCTGTTTGTGCTCGCAATCGAGAGCACGCTTCCGATCGACCAGCGCACCATGCTTGCAAACGCCATCGCAACGGCGCTCAAGCATTACCATACTCAGGAAGGGCCAAGTGATCGCTACGTGAACGGCTTGGCTGCCTATCCGGTTTGGAAGGAAGCTTTTGAAAAAGGAAGCGTGGAACCAAACGGAAACGCCTACACCTTGGCTGTCGTACACGATGCACGAAACAACGCTTCCCGCTTCTTTGCGGAAGTTGCCGATGCATGGACAGACGAATCGCTGGATGGGGTGCGCCCGCAGCTTAAAGAAGCGGCAGCGCTCTACCGGACAATTGCCGAAGACTTTAACAAGCTTGTCCAGCTGTTCCCTTTCCCGAGTGGCGGTGAACCAAATGAGCCAGCAACCGCACAGCAAGCGATTCAGCTTTTGTCGGTCATTGAAAGCAATGAGGGTCTGGCCGTCAGCTTGCTGGAAAAAATCCACGCGGCGCTCACTGCGAATTAAGAGAGCTGCGAGTATCTGTGCAGTTTGCTTGCTCCATAGTTGAGTTGCATTGCGCAAAATAAAAAACGCGGGCATGTAAAATGTCCGCGTCTTTCTTTTGAACAAAATCGCTGTTATTCCTCGTCTTCGATCCACTCGATCGAGCCTTTGGCTGCATCTACATATGGCCAGCCTTTGCTGTTGTCAACCGTGTAGACGAGAGACAGGGATGGAGCCGGGATGCCGTAGAAGTTGGTCCACAAATAAGATTGCTTTAGCGGCAGTTGTTTCGCGATGATTTCAGCCGCCTGCTGCTCGCTCACCGCTGGCTTTTCATCCGGAAAATCGACCTTTTTCATCGGCAGCGTAGTGGAGTATTGGGCAACCTTGCCATCCTCGCTGTTCACCAAAATCCAATGGTAGCGATCCAGGATCGGCAAGCCTTTGTGCATTTCACTGAACAGGAAGGCGTAATACAGACCTGGCTCCGGCTCCGGTTCTTCTCCATCCAGCAGTTCCAGCATCCAGTCCGCCAAAGGTGCCTCTTTGTATGGTTCGAGTATCTCAACCTGCAAGGAAGCTGAGCTTTCCGGCGCTACCTGCTCCAGGAAGCCAACCGCTTTTGTCAGCGCCTCTTCCTTTTTCAAAGGAGCCGGCTTTTGCTCCGACCATGCAAAAAACTGGCTGGCAATCAAATTGCCCGTCTCATTTTCAAACGTTACGGACGCGTAATCTTGATCTTCATTAAACCACGTATACGTATGATCGTAATCCCCCGCGACTTCCTCTGGGTAGATGTACTCTTTTTTCGTATCGATTCCGAACAGGCTGATTACTGCCTTTTCTGCTTCGGCCTTGCTTTTGGCCGTGAGCGGTTTGGCCGGAAGCGCAAGTGTGATGTTTTTGATCGTTGCCTTGCTGCGCTTGCCTTGGTCGATTGTAGTTCCACGCGTCGGATCAATCTGTGTTCCCGTTGTCGCGTCAATCATCGGCGAAACTCGCAATGTGTATTGCAGGCCGGGCTTGCCGTCTTTCCCTTCCTGCATGTATCCGAGATCCAATCGGTCAGGGATGAAATATTGCTTTTTGACCGCCTCTGGCGTCAGCGCGGATTTCGGATCGGGAACTTTAATTCCCGTCAAATCCAGACGGTACACATTCAGTGCTACAAGATGGCCCGCTTCATCCGTATTGACTTCGATTCCGTATTTGCCTTCGTTTACTTGCAACCCGTTCACCAGAAACGGATAGAAGACTCTGTTCCGCGTGCCTCCCGCTTCCACTTGCTCCGCTTCCTCACTATCAGGCACTAACACGGACAACACCGGAGAGCCAAGCCCTTTCAGCTTTGCTTCTCCCAGCAGGGTGACTAGCGACGTCATCGCTTTTTGCAAAATTTCCTTGTCAGACGGCACGGCGCTGTCTTTTTCCGTTTTCGCTGTCACCGAAGATTCAAAGCTGATCAATTCACCTGTCTTGCTGTCAAAAGTCAGGCTGGCACTGACGTTCGTATTTTTCGGATCGTACATGTCCAAATACACATAGCCTTGATCGGCATCAAGCACATCGATTTCGCGCTCGGTCATGGCCTTCACCCACGGCTCCAGCTGCTCCAAAGCCGTTACTATTTTTTGCGCTTGCGCAGGCAGCTTTGCTTCGACTTTCGCAGCAGTCGCGCTTGCTGGGCTAGACCCGGGACTTGCCGCCAATGCCGTTCCTCCCATTCCTGCAAACACCATCGTTGCAGACAAAGCAACAGCTGCTCCTTGCCATTTCCGTTTCATCGATGCTCCCCCATCCTATCATCTACTTACCATCTATATTACCTTGTATGGGACATTTTGGAATGCGACTTTTTACATAGAAAAAGCAGCACGCTCCCTTTTTCGGGTTCGTGCTGCTGCTTTTATCCTTAGAGGCTGCTCAATACTTCCTGGATCAGCTTGTTGACCATCGGCGGGTTCGCTTTGCCTTTGGTTTGCTTCATCACTTGACCCACGAAGAACGCTGCCGCTTTTTCGTTTCCGGCCTTGTAGTCGGCCACGGCTTGCGGATTGGAGTTGACGGCATCGACGACGATTTGACGCAGGGCGCCCTCGTCACTGATTTGCACCAGTCCTTTTTCTTCGACGATCTTCTTGGGCTCTTTGCCTGTCTCCACCATCTCTTTGAAGACGGTTTTGGCGATTTTCGAAGAGATGGTTCCGTCTGCAATCAGCTTGATCATGTCGCCCAAGCCTTGCGCTGTCATTTTCACGTCGGCAAACGCCAGGTTGTTCGCATTGAGATGTGCCAGCAAATCAACCATCAGCCAGTTGGCTACAGCTTTGGCGTCCGCTCCTGTTTTCACAGTTTCGTCGAAGAAATCCGCTGTCTCCTTGGAGATCGTGATGACTTCCGCGTCCGCTTGCGACAGGCCGTATTCGTTCACATAGCGAGCCTTGCGGGCATCCGGCAATTCCGGAATGGTCGCGCGCACGGCCTCGATCCACTCTTCGGAAATTTGCATGCGCACCAAATCAGGGTCCGGGAAGTAACGGTAGTCGTGCGCTTCCTCTTTGGAACGCATCGTAATCGTCTTTTTATTCGCCTCATCCCAACGGCGTGTCTCCTGCACGATCGTGCCGCCGGAAGAAACAACCTCCGTCTGACGCAGCACCTCGTACTCCAGACCCATCTGCACGTTGCGGAAAGAGTTCATGTTTTTCAGTTCTGTCTTCGTTCCGAACGCTTCTTGCCCGTACGGACGAATCGAGACGTTGGCATCGCAACGCAGCGAGCCTTGCTCCATGCGCACATCGGACACTTCTGTGTACTGGATGATCGCTTTCAGCTTCTCCAGGTAGGCGCGAGCTTCTTCCGGCGTGCGAATGTCCGGCTCGGAGACGATCTCCACGAGCGGAACACCTACGCGGTTGAAGTCGACCAGCGATTCTCCCCCGAAGTCACTGTGCGTCAGCTTGCCCGCGTCTTCCTCCAGATGGAGGCGCGTGATGCCGATGCGCTTCGTTTCTCCGTTGACCTCGATGTCGATCCAGCCATTGTAGCCGATCGGCTGGTCGTACTGGGAGATTTGGTACGCTTTTGGAGAATCCGGGTAAAAGTAGTTTTTCCGGTCGAACTTCGTCTCGCGGGAAATCTCGCAGTTGAGCGCAAGCGCCGCTTTCATCGCGAACTCCACCGCTTGCTTGTTCGTTACGGGAAGAACGCCCGGATGTCCCAAACAAATCGGGCATGTATGTGTATTCGGCGGCGCGCCGAACTCAGTCGGGCAGCCGCAAAAAATTTTACTGTTGGTCGACAGCTCGGCGTGGACTTCCAGGCCGATGACGGTTTCGTACTTGCTCATGCCTTTTACCCCCTCACCCATTCCGGCTTGCGCTGGCTGTAGCCTGCTGCCTGCTCATAAGCATGTGCTACGCGCAAGACAGTGGATTCGTCAAACGCACGACCCACGATCTGCAAGCCGATCGGCAGACCGTTTTGGGAAAAGCCGCACGGTACGCTGATCGCTGGCAGTCCAGCCAGGTTGACAGGTACGGTGCAAATGTCTTCCAGGTACATTTTGACCGGATCGTTGGCGTTTTCGCCGATTTTGAAAGCCGTGGACGGCGTCGTCGGATGCAAAATCACATCGAAATCGGCAAAAATGTTGGTAAAGTCCTGGATGATCAGCGTGCGAACTTGCTGCGCTTTTTTGTAGTACGCGTCATAGTAGCCGGACGAAAGCGCATAAGTACCGAGCATGATGCGGCGTTTTACTTCCGGACCGAAGCCTTGGCTGCGGGATTCTTTGTACAGCTCAATCAAGTTGGACGCATTGTCTGCGCGCACACCGTAGCGTACGCCGTCAAAACGGGCCAGGTTGGACGATGCCTCCGAAGAGGACAGCAAGTAATAGGCTGGAACCGCGTATTCGGTATGCGGCATGGAAACTTCGCTCCATGTTGCGCCCAAGCTTTCCAGCTGTTTCAGGGCAGCAAGCACAGCCTCGCGCACCTCTGTGTCGATGCCTTCCCCGATCAACTCTTTTGGCACCCCGATGCGCAAACCTTTTACATCGCCAGTGAGCGCGGAGAGATAGTTCGGCACTTCTACATTGGCAGAAGTGGAGTCGAACTCATCGTGTCCGGCAATCGCTTGCAGCACGTATGCCGCATCTTCCACGTTTTTCGTAACCGGGCCGATCTGGTCGAGCGAAGACGCAAATGCGACCAAACCGAAGCGGGATACGCGCCCGTAAGTAGGCTTCAGGCCGACAACGCCGCAAAAAGCAGCCGGCTGGCGAATCGAGCCGCCCGTATCCGATCCGAGCGTAAAGTAGAAGTGACGGGCAGCCATCGCCGCAGCAGAACCGCCGGACGAGCCGCCTGGCACGTAATCGGTGTTCCACGGGTTTTTCGCCGGGAAGAAGCCGGAGTTTTCATTGGAGCCGCCCATGGCGAACTCGTCCATGTTCAGCTTCGCCACGATCACAGCATCCGCTTCCTTCACTTTTTTGGAAGCCGTTCCGTCATGCACAGGATCGTAGTTCGCCAAAAATTTGCTGGCGCAAGTGGTGCGGATGTCTTTGGTGATCAGGTTGTCTTTCAGACCCGCCGGCATCCCGAAAAGCAGGCCCAACTCCTCATTTTCCTTCACCAGACGCTCGTCCAGCTGGCGAGCATGGGCAAGCGCTCCCTCCTCATCCACATGCAGGACGGATTTGATCTTGTCATCGTGCTCCTTGATGCTTGCGATGGAAGCCTGCACCAGATCCGTTACCGAAAGCTCTTTTGCGCGCAGAGCGCTATGTATTTCCGACAATCGCTTGTCAAACAGCGACACAGTGGGTTCCTCCCTTCTCGTTCTCCTGACCCGTTATTCGAATACAGCAGGCACCTTGAACTGCCCGTCTTCGTGGTCCGGTGCGTTTTTCAGCACTTCTTCGCGCGGCAGGGACGGTCTGTTGACGTCCTCGCGCATCACGTTTTTCACGTCTGTAGCGTGGCTGGTCGGCTCGACATTGGATGTATCCAGTTCGTTGAGCTTCGCCGCAAACTCCAAAATCGCGTTCAGGTCTTTTGTGTATTGCAGAGCCTCGTCTTCCGTCAGCTGCAAACGGGCCAGATTGGCAACATGCTCTACTTCTTTGCGAGTGATGGCACTCATCTCTTCCACCTCCGAATCGTATCACATAACTTTGATCTTACTTGAAAACAGCGGGTTCAGTCAATTTTCGCGGGGATGGGACAGGCTATAAACAAAAATTTTTCGATAAAAAATAAAAGAAGCTGACTTTGCAATCAGCTCCTTTTCATTCGCATCCATACTACCTTTTCATGCAAAAAAAGCAAAAGCGGCTACGCCTGCTCCTTGTTGATCGTCGCCAACACTTGCCCCATCAAGAGCGACCGGCCTTTTTCCACACGGTCTGCCCATTCCAGTTGGCTGGACTCCACGAGCAAAATGACCGTTGAACCAAACTCGAACCAGCCCAGCTCGCTGCCTTTTTCGTAATGCGGGGTGCCGGTGATTGGTTCGTCCGTTTGTCGGCCGTGCTTGATGTTCGTCGTGGCTGTATTGTACGAGACTTTGACGCTTCCGACGAACAGCGCTCCGACCTTGACCAGCGCCATGCTGCCCAAACCATCTGTTTCGATGTAGGTCACGAGCCGCTCGTTGCGGGCAAACAGTCGCTCCACGTTTTCAATTCCGAGCTGATTGACCGGGTAGAGACGTCCGGGCAAGTAGCTGTACTTCACCAGATTCCCCGCCACTGGCATATGTATGCGGTGATAGTCGCGCGGGCTTAAATAGATCGTAATGAACTTTCCGCCGTAATAACGTTTCGCCTCTTGCTCCGAACCGCCGAGCAGTTCAGTCACTGTGAAATCTTTTCCTTTTGCCTGAATCAGCGTGCCTTCGCAGATGTCGCCGAGCTGGGAAACAGTCCCATCCACCGGGCTTACGACAACATCGTGTCCAGGGGCGATCGGTCTTGCTTCCGGTTTCAGGCGGCGCGTAAAAAATTCCTTGAGAGTCCGGTATTCCGATACGGGCTTTTCTATGATGGAAAAATCGATTTTATAGTGACGGATGTATCGCTGAATGGCTAATCGACTGAAGCGAGAAGCAGTAATTTTTCCCATGGTCCTCGACATCGCGTTTTGCGGCAGGCGATGGATCAGACCGGGCAGCAGCTTTTTGCGCATAAGTGGAACTCCTTAATCATTTTCGATTAGACAGCTAGTGAGAGAATACCCTTACTTTACCACTTCCACTTGCAGCCAGTAAACCCCGCACTATTACCAACGTCTCATCATTTTCTTGGCCTGCCTTGCTATACTATAATATAGGGACAAGCCTACAATCAGGAGACCACAGATATGGCGAAGCTTGATATTACAACACTCATCAGTCAGCACAGCGACATCTTGACCAGTTTGTTTCATCACATGTCGGATATGTTTTTCCTTATGGCTGTGGAAAAAAACGCCAGCGGGGCTTACCAGTTCCGGTATGTCTTGATGAATCCTGCCGCCATGAAAGGATCAGGTCTTACCGAGGATTGCTACGGGAAGCTGATTGAAGAAGTTTACCCGCAGGAAAAGGCTGACTTGCTCAACAGCATGTACAGCCAAACCGTTGAAGGCGCCAGTCCCACTCATTTCACAACGAACGGCCACATGGTCGGTGAATCCATCCTCTCGCCTGTCTTCAACAACGAAGGGCTATGCACACACGTCTTTTCTGTTACCCGCGACATTACCGAACGCAAAAAACTGGAGTGGCAGCTTGAGCACATGGCTTACCACGATATGCTCACAGGCTTGCCTAACAGACGCCTTCTTTACAACAACCTCCAGGAAGCGCTGGAACGCGCCGAGGCGTCTGGAGAGATGGTAGCAGCGCTGTACATCGACTGTGACCATTTTAAACAGATCAACGATACATGGGGTCACGATATTGGCGACGTTTTTTTGCAAATGCTGGCCAAGCGTCTCAAATCGTGCGTTCGCGATCAGGATACCGTCGCCCGCTTGGGGGGAGACGAGTTTGTCGTCATTCTCACAGCCATCGACAGCGAACGTCAGGCCGAAAAAGTGGCGACGCGCATCCTGCGTTCGCTCCAGCAGCCGTGGAGCTACGAGGACAAGACGTTTCACTTTACCTCCAGTATCGGAATTGCTCTTTTCCCTGCCTCTGCGAAAGAAGCGGACCAGTTGCTGAGCAACGCCGACAAGGCTTTGTATAAAGCAAAAGCAACAGGCCGCAACCAGTTCTTTTTCTTCGATCCTGCCGAAGACTAGAGATCGAATGTCCATTCCTTTTGTCTTGGCTGCGCCATCCTTTTTGGCGGGCACTCTCTTGCTCAATTGCTTTATCCAAATAAAGCAATGCTGCACTGCTTTATCCGTACAAAAACAGGAACACCGCAAGTCCCGAGAACAGCAGGCTGACCAAATACAGGACGACAACCGTTTGCTTGGCTGTCAGGCCAAACGACATCAAGCGATGGTGAACATGTCTCCGATCAGCCTGATACATAGGCGACCCCGCCAACAACCGACTGATCATTACCTGCATCGTATCCATCACAGGCAAGCCGAGTGCCAGAACCGTCACGACCAGCGAAATGAGCGTGGCCCCTTTCATCGTTCCTTCCAGCGATATTACCGCCAGCGCAAAGCCCAGAAACATCGACCCGGCGTCTCCCATGAATATTTTGGCCGGATAAAAATTGAAGCGCAAAAAAGCGAGCGCTGCCCCTGCCAACGCAACGGCCAGCAATGCCGTGACTTCCTGCCCCTTGAACATCGACAAAAAAAACAAGGTGATGGCTGAAAAGGCTGTCGCTCCCGCCGCAAGCCCGTCCACTCCGTCCAAAAAATTTACCATATTGATCAGTCCAACAATCCACAGCACCGTTGCCAACAAAGACAAAAACACAGGGAACGAGACATAAGAACCATCTTCAGCCCCAAGCCAGGTCAGGCTGATCCCGCGAAACCGGATATCGAGCAAAAAGGCGAGGACAGCGACCGCTACTTGAACGAGCAACTTCGGCAGCGCAGGAAAATCTTTTTGCTGCGCTTTGTACATATCGTCCACCCAGCCAATCGCCACCAGCAGAACGCCGCCGACTGCCAAAACTGCCACCGTTTTTTGCGCCCCTGCAAAAAAACTTGTCACCAGCAGCAGTCCGACAAACATCGCCAGCCCGCCAGATAGCGGCATTGGCTTGCTGTGCCCTTTTCTTCCCCTGGGCATGTCCAGCAGCTTTGTTTTCCACGCCAGCCGATACGCAAGCGGCATCAGCAAGTACACGAGAAAAAACGTCGAGAGCCCTGACACAATGTAAGTAAACAGCTACCCTCACCTGCCCGCACATCATTTCTTACCTCTTAGTGTGGACAAAATGAGCGTGAGAAAACTTGGTTTCCTCAATCTTTTTGCGACAAAAAAAGCCGCCCCCGTGTGGAGGCAGCTTTGGTATTGCGTTTTCTTACATTTTTTCGGAAACCATTTTCGCTTGGGTGAAGAGCAACAGGTAGTCTGGTCCGCCCGCTTTAGAGTCAGTACCGGACATGTTGAATCCGCCGAACGGATGCACGCCAACCAAAGCGCCTGTGCACTTGCGGTTGAAGTACAGGTTGCCCACGTGGAACTCTTCGCGAGCGCGCTCCAGGTGTGCACGGTTGCGGCTGATTACAGCGCCAGTCAAGCCGTACTCGGTGTTGTTCGCGATTTCCAAAGCATGGCCGAAATCGTTGGCTTTGCAGAATGCTACTACTGGGCCAAAGATTTCTTCTTGCATCACGCGAGCTTGCGGATCTACGTCAGCAAATACGGTTGGCTTGATGAAGTAGCCTGTTTCCGGGCCTTTTTCGCCACCTGCAACCAGTTTGCCTTCTGTTTTTCCGATCTCGATGTATTCGAGAATTTTGTTGTAAGCTTTCTCGTCGACAACTGGACCTGTGTAGAACTCGTTTGTTCTTACGTCGCCTACAGTCAGTTGGTTAGTCAGCTCAACTACGCGACCCAGCACTTGATCGTACACGTCTTGGTGAACGATTGCGCGGGAGCAAGCAGAACATTTTTGACCGGAGAAGCCGAATGCGGAAGCTACGATGGATTGTGCAGCCAACTCGATATCGCAGTCGTTGTCTACTACGATGGAGTCTTTACCGCCCATTTCCGCTACCAGACGCTTCATCCATTTTTGACCTGGACGATGTTTCGCAGCCAGTTCGTTGATGCGCAGACCTACGTCGCGGGAACCAGTGAAGCTGATGAAACGAGTCAGCGTGTGTTCTACGAGGAAGTCGCCGATTTCGCTGCCGGAACCTGGCACGAAGTTCACTACGCCTGCTGGTACGCCAGCGTCTTCGAGGATTTCCATGAATTTCGCTGCGATTACTGGTGTAGTGGAAGCAGGTTTCAGTACAACTGTGTTACCAGCTACGAGAGCTGCAGTTGTCATACCAGCCATGATCGCCAGAGGGAAGTTCCATGGCGGGATTACTACGCCAACACCGAGTGGAATGTAGTACAGTTCGTTGTCTTCATCCGGGATGCGTGGCAGGTCATGGCGTTGGGACAGCTTATCCATTTGACGGCCGTAGTATTCCATGAAGTCGATTGCTTCTGCTGTGTCAGCGTCAGCTTCTGCCCAGCTTTTACCTGCTTCTTTTACCAGCCAAGCGGAGAACTCATGCTTGCGGCGACGCAGAATTGCTGCTGCTTTATAGAGGTAACGGGAACGCGCACCGGCAGGAACCTTTTTCCATGTTTCGAAAGTGCTGGCTGCTGTTTGGATCGCTTTTTCAGCCAGCGCCTGGTCTGCCTGGGACACAACGCCCACGACTTGTTCTTTATTGGAAGGGTTGAAGGAGCTGGATTTTTTCTCGGTTGTGATGCGCTCTCCACCAATGATGAGAGGGTACTCGCGGCCAAGCTCGCTTTCTACTTTGGCGAGTGCTTCTTCAAATGCCTTTTTATTTTCTGGCAGGCCAAAATTAGTAAACGCCTCGTTTTTGAATTCAACTTGCATTTGGTGACGCCTCCTTATCGTTTTCTTCCTAAGATCACTTATAAAACATATGCAAGGATCATACCAACTACTACTGAGAAGCCCGACCCCGATAGTGTTTGCATTTTTCCGCGAAAAACAACAGCCAACTTCAGAAAACGGGACCTTACACTTTTGTTCACACTTTGTTCAACCGTATACACTTGTGTGCAATCCCCTCTGGCTTCTGCACAAAAACCCCGATCCACACCTGGAGAGGTGCACATCGGGGCCGCTTCCTGCTATTGGCTACTGTCTACTGGCGATACAGATGCATGTACGGTTCGCCAGATGTCGGTCGAATATAAATGGCCAGCGGCTTGTTCATCGATTGGACGTACAAGTTGACGTGGACGCTTTTGTCGAACAACTGATTGATGCTTCCGGCTGCGTACTGCGTGAACTGCAAAACTTCTGTCCGCGAGTCATACTCCGCCGTCGCCGTAATCGTCAGCTCCGTCAGTCTGCCGTCCATGAATCGGCCAACGCCTGTCATGCCGACATACTCTCCGAAATACGCCTGTGCTTGCCTCATCAGCTTATCGTACTGCAACGACTGCTGCGGATATTTTTTCTCTACATCCGCGCTCGGGAACAGGAAAAACTCCTCTTCAATCGGCTGCCACTTCGATACGGCCGATTCGCTCGCTCCCACTGTACCCGACATGATGAAATGCCCTGGCACAAGCGAAGAGTTCGCTTCGGGAACCTGATACAGCAAAATCAGCATCGGCACATTCGGAGTGCTCACCCGCAGCGTCGCGACGATACTGGCGGCAAGCTGCTGCCCTTTTGCTTGCAGCTCCTGCTGTGTGTACACCATTTCCTTGCCAGTTGCATCCTGGTAGTTCGGCGATACAGACAAGCCGAGCACCATGCCTGCCAGCTGCTTGTCTTTTTTGTTCAAGTAATCATGCTCCAGGACGTGAACCAAAATGCCGTTTTTCTGCTGGCCTTTCGTTCCACTCGCCTTTTCCTGGGCAATCCACTGCGTCACCTGTTCTTTTTTGACGACTTGACCTTCCTGAAAATAATACTGGGAGGTCGGAAACGTATCGCGGGCAAACTCCATCAAGCCAAGCTCCAGATGGCTGAAATCGATGCGATATCGCGCACTGCTCAGCATGCCGCGCGTCTGGTTGGGCTTGTATGGAGTGATGCTGCCATAGTAATCCTCAGATACTTCCACTACTTCAGACAAGGACGGCGCGGTAGGCTCAGGCGACTTGTCCTTGCCCCCTGGCAGCAACGAACAACCAGAGACGGCAATCGCAAGCAAAAACACGGCTGCATACCTGCATCCTGTCAAAAACTTCGCTTTCATACGCTACTCCTTTTGTCCTGAAAAAAATGGGATCAGTTCCATTTGGTCCAGCGATTGCCGTTGAGCTTGTAAATCAACGCCGATTCGCCAATCCCTACCCATTTTGTATCGCCACCACCCGAGGCAATGACGATCAATTTTTCCGGCGAGCGAGCTTCGAGCAGATGCCACTCACCATCGTTTTTTTCATAGACACCTTTTTCGGTTGCGACAGCGAGAACGCCAGTATTTCTGTTGAGGGATAGCGAGTAAATCTGTTCTGCATCCGGAATCGCCTCTGTCTTCCACTGCCCTTCTTCATTATAGAGCAAGCTGAACTGTGCCGCTACATAGAGACGGTTCTCATTCGAGTCAAAATCCATGGCATATACTTCCTGATCCATCGGCTGCCAGAGCGTCCATGTATCGCCTTTGTCTGTGGATTGGTAGATGCCCTCGCCTGTTACAAACGCGAACAGACGAACTTTTTCCCCTTGGCGAACCCCAGTAAAGCTGCGGATATTTGCAGGCTCAGGCAAGCCTTTGCTGGAAGAAGTCCAGCTTTTCCCGCCATCTGCGGTGCGCAGGACTCCTTCACTGCCACCGACGTACATGTGGTGGGCGTCGCTCGGATCGACAAACCAGCCTACGACATCAATCTGCGCCAGCTCTGGCGACAGCAATCCCCACAAGGAACCCCCTGCGGAGCTGTACAGTCCGGCATGTGTGCCTACCCATACTTGTGCAGCGTCTGACGTCATCGCCAGATTATGAATGGTTTCTCCCTTTTCCAAAACATCCTGATAGGTCAAGTCACCCTTCAGAGCAGATGCAATAACCGAAGAGGTGGCGGGCTTCTCCTGAACGACGCCGCCATCGCTACAGCCGCTCAAGATCAGCATCGTCATTGCTCCAATTCCCCATCGCCTAAAGCCATTCATGCTCTTCACGTCCCTTCCCTTGCTCATCTGTCTGTCGCCACCGTTTTCTTTACGGTGTTGCTGTTTGAAGAACTTCCAGGAATCCGGCTTCATCCATAACAGCCACACCCAATTTTTCTGCTTTCTCCAGCTTGGAGCCAGCTTTTTCTCCCGCAATTACCAGATCGGTTTTCTTGCTGACGCTGCTCGTTACTTTGCCACCCAATCGGGCAATCGCTTCCTCTGCTTCCTGGCGGGACATTTGGGTCAATGTTCCGGTCAGGACAATCGTTTTTCCGGAGAACGGCAAGTCGGCGCCACTCTCGACGCGAATGCCTTTGTACTCCATGTTCACTCCCGCTGCCTTCAATCTTTCGATGACAGCTTGTGCTTGCGGCTGAGCGAAATAGTTGATGAGACTCGCAGCCATTTTCGGGCCGATCTCGTTAATTTGCGTCAGTTCTTCTTCTGTCGCCTGCATGATGGCATCGATATGGCCAAAATGCTCGGCAAGCACCTTCGCCGCCTTTGCTCCGACCAGGCGGATGCCTAACCCGAACAGGACGCGTTCCAGCGAGTTTTCCTTGCTAGCTTCGATCGCTGCCAGCAAATTGTCTACCGACTTTTCGCCCATGCGCTCCATCCCCAGCAGCACATCGCGCTGCTGGTGCAAATAATACAGGTCAGCGACGCTGTGAATGATGTCGTCGCGGTACAACTGAGCCACCACTTTTTCGCCCAGCCCGTCAATGTTCATCGCTGTGCGGGAAACAAAGTGGATCATGCCTTCACGGATCAATGCCGGACACATCGGGTTGATACAGCGCAAGGCCACTTCTTCCTCCAAGCGCACCAGCTCGCTGCCACACTCCGGACAATGCGTCGGCATGGCAAAAGGCACTTCGCTGCCCGTTCTGCGCTCCGGCAGCACCGCTATAATTTCCGGGATGATATCGCCTGCCTTTTTGACGACGACATGATCGCCGATCAGCAAGCCTTTTTCCCGGATGATGTCTTCGTTGTGCAAAGAAGCACGCTTTACTGTCGTGCCCGCCAAACTGACTGGCTTCAAAAGGGCCGTCGGTGTCACGCTTCCCGTTCTGCCTACGGACACTTCGATGCCTTCAAGCACCGTGACCGCTTCTTCCGCCGGAAACTTGTACGCGACCGCCCAGCGCGGGCTTTTTGCCGTAAAGCCCAGCTCTTCCTGCTGCGAATAGCTGTCCACTTTAATGACCATGCCGTCGATTTCATATGGCAAGGTCGGGCGTTTTTCTGTCCAGTTTTCAATGAAGGCGAGCAACTCCTCGACGTCTTCGAATACGCGGCGCTCCTTGTTCACCTTGAAGCCTAGAGATTCGAGCAGGTCAAGCCCTTCGCTGTGGGACTCGACTGTCTCGCCCTGCAAGTCGCCAATCCCGTAAATAAAAGTGTCGAGCTGACGGGATGCGGCGATTTTCGGATCGAGCTGCCGAAGCGAGCCGGCTGCCGAGTTGCGCGGATTGGCAAACAGCGCTTCCCCGCGCTCCTCCCGCTCCCGGTTCAGCTTGTCGAAAGCAGCTTTTGGCATGTACGCCTCGCCTCGCACCTCCAAGGTCAGCGGCTTGGTCAGCTTGAGCGGAATCGAGCGGATCGTCTTCAAGTTTTGGGTGATGTCCTCGCCTGTGCTCCCGTCTCCACGAGTCGCTCCGCGCACAAACATACCGTTTTCGTAGTGCAAGGACACAGCAAGCCCATCGATTTTCAGCTCAGCCACATAGCGAACGGCCTGGCTCCCCACGGCCTGGCGAACACGGCGGTCAAAATCTCTGATGTCTGCTTCCCCAAAAGCGTTGCCAAGACTGAGCATCGGCGTCTTGTGTACGACTTTTTCAAAGAATGGCAAAGGCTCCCCCCCAACGCGCTGGGTGGGAGAATCCGGAGAAGCCAGTTCTGGAAACTGGTTTTCCAGTTCGGTAAGCTCCCGCATCAATTGATCGTATTCCTGATCGGAAATCTCAGGTCGATCCTGTTCATAGTAAAGACGGTTGTGCCGCTCAATTCGTTTCACCAATTCTTTGATTTTTGTTTCCGCCGTCAATCGATCCATCTCGTTCATCCTTTACTTTAGCGATAGTCTGCGCATTAGCATTACGCCCGCTGTATCGGCGCGAATTTCGCGAGCAGCTTCTTGATGCCAGTCGGGCTAGGGAATGCGATATCAAGCTCCATATCGTCACCCGCTCCTTTTACTTTCACGACAGTACCCATGCCCCACGTGCCGTGCTGCACCCTGTCTCCGACTTTCCAATCCACTCCTGCTCCCTGACCGTGTCCAGGCAGCTTGTCGCCAGCCTGCAACCCTGGGCGAGTGAACGTTGCCGAGCCTCCTGTCGATCGTTGCGCCATTCCTGGCTTGGCGGAACCGAAGCCCCCTCCTGCTTGCGGGGAGGTCGAGCCGAACGATCTTGCCCCCATCTCGCGCTGACCAAATGCTCCGCCGCGGCCACCACCGCCAAAGCTTCGCTCTGCTGCGGCAGGGTTGCCTTCCAACAGCTCGGGCGGAATTTCCTGCAAAAATCGCGACGGCGCACTTACGTTGGTTCGTCCAAACAGCGTTCGCATCCGCGCGCACGTCATGTACAGGCGCTCTTCTGCCCGGGTAATGCCTACGTACGCCAGACGACGCTCTTCTTCCATCTCGGTGTCGTCAAAAAGGGAGCGGCTGTGCGGGAACACGCCTTCCTCCAGTCCGACGAGAAACACTACCGGAAACTCCAGCCCTTTGGCGCTATGCAGCGTCATCAGCACAACTTGCCCGTCTGCGGCTACTACCTCTTCTTCCCCATCTTCGCCAAGCGAATCAATATCAGCGACAAGCGCCAAATCGGTCAAAAAGGCGAGCAGACTCTTGTCTTCATTTTTGCGCTCGAACTCCTGCGTAACAGACAGAAACTCCTCGATGTTCTCCAGACGCGCCTGCGCTTCCAGCGTCTTGTCTTCTTTCAGCGATTCGCGGTAGCCGGATCGCTTCAATACTTCCTCTACCAGCTCGGTCACGCTCAAATAGTCCGTCATCTGCATCAAATTGGTAATCAGATCGTTAAACGACAAAATCGCATTCGTCGTGCGGGACGGCAGGCCCATGTAAGCCGTCTCCTGAATGGCCTGGTACAGCGACTGGCCGTTGGCATTGGCGTACGCTTGCAGCTTGTCGACGGTCGTGTCACCGATGTTGCGCTTCGGCACATTGATAATGCGCTGCAAGCTGATATCGTCGTCCGGGTTGGAAATCAGGCGCAAGTAGGCGAGAATGTCCTTGATCTCTTTGCGATCGTAGAACTTCGTGCCGCCGACGATGGTGTACGGAATGTTCGATTTGATGAACACATCCTCGACCACACGGGACTGGGCATTGGTCCGGTACAAAACGGCAAACTTGTCGTAGCGCTTGTACTTCGCCATCTGCTTGCGAATCGTATCGACGATAAAATACGCCTCGTCATGCTCGGAATCACCCTGGAAGCACATGATTTTTTCTCCACCGGGATTTTCCGTCCACAGTTTCTTTTCCTTGCGCAGCTTGTTGTTGGCGATGACCTGGTTCGCTGCTTGCAGGATCGTCTTGGTCGAGCGATAGTTTTGCTCCAGCTTGATCAGCTTTGCTTCCGGGTAGTCTTTTTCAAAGTTCAGGATGATGGAGATGTCCGCTCCCCGCCACTTGTAAATACTTTGGTCGGCATCCCCCACGCAGCAGACGTTGCGGAACTTGTCGGCCAGCATGGAAATCAAAAGATACTGGGCGCGGTTCGTATCCTGATACTCGTCGACGTGTATGTAGCGGAATTTTTTCTGGTAAAATTCCAGCACTTCCGGCACTTCCTTGAACAGGCGAACCGTCGTCATGATCAAGTCGTCGAAGTCCAGCGACTGGTTGCTTTTCAGCTTTTTCTGGTACGCCTCGTACACCTTGGCAGCCACCTGGGAAAACGGATCGCCCGCCAGTCTGGCAAAAGTCGCCGGGTCTGTCAGTTCGTTCTTCGCTCCGCTGATGGCAGCCAGGATGGAGCGCGGCTCATATTGCTTCGGATCGATGTTCAGTTCCTTCAGGCACTGCTTGACGACAGACAACTGGTCGCCAGCGTCGAGAATGCTGAAGCTGCGGTTGATGCCAAGCCGGTCAATATCCCTGCGCAAAATTCGCACGCACAAGGAGTGAAACGTCGAAAGCCACGTATCCTGAGCCGCTGCACCGCCAATGATCGCCGCTACGCGGTTCTGCATCTCGCGCGCAGCCTTGTTGGTGAACGTAATCGCGAGAATGCTCCATGGCGCAACTTGCTTCACGCTGATGAGATAAGCAATCCGCTGTGTCAGCACCTTGGTCTTGCCGCTGCCCGCTCCGGCCAGAATCAGGACAGGACCTTCCGTGGTAAGTACGGCTTCCCGCTGTTCCGGGTTCAAGCCTGACGTAATTCGTTCTACTGAAGACATATGTATAAATCCACCTTTCCACGTTCCTATACGAGTGCATATGTTCCTATTTTCGCACAGATTGCACCTGAGTTCCAGTTCGTATACGAGAGAGGAAAGATCATCCTTTTGGCAAAAGCGGCTCGTACATGAGATAGGCGCGATTTTCCGTCAGCCACTGCTGTTCCAGCCACTCCCCGTCCTGGGCATACACATTGCGCCACAGTTGGTTGCTCCGCTCGTAACCGCCCCAGATCGAAGGGGTGATGGCATGCTCTTTCTCAATCATTTCATACCTTCGTGTCGGCGGCATGTCAGCTCTCCATTCCCCCACCAGATGCGTGTCCGTCAGCCAGACACAAAGCTGGAAAGTTTGGCTCGTCCGGTTTTCAATCTGCAAATCGAGGTAGTTGTAAAAGCAAGTGGCGCCGCTTCCGAACGGCTGGGTTCTGTTCGCGTCGGGAAACACATCGTAGCTGTGGCGATGGCGTTCGGTCACGGTCAAAGGCGTGTGCAGTGCCATCCAGTACAGCAAGTTGGATAGCTGGCACAAACCGCCGCCAATCCCGGCTGTGACGCGACCATGCGAGAGCAGCATCCCCTCTACGTAGCCTTTTCTTTTTGTCGGCTTGCCAATCAGCTTCCAGTAGGAAAAAGTTTCGCCCGGCCGAATGATCACTCCGTGCAAACAGGCGGTCGCGAGGCGCAAATTTTTCACCTTGTTGTGCTGCATCCACATTTCGACATGCTGCAATTGGCGCAACAAAATAGTCTGATGGGAAAAATGGACATAAGGAAGCGGCTGGCTGCTTTTTTCCCGCGCCAATCTCGTTCGCCCAAACAGCCACTGCGCATGCCGCCTGCCGCGATAATAGGCAACTCCTGCGGCAAGCCGCCACTTTCCCCGGAGAATCGGCTTCATTTTCGCGCCTCCTTTCCTTCCTGTTTTATACAAATAGACGAGGTGAGCAATCAGATAGTTGCGCTGGGAGCGAGCCTCTTACATTTTTGTAAGCAGAGCGTAATGCAAATCTCTTTCTCCCTTCCTCGCTGTGCGTTAGGATGAAGAGACGTCTGATTGGACATAAATCTAGGTACAAAGGAAGTGATCATTTTGACAGCGCTAGCTCCTACCGGGACACAGAGGATCGACACACTGGATACTGTACGCGGCTTCGCTTTGCTCGGAATCATCCTGGTCAACATTTTGCCGCTGCTTGACGTAAAGACTCCAACCCCTGGCAGCTTGGACGCCTGGCTGTTTCAGTTTTTCAATTTTGCTGTAGAATCGCGCTTTTTCGTGATTTTTTCGTTTCTGTTCGGAGTAGGCTTCCATCTGTTTGTCAGCCGGGCGAAAGCAAAAGGCGCCAACAGTACGGTTCTGTTTGTCCGCCGTCTGCTTGCGCTTCTGGCCTTCGGTTTTGTCCACAAAATGTTCCATCCGGGCGAAGCCCTGTTTATTTACTCGATCTTCGGCTTTATGCTCATGCCTTTTTACCGCTTGAAGGCGAGAACAAACCTGATTGTCGGGCTGATCCTCGCCATGTTCGTTTGCTCCACGGGCTTCAAGCCGATGCTGGTGCTGCCGCTGTTCATTCTCGGTTTGTCTGTCGGGCAATTCGGGGTATTCCAGGACATTCCCCGCTTTCTGCCTGCGATCAAAAAGGTTCAAGGCATCGCCTTTGTCCTTATGCTGGTCGGTCTGTACGCCCAGTATCATTTCCTTCCGGCTGACCCGTTTATGACAGCCAACATGATCGTTGTGGACGACATGTCCGAGGAACAATTGCTTGCGCTCACGTACTACACGATCGCCTTGACTTCGACCGGCTTTGTCATGTCAGCTTTTTACGTGACGACGCTAATCCGGCTTTTGCAGCACAGCGGTGTCCAAAAAGCATTGGCTCCGCTCACCAGCTACGGACGGATGGCCCTCACCAACTACGTGGGGCAAACGGTGCTGATCTTGGTCGGCGGCTACCTGTTCGGCTGGTATGGTACGCTCACCTACTGGCAGTCCACGCTCTTTTGCCTCGGGATTTATGTCGGGCAAATGGCTTTCAGCATGCTGTGGCTGTCCGCCTTCCGCATGGGCCCGCTTGAGTGGATATGGCGCGTGTTCACTTATTTGCAAGTCACGCCGCTTCGCAAAGACAGCAACGGGAAACGCTCTTTAGCTTGATGTTCGATGACCGCTGCCTGCCAAAACAAAAAAGCGTAAAGAAACATCGCGTTTCTTTACACTCCTGTCAAAAGCGAATGTGTGGAGCAGGCCCCTTGCCGAAGGAGAGACGTTTACGCCTCCTGCAAGGATTTGGCCCGCTCCCGTTCGCTTTTTCTTTGTCGATAGGCGCGAAGCCACGACCAGCCTACGATGAAGAATGGAACCAACACGAGGATAATCAACAGGATGCCGTCCCAAAACTGCCACGAAGCGACAGAAGCGTGACGCATCTCATCGGCGATCTTCGCAATAAAATCAATCGCCATGCGCAGCTGGTACTGGACAAAAAACCAGATCGCCCAGACGGAACCGATCAAATACACCCAACTGTACCAACGGATGACCTGTTTTTCATGCAAGGAGACATACTCCCATTCCTCTTGCTCTTCCTGCGTCAACGACCGGATTTTGCTTTTCAGAAAAAGTCGCGTATTCATCAGCAGATTGGCGCAGCGAAAACGGGTGGCGAGCATGTAGTACACATCCGTTTGCATGAACACCATGAACTGAAACGCCAGCGCCATGAGCAAAATCACGTTAACCATGCGGATAAATGCCTGGATAAAAGGCAAGAGACTCACCCAGCCAGCGTCATGGGCGAAAAGCAGGATCACGCCGATCCCCCAAAATGTCGCGTCCCACGCCATTCCGGCCACAAACGCTTTGTAACGACGCCCCGGCTCCACCAGAACGATATTGGACATGTTCGTCTCCGCTACGGCAAAGACAAGCCGATGCCCCAGCCCGATGCGACTGCCGATGGAAAGCGACCGCGCCGCCAGCAAATGCGCCAGCTCATGAAAGAACAAAAACATCCAGATCGTCACAAACGAAGCCAGCACAGAAACGGTCACAGAAGTAGAGACAAAAATGTCGGAGTAGACCGGAATGTACTTGCCTGTGAAGGCGCACAGCAACACCCCGGCCAGAAATACACAGCCATACAGGCAAAAAGCTACACGGTTAAAGAAAAACTGTCCCGTCGCTTCCTTGATCCACGAAAAGTGGTCGACAACAGCAACCGGCTCGTTCACCACCTCGCCGTCTACCGTATGGACAAACTGGTAGGAAGCTGCGAGATCGTTGGCAAAGTCAAGCACGTCCACAGGCTCGCCCAGCCGTTCTTCCATGATCGTAGCGACTTCGTTTACGGTTTTGCCTTCATCAAGCAAATCGATGATTTCCACGCCAATAACCGGGAGTACAATAAAATTGCTGATATCGGTTCGCCCGATCAGCATCTCCTCTTCGTTTTCCGCCCGGCGCGCAAGCGGATGCATTTTGAGGACACTGTCGCCTGTCATCTTCACGCCAAAATCCCCTCCCTCTCTTCCGGATCAATGCCTCGCATTCACGTACACTTCGTTTGCCCTGACCTGAAAAATCGGCTCCTCGCCGTTGCCTTTTCCGCAAGTCGGACACGCTTGCTCGTTGCGCTCCCATTCGACGAACACTTTCTTTTCCAATGTGTTGAAATCAAACAACAGCAATTTTCCTGCCGATTGCACAGGCGCGATTCCCGTCAAAAACCGGACGGCATCCGAAGCCATCATGGCGGTAATCATCATCGTATTCGGCGCGATCGTAGCAGTAGGCGGCCTGAACTCGGTGTTGAGCAAGTTTTCAATCAGCCGCACGTAATCTTCCACCTGTTCGGAGCGGTGCAAATGCATGCAGTCCAGGCATCCCGTTTTCCCTGGATCGACCAAGAAAAACTGCCCTTCGATCAAATTAAAGCCCCCGGCAATATACGGGATGCCCAGATTGACGCAAGCCCGGTTCACCCATCTTGGCAAGACGAAAAATGGCTGATCGGCTGCCAGTACGACGAGATCGCTCCCGGCGATGACCTGCTCCACATCTGCACTGGACCCGATTTGCATCGTCTCGGTTTCGATTGCCACCCCTGAATGCAGTCTGGCGATGAAATCCCGCGCTGCCTCCACCTTTAGGCGTCCGACGTCTGCTTCACTGAACAACATCTGGCGGTTCAGGTTGTTCAGCTCTACCCTGTCAAAATCAACAAGTTTGATCTGCTCGATTCCCACTCCGACCAGATTGGCGAGCACCGTCGAGCCGAAAGCGCCCATGCCGAGGATGGTCACTTTTTTTCCGCTCAGTTGCTCCTGTACATAACTCGGGCTTTGTTCCAGGTTGGTAAACAGCGAGAAGAAGCGGATGTTCGCCTTGTATCGCTCTTTTTGCGCCAGCGTCAGGCCAGAAGCTTCCTCCGCCGCCTGGTCCATAATAAAGCCCAGGCCTCCGAGGTCTTCTACAGCTTCCGCTATCTCCTCGCGAGTAAGCTCAGGATATTCGCCAAGCAAAGCGCTATGTATATCTTCAATCGTGCGCGTTCCGTCCATCAGCTTGACCATCTTGCGTATCGCTTTGTTCTCGTCATCCAGCTCGACGGAATACCCGGGAGCATCTCCCATGCGAATCGTCTGTTCTGTCACTTCATAGACAGGATGCACCGGTTTGAACAAAGGGCGACGTACCATATAAAAACACCTCCGGGATAAGCGCGCTTAATTAAGTAAGATGAAAAAAGGGAATAGCCCGAGTGCTATCCCCCCAATGCATTGTGATTAAGCTGCTACTGCAGTTGTGCGAACGCTCTCTACCTTTTTCGCTTGGATTTTCATAATTCAGTTCCTCCTCTCTATGTAAGAAAATACTGACAATTATATTATATTTTGAAGAGTTAGAAAAATCTATAAGTTTTTTAAAATTTTATCCTATTTTGGTAATTTATTACTATACTTCAAAATTTCAATAGTCTGCCACTTCCATTTTATAGAAATAGACACAAAAAATGAATCCCCCAAGACGCTGCCGAACAGCATAAGCGGAGGGATTCATTTTACCAAACAAAAAAAGAGAGCCTTCTGCTTCGGCTCTCTCATTTCCTATTTTTCCCCTTTTACAGCCCCAACCGTAGCCAAAGCAGCCTGCAAGTCATCGTAGATTACGTTGCCAACGACGACTGTATCGGCGATTGCCGCCATTTCAGCGGCTTGCTGCGGGGTGCGGATGCCGCCGCCGTAGAAGACGTGCGCTTCGTCGGCCCCTGCCTTGCAAGCTTTGACGATGGAAGGATCGCCGTATGTACCGCTGTACTCCAGATAGACGATGGGCAAGCGGCAGATTTTGGTCGCGACTTGCGCATACGCTTTGGCTTCTGCTGCGTCTGTGATCGGCAGGGCAGAAGTCAGCTCGGCGACGCCGGCTTGCGGATTGGCGATCAGGTAGCCTTCCGTAATAATCTCATCCCAATGAATGTAGGCTCCGTACGTTTTGAGTCCCGAAACGTGCGGGGCGAACATCCAGTTTGGATCGCCTGCATTCAGCACGAGCGGGATCAGATAGGAATCGAATCCGGGAACAACCGCATCGAGCGACGAAATTTCCAGCACGGCCGGTACTGCGTAGCGGCGAATGCGGGACATCAGCTCAAGCGTATTGTCAAAAGTCACCCCATACGTGCCTCCAACGATAATCGCATCCGTGCCTGACTCGCAGATCAACTCTAGCGAATCGTCATCGATTGTTTTATCCGGGTCCAGTTTAAACGTATGGCGCCAACTGCGATAGTCAATCAACGTTGCCTGCCTCCTAGTTATTTTCCGATGCGCTCCAGCGCCATCTCGTATCCGTCGTTGCCGTAGTTCAGGCAACGCTTCACACGGGAAATAGTTGCTGTGCTGGCCCCTGTCTCAGCTTCAATCTGATTGTAGGTAAAGCCTTTTCTGAGCATGCGCGCCACTTCCAGGCGCTGCGCGAGCGACTGCATTTCGTTTACGGTGCACAGATCGTCAAAAAATTGATAGCATTCTTCCATGGTTTCCAGAGACAGAACCGCTTCAAACAGCTGCTCGATCCCTTTCCCCTTCAGTTTTTCCAGTTGCATTTTCGTCACCCCGTTATGGTATCCGTCTTCCGAACGGTTTCTCACTGTACAATTTTTAAGCACTAAAGCCCTACAATTAATCTTAGAAGAAACCGCCTTCATCCGCAAGCCCCAATCCCTAGTGGAACTTCAAGGATTGCGACAGACCCGGGGTATTCGGAAGAATTTCCACCCATGTATTTCCTGGCAAAAGCGGCGCTTCTTCCGTCAAAGCCGCATCCTCGTAGGCGCGAATCACGCCGTTGCTGCGCTTCCACTTGATTTTGCGCGCCTTGCCCTGCTGGAACAAATAACCGTCTCCAGGGCCGATCACATCGACCTGTCGGCGACCTTCGCTGTCCAATACACGATGCTTGGTCGAAATGACCAGCAAATTGGTCGTGGAAAGCTGCTTGTTGTCGCTCAAATCGACGTGCGGTTTGCCAGCTGTGAACCGCATGTACTTCTTCTGCTCGGCATCGTATGTAAAAGCAGCCTTGTTCAGCGCGTGAAAAGTCAGATCAATTTGCGTCGCAGGCTCGCCTTCCTTGATCTCGGCGTCATCCGCCAAGAAAGTGAAATGCGGCACTTCTGCGGTTGTCCGCATTTTTTTGTCTGCCATAGCCTGCTCGATCAGCTCTGGCTTGGTGTAAAGGTTATGCGGCATTTTGCGGAAGCTCTCCCGCCAGAAATAGCGCCCGTTCGGGATTTCATCCAGATGGCTGTAGTCGGACCGCGCCAATGTCTCCAGCGCCTCCTGACTGCCGCCAGCATGGACAAGCACAGCGTCGAAGCCGATGCCCAATTGAATGAAATAAGGGCGAATGCTGCGCACTGGCCCGACGACCTCCGGCTTTTGACTCTGGTATACCGTCAGAAAACGCGTCATCTCGCCTTCTGCCAGCACTTCGTAAATAATGTCCGCCTTGTTCAGTCCCGTCTGTGGCCGGGCTGGCGGCGCGTTGTTCACCATGACCATGACCGGGCGCTTGCTGTCCAGTCGTTCCTGGCTGCCAAGTCCCGTCAACGGCGCTTTATACGGGTACTGGATCGGTTGATTCGTCTCCGGTGGATTTTGCACGATAGGAGCGGTCGGCTGTTCTGGAGCCGGTGTCGGCTGTGTGTCAACCGGCTGCGGGCTGCACGCCGTAACGAATAGCAGCAGGGATAGTAGCATGAGTGACGTCTTCGTATGTCGTTTCACAAAATCGCTCCTTTCCATCTGTTGATGCCTTTTTTTCCCTACTTCTTTTTCGTGAGAGCGGAGGGGATTCCTGCTTCCACACGTTTTCCACGATTCTCATACGGACATGCCACACATCGCGTTTTTGGCTATGCTACAATAATGGAAAACAGATGCAAAGCGAGGGCGAAACCATGAATACCCCCTACCTTGTCTATCTGGTGGACGATGAAACCAACCTCCTGGATTTGCTGCAATCGTACTTGCAAAGCGCCGGATTGCAGGTCAAGGCGTTTTCCAGCGGTGCCGAAGTGCTGCCGTTGCTAGATGAAGAAACACAGCCGCATCTATGGATTTTGGACATCATGATGCCAGATATCGACGGCTACGAGCTGCTGCGACTCATTCGGGAAAAATCGAATGTACCGATCATTTTCATTTCCGCCCGCGACCAAGATGTCGATAAAATCATTGGACTGGAGCTGGGCAGCGACGATTATCTCGCCAAGCCGTTTTTGCCCCGCGAGCTGGTCATCCGCGCGAAAAAGCTTTTGCAGCGTACGTATGAAAAGCCTGGTGCTGCCGCAGCTTCCGCGCAAACTTTCCAGGATTGGGTAACGGTTGGCCCTTATATGATCTCAGAAAAAGGCCGGCAAGTAAAAGAAGGAGACGAATTGATCGATCTGACGACCAAAGAATTTGAGCTGATCATCTACCTTTTGCACAATCAGGGGCTGGCTCTGAACCGCGAGCAAATCCTGACCTCCATCTGGGGCGAGGACTACATCGGCTCCGACCGCGCTGTAGATGATCTCGTGAAGCGCATACGCAAAAAGATGGCGAAATTCCCGCTGGAAACCGTCTATGGCTTCGGTTACCGGATGACGCGCATATGAGCAAATTTCGCCTGAAAAACTTGCCGCTCTCCCGGCAGATTCTCATTTTGTTCATGCTGCTGACAAGCGTGCTGGGCGTCGGTCTCGGGATCGGCTATCCTTTGGCGGTCAAGCAATACCTCGTTTCCAATACGTACGCCTTGCTGGAGGACGAGTTCAACACGCTGTCCAAGCATATTTCCTTCAATGAAGACAACGAACTGCTGCCTGTTCCGGCTGCAGCCCCTTACTTTTTGCAACTGCTCCTCTCCCGCTACGAATACTCGTTTGACATGATCGTCTACGCAGAAAACGGGCGGGAGCTGGGCAGCCGCAGCAGCAGTGGGCGGATTCCGTATGAGGAAGCGCGCGAATTGTTTATCAAGGCAGCCGCGCATCCGAACGACCAGTTGCAGCACGGCACGTTGAGTCGCGGCGACGAAAACTACCTGTTCGTCAGCAAGCGCATGGACTACCACGGCTTTCCTTACTACATGGTGCTGTTCTCCAAGGAACAGGAGCTGAATCAGATCAATGCGATTCTCACCCGCCAGTTTTTGCTCGTGTTCAGCCTGCTTCTGCTCGTTAGCTGGCTGCTCGCCGTCTGGTTCAGCGGCTACTTGAGCAAACCGCTGCGCAGCCTGGACGAGCTGTGCAACAAGATTGCCCGCCGCCAGTTTGACATTCCGCTCGTGATGGACCGCGGAGACGAGATCGGCCAGTTGGCCCGCTCTTTTGACACGATGAAAAATCAATTGAAGGAATACGACGAATCGCAACGTCATTTTGTGCAAAACATCTCCCATGAGCTGAAAACGCCGATTATGGCGATCCAGGGCTACACCCAGGGCTTGATTGAAGGGGTCTTTCAGGGGCCGCAAGCGGAAAAAGGGCTGGCGATCATCATGGAAGAGAGCAAGCGGCTGGAAAAGGTCGTCGGACAACTGCTCTATTTGACCAAGATTGAATCTGTGGCGCAAATGATGCAGGTGGGACAAGTCGATCTGTCGGAAATGATGCACCTGCTGCGGCAACGGCTTGCCGTCCTGAATCCGCAAGTCGAATGGGAAGTCAATGTACCGTCTGATTTGATTGTGGAAGGCGACGGCGAGCAATTGAGCACGGCGTTCGTCAACATCATGGAAAACCAGCTCCGCTACGCGAAAAACCGTCTGACCATTACCGGACGCCAGCTAGGGCAAAACGTAGTGATCAGCATTTCCAATGATGGTCCACCCATCGAAGAATCGCTGCTCCCTCATCTGTTCCAGCGCTTCCGCAAAGGCAAATCCGGCAAGCACGGCCTCGGACTGGCTATCGCCCGCGCCGTTTTTGAAGCGCACAAAGGGACGATTATCGCTCGCAATGATGCAGGCGGTCCTTGCTTCACCATGACTGTTCCCGTTTCGTTCAAAGGCTGACTACTTCCACGTCAACAAGAGCGGCTTGCCCGATCCTCACGATCGCGGTCGAGCCGCTCCTTTTCACTTCGTTTACCAGGCAAATTCAAATTCAATAAAGGCGTAGCGGGACACCGTCTCATAGCCCAGCTTTTCATAGACGCGAATCGCAGCGGGATTATCCGCAAACACCATCAAGTAGACGTTTGGCGACTTTTCCAGCCCCATTCGGCTAATGTCTGAGGCGATCTGTGTCCCCAAGCCTTTTTTCCGATGCTTTTCGCTGGTGCCGATGTTCCCGATCTCCACAAAAGCATCGTCGTAGACGTGAAAGCCAGCCAAAGCCATTGGCTCGTCCTGTTCGGAAAAAAGCGCGATATGCGGCATTTCTTCCACTTCCTCGGCACGAAAGCTGATCATGCCAACCTGCCCGGCCAGCGCGACAGCAAGCTGCCCCTCTGAAGGAGCAAGCAAACGGGAACTTCCCGGCGCAAGCAGCCTGTCAGGCGCGACCAGCTTCATTAGCTGCAACGTCCTTTGCGCCCGGATGCCGGGAATTTTCACCCGCTCAAAAGCCGCTTGCGGCAAGCCAAACACGCCCGTCTGTCCTTCCGGCATATCGACAGACGGCTGCTGGCGAAAATAGTTCAGCATGTCAGTCGCATCGTACTCCCCCTCTGCGGCCAAAAGCTGCAAGGAAAAAGCATGGAAGGGCATCCCCTGCAAGTAAGCGCCAACTGCCCGCACCTCACCATCCTCCACGTCCGCTGCAAACACGCTGCGCTCCGGGCGAAGATGCACATTTCCATAAAAAATATACGATTGTTCCAATGTAATTGGCGTAAGCGAACTTATTTGTTCATATTTCAGCGGCAAAATCACTGCGAAAACACCCCTTCTTTCGATTCCCTATTGACGTTCTAACGCCTGGCGGTTACCATGATAAAAATTTCTCTTATAAAGATCATACAGGAGGAGAGAATTGTGGCTTTTTATTACACAGAACCATCTCGGACGTTTAACGAGTTTTTGCTGCTTCCGAATCTCACCACGAAAGAATGCACACCAAACAATGTGGACTTATCCACTCCGATTACCAAGTTTAAAAAAGGTGAAAAGCCAGCTATTACACTCAACATACCGTTCTCATCCGCAGTCATGCAAGCAGTTTCCGACCATCATATGGCGGTCGCATTGGCTAGATGTGGCGGTATTTCCTTTATTTTTGGCTCCCAATCGATCGAAAGCCAAGCGACCATGGTTCGCAAAGCGAAAAACCACAAGGCAGGCTTCGTTGTCAGCCGCTCCAATCTGACGCCAGAACATACATTGAAAGATATTTTGGCGCTGAAAGAACAGACAGGCCACTCCACCGTTGCGGTTACCGAAGATGGCTCCGCCAAAGGCAAGCTGCTCGGAATCGTCACCGGACGCGACTACCGTGTCAGCCGCGACTCGCAGGACAAGCTTGTGCGCGATATCATGACGCCGTTCTCCTCCCTGATCTACGGCAAATCCGGAATCACGCTGTCGGAAGCAAACGACCTGATCTGGGAGCACAAGCTCAACTGCCTCCCAATCGTGGATGAAAACCAAAACCTGGACTTCCTCGTATTCCGCAAAGACTACGATTCCCGCAAAAACAACCCGCTGTCGCTTCTCGATGCCAACAAAAGCTATATCGTAGGCGCGGGTATCAACACCAAAGACTATCAGGAGCGCGTTCCTGCGCTGGTAGAAGCGGGCGTTGACATTCTCGTCATCGACTCTTCGGACGGCTTCAGCGAATGGCAGCGCGATACTGTGCAATTTGTAAAAGAAAACTTCAACGTGCCAATCGGCGCCGGAAACGTTGTCGACAAGGAAGGCTTCCGCTACCTCGTCGAAGCAGGCGCAGACTTCGTCAAAGTAGGGATTGGCGGCGGCTCCATCTGCATCACGCGCGAGCAAAAAGGAATCGGGCGCGGCCAGGCTTCTGCTGTAATCGAAGTAGCGGCAGCCCGCGATGAATACTTCAAGGAAACAGGCATTTACGTACCGATCTGCTCGGACGGCGGCATCGTGCACGACTACCATATGACACTTGCTCTGGCAATGGGCGCAGACTTTGTCATGCTGGGCCGTTACTTCGCCCGCTTCGACGAAAGCCCGACCAAAAAAGTGAAAATCGGCAACAACTTCGTAAAAGAGTATTGGGGAGAAGGCTCCAACCGCGCACGCAACTGGCAGCGTTATGACACGGGCGGCAAAAGCGCGCTCGTGTTCGAGGAAGGCGTAGATTCGTACGTTCCTTACGCGGGAAGCCTGCGTGAAAACATGGACCGCACCCTGAGCAAAATCAAGTCGACCATGTGCAACTGCGGCTCCCTCTCCATCCCTGAGCTGCAACAAAAAGCGCGCATCACGCTCATTTCCGCTACCAGCCTGGTCGAAGGCGGAGCGCATGACGTCATTTTGAAAGAAAGCACAATGGCGGCTGAGTAACAGCATTGCAGTCAAAGCAGAAAAACGACGCGAAGATCAGTTCGCGTCGTTTTCTTATTTTTCACCCCAACCGATACACCGCAAACGGCTCCCCATAACGGTACGGCTCGCTCAACTGGTCGAGCTTTTGCATCGTTGCCTCGTCCAGCGCAAGCGTTGCGCTTTGCAAGTTGTCCGTGAGCTGTTCCACGCGAGTCGCGCCCACAATGACCGTCGAGACAGCAGGCTTGTGCATCAGCCAGGCAAGCGACAGGACGCTGGATGATACGCCCAGCTCAGCCGCAGCCTTGCCCACCTGCTGCCCGAACTCCAGGTTTTGTTCACTGAGCTTTTGGACGAAGCGCGGCTCTTTGTCAGCGCGTGAACCGGCAGGCGCCTTGTCCACGCTTGTATATTTTCCGGTCAAAATGCCCCCGGCAAGCGGGAAGTACGGGATGATGCCGACTCCCTGATCCAGACACATCGGCACCAGCTCCCGCTCCGGCGTACGATCCGCGAGCGAGTAGCTGACTTGCGTCGATACGTAGCGGTTCAAGCCTGCTTTCTCGCTGATCCCGATCGCTTTCATCAGCTCCCACGCCGCGTAGTTCGATGCCCCGATGTAGCGCACTTTTCCGGAGCGAACCATGTCATCGAGCGCCCGCAGCGTCTCTTCCAACGGCGTCTCGGGATCAAACGTGTGAATCTGGTACAAGTCGACGTAATCGGTGCGCAGCCGCTTCAAGCTGTCTTCCAGCTCCCGCATCAGATGATAGCGCGACGAGCCGCGCTGATTCGGCCCTTCGCCTTTTACCAGACCAGCCTTGGTCGCCAAAACAACCTCGTGCCGCTTCCCTTCCAGCGCCAGTCCGATAATGCGCTCCGATTCGGTTTGCGTGTAAATATTCGCCGTATCGATGAACGTAATCCCGTTCTCGATGGCGCTATGAATGATTTCTACGGATGTTCGTTCATCAGCACGCCCTCCAAATGAATTGGTTCCCAGTCCCAGGGCCGAAACGTTCAGCCCGCTTTTTCCCAAACGGTAATATTTCATGGTGGTCGACCTCGCTTTCCATAATTGAAATGGCTTGTGCAAGACTCTTTCATTATCGCGCATTTGCCGCTCGATTTCATGTTTTTCCCTCTATCGCCAAACAATAAGAGCACACTTGCACATTGCAAAACCATAACGTTTACGTTAAGGTTATAGTTGTGACGAAACGACTCGTGAAAATCATCTTGTTTCGGAAAGGGATGGACTGATGTACCGAATTGAAGAGGTTGCGAAAAAAACGAATTTGACCAAGCGAGCCTTGCGCTATTACGAAGAGCTTGGCCTGGTGTCTCCTTCCGGCAGGACGGAGAGCGGCTATCGCATGTACACGGAAGCGGACGTCGAACAAATTGTCCACGTAAAAGACATCCGCGACTTGCTCGGCGCCTCGTTGTCCGAGATTAAAGAAATGATGGAGCTGGGACGCAAATACGAGGAGCAGCGCGAGTTTTACCACCAGCACTACATGGGCCGCGAGCTGGAAGGCGAGGAGCTGCACAGGCGAATCGAGACGCTGAGAACTTTGGAAGAAACGCTCGGCAACCAACGGGACATTTTGCACGGGAAACTGACCAGAATGCAAGAGCTGCTGGAATCTTACGATGAGAAGCTTGCGCGGATCGTCACAAAACGCAATGAGCTGGAAGCAAAAGCAACAGGGAGGTAACACATTTATGTCTGCTGACGCACATTCTTTACGCACGATCTTGAAACAGCCCAAATCGGCCTACGCCGTGGCATTCGCCTGTGTCGTAGCCTTCATGGGGATCGGCCTGGTAGACCCGATTTTGCCTGCGATCGCTGCCAAGCTGCAAGCAACGCCAAGTCAGGTGTCTTTGTTGTTTACGAGTTACATGTTGATGACCGGGGTGACCATGCTCGTCACCGGATGGCTGTCCAGCCGCATCGGTCCGAAACGCACCATGCTGTTTGGTTTGCTCGCTATTATCATCTTTGCTTTTTTGGGCGGCATGGCAAATTCAATCGACGGGATCGTCTGGTTCCGCGCTGGCTGGGGACTGGGAAACGCATTCTTTATTTCGACCGCGCTTGCCGTCATCGTCAGCGTGGCAAGCGGGGGCACAGCTTCTGCGATTGTTTTGTATGAGGCAGCCATCGGACTCGGGATGTCGGTAGGCCCGCTTCTCGGCGGCTTGCTGGGAGGCATTAGCTGGCGCGGGCCGTTTTTTGGCGTTTCGGTGTTGATGGCGATCGCTTTTCTCGCTGTCTTCGTCCTCCTGAACGAAATACCGAAGCCGAAAAAACGCACTTCGCTGCTCGATCCGTTTCGCGCCCTGCGCTACCCTGGACTGTTCACCATGGCAGTAACTGCCTTGCTCTACAACTTCGGATTTTTTACCCTGCTCGCCTATTCGCCGTTTGTGCTGCATATGGATGAGCACAGCTTGGGATTGGTCTTCTTTTTCTGGGGAGTTTTGCTCGCCATTACGTCCGTGATCGTCGCTCCCAAGCTGACCGATCGTTTTGGCTCTGTCCCGACCTTGTACACCATGCTGTTGTTGCTCGCCCTGGATTTGGCTTACATGGGCTTCGCCGTCTCCTCGCAGACCGGGCTGGTCGTCGCGATCGCAGTCGCCGGGGCGATTTTGGGGATCATCAATACCGTTTTGACTACGGTTGTCATGGACGTCGCTCCGGTGGAACGCGCGGTTGCCTCGTCTGCGTACAGCTTCGTCCGCTTTGTGGGCGGCGCCATCGCCCCTTGGCTTGCCGGAAAGCTCGCCGAGTGGTACTCGTCCCAGGTGCCGTTCTACGTCGGAGCCATCGTCGTACTGATCAGCATTGTCGCTCTGTCGGCAGGACGCCGCCATTTGGCAAACGTCCACTAACCAACCAATCAGGCATAACAAAGGCACCTGTACGGCTGCAAAAGGAATGCAGCTGTCAGGTGCCTCTTTTTCTTTTTTATCTATACTTCTTCGATCAGTCGCGCCAGCAGTGTAGCGCGAGTCGATATTTCACCCAGTTCGATCCATTCCTTCGGCGAATGAGCCAATCCACCTTTTGTACCAAGTCCATCCAACGTGGGAACTCCGCAAGCCGCCGCAAAATTGCCGTCGCTGACGCCGCCGGTGCCTGATTCCTCTAGATGCATCCCTAGTTCATTGATACTGATGGATTGGGCCAGCGAAAACAACGCTCCCGTTTCCTCGGTACGCTCCATCGGCGGACGGCGAATGCCGCCTGACACGTGGATGCTCGTACCCGCAAGCATTGGCTCTCGTTCCTGCATGACTTTTTCAATCCGTTGCGCCTCGTCCATGGACACCACCCGGATATCTACCTCTGCCTCGGCGTAATCCGCCACGACATTTGCGCCGATTCCGCCTTTGACGATCCCGACATTGACCGTTGTGCCTTTTTCATAGTCGGTCAGCGAGTGCAGAAATTGCACCTGACGGGCCAGCTCTTCAATCGCCGATACGCCTTTTTGGTGGTCGACGCCAGCGTGAGCCGATTTTCCGTGGATAGCCAACGTGTAGTGCGCACTTCCCTTGCGCCATGTTTTCAGCGCTCCGCCAGGCTCTGTCGGCGGCTCCAGCACGAAGCTCGCAACCGAGCGGGAAGCTTCCTCCTCCACGAGCCAGCGGGAAGTCGGACTGCCGATTTCTTCGTCGCTGTTGAGCAATAGCACGATTTTTTTGTCTTTTGGCAAGCGATCCAGCTTCACGAGCGCACGCAGCGCAAACATCGCCTGCAACACGCCTGCTTTCATATCGTAGACGCCCGGCCCGTACGCTTTGCCATCTTGCATGGAAAACGGCCTGCGCGCTGCTTCTCCTTCCAGCCACACGGTATCGTAGTGACCGATAATGAGAATTTGCTTTTCCCCGTCGCCCAACGTGCAGCGCACCTGATCCCCGTAAGTCGCATTCGGAATCAGTTCCGCCCTGCCGCCTGTCAGCCTTTGAAATTGCAGCGCGAACCAGCCCGCCATCCGGTCGCCCAGCTGCTTGTCGCGGGAAGGCGAGTCCATGTTGACCGCTTCCTCAAGCAGTTGTAAAAAGTGATTCAAATTGTCTTGCAAATAAGTCTGGATTGACATAGTGCCTCTTCCTTAATGAGATTGTGAATTGAGTCCGAACAGGCGCTCTAGTCCGTATACTTTTTCCAACAATACGATAAAGACCAGACTCAGCAGGATGACGACCGCGGAGATTGAAGCCACCAGCGGATCGAGCGTTTCCTGCATGTAGGTGAAGATCGCAAGCGGAAGCGTGGTCGTATCTGGCGCTACCAAGAACAAGGAAACCGTCACATTGTCAAACGACGTCAGGAACGAGAAAATCATTCCCGACACAATGGCTGGGCGCAGCAAAGGCAGCGTGATGTCCCAAAAGACGCGCAGCGGGTGTGCACCCAGCATGTACCCTGCCTTTTCCAGCGTATAGTCAAATGTACTAAGTCCTGTGAGCACCAGACGCACAACATACGGGATGGAAATCAGGATGTGCGCCAGGAGCAGCCCTGTAAACGTTCCTGCAATACCGATCCGTGTAAAAAACAGCAAGGCGGAAATCCCGATAATCAGCGAAGGCACGGTAAGCGGGGAGAGCATCAGCGCGTTGATGACGCCGCTCCCGCGGAATTTGTACTTGGACAGCGCGAATGCTGCCAAGGTGCCGAGCACGGTCGCCAGAACAGCGGTAACCGTCGCCAGTTTGAGACTCGTCCAGAGCGATTCGACAAACTCCGGCCGATCCAGAATCATCGTGTACCATTGAAAAGAGAAGCCTTCCGGCGGAAACGCCAAGTATCCAGCCGCCGTAAACGAGCTTGGAATGATGACCAGAAACGGCAGATTGACCAGCAGCAGCACGAAGAACGTGATGAGTCCGAACGTATTTATCTTTTTCATGACGCAAACACCTCTTTATACCGCTTCGTTTCGATCAACTTCGTATACAGTGTCACCAGCAAAATCGTGCTGCCCAAAAGCAGGAACGCAAGCGCAGCGCCAAGCGGCCAGTTCAAGGTCGCCATGATCTGCTCGTACGCAATGACCGGCATGACTTTTACCGAAGTTCCGCCCATCAGCGCCGGAGTGACAAACGCGCTCATCGACAAGCTGAAAACCAGAGTCGTTCCCGCGATGATCCCCGGCAAGCAGAGCGGCAAAGTCACCGTAAAGAACGTGCGAATGCGCGAAGCTCCCAAAATCGAAGCTGCCTTGGACAAGGACGGATCGATGGCGTACAGGCTGGTCGCAATCGCCAGCACCATGTAGGCAATAAACGAATCGGTCAGACCGATGACGACGCCAAGCTCGTTGTACAAAAGCCGCAACGGCTGCTCGATCAAGCCGAGCTTCATCAGCATTTCGTTAATCCAGCCCTTCTCTCCCAGCACGACTACCCAACCGAAGTTGCGGATGACCACGCTGATGAGATGCGGAGCCAAAATGAGCATCGTCACGATTCCGCGCATTTTTCCTGTCGCCTGCGCCATGTACATCGCCACCGGAAAGCCCAGCAGCAAGGTGGCGAGCACGGTCCACAGACTGACGCGAATCGTCCGCCAAAGAATTTCCACATAAAACGAATCTTGAACAAACAAGGTGTAGTTTTGCAGCGTGAAAGCCTGGTTTTCATCCTGGAAGCTGAGCATAAGCATGAGCAGCATCGGCAAAATAAACACCCCGAGCAAAACAATCATCGCAGGTGCCGTCAGCAGTGTGATCGAAAGACGCTTGTTCATCCGTCATCCCCTCTCCACGGGCATGACCAGCACGTCTTCCGCATTCCACTGACAGTAAACCGTTTTGCCTGCTTCTTGTTCAGCCGATTTGTCGCTCATCTGAACTTTGACTGACAGTGTATGCGCTCCGGTCGCCACCTCGCACTCCGTGTAGGAGCCGAGGAAAGAAGCGAGCTGGAGATGGCCTTTTACCCGATTCGGCTGTGCCGTATCCGCTGCGTCGGACAGCTTGATCTTCTCTGGCCGGACGAAAATGACCACTTTTTGCTGGAGGGCAAACGCACGCTGCTGCCCTGTCGCCTGCACAAGCAAACCGCCTGTCGTACGCAAGGTCAGCGTGTCGCCGTCGATCGCGATGACCTCGCCTTCCATCCGGTTTGTTTTGCCGATGAACGTATGCACGAACTCGGAAGCCGGCTGGTTGTAGATTTCGAGCGGAGTCCCGATCTGCTCCACAAAGCCGTGATTCAGGACAACAATACGGTCGGAGAGTGCCAGCGCCTCTTCCTGATCGTGCGTAACGAAAATGGTAGTTACGCCAATCTCCTGATGCAGACGCTTCAACTCGTCGCGCAGTTCCTCGCGCAGCTTCGCATCGAGGTTGCTCAACGGCTCGTCCAGCAGCAAAAGCGAAGGCTCAATCACCAGAGCGCGGGCAATCGCAATGCGCTGACGCTGACCGCCAGACAGCTGCTTTGGATAGCGGTCAGCCACATTCGGCAGCTTGACCAGCTCAAGCACGCGTTTCACGCGATCTTGCATCTCTTGCTTGCCTATCTTGCGCAGCTTCAAGCCGTAGGCGATGTTTTCCGCTACGGTCATATGCGGGAACAGCGAGTACGTCTGGAAAACCATCCCCAGCTCGCGTTTGTACGGCGGCACTCCGTTCATCCGCTGACCTTTGATCAGCAAGTCTCCGCCATCAGGGTCCAAAAATCCGGCGATCATGTTCAAGGTCGTCGTTTTGCCGCAACCGGATGGACCCAAAAACGAGATAAATTCGCCTTGCTCCACCTGAAGGTTGAAATCCTGAACCACGACATTGTTTTGAAATTTTTTCATGATGCCGCGCAGTTCGACGTCAATCACCTTTGTCACTTCCATACCTACTTTCCTGTTTTAGGTGCGATTTCTTTGTTAAAGCGATCCAGCCAAGCGGATGTTTCCTTGCTGATGATGTCGTAGTCAAAGTTCACGACTTTTGAACGGTCAAATTCCAGTGTCTTCGCTACATCGTCCGGCAGCTTCACGCTCGTGGCAGGATTGTAGTACAGCTTGGTCGCGTACATTGTTTGCACCTCGTCTGTCAGCAAAAAGTCGACAAATGCTTTTGCTGCTTGCGGGTGCTTCGCTCCTTTGACCAAAGTAGCGATGTTTGGCACGATATTTCCTCCCTCTTCAGGGAAAACAAATTCCAGCGGCACGCCCGCTTCTTTTTGCGTCAGGCTGCGCGCCATCGTCCAGGTGGTGTAGGCTGCGCTCTTGTTTTGCAGATTTTGCTGCAATTGCGCCGCGCTCTTGGCAAAAGTAGGCATGTATCCTGCAAGCGTTGCCAATTTCTCGAAGCCCGGCTCGATGCTCTTCTCTGATCCGCCATTCGCGTAGGCCAGCATGATCATCGTGGAGCGTCCGAAGTTGCTCGCCACATCTGTCATCGTAATGTTGCCCTTCACTTCCGGCTTGGTCAGATCGTTCCACGATTTCGGCACAGGCAGCGATTTCTCTTTGACCAGTTCGCTGTTGTACGAAATCCCCATCGGCGTGAAGTTGACGACTACGCCGCTGTCATCTGTCACCTTCAAATCTTGCGGCACGTTTTTCACATTCGGAATCTCAGTGCCCGAGATCGTTTCCCACAAGCCTTCCTGGCGTCCTTTTTCCTGTTCCCCGCCTTCGATGATCGTCAAGTCAATTTGCGGAGCGTTTTTCTGTGCTTTGACTTTCGCTACAATCTCCGTGGAAACTCCGGATACATACGTCAGCTTCACATTCGGATACTTCTCGTTGAACTTTTTGAAAATCTCGTCTTTCATCAGCTTCTCTACAGTAGCTCCGTTCCCCGCTACCACCAGCGTGTCTTCCAGTTGTACTTGTGCTTGTGTACCTCCTGAATTGCCCGTGGTCGGAACTGGTGTAGCTGTTTGCGGCGTGGAGGAGCCACATCCAGCCAACAAAGAACCAGTCAAAGCAAAAATGGACAGAACAGATAATGCCTTTTTCTTCAAGTTCGTCAACCCCCGATTTACCTTTATTGTTCACGAATAGAGAACAGTGTTTGCTATTCGAGAACGATAGTGTTATCCTATCATAAAGATACTGACTATTCAAGGTAGTCATACAAAAACAACCATTATCGCAATTCGCAACCCTACCTGTGGTAAAATAGGGCTAATGCACATAAAGGAGACGTTTTTCATGGACCAAGTATTGTCTTCTGTACGAAACGGCTGCCGACTCTTGAAAATGTTCCTTGATTCTCCCAAAGAGCTTGGCGTGACAGAACTGAGCAAAAAACTGCAACTGTCAAAAGGGGCCGTACACAAGCTGCTATCCACGCTGGAGTCCGAAGGCTTCATTCGCCAAAATGAAAAAACCAAGCAATACACGCTCGGTTATACTTTGCTGGAGTTGGGCACGAAGGTGCTCACCAACCACGATATCGTCGATTTTTCCAAACCGTATTTGACCGGACTCGTCTCCCGGGTCAACGAGCTTGCCGTCCTCTGCGTCCAGGATGCAAAAGACGCCATATACGTAGCGAAGGAAGACTCGCTTCACCCGATCCGCTTTACCGTAGAGTCCTTCCGCCGCTTTCCGCTGTACTCGACATCGGCTGCCCGGGTGTTGCTCGCTTTTCAGCCGGAGTCTTTCCAGGACGAAATATTGGCGGAGCATCCGTTGAAAACGTACACTACTCATTCCTACACATCGGTGGCGGACATCAAGGACAATCTGCGCACGATCCGCGAACGCGGCTACGAGATCAGCTCCAATCGCCGCAACGCGGGCGTCACGGGAATTGCTGCGCCGATTTTCGATTCAACTGGCCATGTGACAGCCTCCGTGAGTGTGATTGGCCCGTCGGATCGCGTCTTGCCGAGACAGGGAGAGATTTTGGCAGACACGCTTGCGACTGTGCGCGAGATGTCCGCCCACTTGGGCTATCGCTTGGGTTGACCAACATGACAAACACAAAAAGACCTTTTCCCCCACACGATCACACTTTCCGTTGGGGAGAAGGTCTTTGTCTTTTCTCATGCGCCCAGCACTCGGCCCGGCATGCCTGAAATGTCCTAAAACGCGAACACTTGCCGCCACAGCGCCACGATAACCACTCCAGCGAGCAACGCCCAAACGATCTGCTTTTTCCAAAGCCCTACCGCCAGCGCCACAGTGCCCGCCACCAAATACTCCGGGCTCCACGCCCCTTTTGGCGCGTGAAACAAGATGGGCGGAATCGTCATGGATGTGAACACGCCGACTGGCACCATCGCCAAACCCCGTCCGAGCCAGGCCGGAATCTGCCACCTGGAACTGATCAACAGCATCGGAAATCGCGTCAAATACGTAATGATCGCCATTAAAACGATATAGAGCAAAATTTTATCGTTCACCGCTCAACGCCCCCATCACTACGGCCGTCACTGTCCCGGTGATCACGGCAACCGTCGCTCCTCCGAGCCAAAAGCCAAGACAGGCGACAACCGCGGCACAACCAGCCACTTTGAGATGATACGATGAAACCAGATTAACGGCCAGAAACCCGAGAAACGTCGCGATAAAAGCAAAATCCAGCCCCCAGCTTTCCGTCTGGGTAAATACCGTTCCGAAAATGGCTCCCGCCAGCGTGCTGGCATTCCAGATCACGTAATCAGCCGCACTCGCTCCGGCGAAGTAAGCAAGGCTCGGTTTTTCCCCTGCGGCCAAATAAGTCGCCTTGAGCGCATACGTCTCGTCGTTGAGCGTCCCGGCCATCAGCGACAGCTTCCATGGCGCCGTCTCGCGAAACTTCGGCCCCAGAGCCAGTCCGTACAACAGATGACGAGCGTTCAAGAGCAGCGTCGAAACCAGGATCGGCCAACCGACAATCCCCTGGGAAATCAAACCGACAGCCGCAAACTGCGACGAGCCTGCATTGACCAGCAAGGAAAACAGCATCGCTTCCGTCACTCCCAGCCCTGCCTGCCTCGCCAAAATGCCAAACACCATTCCATCCACAATTCCGGCGGCTGCCACCGGAATGATTTGCTTCATTCCTTTTACAAACAACGACTGCGACACCTTGATGTGCTCTCCCTTCTGCGCTTCCCCTCTGTCTGATGCAACTGTTGCTTCAATGTCTCTGCAAATACGGCTCCCACGCCTTTTTCAACAGGCGAATGCCCTCGCCCATCTCTTCCAGGCTCAAACCGCCGAAGCCGAACTGGAAAGCAGGCAGTCCTTTTTGCGCTGGCTCCATCCACTTGTGAGAAGTCGGGTAGACGCGAATCCCTTCCGCAGCCGCGATTTGCGCAAGCTCTATGGCTGTACGTTCACTCGCTACCTCAATCGTCACGGACAGCCCGGCGTCCTGGCCTTTGAGCAAAATGTGCGCCCCAAGCTGCTCCTGCAAAAGTTGAAGCATCGCATCGTGCTTTTTGCGATAAATCGTCCGCATTTTGCGAATGTGCCGCTCCCAGTCGCCATGCTTCATGAACAAGGCCAGCGTCTCCTGATGGATGCGCGAAGCAGACTGGTCAAAATCAATCAACTCCTTGTGATAAATCTTGAGCAGCTCGTGAGGCAGCACCATGTAGCTAATCCGAATCGATGGCAAAAGCGCCTTGGAAAAAGTCCCGACATAGATCACCCGCCCGTTGGTATCCAGCCCCTGGAGGGAAGGAATCGGTCGGCCGTGATAACGAAACTCTCCGTCGTAGTCATCCTCGATGATGTACCCGTTTGCCTGATTGGCCCAGTGCAGCAGCTTCAAGCGCTTGGCGTACGGCATGACGATTCCGGACGGGTCCTGGTGAGACGGGGTAATATAGACGTACCTGGCCCCGCTTTTGCTGAGCGCCTCCACATCGATCCCGTCGTCCTCCAGCCGAATCGGCCGAACCTCAAAGCCGAGATGGGAAAAAACGGATCGAACGCCGTTATAGCCCGGCTCCTCCATAGCGACAGCCTGTCCCTGCGCACCGAACATGAAGCCGAGCAAACTGATCATAATCTGCGTTCCCGCACCGATTACGATTTGCTCAGGCGTAGCCTGCACGCCGCGCGCTCGCCCCAGATAGCGGGCCAACTCTTCCCGCAAAAGCGGCTCTCCTTGCCTGTCGCCGTAGTAGAGCACGCTCTTGTTCTCTTTTTGCATGCACTGATTCGTGTATTTGCGCCAGCGTTCATACGGAAAATGCTCGGCGTCTACTTTTGCCTGGTGGAAATCATAGCGGACGGGAGCGGGAAGCACCTCGGTTATCCCTTGTACGCGCTCCTTTTCTTTGCGAACGGCGTCAACATCTGGATATTGCTTCTTGCCGGGCATCTTCAAGATCGGTCCATCCCAGTCCACATCCACGACAAAAAACCCGCTGCGCTCCCGACTCTCGATATATCCTTCTGCCAAAAGCTGATGGTACGCGCTTTCCACCGTCGTTTTGCTGACGTGCAAAAATCCGCTCAAAGCGCGTACAGACGGCAGCTTCGTCCCGGACGGCAGTCCGCCTCTTTGAATTTCTTCGCGAAAATATCGATAAAGCTGCAAGTACAAAGCTTCTCCGTCCTCAACCAAATGGGGACTGATATCCAGCATGTTCCTCTTTCTCCTCTCCCGCCAACTGACCCGTTCCGCTTTTTTCTATCTGTACATGTTCAGACGGGTTCAATCGGTCTATGCTAATCATATACGAAATTTTGCAAAATTACTTTTTGTTCGCAAAGAAAAAGAAAAACCGACGGAGATGTCTCTCCATCGGCTCCTTGCTACGCGAGGCTATGCGAGATAAGCTTCCCTGACCTGCGGATTTGCCAGCAAGGTCTGCGCATCGTCCTTCAAAATGATTTCTCCGGTCTGAATCACATAGCCGCGATGTGCCACCGAAAGGGCCTGGTTCGCGTTTTGCTCCACCAACAAAATCGTCATGCCTTCTTTGTTCAGCTCAGTGACGATGTCAAAAATCTGCTCCACGAGAATCGGCGCCAGTCCCATTGACGGCTCATCGAGCATCAAAATCTTCGGCTTCATCATCAAGCCGCGTGCAATCGCCAGCATTTGCTGCTCGCCGCCGGACATCGTGCCGCCTTTTTGATCAATCCGCTCTTTCAGGCGGGGAAAATAGGCGAAAGCTCGCTCGATGCCTTCCTCAATCACGCTTTTGTCCGCTACTCCGAAGGCGCCCATCTCCAAATTTTCGCGGACTGTCAGCTTGGGAAAAATACGGCGTCCTTCCGGTACGTGAGCGATGCCCGCACTGGCGATATCGTGAGTGCGCATCTGGGTGATATCTTTGCCATTGAAAATCACTTTGCCTTCCTTGGCGCGGGTCTGTCCGCAGATCGTCTTCAAGGTAGTTGATTTTCCCGCCCCGTTGGAGCCGATCAAAGTGACTACCTCGCCCTCGTTGACGGTAATGCTCAATCCCTTCAATGCGTGGATACCGCCGTAATAGGTATGAACGTTATTCAGCTCTAACAATGCCATTGTGTTTCCTCCTTCTACGACACTTCCGACGCGCTTTTTCCGAGATAGGCTTCAATTACATTCGGGTTGTTGCGGATTTGTTCCGGCGTTCCTTCGGCGATTTTGCGGCCGTAGTCCAGCACGTGAATGTACTCGCTCAGTCCCATGACCAGCTTCATGTCGTGCTCGATCAGGATAATCGTCAGGTCAAGCTCCCGTTTCAGCTTGCGAATAAAGTCGGTCATTTCCACCGTCTCGCGCGGGTTCATGCCCGCAGCAGGCTCATCGAGCAAAATGATTTCCGGATTGGTCGCCATCGCTCTGGCAATTTCCAGGCGCCGTTGCAAACCGTACGGCAAGCTGCCCGCCGCTTCGTTGGCGATATGCGCGATCCCGACATATTCCAGGAGCTGGTACGCTTCCACACGCGCCTTTTCCTCTTCGACGCGCACGCGCTTTGTGTTGAACAAAATGCCGAGCAATCCGGCAGACAAGCGGCTGTGAACGCCTACCATCACGTTTTCCAGCGCCGTCATTTCCTTGAACAGACGGATGTTTTGAAAAGTCCTTGTGATGCCGCGGCTCGCAATCTGGTCGGGACGCAACCCTTTGATGCTTTTGCCGTTCAACAGGATTTCGCCTTCATCCGGCTCGTAAAATCCGGTGATCATGTTGAAGAAAGTCGTCTTTCCGGCCCCATTCGGCCCGATTACTGCTGTAATGCTGCCTTTTTCTATGGAAATCGAGACGTCCTGGTTCGCCACCAGTCCGCCAAAACGTTTGGTCAAATTTTTCGCTTCCAACAATGCCATGCCCTTTTCCCTCCTCGTCCGCTATGACTGCTTGCCAGAAGCCAATTGGGACAGCTTGCCGAGAATCCCCAGCTTTTCTTTGCCGTAATCGCTCGCTTTGATCGCATCGAGATCGTTCTTTTTCCGCTTGGCCGGAATCAGTCCATTCGGACGATACAAGGCTGCGAGAATCAGCATGATCCCGAAAATAAGGCGTTGGAACTTGGACGGGTCGAGCTGGTTCGGCAGGTTGATGATTCCCGACTGCTGCAAGCTGTGCAAGAAGTTGGAGAACTCTTTCAGGAGCTGCACTTGCAAAATGGTGACGAAAGCAGCTCCGAGCACGACGCCAGGGATGCTTCCGCTGCCGCCGAGAATGACCATCACCAAAATCCCGATTGATTCCATCAGCGTAAACGAAGTCGGATCGATAAACGTCTGCTTGGCTGCAAAAATGACGCCTACCACCCCTGCGAAGGAAGCCCCTGTCGCAAAAGCCGCCAGCTTCGTATTCAACAGCGAGATCCCCATGGACTGCGCAGCCAGTTCATCCTCGCGAACAGCGATCCAGGCGCGGCCCAGACGGGAATGCTCGAAACGAATATTCGCCAGGACGATGAAAGCGATCACGAACAACACGATAAAGTAAAAGAAAAACGGTGTCCCCATCTTGATGCCGAACAGCTCCGGCGACGGAATCGGGGTAATCCCTTGTGGTCCGTTCGTAATGTTGATCGGTTTGTCCAGGTTATTAAAAATAATCCGAATAATCTCGCCAAACCCGAGCGTAACGATGGCCAAATAGTCGCCTTTTACACGGAGTACGGGTAGCCCGAGCAATACCCCGAAGACGGCGGCGACGATCAATCCGACGATGAGGAACGGCCAGAACCATTCACCCGACAGCGGAAACAGGTTGCCTGCGATAAATTCGTTTGCCTGCGAGGTCGAGAAGATCGCGTATGCGTACGCACCGGCAGCAAAGAAGGCGACGTATCCCAAGTCGAGCAATCCTGCGAAGCCTACTACGATGTTCAAGCCGAGCGCCATCGCCACGTAAATGCCCACCTGCGAGGCCACTTCCATGTAGTAGCGGTTTTCCCCTGCGACCAGCGGAATGACAATCAACAGCACAGCTGCCCCGATGACCATTTTGATCGCTTTCGACGTGTTCGTGTAATAGATGAGCACAATCGAAGAGAGAATGCCGAGAAACGCGATGACTGATTTGTCCATGAAATGCAAAGCAGCCGCGAAGCCTGCGATCCAAACCAACGTGAGCGCGAGCGGTATTCCTTTGAACGTTTTCCATGTCAGATTTGCCATTGGTTTCACCTACACTTTCTCTTTCACAGCTTCGCCAAACAGCCCTTCAGGCTTGAAGAGAAGCACGAGGATTAGAATACTGAATGCAAACACGTCTTTGTACTCGGCACCGAATGCGCCGTTGGTCAACGGTCCCATGAACGCTCCCGACAGCGACTCCAGCAGTCCGAGCAGCACTCCGCCAACCATCGCGCCGCGCAAATTGCCGATTCCGCCGAGAACGGCTGCCGTAAATGCTTTCAATCCGAGAATGAATCCGATATAAGGGTCGATCGTCCCGTAGTTTTGGGCGAACAGCACGCCTGTCGCTCCACCGAGACTGGAACCGATCAAAAACGTCAGCATGATTACTTTGTCTACATTTATGGTCATCAGCGAAGCCGTACTCTGATCCTGCGCTACGGCACGCATGGCGATTCCCCACTTTGTCTTGTTAATGAACAGCGTCAGACTTATCATCATTACGATCGCGAGCACAATTACAATCAAGCCTTTGGTAGGAATCGTGGCAATGCTGCCTAAAGAAATCGAACCAGTAAAAAGAGTTGGACTGTTCAGATAAAATTCATTGCGAGCCAGCGCTTCGGTAAAACGAACAAGGTCTTGCAGCAAAAACGATACGCCGATAGCAGAAATCAGCGGTACGAGACGCGGTGCCCCACGCAGCGGCCGATAAGCCACTCTCTCGATCCCCACTCCAAGCGCCCCCGTTAACACCATGGCGATGATCAGTGTCAAGAATAGTGCGACAAAAGGATTCATGCCTTCCAGCGCCCCCAAGGAATCAGAGATCAGCAATACCTCTGTCCCGACAAACGCCCCCACCATAAAGATTTCTCCATGAGCAAAGTTGATAAATTCCAAAATCCCGTAAACCATTGTGTAGCCCAAGGCTACGACTGCATACATGAATCCAAGTGTTAATCCGTCAACCAACACCTGAGGCAAAATGTTGAGCATCATGCTTCCCATCCCTCACTTCTCAATAAACTTGTAGAAATTTTCTGCATTCATTCACATGGCTGGACGTGAGTTTCCGTAGAAAAGGGCGAACACCAACGTGCCGCCCCTTTACCGGTATGAGGCATGAAAGAGTGTACGGTGATGTTGGCTGCGATTACTCGGCCTTGCCTACAAAAGTTGACTTGTCCTTGTCATACTTGTAAATGAATACATCTGCGTTTGTGTTGTCACCTTTTTCATCAAAGGTAACTTTTGTGAATTGCCCCTGAAAATCTTTTGTTTTGTGAACTGCTTCGAGGACTTGCTCGCGTGTTGGTTTTTTGCCACCGTTCGCTTTGATTGCTTCCATGACGCCGTTAAGGATGACGTTCATGGAATCGAAACCGTAGACGGAGTAGGTTTCTAGAGGTTTGTTCGTGGTTTTCTTGTACTCTTCAGCCCACTTCTTGCCCTCTTCGGTTTGCGTCACGTCACCTGCTACTGACGTGAACACAACGCCTTCGACAGCATCGCCGGCTATTTTAATCATATCAGAAGAGTCCAAGCCGTCGCCACCCATAAAATATCCCTTGTATCCTTTTTCCCGGGCTTGTTTGACCAGGATTCCGCCTTCCGGATAAAGCCCGCCGAAAAAGATGATGTCAGGGTTCTTTGCCGATACCTGATTCAGTACGGCGCTGTAATCTTTTTCGCCTTGCGTGATGCCTTCATACCCGAGAAGCTGCACGCCGTCCTTTTCGAACTGCAACTTCACCTGGTCGCTCAAGCCTTGGCCGTATGCGGTCTTATCATGAATAATAAAAGCTGTTTTCACGCCGAGCGTATTTTTCGCATACATGGCCGCTTTCGGTCCCTGGGCGTCATCGCGAGCACAAATCCGGTGTACGGTTTTCTTCCCTTCCTCGGTCAGCTTCACGGCTGTGTTGGCAGGGGAGACCATGACCAGTTTGCCTTCCTCGTACTTCACGGATGAAGGAATCGCCACACCGGAGTTCAGGTGTCCGACTACCCCGTACACATCAGGATTGGAGATGAGCATTTCCGCATTGGATACCCCGATTTTCGGGTCCGCCTGGTCATCCTGCGGGAAGAGCTGGATGTCGAAGCCGAGCTTTTTAAATTCTTCCTTGCGTTGATTCAGTGCGTATTCCGCACCTGTCTTGATCGCGTCTCCGAGAGAGGACTGGTTCCCGGAGAGGGGGGTTTGTGTTGCGATCTTGATGACACCACCGTCTGTTGCTGCGCCACCGCCGCTGCCAGACGTGCTTGGCTGATTTTGCGCTGGCTGACCACCTCCGCCCGTGTTGCTTCCCCCTGATGAGTTGCTGGTTCCTGCGCAACCTGTGAGTGCCACACTCGTCGCCAATACCGCAGATAAAATACTGATGTGAGAGAGTTTTTTCATGCGGAATTGAATCCCCCTTTAATTATTCTTTATTTTTGTCCTCGCCAGTCGATCTACCCCAGCTACCAGGTTGCGACTATGTAAGCTTGTTTTCTGATGGAACAGAAGATAGATGTGGCTTGGCTATTATTTATTGTAAAATAAATCTGAAAATTTACAAGAGGAAAAATATATTTTCCAAGCATATACCAGATGCTTACATACTCAGCATTTCATTGCGATCAATTGAAATCAAACAGTTATATCTTTACTTTCGCACAATAAAGCTTTAATGTTATCCATTACATTTGCGGATGAAAGGAAAACAAAACTCCCTCTTTAGAGAGGGAGTGCCGGAACGACGATTTGTCCTGTTTTTACATCTGCGATCCCTTCCGCGGTGAGCCTTGCGTAGGGCAGGTGCGTGGCCGTAAAAAACAGCAGCGAGTAGATCGGATCAAGATGAACATGCCCTTTGGCGCGCAGTCTGGCCGTCAAATTCTCGGCCATGGAAATCACTTCGCTCATCGGGGCCGGGGAAAATTTCCCGCCAAGCGGCAGCGGGCATTCGCAGGCAATCTGCCCATCCTCGATCAAAACGACTCCCCCGCCGATCTCTCTGACTCGTTCAAGCGCAGCCGCCATCGCCTGCGGATCGCGGCCAATGACAAGCCAGTCGCCAGAAGCCGTATACGAGCTTGCCAGCCCGTGCAAATGCTCACCGTAACCGCGCAGCACGGCAGCCGTGCGCTTTTTGCCTGCCGGATCGATGCTGACGATCACAGCGAGCTGCGGGTCATGCGCCAGTGAAATGCAACCTTGCTCGTCTGCGGGCAAAGCTTCCAGCGTCATCCGCGTAATGACTGCGTTGACCATGTTCAGCACCGGAGCTTTTCCTTCCGCGTCAGGCCGCAGGCAAAACCAGTCCGCTCGTGCTCGTTCTGCCAACGGATCGGCTGCTTCAAACGAGTAGTCGGCCCAGCGTGGCTCGACTGTCGGGACAAGCAGCCTGCCGCTCTCTGCCGCCTGTTCGCCGTTGCAAAAGACAGCGAGCGGCGCAGGATCGTCTTTGGCGGCGAGAAGGACCATGTCCGCGATCCGTCCAGGCGCAATTCCGCCCAGTTCAGCGTCCAGACCGTAGTAGACAGCCGGATTCAACGTCGCCATGACATATGCCTCCTCGGGCGGCATGCCAGCTTCTATCGCTACGCGAAGCGTGTAGTCCATGAAGCCGTTTCGATGCATCGGAGGCGTACAGCCATCTGATGTAAGCATCATTCGCGAAGACCACGGCAGACCGAGCGCAAGCCAGCCTTTTACCAGCTCTGGCAAGTCAGGCCGAATCGAGGAGTGGCGGAGTGTCGCGTACATCCCTAAACGCAGCCGCGCGAGCAAATCTTCGGCGGTAATCCCTTCGTGGCAAGCGGTGATGCCTGCTGCGCTGGCGATGTTCAGCGTTTCCCAGGATGCTCCCGGATGATGCCCCTCCATTCTTTTGCCCAAATCGCGCGTATGCTTCAAGCCAAACAGCAAGGTGTCGTCCTCTTGGAGCACGCCGCCCCAGTTCGTCAGTTCTCCCCCTTGCACGACCAGCGGATGCTCCAGCATGCGCCGCAGGCCGTCTTTTGTGAATTGCGGATGTTCTTTGCCCGTTTGCGGATCGAGTCTGCCCCAGAAATATTGCTTCACCGGATGCGCGGCGAGCGATTCCATCAGCGCAGAAATTTGCTCCGACGGCAAATTCATCAGCATCAGCGTATCGGACACAAGTGTCGTCGTGCCCCGATCCAGGGCGAAGTCTGCCAGCGTAAACGGGTTGTACCATTGAAAAGGATGCGCGTGCGGCTCGATATAGCCGGGAACCAAATACTTTCCGCTCGCGTCGATGATCTCGGTATGTTCATCAACGAACGGCTCCTTTTCTCCTACATAAGCGATTCGCTCTCCCGCCACAACGACGTGATGCTCGTGCCATTCCTTTGTATACACGTTCAGTACGCTGGCTCCCTTGATCCACAAGCTTGCCGGAGCCTGCCTTTTGCTTACACGAATCAGATTCAGGTACGCTTCTTCCGATAAAGCGCGAACTCGCATGCCACTTCTCTCCTCTCGGTGTCCAATCATGAAAATAGACTGAATAGTCGTTCACTTCATTCTTTACTGCTTCGCCACTTGCGAATGCTTCCCCTGCTTCGCCCAGCACATCGTCCTAACAATTTCCACGGGTTGCCTGAACGGATTTATCACAGACTACCTCGTAGAAGATGCAACAGGAGGCGAAAGCAAATGCAAAAGAACGTTGGTACTACAGATGCGATCATTCGCATGACAGGCGGTCTGTTGGGCTTGGCCTATGGCATTGGAAAAATGAGTCGTCGTCCGCACAATGCCCCCTGGCTGCTGATGGCCTTTTCTGCGATGAAGGTAGCGGAAGGCGCGACCCGTTTCTGCCCGATGTACAAAGCGCTTGGCATCAATACGATCAAAGCGAACGGCATGTCCGGGATGATGGATCAAATGAAGCAAAAAGGGATACAAACCGTCATGAATCAAGTCACAGGCGCAATCAGCGGTGCTTCCTCCCACTCTTCCCAAGAGCAGAAGCATGAAAAGGCGTCCGCTTCGGCAAACTCGCAGACGCATACGGACAAGCCGCAAGCTGCCAGCACGCAATCGGCAAAAGCGGAGAACAAAGCACAAGACGACGCGCCAAAAGGCGAGCTGACTCCCGAAGACCAATTGATGGAACAAGCAGCCCGCGAGTTCATCTCGTACCGTTCCCAGGAAAAGGACGACAGCAGCACACGTTACCCTACTTACTCGTAGAAAAGAGGAGACGCTGTCCATGATCGTCGGAACGCCACTCTATGAATGGATGTCACACAATTTCTTTGTCATGGCCATGATTCTTGGTGTCATCGGCGTTGTCGGCTATTACGCCTTTTACAGCTCCCGAAGAAAAGGGCGCTACCGCCAATAATCAAAAGTGATTTTCCACAGATGCGACCGCCTTGAGGGAAAGGCGGTTTTTCCATTTACAAAATTAGTTGCTAGGCATATAATTGTCAAAGCAAGCATTTTGGTGCAAAGGAATGACCTTGTCATGATCGATCATTGGCAAAATGAACCGCTTGGATTTTTGATCGGCAACACGTACCGCCGCATGATTCACTACGTCTCGCTGTTCTTGCGCGAATTTGATTTGACGACGGAGCAATTTGCCGTCTTGTACCGCCTGCGGGAAGAGGACGGGATCAACCAGAAAGAGCTTGCCCTGCGCTCGGCAAAAGACCAGCCCACGATGACGCGGATTCTCGACAACCTGGTGAAAAAAGGCTGGATTGAAAAAAAGCTGAGCGACCAGGATCGCCGTGCCTATATCGTAACGCTCACCGCAAACGGCCGGGAGTGGATTGAAAAGGCGATTCCGACAGAGGCCAAAGCCGTCGCGGACATTTTTGCGGGCTTGCCACCGGAGAAACTGGCTTTTTTGCGGGAAATTCTGCTTGAAATCAACGAGAACATAGACCGCCATACAACCGAATAGGAGTGAAACCGTTGGGAGAGAGTAGAGAGAAACTGTGGACGAAGGATTTCGTCCTTTTAACTGTGTGCAACTTGTTGTTATTTCTTACGATCCAAATGCAGACGCCTACGTTCCCTGCGTACGTCAAACAGACGTATCAGGCAAACGATTTTGTCGTCAGTCTCGTCATCAGCCTGTTTTCTTTGGCCGCCGTCGTCGCGCGCGTGTTCACAGGCGAAGCGCTCCGAACGAAAAACAGCAAAGTGATTGCCGTTATGGCCCTGTGCACTGTCGGCATCTTCAGTGCGGGATACTTCTGGGCTGGGAACATCGCCCTGTTTTTGCTGTTGCGCGTTTTCGTCGGGATCGGCTTCGGCATGGGCAGCACGACGTTTCCAACCATCGTGACCAATGTCATTCCCATCCGCAAGCTCGGGGAAGGAATGGGCTATTTCGGCCTGTCCACGAGCCTGGCAATGGCGCTCGGTCCAGTGATCGGGCTTGGCATTCTCCAATCATTCGGATTCGGCTATATGCTTTTCGCCCTTGTCGTGCTGGTGGCTGCCATCTTCCCTTTAATGCACATGATTCGCGCGTACAACCTTCGCCCGGCTGCAACAACCACATCTCCATCAGCATCAGCCGTTAACAGTGCCCCGATCAAAGGGGTTGGCCGCTTTTTCGACAAAAAGCTGCTCTTGCCTGTGAGTCTGAATTTTTGTTTGTCGATTACGTACGGAGGCATCTTGAGCTTTTTGGCGCTGTACGGAAAAGAAACCCACATCGCAAACGTCGGCTGGTTTTTCCTCGCCAACGCATTCGCCATGGTACTCATTCGTCCTTTTTCCGGCAAGCTGTACGATCGCAAAGGTCACGTCGCCGTTCTGCCGCCTGGCGCGATTTTTGTAGGCATCAGCCTGCTGATCTTGTCCGTCACGACGAGCGAAGCGCTGCTTTTGACTTCGGCCTTTTTCTACGGCTTGGGGTACGGCATGATTCAACCGTCTATTCAAGCGTGGATGGTCAGAGTCGTCACGCCAGAACAGCGCGGCATGGCAAACGGACTGTTTTTCAACTCGATCGACCTCGGCATCGCGGCAGGCTCCATGCTGCTCGGCGTGCTCGCTACCCATTCCAGCTACTCCGTCATGTACCGCTGGTCTGCCGTCTGCATGCTGTTGTTCCTCTTCGTCTATGTCGTGTCGCAAGTTATGGCAGCCAAAGCAAAAGCGAAGAATGCACCTCTGGCTGGGGAGCAGATCGGGCTGTAACCAAGCGGTGATGAGAGCAGTCGTGCAACTCTTTTAAAAAAATGTCGCGGCATTTTTTACAACAAAAAGGCAGCCTTCGTTCGTACCTCAGCGACGAACGAGACTGCCTTTTTCTTTTCCCTGTTAGTTCTTCTGTTGATATTTCATCGCTTTCGCTGCAATGTCGGTGCGATACTGTGCCCCTTCAAACGAAATCGACTGCACGGCTGCATAAGCTGCCTCACGCGCTTTTTCAAGGTTGGCTCCGGTGCCTACTACGCCAAGCACACGGCCGCCGCTTGTCACGATGCCTTCCTCGGTTTGCTTCGTTCCGGCATGAAAAACGGTTACTGCCTCTTTCGTTTGCGCAAGTCCGTCGATCCGCTTTCCTTTCGGGTATTCCCCAGGATAGCCAGGAGCCGCCATCACCACGCATACGGCGCTGCCCTCTTTCCAGGTGACATCCACCGCATCCAGCTCTCCGTTCACGGTCGCCACAAAAATATCGAGCAAATCCGTTTCCAAGAGCGGCAAGATCACTTGCGTCTCGGGATCGCCAAAACGGGCGTTGAACTCAACCACTTTTGGTCCTTGCTCGGTAATCATCAGTCCGGTGTAGAGGATGCCTTTGAACGGGATTCCGTCTTTGGCCATGCCTGCTGCCATCGGCTCGACGATAGTCTTCACAATCGTCTCGACCAGCTCTGGCGACATTTGCGGCACAGGAGCGTAAGTGCCCATGCCGCCTGTATTCGGGCCGCGATCGTCGTTGAAAATGCGTTTGTGGTCCTGCGAGGTGATCATTGGCTTCACGGTTTCGCCGTCGACAAAAGAGAGCAGAGACAGCTCTTCCCCGAACATGCACTCCTCGATGACGACACGCGCTCCCGCTTCTCCAAAGACGCTTTCCTGCATGATTTGCCGCAGCGCTTCTTCCGCTTCCTCGATAGTCTCGGCCACTACGACGCCTTTGCCTGCGGCCAGACCGTCTGCTTTTACCACGATTGGCGCGCCTTGCTGACGCACGTAGGCGCTCGCTGACTCGTAATCGAGGAACGACTCGTAAGCAGAAGTCGGGATGTTATAGCGCTTCATCAAGCTTTTGGCAAACGATTTGCTGCCTTCGATCATCGCCGCCTTACTGTTCGGCCCGAAAATAGGCAGGTTGCGTTCCTCGAAGAAATCGACGATCCCGCCCAAAAGCGGATCTTCCGGGCCTACCACAGTCAGATCGATTCCCTCGTCTTTGGCAAACTGGGCCAGAGCGGCAAAATCGTTGACGCCAATCGGGACGTTTTGCGCAATCTCAGCCGTTCCTCCGTTGCCGGGAGCGCAGTATACTTTCTGTACTTTGGAGCTTTGCAAAAGCTTCCAGATAATGGCGTGCTCGCGGCCGCCGCCGCCTACTACCAATACTTTCATATGGATATCCTCCTGTTACTGAAGGGATCTGTACAGATTAGTGCTTGAAGTGGCGCGTGCCAGTGAACACCATGGCGATTCCTGCGCGGTTGCAAGCGTCGATGGACTCCTGATCGCGAATCGAGCCGCCTGGCTGAATGATCGCCGTAATGCCTGCGGCAGCAGCTGCTTCTACAGTGTCTCCCATCGGGAAAAACGCATCGGAAGCCAAAACGGAGCCTTTTGCCAGCTCGCCCGCTTGCTCGATGGCGATTTTCGCAGCGCCGACACGGTTCATTTGACCTGCGCCGACGCCGATCGTCATGTTGTCTTTTGCCAGCAAAATAGCGTTGGACTTCACGTGCTTGACAACCTTCCAGGCGAATTGCAGCTGGGCCATTTCTTCCGCTGTCGGTTGACGGTCGGTTACAACCTGGATTTCACTTTCTTCCAGCTGTTTGTAATCGAAGTCCTGAATCAATGCGCCGCCCGCTACCGGAGCCACGCGGAACAGATTGTCCGCTTTTTTCGCAGACTCATTCAATGCCGGGATGCGCAAGAGACGCAAGTTCTTTTTCTCGGCGAGAACCGCTTTCGCTTCTTCCGTAAAATCAGGAGCAATGATAATCTCCAGGAAAATTTCTTTCATCGCCAAGGCCGTATCTTTGTCAATCGCCTGGTTCGCCGCTACGATACCGCCGAAAATGGAGACAGGATCAGCCTCGTACGCCTTTTGGTACGCTTGGCGAATATCTGCGCCGATGCCCACGCCACAAGGGTTGGAATGCTTGATCGCCACAACTGCCGGCTGGGTAAATTCACGCACAATCGCCAGCGCCGCGTCCGCATCGTTGATGTTGTTGTAGGAAAGCTCTTTGCCTTGCAGTTGCTCTGCGTAGCCGATGCTCAGCTGGCTGGACAGCGGTTCGCGGTAAAAAGCAGCGCGCTGGTGCGGATTTTCGCCGTAGCGCAAGTCTTGCGCTTTTTCGTACGTCACCGTGTAGCTCTCCGGCAGCAGCTCGCCTACTTGCTCGCTCAAATAGCGGGAGATCAGGGCATCGTAGGCAGCTGTGTGACGGAATACTTTCGCAGCCAGACGACGGCGCGTTTCCAGCGTAGTATCGCCGTTTGCCTCGATTTCCTCGGCTACCTTTTCATAATCGGCGGAATCGACCACGACGCTCACGAACGCATGGTTTTTCGCCGCAGAACGCAGCATCGTCGGCCCACCAATATCAATATTCTCAATCGCATCTTCGTATGTCACGTCCGGTTTGGCAATCGTTTCCTTGAATGGATACAAGTTTACCACAACCAGATCGATCGTTTCGATGTTCAGGTCTTTCAGTTGCTTTTGATGTGCCTCGTTGTCACGCACAGCCAAGAGGCCGCTGTGGATATTCGGATGCAGCGTTTTGACGCGTCCGTCCAAAATCTCGGGAAATCCGGTTACTTCGGAAATGCCAATGACGGGAACACCCTCTGCTTTCAAGAGAGAAGCCGTACCTCCGGTGGAAATGATCTCTACTCCGGCAGCTGCCAAACGACGGGCAAACGGAATCAATCCTGTCTTGTCAGAAACGCTGATCAACGCTTTTTTCACACTCACGGATAGAACCTCCTGACTATTAGTAAGAAAACATGGCTAAAAGCTTTTTTGCAATACTAAAACACGAACATTCCTTTCATATTAAAACATAATTGTACGTTTTTATCAAGAGTTTCCTCAGCGAAAACAAACGCAGCCGCCCATGCCTGTTCGGCACTCGCGACTGCACATTCCCGCTTTTTTCCGGCAGCAGGCTTACCGCTTCTTTTTGTTTCCACCGGACAGCTTTTTCACCCGCTCGGCAAGGGACAGATGCTTGCTCTTCCCAGCCGCTCTCGACGGCTTTTTGGGCTTGCTGCTTTTGGCCTTGACCTCTTTCGCTTTCGGGACCATGCTGCCCAGTTCTTCCATGGAAATGGACTTGCCGTTTTTCATCCTGTCCTTGACGCGTTCCTTCGTCTCCTCGGGAACGTCAAGTCCCATGTCGGACAGTTCTTCCATCAGCTCGTCGATATTGCCCCCGCCTTTGGGAAATTTTTGTGCGAGCTTCATAATATCGTTCAGCGTCCATTCCCGCCCTGTTCGCTTGCTTAGCTTGCCCAGCAAATCGGCAACAAAATCTCCGCTCAAATCGGCTCCTCCTCTTCAGCTGCTTCTTTTTACAATATGTCGGCAGGGCGGATTTGGTTTGCTTTCAGACGTACGAATCGTTTGTTGACAATGATTCTCAGTTTCATTAACATAAATGGTACTATTACATGCATCAGCCCGGAGGCTTACATGAAGTCAACTCGCCATCAGCTGCTTTTTCCACCAGTTGACGATTCTTTGGGTGCCATGCCTTCCTCAGCCTTGCATGAAACTTTGCTACAGCCCATTCTGGAGCACATGGAGGCCGGAGTGACTGTGTACGGGCTGGATGGGCGCATCCTTTTTTTCAATGAAGCGGCCAAGCGCTTCGGCATGTCCGAGCCTATAGACTTGCATGAACATACGTACGGCTCTTATTCCTTTTACCATCCTGACGGCAGCACTCCTGTAGCTTTTGCGGAGTTGCCTTCTGTCCGCGTGTTGCGCAACGAACAAGTCTACAACCAGGAGATCTGGGTACAGCCTCTCGGAAAAGCTGTTTCCATCCTGGTCGCCAACGGCAAGCTGCTGTCCTCGCCCACCGGAGAACCTGTCGGCGCCTTGATCGTCACTCACGATATTACGGAGCGAAAATGGGCGCAGCAGCGTCTGGAAGTGAGCGAGCAGCGCTACAAATCTTTGTTTGAGCATAATCCGAATATCGTCTGCTGGCTCGACTTGTCCGGAAGATTCCTGAACGTCAATCCCGCTTTTGAGTGCGTGACCGGATACACCCTGGACGATGTGCGCAATCAGTCTTACCGGGCGCTGCTGAATCAGGAAGGGATTCGCCGCGTGCTTTTGATGTCCCGGAACGCCCAGCAAGGAAGCTCGGACAACTACGATATTTCCACTTTTCATAAAGACGGGACGCAAATCGAACTGAATGTCACCGTCGTCCCGATCGTGGTGACGAATACGGTCGTAGGCTATTTCGCCATCGCCACCGATATTACGAAACGAAAGCAAACCGAAGCCATGATTCACTATCTCGCCTATCACGACACGTTGACGGGCTTGCCGAACCGCTCCCTTTTCCAAAGCAGGCTCGATGCCGCTCTCGAACAGGCCGCCTGCGAGCAAAGCCAGCTCGCTGTCCTGTTTCTCGACCTGGATCGGTTCAAATACATCAATGACACACTCGGACATTCCACGGGAGACGGCCTGCTTGCGCAAATCGCCCGGCGACTGCAAGAGACTGCACGTCCTAACGATACGGTCTGCCGCTTGGGCGGCGACGAATTTACGATCATCCTGCCCCGGATGTCCCATACGGAAGCAAAAAGGTTCGCAGAAGCCGTTTTGCAAAGGCTGAGCATGCCGATCACGGTTGGTGACCAAAGCTTTGTGGTCACAATCAGCATCGGAATCAGCCTTTTTCCACAGGACGGCACGGACGCGGAAGCTTTGGTCAAAAATGCGGACGCAGCCATGTATCAGGCGAAAGAACACGGCCGCAACAACATCCAGTTTTTCCAACCGGAGATGAACGACGCCTTCGTCAAAAAAATGACGTTGGAAGCCGGACTGCGCACTGCGCTGGAGAACGAGGAATTTCAGTTGTACTATCAGCCCCAGTACGACAGCAAGCACGAGCATATTGTCGGCCTGGAGGCGTTGATCCGCTGGCAGCATCCGGTGTATGGCATCGTCTCTCCGCTTGATTTCATTCCGCTCGCCGAAGAGACGGGACTGATCATTCCCATCGGTCGCTGGGTGTTGCAGACAGCTTGCCAGCAGTTCGTCAGGTGGCAGCAGCAAGCTTTGCCTCCTGTGCGGCTTGCCGTCAATTTGTCGATGCGCCAGTTGCAGGACAAGCATCTGGTGACGATGGTCCAAGACATTTTGCAACAAACGGGGCTACACCCAAGCTACCTGGAGCTGGAAATAACCGAAAGCATCGCCATGCACAGGCTTGACGCTGTCATTCCCCGCCTGCAAAAGCTGCAAGCCATGGGCATCCAGATATCGATTGATGACTTCGGCACCGGGTACAGCTCGCTTAGCTGCTTGCAGCTTTTGCCGATCAATTCGTTGAAAATCGATCAGTCGTTTATGCGCAACATGTCGGACTCTTCTTCTCACTTGCCGATCGTCACCGCAATCGCAGCCATGGCTCACAGCCTGAAGCTGTCTCTCGTAGCAGAAGGCGTCGAAACGAAGGAACAGCTATCGTTTTTGCGATCGCTTGGCTGCCTGACGGTGCAGGGCTATTTTTTCAGCAAGCCCGTTCCGGCGGATGAATGCGAAAAGCTGCTGGCCAAAAGCGCTGCCCGTTCGGATAAGCGGATTTTTCCCGGGACTGGTTGCACAAGCTCAGCTGAATAAACCGTATCTCGGACCGTGCGCGAGAGAAAGATTTTGACCCTCACGCTGCCAGCACGAAAAAGACCGACACGATTGAGCTGTGTCGGTCTTTTGTTGCCTGTTATGATCTCACCTGAACTTGCCGTCCTGCAACCTGCACCCGGCCTTCCGCCAGCATGCCGATGACTTCCACCAGCAGTCCGTGCTCCACAGCGTGGATGCGCGCTGCCAGCGTTTCCGCCGTATCTTGCTCCTGCACTGCTACCGGGACCTGAGCGATGATCGGCCCCGTATCGAGACCGGCATCTACCAGATGTACCGTTACCCCCGTTATCTTTACCCCGTAAGCAAGTGCCTGACCGATCGCGTCTTTGCCTGGGAAAGCTGGCAACAGCGACGGATGCAGATTGATGATGCTTCCTTCGTAGGCAGCCAAAAGCGTTTCGCCCACCAGCCGCATATAGCCTGCCAGCACGACCAGCGAAATCTCCCGCTTTTGCAGCTCTTGCACGACTTCTGCTTCAAAAGCTGCCTTGTTGGCGTAATCTTTTGGCTGAAACACGAATGCTTCAATGCCCAGACGTTCCGCGCGTTCCAGCACCTTCGCCTGCGGCTTGTCGCATACGAGCAAAGCGACTTCCACACCGGGAAGTCGGCCTGCCTGGACAGCCTGCACGATCGCTTCGAAGTTGGAGCCGCTTCCTGAGGCGAAAATGGCCAGCTTTCTCACCATTCCACCCCGTTGTATACGACTTTGCGCTCACCCTCCTGAATGTTGCCAATCAGGTACGGCTGCTCGCCAAGCTCTTGCAGTTTTTCCATGACGCTCGCTGCGTCTGCTTCTTTCACGACCAGCATCATGCCGATGCCCATGTTGAACGTTTTGTACATGTCGGGATACGAAATGTTTCCCGCTTCCTGTACAAGTGTGAAAATCGGCAGAACAGGCCAGGAGCCTACGTTAATGACCGCTTGCGTGTTTTCCGGCAACACGCGCGGGATATTTTCCGTGAAGCCGCCGCCTGTGATGTGGGCCAAAGCTTTTACTTCAAACGATTCGAGCACAGCCAGCACTTGCTTCACGTAAATGCGAGTCGGGGTCAGTAGCTCTTCGCCGAGCTTTTTGCCCAATGCGTCTACATGGTCGTGCAAGGACATGCCTTTATCTGCCAAGAGCACTTTGCGCACGAGCGAGAAGCCGTTGCTGTGCACGCCGCTGGAGGCAAGCCCGATCAAAACGTCACCTGCTGCCACATTCGCACCCGTGATCATTTTGCTTTCGTCGACAACCCCTACGGTAAATCCGGCGATGTCGTATTCACCCTCTGCGTACATGCCTGGCATTTCTGCCGTCTCGCCGCCAATGAGCGAGCAGCCGGACTGGGAGCAGCCCTCGGCGATCCCGCTGACAATCGCCTCGATTTTTTCCGGAACGACTTTGTCTACCGCCAAATAGTCGAGGAAAAAGAGCGGCTCCGCGCCTTGCACCACGACGTCATTGACGCACATGGCAACGGCGTCGATCCCGATCGTATCGTGTTTGTCCATGGCAAAAGCCAGCTTCAGCTTCGTGCCCACCCCGTCGGTACCAGAGACGAGAATCGGCTTTTCGTATTTTTTCGTGTCCAGACGGAACAGTGCTCCGAAGCCGCCCAAATCGGTCAGCACTTCGGGACGGAATGTCCGCTTCACGTGTTTTTTCATGCGTTCGACTGCTTCGTTACCCGCATCGATGTCTACGCCCGCTTGTTTGTATGCTTCACTCATCGTTTCTCCCCCTTGCAAGAGGTTGCTTGTATTAGCACTTGGTCGCTGGTAGCGCCTCTTCAAATTCAATCTCGGTCGGATACTCCCCTGTAAAGCAGGCGAGGCAGTGTCCTTTGTTTGGAGCCGAATCCTGGCGGCCGATGGCATTGATCATACCCTCGACGGACAAGAAGGACAAGGAATCGGCTTCAATGATTTGACGAATTTCCTCTACCGACTTGGTCGACGCAATCAGCTCGTCGCGCGTAGAGGTATCGATTCCGTAGAAACAAGAGTTCATGACAGGCGGAGAGCTGATGCGGACATGAACTTCCTTGGCGCCAGCTTCGCGCAGCATGCGGACAATCCGGTTGCTTGTCGTACCGCGCACGATCGAATCGTCGATCATGACGACCCGTTTGCCTTCCACGACTTTGCGAACGGCAGACAGCTTGAGATAAACAGCCCGCTCGCGCAGCTCCTGGCTCGGCTGGATAAAGGTACGGCCGACGTAGCGGTTTTTGATCAGACCGATCTCGTACGGAATACCTGTCGCTTCCGCAAAACCGATCGCCGCCGAAATACTCGAATCCGGCACCCCTGTAACCACATCAGCGTCGATAGCCGATTCCAGGGCAAGCTGCTTGCCGAGGCGCTTTCTCGCCATGTGGACGTTGATCCCGTCGATGTCGCTGTCAGGACGGGCGAAATAAATGTATTCAAACGTGCAAATCGAGCGCTGCGTTGTCTCGGTATGCTTGGTTTCGATGATGCCATCCTGATCGACCACGATCATTTCTCCCGGCTGAACATCGCGCCAGTACTGCGCCCCGATAATATCGAACGCACAGGTCTCGGAAGCCACAGTGATCGCATCCCCCAGTCGGCCGAGAGACAGCGGACGGAGTCCATTCGGATCAAGAGCGATGACCAACTGCTTCTCGTTCATGACCAACAGCGCATACGCGCCCTTGATGTGCTGGAGAGCATCTTTTACTGCTCCTGGCAAATCGCGGCTCTCGGAGCGTGCGATCAGGTGGGCAATAACCTCGGTGTCGCTTGTCGTTTGAAAAATGGAGCCTTTCGCTTCCAGCTCTTTTCTCAGGACAGCGGCATTGACGAGGTTGCCGTTATGAGCAACAGCCATGCTGCCTTGCGCGTAGCGGAAAAACAGCGGCTGGGCATTTTCGATTTTGCTGGAGCCAGCGGTCGTATAACGGGTATGACCGATGGCGATATGGCCGCGGAATTTTTCCAGGTCGCCTTTGCCGAATGCTTCGGAGACGAGTCCCATTCCCCGGTGCTTATACCACTTCTCGCCGTCGGAGGCGCAGATACCTGCGCTCTCCTGACCGCGATGCTGAAGGGCATGCAGACCCAGATAGGTCAATTGGGATGCTTCCTTGTGGTTGTAAATGCCAAAGACGCCGCATTCTTCATTCAGTTTGTCCCAGATTACCCGATCAAACATGGAATCGCATCCTTCCAGGCTGCTTTCACCTCTTGAGTGGAAGCGTTGATTGCTTCCGTACCGTTCACTGTTACTACCAGACGCTCGCCGCCAATCGTACCGATTTTTGCAGCTGGTACGCCATGCTCACCTGCCAATGCCACAATCGCTTCCGCCTGCTCTTTGCTTGCGCTGAGCAAGATGCGGGATTGGGATTCGCTGAACAGCAGCACGTCTGTGCGCAAGTCGGATGTAAGCTCGACTTGTGCGCCGATGTTTTTGCCGAAGCAAGATTCTGCCAGCGCTACACCTAGACCGCCTTCGGACAAGTCGTGCGCGGAATTGACCAAGCCTTGGCGAATCGCTGTGAGCACGAGCTTTTGCACAGCGGCTTCCTTGGTCAGGTCCAGTTGCGGCGGACGACCGGAGATTGCGCCTGTCACGAGCTTTTGATACTCGCTGCCGCCCAGCTCCGCGAACGTGTCGCCGAGCAGGATGATGACGTCGCCCTCGTTTTTAAAGTCTTGCGTCGTAATATGGTCAACATCGGTGATCAGACCGACCATGCCGACAGTTGGAGTCGGGTAGATCGCATCGCCGCTGCGTTCATTGTAAAAAGATACGTTACCGCCGATAACAGGCGAGTCGAGGGCCACGCACGCTTCACTCATGCCTTCGCACGCTTTCTCGAACTGCCAGAATACTTCCGGCTTTTCCGGGCTGCCGAAGTTGAGGCAGTCGGTGATCGCAAGCGGCTCGGCACCGGAGCACACGACGTTGCGCGCGGATTCCGCTACCGCGATGGCTCCGCCCACTTTTGGATCGAGATACACATAGCGTCCGTTGCAATCGGTTGTCATGGCAAGAGCCTTGCGCGTGCCGCGCACCATGACGACTGCTGCGTCAGAACCAGGCTTCACTGCTGTATTCGCGCGTACGATATGGTCGTATTGCTCGTACACCCATGCCTTGTTGGCAACAGTCGGCTGCGCCAAGAGACTTTTCAGCGTCTCGTTCAGATCTTTTGGCTCCTCGATGGCAGCCAGCACATCTACTTTTCCGTTTGCTTCATAGTAAGCAGGCACTGCGGAAGGACGGTGGTAAACCGGAGCGTCATCTGCCAGGCTGTTTGCTGGCACTTCTGCTACGACCTCGCCTTTGTGCAACAGGCGCAGCTTGCTGTCATCCGTTACTTTGCCCACGACAGCGGAGGCCAAGCCCCATTTGTCAAAAATCGCGATCGCTTCCGCTTCCTTGCCTTTTTCCACAACGACAAGCATGCGCTCTTGCGATTCGGACAGCATCATTTCGTAAGCAGACATGCCTGCTTCGCGCTGCGGCACGAGATCCAGGTTCATCTCGATTCCGTTGCCCGCTTTGGATGCCATCTCCGAGCTGGAGCTGGTCAAACCAGCCGCGCCCATGTCCTGAATCCCTACGACGATTCCTGTGTCGATCAGCTCCAGGCACGCTTCCAGCAGCAATTTTTCCATGAACGGGTCGCCCACTTGTACAGCCGGTCGCTTTTTCTCCGATTCCTCGGTCAGCTCTTCGGAGGCAAAAGTCGCGCCGTGAATACCGTCGCGTCCTGTGCTCGCCCCGACGTAAATGACCGGGTTGCCGATACCGGAGGCTACGCCTTTTTGAATTTTCTCGTGGTCGATCAGACCCACGCACATAGCGTTGACGAGCGGATTGCCTTCATACGTAGGATCGAAGTTCACTTCTCCGCCAACGGTAGGAATCCCGATGCAGTTACCGTAGCCGGCAATTCCCGCAACCACATGTTCAAACAAATATTTGACGCGTGGCGTGGTCAGCTCGCCAAAGCGCAGCGAGTTGAGCAATGCGATCGGGCGTGCACCCATGGAGAATACATCGCGGATGATCCCGCCCACGCCTGTAGCTGCTCCCTGATACGGCTCGATAGCAGAAGGGTGGTTGTGGCTCTCGATTTTGAATACAACAGCCTGGTTGTCGCCGATGTCCACGATCCCGGCACCTTCACCTGGTCCTTGCAGAACGCGAGGGCCTTTTGTCGGGAACTTGCGCAGGACAGGCTTGGAGTTTTTGTAGGAGCAGTGCTCAGACCACATAACGCTGTACAATCCGGTTTCTGTCCAGTTTGGCTGGCGTCCCATAATCGTTACTACACGTTGGTATTCTTCGTCAGTCAGCCCGATCTCACGGTAGAGCTTCTGATCGGCAATTTGCTGGGCGGTCGGTTCTTTATGCGTGAGTTGTGACACTGTTTTGTTCCCTCCACGTCTTCAGGATCGAGGTAAACATGCGGCGGCCGTCATCGGATGTCATCCACTTGTGGACAGCGCGCTCCGGGTGAGGCATCATGCCGAGTACGTTGCCGCGCTCGTTGCAAATGCCTGCGATATCATCAAGAGAACCATTCGGGTTCTCGCCATTGTAGCGGAAAACGATCTGTTTGTTCGCTTTAAGCTTCGCGAGCGTTTCTTCATCACAGTAGTAGTTTCCTTCGCCATGCGCGATCGGGATTTGGATTTCTTCCCCAGCCGCATAGTCGAGGGTAAATGGTGTTTCGTTGTTGTCGACGCGAAGCCCGGACAGCTTGCAGGCGAATTTGAGGGAACGGTTGCGCAAGAGAGCGCCTGGCAACAGCCCTACCTCTGTGAGGATTTGGAAGCCGTTACAGATTCCCATTACCAGCTTGCCTGCTTCTGCTGCCTTCACCACTTGCTCCATCACGGGCGAAAAGCGAGCGACCGCGCCACAGCGCAAATAGTCTCCATAAGAGAATCCGCCCGGCAAAAGGATTGCGTCATAACCGGACAAATCTGTTTCAGAATGCCATACGTAGTCAACAGGCACTCCCATGACATCTTCAACTGCGTTGTACAAATCTACATCAGCATTCGAGCCTGGAAAAACGATAACGGCTACTCGCATATCCTTAGCCCTCCACGATCTCAAAGCGATAGTCTTCAACCACCGTGTTAGCCAGGAGCTTTTCGCACATTTCACGTACACGCTCTTCTGCCTGCGCACGATCTGCCGTGTTCAGTTCCAGTTCCATGTACTTTCCGATACGCGCATTGTTTACTTCGTCAAAACCTAGAGTGTGCAAAGCCCCTTTTACTGCATGGCCTTGCGGGTCCAGAACGCTCTCGCGCAGGGTTACATAAACAACAGCTTTAAACATGTACGTCTCCTCCCAGTCTCTTCAGCATTTCTTGATACGCTTCTTCTACATTGCCCAAATCGCGACGGAAGCGGTCTTTGTCCAGCTTCTCTTTTGTGACAGAGTCCCAGAAACGGCATGTGTCCGGGGATATTTCATCGGCGAGGAGAATCTCCCCGTCCGGCGTTTTTCCAAATTCGAGTTTGAAATCGACCAGCGTAATATTGCGCTCGGCCAGATAAGGTACGAGAACCTCATTGACAGCAAGTCCCATGCGCTCAAGCGTCGTCTGGTCACTTTCGCTCGCAATTCCCAACACTTTGATATGGGAGGCGTTTACCAACGGATCGCCCAGTGCGTCATCCTTGTAGTAAAACTCAACAACTGGCTGCGGGAGAACAGTTCCCTCTTCCATGCCAAGACGTTTGGCAAGTGAACCTGCCGCGATATTGCGGACAACGACCTCCAAAGGGATGATCTCCACTTTGCGGACTACTTGCTCTGTTGCAGACAGCAGCCGGACAAAATGGTTGTCGATGCCTTTTTCCTTTAGCATGGTGAAAAAGATAGCGGTAATACGGTTGTTCAGCTCACCTTTTCCGGTGATTTGCGCCCGCTTCTCTCCGTTGAATGCTGTAGCGTCGTCTTTGTACTCTACCCAGTATTGATCAGGCACAGATGTCCGATAAATACGCTTCGCCTTACCTTCGTAGAGTTGTTCCTGTTTTTCCACTGTAGGAGCCACCTTCCCAGATAAAAAGGTTGAGTTACGATTAATTCACGAACGATTCAACTACATTAAAACACAATCATACGCATTTATCAACGAAAAATGCGTGAATACGATTCGACAAACGTTCGGAAATTGTTGCATAATCGTTGTTAAGTTTTCGTTAACATTCGTTTACACGTTATCCATACTGGCTTTACATCCGCTCTTTACAATAGTCCTTAGTCACAGGACTCCACGACTATCCATATAATCAGGGGGACATCGGATGAAGACGCACCTTATCTTTGGCAAACTACTAGCCCCATTTACGCACTGGCACAGACGCGCACGGCTCCATACGAAGCTGACCGTGCCGCTGTTCTGCCTTTTGCTCCTCTCTTTCGCAGCGATCGGCGGGACTTTTTACACGCAGGCCAAAAAAATCATGATCGCCCAAATGGAAGCCAGACTCGATTCGGAGACGGACAAGACGACGGAAAAAATTTCCCTGTTGAAGTTCGCCTTTGTCACCGACGAGGAAACTTATCTGAAAAGGCTGGAGTTCGAGCTGTTGCAGCAAAAAAATTCTTTGGCCCAGGAAGGCCTCGATGTTCAGCAATACGTCGTGCGCAGCGGCGCGTTTCAGCCGATTCCCAACGTGACGAAGCAGGGAGCGATCCCCGTTCCGCCTGAGTACGCGCATCAGTTGGAAGCCGAACGCTACGGCGTCATCCACATCCCGATTGACGGGACGATACATACTTTGGCCTTTACTCATTCACCTGAAGAAAATTTCGTCTACGTCATCGACGTGCCGCAAGAGCAATATTTAGTCCATCTGCACGAAACGACCAGACTGATCCTTTTTGCCATTGCAGGAAGTCTCGTCCTCTCTGTTTTACTATGCTTGTTTATTGTGCGAGGTATTACGAATCCGTTCCAAACATTGATCCAGGCCATCCAAAAGGTCAGCGCCGGCGATCTGACACAGCGCTCCGCTCTGGAAAAGGAAGGGCCGGAAATCCGAGCGATCTCGCATCACTTCGATTATATGGTCGAGCAGATGCACCTCATCATCTCCGAGTTCCAGTCGATGATTCAGGAGTTGAATCGCGGCGGCATCGAGATCAGGCAGACCGCTGACGAGGCAGGGGAGCGCTCGTCGATGCTTTCCATCCGCCTGGACACGGTGAATAAAGGCGTAGAGCAAACAGCCGCTTCGACCGAACAGGCAAGTGCTTCTTTTCAACGGATGCGTGCTTCCATCGACATGCTGTTTGCACGAATCGCGGGTGTGATCGAAGCAGGCGGCCAGATGGAATCGGTCACGCACAGCGGCCAAAGCAGAATCGACGAGTTGACGGTCATCTTCCAGCGCTTTTTCCAAACGTACAAGCAACTGGACACCCGTATGGCAAACATGCAAGAGCAGTCGGAGTCGATCGGGCACGCGGTTTCGTTGATCGAAAACTTGGCGAAGCAAACCAAGCTGCTCGCCCTGAATGCCAGCATTGAGGCGGCACGGGCCGGCGAGTACGGACGCGGCTTTGCCGTAGTAGCGAGCGAAGTCGCCAAGCTCGCACACGAATCGGAAAAGGCAGCGCTTGAAATCAACCGCCTGATGGCTTCGGTTCAGACTGAGACGCTTTCCATCTCACGCGAAACTTCCCAAGCTTCCACCCAGCTCCAGGAGAGCGTGCAAAAGCTGGAAGAAGCGGAAGCCGCCTTCCTCCATCTGCGCCAGGCCGTCGACCGGACGACCGGGGAGCTGCGCGCAGCCACAGAAGGGCTGTCCGACATTACCCAAGGCATGCAGGATGTCGACCACACGCTGGTTACGTTCCTCGCGATCTCGCAGGAAACGAAAAGCAGCACAGAAGAGATGCTCGACGCCTCCAAGGAACAGCTTTCATCCGTAGCCAAGTCGCGCCATCTGGCCTCCGAGCTGCTCGCTTTGTCCACGCGGCTGCATGAAATCAGCGAGAGATTTCGTGTGGCTTGATCCAAATGCCAAGAGCCTTCTTCGCTTTTGCAAGAAGGCTCTTTTTTTGTCTTTATGTTACACTGTCTTTGGTACAACCTACACGTGAAAGAAGGAATATCAGATGTTTCCCTTTGAAGTATCTTTTCCTACCCATATCTACTTCGGCATGGGCGAACTTGCGCGTTTGGGCCAGGCAGCGAAAACTCTCGGTAACAAAGCGCTTCTCGTCACAGGTGGCAGCGCAGCCAAGCGCACAGGTCTGCTTAGCCGCGCCATTACGCTCCTGCAAGAAGCGCAAGTAGCCTATACTCTTTTTGACAAAATTGAACCGAATCCGCGCACAGCGACCGTCGATGCCGGAGCAGCGCTTGCCCGCGAAGAGCAATGCGACTTCGTGCTGGCCTTGGGCGGAGGCTCTGTTATGGATGCAGCCAAAGCCATTGCCGCCGCAGCCGTTTCCGGGCGGCCCATCTACGACTACATGCGCGGCAACCCGAGCGGCTCAGGCAAATGGCTGGTGCCCGTGCAGGAAGCGCTCCCGCTTCTCACCGTGCCCACTGTGGCTGCAACCGGATCGGAAGCAAACAATATCAGCGTCCTGACCCACTGGGACACACACGAGAAATCTTCCATAAACGGCCCGGCCCTCTATCCGAAAATCGCGATTCTCGATCCATCGATCACATTTACCGTTCCCGCACGCGTCACGGCAGAGTCATGCGCAGATATTTTCTCGCATCTGTTTGAAACATACTTGATCAGCGCAGACAAAACGAATGTGCAGGACGGGATCACGGAAACGCTCATTCGGCTCGTTGCGGAGCACTCCGTTACCGCCATTCGCCAACCGGATCACGAAGAGGCACGTTCCACTTTGCTCTGGGCAAGCACGCTTGGCATCAGTCCTTTTGCCAATGCAGGGCGCGGCGCCGGAATGCCTCTGCACGGAATCGAACACCCGTTGAGCGGCATTTACGACATGGCACACGGGCGTGGACTGGCGATTCTTTCGCTTCCTTATTTCGAGCAGGTCATTTTGCCGGAGCGTCCAGAGAGACTGGCGCGCATGGGCCGACACTGCTTCGGAGTTACCGAGGAAGACGAGCAAGCCGCAGCGCGCGCAACCATCGCGGCTGTTGCCCGCTGGTATGAAAGCATGGGCATCACCGAGCGGCTTTCTGACTTTGGCGTAACGCAGGACGCGCTGCCAAAAATGGCCGAAGAAGCGATTACGATTGGCGGACGCGGTGCCGGACATCTGCCGAGCGCCAGAAAACTGCATGCGGAAGATGTCGTCGCCATCTACCAGGCTTGCCTGTAAATACTGCACGAACATACTGGCAGGCACGCGCTTTCCTGTGCGATAATGAGATTAATAAAAATTTTTTTACTATATGGAGGTCGTACATATGGCAGATCCACGCATCAATGAACTGGCTAGCCGCCTCGTCCGCTACTCTCTCAATTTGCAAAAAGGGGAAAAAGTCCTGATCGAAAACACAGGGCTGCAACCTGAGCTTGTACGTGCGCTCGTTCGCGAATCGTTCGCTGTCGGCGCTCTGCCATTGGTAACGTTGAAAGACCAGGAAGTGCTGCGCGCGCTCTACCAAGGAACGAGCGAAGAGCATATGGCATTGATGGCCAAATACGAATACGAGCGCATGAAAGACATGGACGCGTACATCGCGATCCGCGCTTACGACAACATCAACGAATTTGCCGATGTTCCGGAAGACAAGATGGGCATCTACTCCCGTGTCCTGTATCAGCCAGTGCACACAAACGAACGCGTGCCAAACAAACGCTGGGTCGTTTTGCGCTACCCGAACAAATCGATGGCGCAACTGTCCAATATGAGTCTGGAAGGCTTCGAGGACTTCTACTTCTCCGTCTGCAACCTGGACTACGCGAAAATGTCCAGAGCGATGACACCGCTGAAAGAACTGATGGAGCGCACCGACCGCGTCCGCATCGTCGGGCCAAAAACCGACCTGCGCTTCTCCATCAAAGGCATCAACGCTGTCAAATGCGACGGCAAGCGCAACATCCCGGACGGCGAAGTGTACACAGCGCCTGTTCGCGATTCTGTAGAAGGCACCATTTTCTACAACGCCGCTTCCAACTACCACGGCATTTCCTTCACCGATGTGCAATTCACTTTTAAAGAAGGAAAAATCGTCGAAGCGACCAGCTCCAATACAAAAGCGCTGAATGACATTCTCGACACCGACGAAGGCGCTCGCTATATCGGGGAATTTGCCATTGGCTTCAACCCGCACATCCTGCATCCGATGCTGGACATCCTGTTCGACGAAAAAATCGCCGGAAGCTTCCACTTCACGCCTGGCAACGCCTACACAGTAGCGGACAACGGAAACCGCTCCTCTGTTCACTGGGATTTGGTGCAAATCCAGCGTCCGGAATACGGCGGAGGCGAAATCTGGTTTGACGACGTGCTGATCAGAAAAGACGGCCGCTTCGTGCTGCCAGAGCTGGAAGGCTTGAACCCGGAAAATCTGGTGTAGGGCATACCGTATAGCACGTCTAGCACTAACAATGGATAGGCTTCAGAGAACATCTGAACCCTATCCATTTTTTCATGCTGATGTTCCGTGAAAATCATCATTTTAAAATTTACAAAAAATTCTAAAAATTAATGCAAATGTTTTTTAGAACATGCTACAGTCAATACGCAACCAAATCCACGAAGAAAGGAAGTACCATCCATGAAATGCAAAGTCGAAACTATTCCCCCCTATCGCATTGCGTATATGCGGCGAGTCGGTCCATACGGTCCTGCCAATGTGGAAGTAATGGAGGAGCTAAAAAAATGGGCGAAGGAGAAACAGCTTCTGGAATCGGCTATCCTGTTTGCCATTCCACAAGATAACCCACAGACAACCGCTCCTGAAAGCTGCCGATTTGATGCTTGCATTGTGCTCTCCGCAAATTATCAGTTGGACGATGCCGATTCCATTTGCGAAGGCGAGCTTGCGGGCGGGAATTACCTCGTTTTCGAAGCCAAGCATACAGCAGAGGACATCCAGCGGGCGTATGCTGAAATTTTTCCTGCTCTCCACAGCAAAGGATACACGATGGACAGCAAGCCCATTTTGGAAAAATATACGGGCGATATCACGACCAATCCTTATTGCGAAATATGTGTGCCAGTAACAGCGTTATAGATTAGTCTTATGGCATGGCAATACTTGCAGCGATAGCGTTGACGGCGCGACACGACATGGCGCGGCGTGACGACCGTCCGGCAGAAAGTTCATTCCTGGCTTTTGTTCGCTCGACGCAAAAACTACAATGGGGATGAGAAACGTTTTTGGAAATGGGGTCTATGCATGAACAAATCAGACCGCCTGCTGGCCATTGTGCTGGAGCTTCAGCGCAAGCGCACCTTGCGCGCGGAAGATTTGGCCGCGACATTCGAGACGAGCGTGCGGACCATCTACCGGGATATGCAGGCGTTGAGCGAAGCAGGGGTCCCTGTCGTCGGCTCGCCCGGGCAAGGCTACTCGCTGATGGAAGGCTTTTTTCTGCCGCCCGTTCGCTTTACGGTGGAGGAAGCCGTCGCGCTGCTGATCGGCGCAGACCTGGTCGAGCAGGCGTTTGGCAAAAATTACGGCCACAGCGCCCGCGGTGTCCAACGCAAAGTCGAAGCGCTTCTGTCGCAGGAATTTATCCGAGAAGTAGAGGGGATTCGCTCGACCTTTCGCCTGCTCGATATCGGAGAAGCCAACCAGCGCGAGCGGGAAAAACAATATGCCGAGCTGCTCCACGAAGCCATCCTGCATCGCCGCAAAGTCCGCTTCCGCTATCGCAAAACGATCCCCGAGACAGACGGCAACCGCGAGAGCGTGCGCGATGCGGCTCCCTACGGGCTTGTGCTGGCTCGGAGCGTGTGGACTTTGCTCGCCTTTTGCGATTTGCGCCAGGACATCCGCAGGTTCCGCCTGTCCCGCATGAGCGGGCTGACCATGCTCGAAGACAGCTTTGACCTCCCGGAGCATTTTTCCTTTGACGATTACAAGCCTCCCGACAACCGCACACTCGAAGTCCGCCTGCTCGTCCAGCCAGCGATAGCCGATCAGGTGCTGGAAGCAAAGTCCTTTTATATAGAAGAGATGGCCGATCATCCGGACGGAGTGCTGGTCACGCTGCGCGTCCGGCAACTGGAGGAAATCTCGGACTGGGTTCTGGGGCTGGGGGCAAATGCGCTCGTCCTCGAACCGCCATCCCTCCGTGAAAAAATTCGCGAGGAAGCGGAAAAATTGCTAAAACGCTACTGACATACAGTTGTCAGTAGCGTTTTTGTATGCTTGTGACAAAGAATGAAAGAGGAGCTGACCACAAGATGAATCCAACCGAAATCATGCACAGCATGCAACAAGTAACCGATCTGTACATCCAGGAACTCGAAGCATTTGACATGGACCGTCTGCTGCAAAAGCCAAGCGAAGAGGAATGGTCCATCGGCCAGATGTACCAGCATCTGATCCAATCGGCCCTCTATATGCAACTCGCCAACATCGAAGCGTGTAGAAAAGGCGCGCCCGAAGTCATCCAGCCGGACGCCCAAATGTCTGAGGACGGGCAAGCGATCTTTGCCCAAGGCTCCTTACCGCCTATCCGCATCCACGTTCCTGCTTCGCCCCAATATACACCCAAGCAGCCAGAGAACAAAGAGCAACTGCACGACGGCTTGCGCACTGTCCTGCGCCTGATGCAAGAATTGGAGCCGACCTTGCAGGATATTCCGACACACCACAAAGTCGCACACCCTCGCTTCGGACCTTTGAATGCGCAGGAGTGGTTTGCGCTTGTAGAGATGCACTATCGCCACCATCTGCACCAATTGAACAGGCTAAAAGGCTAACTTTTTTCTCCGAACAGACCAGCGAGCTTTTGGTAGGTCGGCGGAAACTCTGCCTGATAGCGCAGGAAGGACGGGATCGGGTAGCGTATCCCGCCTTTTTGCGTGGCTGCCAGCCCTTCCACCAGCTCGGCTGCATCGCGGAAATGAAAGCTGAACGCCATCTCGTGGTCCTGCGTCTGGGCAAACAGCCGATCTCCGTAACAGGGGACGATCACTTGCGGTTGTCCGGTCTGGATCGGCTTGATCGCAATATCGGCACAGTCCGCCCGGCTGGAAAAAGTGGACGGAATCGAGCCGCCGCGCTTGTAGAGCATTCCCGCCACCAGCCGCATCACCTGTGCCGCGTTTCCGTAAATGACAACCACGTCCGGCTCGACCTGCGCCCGCTCCAGTGGGTACGACACGTAGTAGCCGCTTTCCTCCGCCGAAAATTTCGGGACATCCGCCTCGCTTTTCGCTCCCGTTTCCAGCGAGTCTGTGTACATCCCGCAAGCGAGATGGCCCTCGGTGTAAAACGCAGGTTGTTCCTCGTAGCCGAACGCCACCTGCGCGATCGGACAGGACAGATCTGCGCCGTTCATGGCAATGCTCCAGCCATAACGTCGCGAAAAGCCGACCGCCTGGCAAATCGTGATCGGGTACCCCAAGTCTTGCTGCGGTCGCTTTGCCTTTGTCGGCAATGCCGCTTCCTCGCGAATGATCGAAATGCCCACAGGGAACGTTTCCGTCCGCACATACGTTTGAATGGCCTCATTCAACTCCAGGGCAGTAATGGTACTCGTGCTCATAGCGCTTCTCCTCCTCGATTCAACAAAATTGCTCTCGCTCACCAAAACACCCGTACACTGAATTTTTCGTCTTTTCAACCCTCATGTCCTGTCTGTCCGCCCTATTTCTTTGCAAACTTACAACATCGTAAGGTAGTGGAAAGGAAAATCGATATCTCCTGGCCCCGTTTCCTGTTAGGATAAGAAAAGATTACGCAACAGGCACGGAGGCTTGACCCATGAAAAAACTGGCAACCTTTTTACTCGCGACGACCATCCTGGCGTTGTTTATCATAGGCTGTTCCAAGCCCAATACACCTGAACAGGTGCAGGGGCTGGGAAAAGAAGAAGCGGCGCAAATCGCTGCGGGCGCTGTTCGTCAGTATTATCATCTGACGGTAGATACCGCCGATCGGGAAATTACACTTGAAGACCCTGCCAAACTGATCGATGCCGCCACTGGCGAGCCGATCTACAAAGGAGTGCCCGTTCACGCCCTGCTTCGCGGCGAGCCGAAAAGCGGAGATATATCCGGCTACCACGCGATCATCGAGCCAAAGACAAAGCAGCTTCTCTCGCTCTCGATTGACGTGATCGGCAAGGACGGCGAGAAAGCGACGAAAACGATCGCTGAAGCCGATCTGGAAAAAGCCGCAGCCGACTTCGTGCGCTCGCAAAACTTGCTGGCCACGGCTGACTTTCAGCTCGTTCGGACTTCCGAGGCCACAGACAACGATCTCAAGCGCTACTTTTACTATTCAGACGGCCACAACGCAATCGCCATCGGGGTCGATACTGCCTTGAAGCAGGTCGTCACCTTCACCTATGACTGATGTGGTCGACCGACCGCCTGCATGCAGCGAAAGCGAAACACCGTGCGATTGCTCCGGCAGAAACGCCCCAGACTGCTTTTCGTGCAAAAAAGTCCCGTTGCCAGACACACCGTCTCAGGCAACGGGACTTTCTATTAGCTTCCACTGTATTTTTCCTCGATTTCTTCTTTCATTTCCTGATAAGTCTTGTTGGTAAGGTTGACCAAATAATCGGTAAGCTCTTCTTTCGCCTGCGAGGCTAACGCTTCCCTGTCCTGTCTCTGCTTCGTAAAATGCGCTTTGGCCTGGTTGCCGATCTTGCCGCTTGCCGCCAAATACTCGATCGCGCTTCCGATATTCAAGCTCTCCCGCCAGCTTTTCTCGTACCAGTCCCGGTTGTAGGCGTCGATCCACTTGCGGCGGTCGATCAGCACCTCGCCTACTTCCGTCAGGGCGTCCCGCTTCCACTGCTCCCACTTTTGAGCGATTTCTTTTGCCCGCTCCAGCTCTCTTTTGAATTGCTCGCGGTTCGTCACGTTGGCATACAAGCCTTCCGATGCCTGGGCAATCGCCTTCAATTGCTTCTGCCCTTCGGCGTTCACGTCAAAGCCGATCACGTTTACGAGCGGCATGATTTGCGACTGGGACAGCTCTTTGGCTACAGCCACCGGATCGCCGCCGCAAGTCTCGATGCCGTCGCTGACGAGGTAGATGACGTTCGTGTTTTTATCCGCCGAAAACGCGGCCAAATCTTGCTGGGCAAGCGTGAGAGAATGGGCGATCGACGTCCAGCCAGTCGGCTCAAACAGTGCAAGCGCCTGGTCCAGCCGCTTCGGCTCGTACGATTGCAGCGGATAGACAAGATCGCTGCTGGAGCAGGAGAGCTGTTTGTCTCCATCGGCATTGCTCCCTTTATGTCCATAGACGCGCAGCGAAATGTTTGCTTCCTCCGGGAGTGATTCGGCAAATTCCTTGATCGCTTCCTTGGCCAGTTGCATCTTGGTTTTGTCTCCCATTTTCCCGGCCATGCTGCCGCTCGCGTCCAAAATGATTTCGACGTTAAAATTTTCCCGAAACTGAAACCGCGCATCCTCGATGCCGGGATCTCCAAACGAAGCCATTTTCCAGCGATCCACAACCATCTGCGGACTGAGGTAGTCTTCGGAGAACAAAGCGAGCAGCTGATTCCAGTACAGTTGCAAATACGCTTCGTTCATCCCATCCACCACAGTAGGCATTTTGTCGAGAATGGCAGCAATAGCCGGCCGATGCGGATGCTGGGCGAGGTAAAAATGCGTGCCCGCCAACTGTCCGGGCTGCTCCGCAATCAACTCCTGCGTGTTTTGCGGCCATTTCACCTCGCCCACTCGCGGCCCTGCTCCAGATGCGCCAAGGGTGCAGCCGCACAGCAGCAGTGCCGTCATCAAGCTGTTCACCAGGCCGAGCATTCGCCTGTACTTACTGTGCATTCGGTCATAGCCTCCTTGTCGTGTGTATGTTCTGCATCATCGGATATGACGAGATGAACCGTGCTTTCCTTTACAGCGTGATAGAACTGAGAAAAAAGCTTCCTGCCGCATGGAGAAAGCCAATCTGTCTGCTCGATCCCGTCTGGTACACTTCCTCCTCGTGCTTCGGGTCAGGCATGAAGGAAAAGTCAAACGTAGTGGAGCGGAAGCGGACAGAAGTCTGTACCTGAATGCGCTCATCCGCGGTGACGACAATTTGCGAACCGGGCACTGTGGCGTGATTGGCGTCGAGGACCGTGACGACGACATCCCGCAGCTTCGGGGCTGCTTCTGCAAGACCCGCCTGCACATACAGCAGCAGCTCCACGTTTGCTGGCAGCCAGCTTCCCAGCACCTGGTCAATCGCTTCGTACCGCACCTCGCTCCTGGCCCAATCCGGATGGCTCGCGCGGATAGCGGCTTCCGCCTGATCCACGAACGGCTTGATGTATGTCTCGTCCTTCAGGCGCATGGGAGATCGATCGTAGCGAACGAGTGCCTTTTCCATCTCGTCGTAGATCGGCTTGACCGCCGCCAGCGCCGCTTGCTGCGCACTGTCTGACGCTTGCTCCTTGACGACGAAGACTGTCGAGAGGTTAAACAGCGCCATGAACAAGATGAGCATGATGAGCATAAAGATCGTAAGCGTAAAGATTGTGACATTGCCTCGTTCATTCCGCAAACACGCCAGCCAGTCTCTCATCTAGTGAACCACCCTGCTCGTGATCTCGCGCTGGAACGAAATCCTTTTGTCCGCCTCATCCATGTTCTGTGTCAAAATATCCGGCAAAAAGGCGATTTCCAGGTTCGCGCCGACCATGACTTTGAAGTACCCGTCACTTGTCGTCTCGATGTACGACTCTCCCCTGTCGAAGCCGATGCCGCCACCCGCTCCGGCTAACACTTTTTCAGCGGCGTTCAGTGCACTGGCCTCGCTCCCGGTGATGGCGAATACTTTTGCCGCCTCATTGGCAGCCGATTGCGCGGCGATCACCCCGTACACGCCGATCAAAAACTGCCAGCAAACGAGCATGATGAGAAAAAGCAGCGGCAAAATCCCGAGAAACTCAATCGTGACCGAGCCTTTTTCCCCGGACAGCAGACGCGACAGCTTTCCTGCGTTCCTCGCGTTCGCGCGGCCCTGTCTTGCGCCCGGCATCACCCACTGCCTGGGCGTACGGTTAAACAGACGCATGTTTCTTCCGGAGAAAAGCCAGATGATTTTTTTTCATAAACGGCAGCCCGATCGCCAAAATGACCAGCTGGATCGGAAAGTCTCCCCGGTAAATGGCGCCGATGATCGCCGCAGGCACAATCAGGGCGTAAAAATAAAGCAGCATGAACTTCCAGAAACGCTGCCAGTTTTTCTCCTGCTTGGACATGTCGTTTCCCCCTCCATGATTATTCGCTTGGCGTCGTCTCTACCGCTTCACTTCTTTGCGGCGTGCGTACTCCATGCCAGACTGTTCGATATAGGGCAGCGCAAACCAGACAAGCAGCAGCGGATACGGAATCGTCTCCCCCACTACCATGAGCAGGCAGCAGAGCGGCAGGAGCACGCCGTACAAAACAATCGCGATCCCATTCCAAAACCGCTGCCTTTTCGCTTCTTTTGTCGTCAAGCCGTGTCCCTCCTCCCGGTATCCACGCTCTCCGCAGTCGCTGGCTCACTCATCCATCTGTGCGTATACATCGTCAGCATCACCGCCATCAGCGGAAAGAAAATGACATTCAGCAAAATCTGCGTAAAGAAAACCGCGCCAAAGCTGGTCGTAATGTACGTGACGGTAAACAGCCCGATCACACTGATGCCCCACTCGATGGCGCTAATCAGCAAAATCACGCCGAGAATAGAGAAAAAATGCTTTTTCCCCAGCGCAAACGCCTTTTTCCAGCTCTGCTGCACCGGCTGTTTTTTCATGACCGTCAAATAAGGAGTCAAGTAAAACAGCACGAGGATGACAATCCCCGGCACAAAAAACAGCATCATGCCAAAAGACACGGCCAGGACGTAGACGATCCCGAAGACAAACACGGCAAAGCCTTGGTCCAAAAACGTGCGCAATGCCTGGCGAATCGGCCGTTCCTCTCCCGCAAGCTCGCTTTGCACATACTGGGCAAACGGAAGCTGCACGACTGTCAAAAACACGAGCAGCAAAAACAGGTTGAAAAAGGCGGAAACCACCTGCCCGCCCGTCAAGGCAGCGATAAAGTGGATATAGTTGACGGTAAAATTGTGAATGAGCAAAAAAGGCAGAACGACGACCGCTGACAAGAGCAGCATGGACTCGATATTGCGTGTATAAAACAGGAAGCTTTCTTTGATCGGATGCTTCACTCTGACTCATTCCCATCTAACGTTTTGGCGGCCAGTCACGACCAGTATCAGACGCTAGGCGAACCGTTTGAACAGCTTGCGTCCCCATTTCGCCAGCTTGCTGCCTACCCACAGAACGCCGCCGACTGAGACAAGCACGACAGCGGCCGTCTGCCCTCCGGGAATCATGGCGGCGATGACCCCGGCATCCATGAGCGTGCTGCCGAAGCTGCCTGTTCCGTCGATCGCATAGTCGATGCGCTCAGACTGGCTGTTGCCTGAATCAAAGGCATCCTGAAAGTTCGTGAAGGTGTCGATGCTGTCAAACACCAGACTGATTCCTGCTGTCGCGACGTTCAAGCCTTTGACCAGTCCTGTCACTTGCAGGCCGCTTGCCGTGTCTTTGATGAACTTGAAATTCATCCAGGCGGAAGCAGCGTCGAAGCCGTCGACAGGCAAGCCGCTCACCCAGTCGAAGGAAGTGTCCTTCAGATGAATGTCGATCGCCTTGACGCCCAGCTCGACCAAAAACAGGCTGCGCATGCTGGCAAAGGTAGCCGGGTCTACATTCCCTTCCGTCATGTCGGCCACCATGCTGAGACTGCCGCCGAACGCACTGTTGATCGACCAGTTTACATAGTCGTAGGCTTTGGAATCGCCCTTGCCGGAAAGGCTGCCCGGTGTGACGCTCCCTGGCTGGGTACTGCCTGGGGTCAGGCTACCGGGACGGGTATCCCCCGGATTGACGTTCCCCAGTTGGGTATCGCCGGGACTGACGCTTCCTGGCTGGATCACGCCTGGGGTCACATTGCCAGGACGGGTGTTTCCTACATCCAGACTCCCCGGCTGTATCTCACCGGGCGAAATCTCTCCTGTTTCCCATTGAAAACTACCAGGCTGTATGTCATTTGGCGAAATATTTCCCGGCCTGATCTCTCCCGGCTGGACTGCGCCTGGACGCACGTCGCCAGGCGCCACAGACTCTGCATGCACAAAAGCTGCAAAGGGGAAAAGATTGATCACCAGTATGAACAGGGCAACGATGGCAGCCCAATTCGTCCGTCTTGCTAGACGCTTCACAGCATTCACCCCGATTTCCTTAATCCCTGGCAAACCACTGATTGGCGGCGCTAGTTTCCGCCTGCATTGATGCCGTACTGCTCAGAAATGGCTTCAATGGTTTCCTTGTATGATTTTTTGGCCAGAGAATCGAGCATGTCTTCCAGTTCGTCCGCCCGTTTATCCACGTTTCGCTTATGTTCATCCTGCAATCGGGCCAACTCTTCGGCGAGCTGCTGCGGGAACCGTTTATCCCGTTTGATCTGCCGAATCATCCAGTCGACGTTTCGCTTCTCATCGTCGGCCAAAAACTTCCACTCCAGCTTGTAGTGCGTATTGTTTACGAGCAGATTGACTTTTCGGGAGTACGCTTCACTGGATTCCTTGCGCCTCCATTTGTACCACTCGTCCGCAATTTCTTTTGCTTTGGAAAATTCGTCCTGCAACCCTTTTTTGTCGCGGATCGATACATAGCGGCCGCGCGCTGCTTCTGCGACTGCCTTTAGCTGCTTTTGTCCCTCTCCGTCCACGTCAAAGCCGATGACATTCAAGACAGGCGTGATGTTGGAATCCGCCAACTGCTTCGCTGCTGCCACCGGATCTCCGCCGCATGTCTCGATTCCGTCGCTGACGAGAAAAATCAGGTTGGTATTCTTGTCCCCGGCAAGCTGACTCAAATCTTTCTCTGCCTCCTGCAAGGAATGAGCGATCGGAGTCCAGCCCGTCGGTTGGAATTGATTCAAGCTTGCGGCGAGCTTTCCGGCGTCGTATTTTTGCAACTGGTACACCAGCTCGCTGCTGCTGCAAGAAAGCGCCTTGTCGGAGTCTTTGCCGCTCCCTTCGTTCCCGTACACGCGGAGGGCCACATTCGCCTCTTTGGGCAACGTCTCGGCAAACGCTTTGATCGCTTCCTTGGCTGCATCCATTTTGGTTTTGCCGTCCATCCGGCCTGCCATGCTGCCGCTCGCGTCGAGAATAATTTCGACGTTGTACTGCTCCTTGAACTGAAAGCGGGGATCGTCGATTTCAGGACTTCCGAACGAAGCCATTTTGATATCTTCGATCAGCCGTTCCGGATCGGGGTAGTCTTCGGCGAATAGCCCGAGCAGCGCCATATAGTACATGCCGACAACCTCCTGATCGGGGTTTTCGATGGTGGGCAGCTCCTGCAAAAACGTCTGCAGCTCTTGTTCATGCTCGGAATAGTTGCTTCCCGCATAGCGCCCGATAGGAAAGCTGGCAATCTCGGCGGCCGTCTCCGGAATTTTTGTGGCTCCCTCAGGAAGCAATGCTTTCAGGGAAGCGATTTGCTCCTCCTTCGACGACTTCTGCTCCTGATTGACTGGCTGTTCCACCTGCTCGTTGGACACCGCTTCCGGTGGCGTTGTCGGTTCCCGCGTGCTCGACGGTTCGTCGCTGGAGCAAGCATGCAAGATGACCATCAGCCCGAGGGCTGCAATCAGTACCTTGATAGCTTTCATCTGTATGTACCTCCGTCATTTCAGAGCTGCTTGTTGTTCCCAGGCAAAAAACAGGGAAAGTTAGTGGTGAAAATCAGCTTCCACCACTAACCGTAGGCACCGGAATTGACGCTTGGCATTAGTCACCTGTAATCTTGTCGCCAATGTGCTCAATGACATCGGACAGCGTGCCGGAAACGGCGTTGCCCACGTTTTCATCTTTGCTGAAAAAGGTCGCTACAGCGCCAAGCACCGCCAGGACGACTGCAGCCAGTGCGATCCATTCAATCGATTGCGCTCCCTTTTCGTTGCGCAGGGAAAAGCTTGCTTTTACAAACAGTTTTTGCATCAATGTTGTCACCATCGTTTTTTCCTCCAAACGGGAATGTATTTAATAGGTAAAAAATGACTCCCGGACACCTCTGCCTGCATCACCTCCCTTACAGGCATCCGATCCAGCATTTATTGGAAAATGCCCGTAAACGTCTTGGCATTTTCCAAAATGTTCAGTACCATCAGGCCGCCGATCATCAGCATGGCGGTCGGGGCGACGACGAGCGTGGTAATCAGCGTGACCTTCGGCGAGGCCTTCGCCGCTTTTTCCTTGACCAGCTCTTTGCGCATTCGCCGCATGTTGTCCGCCTGCACCTTGAACGTCACCGAGATCGGCACACCCAGGCGCATTCCTTGGATCAATGCCTTGATCAACAGTTGAAATTCCGGGTTGTCGTTGCGCCGCAGCAGTTGCTCGTACGCTTTTTCCCGCGGCACACCGAGGTCGATCTCCTGGTTGAAGCGCGAGAACTCTTCCTGAATCGGCCCGCTGAAAAAGCGGATGACTTCGCGCAGGGCGTGATCGAGACTGACTCCGGCCTGCAACGTCACGCTGACCGTATCGAGAAATTCGGGCAGATCGTAGCGGATTTGCTGCTGGCGCTCGCTCGCCTTTTTCTTCAACCAGAGGATCGGCAAAAAATAGCCAGCCAGCGGCCACAGGATCAGCCCGAACTGGGCGAACGGAAAGCCGAGGACGAACAACAACGCCCCGATGATGATGCCGAGCAGGGCGAGCACGATTTTGACGCCTTGAAAGCGGGCTACAGTCAGATCGAGCGGGCGGCCCGCCTTGAGCAGCCAGTCCTCCACCTCGTGCGACTCGCTGAAAAAGTTGAAACGCTGCCCGAGGACCGCATAGTCATCCCCGTAGCGCAACAGCCGCTTGACCAGTCGTTCCGAGGCCGTTTCCGGCTTGCGCACATCGTACGTCCGCTGCCCCGTCACCTCGTACATATGCTCGATCAGCGTGCGCTTTTGCACAGAAAACAAATACCATTCCTTTAAAAATATGGAAAAGAACAATAAAAACAGAAACAGACAGGTGATGATTAGTGCATCCATCGTTTCACACCTTTATGTTGGTCACTTTTTTCACCAGGATGTAGGACAGCAACGTTCCGATCAGGAACAGCCCGAGCAGCACCAGCCCCATCGGCGTAAACAGCGGATCGATAAAGCCTTTGTTAATCATGTTCATCATCAGCACCAGGGCGACGGGCATGATCGGCACGAGATACGAGACGTAGCGCTGCTCGGCGGTCATCGTCTTGATTTCTTGCGAGACGAGGCGGCGCTCCTCCATCGTCTCGGCCATCTCCTGCAGCACTTCGCTCAGGTTGCCCCCTGCCCTGCGCTGGATGAGCAAGGTCGCCGCGAAAATGCGGAAATCGCGCGTCGGAATCCGCTTTTCCATCTCCATCAGCGCCCGGTCAAAACTGACGCCAAGCGCCAGCTCCCGCGACATCCGCTTGAACTCTTCTCCCGCCGGAGCGTTCAGTTCTTTTGCCACAATCGCGATCCCCTGGGTCAGCGTCAGCCCTGCGCGCAACGAGTTGGCAAGCAGGCGGCACACCTCCGAGAGCTGATCGTTCAATCTCTCCAAATATTTGTGGCGCCGGGCAAAAAAGACGGCTTTCTGGATGACATACATCGCGCCTCCGCCCGCCATGAAGTTGTAGGGAGCCGGAATCGCCACTACGCTGTGCAGGAAAAACCCAAGCCCCATCGTCCCGACGAACATGCCCGCGAAAAATTCGGAAGGGGTCAGCGGAATGTTGGCCTTTTTCAGCTTTTTGTCGATCTCCTGGGCGTACGGCTTCTGGTCGAAGCGGTCGCCCCAGACGACGATGAAGCTTTTGCGCTGTGTCTTTACCTCGTACCAGTCTTCCGCTTTCTTTTTCCACTCGTTTTTCTTCGTGCGGTATCCGAGGTATTCGTACATGCCCCAAATTCCGAACAGCACCGCCAGGCTAAACAGAATAGCTAGGCTCACGTCTGCCCCCTCCTTTCGCCGTAAACATCGACTCGTCCAGCTCAATCCCGAATACTTTGAACCGCTCCAGGCTGCGCGGGATGATTCCGGTCGGGGTAAAATATCCGAGCACTTCGCCTTTGCTGCCGATTCCAGTCCGGTGAAAGCGGAAAATTTCCTGCACCTCTACCCGTTTGTCCTCCGACTTCGCCACCTCGGAGATCGAGACGATCTTGCGCGTCCCGTCCGACAGCCGCATGACCTGTACGATGATGTCGAGCGCACTGACGATGTACTCGCGGACGATGGCAGAGGGCAAATCCATTCCCGCCATGACGACCATCCCTTCCAGACGGTTGAAGGCGTCCAGTGGCGAGTTGGCGTGCACCGTGGTGAGTGAGCCTTCGTGACCTGTATTCATCGCTTGCAGCATGTCGAATGCCTCTGCGCCGCGCACTTCCCCGACGATGATCCTGTCGGGACGCATCCGCAGCGAGTTGCGCACAAGCTGGCGGATCGTAATTTCGCCTTTTCCCTCCATGTTCGGCGGGCGCGCCTCCAGTCCGACGCAGTTCGGATGGGTCAGCTTCAGCTCCGCCGAGTCCTCGATCGTGATGATCCGTTCGTAGTGGGGGATCGCTCGCGCGGCCGCGTTGAGCAGCGTCGTTTTCCCGCTCCCGGTACCGCCCGAGATCAGCACGTTCATCTTCGCTTCCACGACTGCCTGGATGTAGCACGACATCGCCTCGTCAAACGAGCCGAATTGTTGCAAATCGTCCATCAAATACGGCTCTTTGCGGAACTTGCGGATCGACACCAGCGTTCCGTTCAAGCTGATCGGCGGGATGACCGCATTCACCCGGCTCCCGTCTTTCAGGCGGGCGTCGACCATCGGCGAGCTTTCATCAATCCGCCTGCCGAGCGGAGCCACGATCCGGTCGACGATGTGTCGCAAATGTTCCTCGTCGCGAAACTTCAAGTCGGTCAACTCCAGCCGCCCGCGTTTTTCGATGTAGACGAGGTTGTGTCCGTTGATCGAGATTTCCGTAATCTCCGGGTCCGCAAGCAGCGGCTCCAACGGCCCCAGCCCCACTGATTCGTTGATCAGGCGAGTCAGCAGCAATTCCTTTTCGCTGCGCGGGATCACGACTTTTTCTTCCGACATGTACTGCGACACGAGACGCTCAATCGCCACCCGCATTTCCTGCGAGCCAAGGCTGGTCAACCGTTCCAGGTTGGTTTCCCGCAAAAGGCGTGTCTTGTAATGCTCTGCCAGCTCGTCAATGTACGGATTGAAGGCGGGAGCCGCAAGTGTCGCTGCCAGTGTCGTCCGTGACGACTCATCTTCTGCTGTCTTCTGCTCTTGCTTGCGCTTGAATAAAGCCATCTAGCTCCCCCCTCAAGACAGTTTGCTTTGGACCCATTTTCGGATGTCTTTTGCCGCAGGAGTCAGTTTTTTCTCATTCGCTTCTTTTTGCAACGGCCTTCCCTGATTGACAGCCGCCTGCACCCCCGCGTGATCCCGCCTGATTTCCGCGGTAATCGGGGCGTTGAACAGCCCTTTCAGGTCGGACACGGCCAGCTCGTTATCCCGGCCCACCTGGTTGACGACGACTTCCAGCCTGCCCTCGGTATCGATGCGCAGCCGTCTGAACAAGTCTTCGACGAGCCGATAAATTTGCACAGAAGGCGTATCCAGGTTCATCACGTAGTAAATCATGTCGGCTTCCGACAAAGCGGCATAGACCAGCTCGTTCATATGGCTCGGCAGGTCGATGATGACGAAATCATAGCTGCGGCGGCTCGCCCGGATCAGGCGCGTGACAAACGCCTCGGACATATTTTCCGCAATCTCGGCGTCACGCGGGCTGACCAGCACTTCCAGCTTGGAGTGAGCCTCGCGCTGCGCCACGTTGCGGATGTGAAATTCGTTCATCTCGTTCATGACCGGAATCAGGTCCCCCAGCGTGCGGTTGCTGTCAAACGACAGGAACGTCTCCACGCCCCCGTACTGCAGGTTGAGATCAATCAAAAGCACGCTGGCCGTCGATTCCAGCTTCAGCGACTGGGCAAAGCCTGTGGCAAGCTGCGTACAGCCGCTGCCTCCCTTGCCGCTGTAAAAGGAATACACCTTGCCCCGCCCGCGCACAAACGCTTTGCCGGAAGCATCCGCGCCTTTTTTGCGCTGCTGGATTTGGGACAGCTCGGATATTTTTTCGAGGCGATCGGTCAACAGGTTCAACTCGTCTGGCATGACGATGTACTCGACTGCTCCGGCGCGGACGACATCCCGCAGCAGGGCAAAATCTTGCCTTTCCGTCAAAAAAATGACGATTCCCTCTGGCAACTCGCTCTGTATGTACTGAACCAGCTCGACTCCGGCCCCCTCCTCGGGCTGGACGAGCAACACGACATCGGGTCCGATCCGGTCGATTTCTTTTTTCACTTCGCTGGAGGTCGTATAGCGTGTTTGCTCATACCCGGCCAAAAATTCCGTGAGCATTTCCTTGACCGAATCGTAATCTGCGACTACAAGAATTTTCACTTCTTTGCTCATGACTTACCCTCCGGTTTTGGGTGCTGGATTGGTTGGCGGCTGTACCGAAGTTGGCGGTTTCGCTGGCTGCTGCTGATTGGTCGGTGCTGGCTGAGTTTGCCCGGCTGGCTGAGCCGCTGGTGCCGTCACTGGCGGAGTCGCTGGTGTTGTGGCTGGCGGCGTTTGCGGCTTTGTTTCCGCAGGCTTTGGCTTTGGCGCCGTCTCCGTCTTGTTCGGCTCCGTGGTTGTAAACGGGTCGGGAATCCCCAGCTCTCCTTTGCCGACATTGGCTTTCAAAATGCGCATCAGCTCGGCGTAGTGCTGCTGATGGATGAATTTGGGCACATCCTCAAACGGCAGCTCCAGCGCCACGCCCTTGAATTTGTTGTCCGACTTCGCCACCATGGCGACAGGAACGTCCTTCATGAACACTTCGGTTACAGGCTGACCCGCCTTCGTAGTCGAGATGATAATATCCACACGGTCCAGCGCCTCCAGCTCCTGGTCGAACATGATGTTTCCCGACGCGTACACGGTAATCAGCCGATTGTTTTGATCGCGGACCATATTCGCCGGCTTCAAAATATTTTTCGTAATGATGTCGCCTTTCGACAAAGGGACAACCGTTACCTGATTTTTCAGACTCATCTTGTCGACAACGTACGAACCATCCGCGTACTTTTTCGGAATTTGTCTTGTCGTCAATTGATCGGGTTGGATCAAGGCACGAGAGGGAATATCGACATTCGCCTCGTAAATCTCCACCATCTCCCCGAGCTGCGCGTTCATGTCCTTGATTTTCTTCAAAAACAGAAACCCGGCCAGAGCCGCAAGCAAAAAGGATAACGCCAGAAAAATAATTGCCCGTCGTTTCGATTCCAACATGAAAAGGTTCCCTCTCTTTTTCTGTAGCTAGAATAATGTCAAATCATGCTGTACAGCCCATTTTTCCATAATAAGTAAAAACACACACTGTTACTATCGGATTATTCCCCGAGAATCACCGCCTAGTAATAGATAACCATTACCAGCAACAGTCCGGTTCCCCCCGCGATGAATGGAGCCAGCGGGATTTCCCGATCCAAAGTCACCTTTCGCGACAGTCTTGAGGCAAGCCATACGGGAAGCATGATGACTCCGGCAAGCAGATAGGCAAGCACCATCGCGAACAATCCCGCCTGCCAGCCCAACGCTGCCCCAACCACGGCAAGCAGCTTGATGTCGCCACCCCCCAACTGCCCATTGCTGATGACGGCCATCCCGAGCGACAGTCCGCCAAGCACGACGACCCCCAGGAGGTGCGCCAGCCAGTCTTCCGGCCGAAGAACCGCATGCGCGATCAGAAAATAGGCGATCCCAGGCAGCGTCAACCAATCGTAAATCAGTCGGTAGCGTAGGTCTGTATACACAGCCACTGCCATTACGAAAAGAATGGGAACGATGACATACAAGGTCGGCACGCGCCCTCCTCCCCCTTTCTTTTGGAGGAAAATTTCACCACCACTGACGATCATTTGGGGAATATTGTTGCGCATTCGGGAAAATTTTTTGGGTTATTTTAGAAAAAACATTTTGCCATTTCCGCTCGGAACAGGTCCTTTTACCTTGATCCTGCTCCCTCGCTGCCCGGCGTATTTTGCCGAATCGCGCACGGACCAAAATACTTGTATGACAAAAAGAGTGGTTCAGCAGATCCGCTTCTGCCAAACCACTCTTGCCCTGCTTTTCCCTATGCGATTTAGGCACGCGAAAGGAAACCGTCATGCCGCGATGAAGCCCGGCCGGAAGGAAAACGCGCGTGTTCATCCAGTTGAATCAGCAGCCGATATGTACCGGAGTGATGCGTGGCTGAAATCTCACCATAAGCTTTACAATTCCTTTTCGGCTGATTAAAGCAACTTTTCAGAGGCTTGTGATGTCTACAATAGAGGGAGTTTTATGCATTCAAGACAACGTAAGGAAGGAGAAGTCGATGAAAGCAATTTTGGTCGATGACGAACAACTGCCTTTGCAACATCTACAGATCATGCTTGAGCAAAAAATAGGTGGCATACAGGTGATCGGGACGTTTACCAACCCGATCCAGGCGATTGAAATGACGCATAAGCTTCGCCCGGATGTCGTCTTTCTCGATATCAACATGCCGCAAATCAACGGTCTGGAAATCGGGGAGCAGCTCCAGAATGCCGATCCTTCCCCGGAAATCGTCTTTGTGACCGGCTACGACAAATATGCAGTAGACGCTTTCGAACTGTGCGCGCTGGACTACATCATGAAGCCTGTCCAACTGAAACGGCTGGAGAAAACCGTCGAGCGTCTGCGGGAAAAAATCAACATCGCGCAAACAACCGAACAGCAAGCCACACCGCTTGTCTCCATCCAATGCTTCAACCATCTCCAGTTCCACATGTCCGGCCAGGAGCCGCAGGAGATCAAATGGCGAACAAACAAAGTACGCGAACTGTTTGCCTACTTGTTTCATCACCGCAACAAAACGGTGGACAAAGATACGCTTTTGGAGCTTTTATGGCCCGATTACGATTTATCCAAAGGAATGCCTCAGCTCTACACAGCGATCTATTTGATCCGCCAAACGTTGAAGCGATCCGGCATCAAAACGGTTACGATCAACAAAGGCAACCTCGAAACGGGCTACAAGCTGACAGTGGAGTCCTCGTTGATTGACGTAGATGAATGGGAGAAGCGCCTGGCGCAGCTGGCTCCGCCTGCTCGCGACAACATCGCAGATTACGAGCAGACGCTTGCCATGTACAGCGGCGATTACTTTGGCGAGTACGACTATTTGTGGGCCGAGTACGAGCGGGAGCGTCTGCGCCGATTATGGCTCCAGCTCGCGAAAAAAATGAACCACTTCTATCAGGAAAAAGGCATGCTTGCTGAAGCGATTCAAGTAAACGAGCGCATTCAGCTTTTGCATCCTTTGGACGAGGACTGCTATTTCTCCCTGATGCAGCTCTACGACGCCATGAATGATCCCGCATCGGTCGAAGAGCAGTATGAATTGCTCGCTACGCGCTGGGAGCAAGAGCTTGATTCCGCTGTGAATGAGGATATTTCGAACTGGTTTCAAGCGTGGAAAGCAAAGCAGTATGCGTAAGGCTACGCACAAGCGCTACTCGAAAGCCCTTCCCGGCCCATTTGTCAGGAAGGGCTTTGACATCTGCGAAAAAGACTGCATTCCACGCTCGTACTGTTAATTGTTTAAATTTTTAGTTTTTTCTCTGCATACAGCGTATTTGGAGATCAGCGTCCGCTGGTTGCTCAAATTTTGCAGCAAATATTGGATGTTAAAAGGAAGGAAATGATCGAACTTGACTTCCATAATCAGCATCGGCTGTGGAATGACGCTCACCATCGCGAGCTGGTCGTTGAACAGATCATCGAAATCAACAGTGGTCATCAGCTGCTTGTCGAAGGTCACTCGCACATTGCCTGTTTCCATCGCATACGCTTCCCGGATGTAGTCGGTTACAATCCGTGGGGCAAAAAGGGGCTGTCGGCTCTCCACATAAAAATCGCGGAGCAAACTGCTCTCCGTCTCCTTGAGAAAATCGGTTTGTCCCGTCATGATGCTCGCATATTCGTCCCGCGCAATCGCAACCGCTTCCTTGCAAATGTACCCGCCAATCTTGCTCTTTCGCTCCATTTTGATTGCAGCGTCACTGTTGTTGTAGATGCGGATTCGATACTTTCTGCCGCTGGATGCGGCGTTCTTTTTATCTTCCAGAGCCATGTCCTGAATATCGTCAAAATACAGGCTGCGAATCTGATAGCCTGTTTCGTCAATCGAGTGCGGGTCTAGATACGCAATCAGCCGCAGCTTTTTTCTGATCGTCTCGTAGTCGCTCCAGTGAAGATAATACTTCAGCTCATGACGAAATACTTTGCTGCCCGCATGCCTTCCTGTCGCCCTGGTCCCTTTCATTTCAGCCCACCCTCTTTTCCAAATCAAAAACACCATGATTATTCGTCTCATCCAAACGAAAAATGGTGTCGTCAAGCTCGTCTTCATACATGAAATCTTTAGCCCAATGCATTGCGAACAGCCCATTCCACACGGTCAAGCTGAAGCGGTTTGGCGATAAAATCGCGCGCACCAGCCTGAATCGCCTTGATGACGGTATCGCGCCGCACGACAGCTGAGCATATAATGATCTTCGCATCTTTGTCCATATCCATGATTTTGTGAGAGGCGCGAATCCCATTCATACCCGGCATGGAAATGTCCATAAAGACAAGCTCTGGCCTGTACAGCCCGTATTTATGGACGGCATCTTCGCCTGAATCAGCCTCCACCGTCACTTCCAGCCCCAGGGACTCCAGTATGTTGCGAAGCATGGCTCTCGTAAAAGCGGTATCATCCACTATCATGATGCTGCTCATTGACATGACTTCTCCCATCCCGACCTGTGTTTGATCGAAAGTTTCAGCAGGACTCAATCCCTATTGAATGCCCCGTAGAAAGACAGGCAGGATTATTTTGGCTAAAATAGGAATCAAGACCTTTTCTATACGTACTCCTCATTGTACTCTGACCATCTGAACAAATTCTGAACAAGCGCATAAGTTTTACGAAAAACTGACCCGATGCCGCCACCCGGCTGTTTGAACATGAGCCGGGAGCGGCACTTTTGTTGTGCAAATAGATTGACACTGATATTCATTATCAATAATGTGGAAATAGACGAGAGCCGGCAAACTACGATGGAAATGAGGCATGCAATGTGAAAATCGACGTTGATCAGTTAGCAAAGCATTTTGCACACATTCCTTTTCAAGTAGAAGGAGTATATCGATATGCCAGAGATCCCGGTGTGCCTCACGCTGACTATACAGATTCTTATCCTGGATTCGTGTTTCCCCTTACAGGGAAGGTGCAATTCCAGTTTAATGGTACGCCTTATATTCTTTCGCCAGGAAAAGTGGTGCATGGCGGTGCAAAAATGAGTCTGGCGCAAAAAATGTTTGGCAAAACAAACTGGGAATATATTCTCGTCCAATATCGGATATGTAACGCAGAACTGGAAGCGTCCAGCTTTTCGCATCAGCATTTTGAATTAGCAACGGGACAATCCCCCCGTCTGATCGAATTAATCATGCGTCTTTGGCATGTGTACAATCAGCGTGGCGGCATTTCCATGTTTCAGACCGAGATGCTGTTTCGAGATGTACTGAATGAAGCGTTGTTATGTGTTGCGAATCGGCAAAACAGCTATGAACCACACGCATTATTCGAACGGGTAGCTCAATATATTCATGAACACTACTATCAAAGCCTTACGATAGCATCGCTTGCAGAACAACATAACGTCAATCGCAATCGGCTTTCTTACGTATTCAGAAGATATGCAGGCATGGGACCGGCAGAATATTTATTGAAGTACCGCATCAACATGGCGCAAGAAATGCTAGTAACAAGTGAATTGCCCGTACAGCAAATTGCACAAACGGTTGGCATTGCCGATCCTTTTTATTTTAGTCGAGTGTTCAAAAAACAATTAGGCATTTCCCCCACTGAATATCGCGAGCAGTTCATCAATAATCCATGCTGATTTCAACAGGCATCCATTCTCTCCGAAAAATGGCTTTACTATACTAATGGCAAGCCAAAGAAAACATCATGTCGGAGGAATCGCCCATGCCAAAAATAAAAAGCCTGTTAATTTCCACTCTATTACTAGCAGGCATACTAGCAGGCTGCAATCAAGCACCTGCCGAAAATAAAAGCTCCGCTCCGGAAAGTACATCTACATCCACAGCTAAGACAGATACACCTGCTTGGCCAAGAACATTTAAAGATTCGTTAGGCAAAGAAATTGTGATCGAGAAAAAACCGGAGAAATTGGCCGCGCTATGGTACTTTTATCCGGAAATATTAGTGGCATTAGGCGAGCCACCTGCTGGTTCTACGGAAAAAGAGTTTCTCGCTTCTTTAGCTTATTTAAAAGGAAAGCTGGATTCAGCCGAAGAGCTGGGAGATAAAGTATCCCCTAGTATCGAGAAAATTCTTTCCATTGGGCCTGATATTATTTTGGCAACAGAACAACATGAAAAAATGTATGATTCCCTGGAAAAAGTGGCGCCAGTCATTACGTTAAACACCAAGGACATCTACAATGATTGGCAATACGGGATTCGTACAGTAGCCAAGATTATCGGCAAAGACGACGAGGCGGAAAAAGTCATCGACAAGATGATGAACGACATTACAACCGGGCGCGAAGCCTTAAAGCCGATGGCAGGCGAGTCAGTGACTCTCATTTTGTCTTGGGATGGAAAAACGTTCAATGTACTAGGTGAAGGAAATCCAGTCTATAAACTCGCGTTCGATAAAGAAAAGGGATTGGGGCTTACACCAGATCATAAATTTACAGGTACGAACAATGAGTTTACTGCGTTTGAGGGAATTTCCACTGTTCAAGCCGACCATATTTTCCTGATCGGCGACATTACCAAAAAGGAAGCATTGATGAATGACTTGCAACAAAGCAAGGTATGGAACAATCTGAATGCCGTGAAGAAAGGCAACGTGCATCTAATGGATACTTCCGCTATTACTGGCGGCCCATTAGCTATCCAATACGCTTTGCAAAATATCACAGATGCCTTGCGTAAATAGCAAGGTCTAAAAAACGCGAAAAATCCGAGCGAAATCACTCTTGTGCAACATGCGAGTGACAATAGATGCTATCCCGCTCTTTGAAAGGTAAGGGTAAGTACAGTGCAGGCAAAAAAAGGAGGGATTCCTATGAATTACGAGGTTATTAATCTGAATGAGCAGCTATCTGCAATCAACGAGCTTTGGTCTCCGAAAGTCGTGGGGGAAATACATGACGTTCAATTCAAGCTGATTAAAATTGACGGAGATTTTGAATGGCATGAGCATGATGGTGTCGATAAAGTATTTATCGTGCTCGAAGGAGAGATGTTCATTGCTTTTCGCGATGGTCAGGTGAAAATTTCCAAGGGCGAGATGTTTATTGTCCCGGGGGGAGCCGCGCAAAAGCCGTTCGCCGAAAAGGAAGCCCATGTCATGTTGGTCGAGCCTAGAGGCGCAGCAAACGCTGACCATTCTGAGTCCGAATAAGCGATTTAAAGCTAGTGATTGTTAAGGTACTTTCAGCATCTTTTCAAATTCGGCTATCGGCAAGTTGTCACAAACTAACGATAGCCGAATTTGCGATGCTGCCAAGTGCCTTTTTTGCCTCTTTCATTTTGCAGGAAAAAACTTTTTATAAAAGGGAATACTGCTCCTCTTACGTTTTGAGACTGTTCCTTTTCCCCCTTCTCCCCAAAAAATCTTTAATAAGCGTTACATACCACACTAGCATTTCCATAAACGCCAGGAGGACAAACAAAGCCCATATCTCCCCTTGACCAAGGCTATGCCACAAGTTATCTATTTCCGTCCCGGAAGCACGCAGCAAGGACTGTAAAAAGAATACAATCGGTCCAATTATGGAGGACAATATGGTCAGTATGGAAAGAAGCTTGCGCTGTTTCCGAATGAGATACACAATACTGCTGACTAGCGCTATCAAAATGAATACATAATAGAAACCCCAGACCCAAGAAGGCAACGTCTCCATGGGTTCCCTCCCTCCTATCAGAAAAGCCCCAGAATTTGTTTAATCAATCTTTCTACTTGTTCAACTGATCTGCAATCGGCAACAAAACTATTTTGAAGATTGTAGCCGTCAAGCACGGCAACTATTGCGCTGGCAGCTATTTTCGAATCCAGGTTTTCCGGGAGTTGCTTCGTTTGTTTTCCCTTTTCTAAAACCAGGCATATTAGCTGGAACCATTCTTGGTAATATGCAGACATCCTCTCTCTGACGCTTTCATTTCTGACAGCAATGGAACAAAACTCAAAAAAGATTTGAATCCAATTATCTTGATTACTTAATTGATAAAAGATGTGTACACCTTGACTGACTACGCTTTCAAACGGCTCATTGGAATTTAGCAAAGGGAGAAAATGCTGTTTGTAAATGGACAACTTGTGATCCATAAACTCTAAAAAGAAGTCCTCTTTACTTTTAAAGTGTAAGTAAAAGGTTCCTTTTGTATATCCAGCCTCCTTTGCCAATAAGTCGATTGAAGCTTTGTCATAACCATGTTGAGCAAAAACTTTAACAGCTGCATCCATGATCTTTTGATAAGATTCATTGCTTTTCTGCGTGTGTTTGTTTACTTCACTCATTTTACATATTTTCCCCTTTTTTACAACATTTTATTTACTTCCATTTATACCCATGTTATATTGTATTACAAATACTAACCGGTTAGTATTATTTTTTTTAAAAAAAGGAGTTGGCTATCATGAATTTAAAAAACAAACTTATTGCTCTCACCATTACTGCTTTAAGCGTCTCTACCCTTCCTATTCTTGCTCATGCCTCCAGCAATTCACAGGAAGGTCTCTTAGATTTAACCTCTTCTGAAGTACAAGCAGAGTTAGCTAAGGAAGAAAAAGAAACAGAAGCCAAGAAAGAACAAAAAAGTAAGGCCAAAAAAAGAAATGAAATTGATTCCCTGAAAGAATTAAAGAAAAATGCACCTGAAAAATATAAAGAAATTCAAGATGAACAAAGTAAGCAAAAGGCCCTTGCCTCCAGTGGCAAGATGGGAACAGTTGGAGATATACTCATTACTTATGACAACGAAACAAGTGGCTGGAACCATGGGCATGCAGCCATTGTAAGGAAAAGCAATGATTACATTGTAGAAGCTTGGCCGAAAGAAGGAGTCCGCGTATATAAAAACAACTGGGGAAGTCGCTTTGACTCGGCTTACAAATTTTATGTCAAAGGTGCAGATGACAGTGATTTTACAAACGCACAAAAATATGCATATTCTCAATTGGGGAAACCATATCAGCTAAACGTGCAAAAACATTTTACTGACGCATATTACTGCTCACAACTGGTATGGAAAGCTTGGTATGAACAAGGTTTTGACGTTGATGCTGATGGTGGCTTTCTTGTAACTCCTGCAGATATCGACGACTCGAAATTAACTGTGGAATATTAATGTGGAGATAAGAGTGTGTGAAGAGCACACTCTTTCTTTTGAGTTCTAACAAATCAATCTTTAGAGGTGTATGATGAAATGAAAAGAGGCTTATTCTTAAAAACTAGCTTTATTATGCTGTTTATTTGTTCAAGTCTAATTTTTACTGGTATACTCTTCTTCAAAAACACACTGGAAGCAAAAGTCCAGAGCGTAATGGACAATAAATACTTATTTTTATACTCCAGTCCATTTAAAGATAAAACCTATATTTTGGCTACTGATGATGGTGAAAAATTCCATAAGGTGTCATATAACATAAACGATACGCCAAATTTAATAAAAGGCCAACACAATGAACTAATTTTACCTGCAGAACATATCTCAAAAAAATATATAGTCAAAAATGACTACTCCATTTCAGAACACAACCAAGAGGCTCCTTATTCTTTTATTATTGATGACAAGGATATTCAAATAGAAAGCTTTAATCTCAGTTACACCGAAAACTTACTGCATGTTAATGATCGGATAAACAATAAAACATATCAAATTAAATTACCTGCTTACTTAACAAATGCAACTTATGACAAAAATAACATATATGTTCTGAATTACAATACTACTACTGAGAAAGATGAAATTCATATCATTAGTAGAAAGACAAGTACCGTTACAAACTCTTACCCAATTAGTGAAGGGGCGACTGAAATAATCGCAGTAAATGGTTATCTATTTCTTTCCACAGAAAATTACCTGACAAAACTAGAAATAAGTACCGGAAAAATCAAGCAGATCAAGTATCCTCCTAATGTAGCTTTTGCAGATACTTTGTACCTTGGTCATAACAACAACTTGTATGTTTGCTTTGTGAACTATTCTGGCAGTGCAGGATTACTTTCGCTAAACCCGAACGATGACTCTATTTCAAGAATCGTTAGTCTAAATTTAGAGTACATGAGATCCAAGTTTGAAAAAGATAAACTGTATATATTATCTCAAGTCAAAGGTCATACAGAGATCGGAGCAAAATTCGCAATCGTTAGCTTAGACAACTTGAAAGTCGAACAAATATTTTATCTACCGGTTGAAACAAGTAAAGCACAAGATTTTCTTATTATGACGAAATAAAAACAAAATGCCGAAGCTAAGCTCCGGCATTATTCATTCGCAAATTTTTGTACTCCCCTACCACGCGGCAATGCTGCTGTCTGCGCGCATGTCCGTCCCGCCGCTCAGCACGCCGTTTTCATCCCGCCAAATAATTTGACCGCGTCCAAAGTAGTTGCCGAGCTGTGCCCACTTGATCGTGTGCCCTTTGCGCTCCAATGCTTGCGCCAGGTGCTCCGGGAAGTGCCGCTCCAGCTCCACCGTTTTGCCCTCCATCCACTGCCAACGCGGGGCATCCAGCGCCGCTTGCGGATTGAGGTGGAAATCGATCGTGTTCATGACTACCTGCACATGACCTTGAGGCTGCATGAAGCCACCCATTACACCGAACGGACCGACTGCTTTTCCGTCTTTGGTCAAAAAGCCCGGAATAATCGTGTGGAACGTCCGCTTGCCCGGCTCCAGGCAATTGTCGTGGCCTGGATCGAGCGAAAAGTTGTGCCCGCGATTTTGCATGGCGATCCCGGTTCCTGGCACGACGACTCCCGAGCCGAAGCCCATGTAGTTGCTCTGGATGAACGACACCATGTTGCCTTCGCCATCGGCTGTTGCCAAATAAACCGTTCCGCTCGACTTCGGCTGCCCCGGCTCTGGCGTCAACGCCTCGTCGCCGATCAGCGCGCGGCGCTCCTCTGCGTACTCCTCGGACAGCAAGTCTTTGACTGCGACCTTCATTTTGCTTTCCTCTGTGATGTATTTCAACCCATCCGCAAACGCCAGCTTCATCGCTTCGATCTGCTTGTGATACGTCTCTGTCGTGTCTTTTGCGGCAAAATCATAGCCTTTCAAAATGTTCAGCGCCATCAGCCCGATCATTCCCTGACCGTTCGGCGGAATTTCCCACACGTCGTAACCGCGGTAGTTGACGCCTACTGGCTGTACCCATTCCGGCTCGAATGCCGCCAGGTCTTCTTTGCGCAAATAGCCGCCGCACTCGCGGGAAAAGACGTCGATTTTGTCGGCAAGCGCGCCGCGATAGAAGCTCTCCCCGTTTGTCTCCGCGATCTCGCGCAAAGTAGCGGCATGCCCTGGCGATTTCCAGATGTCGCCCGCTTTTGGCACCTTGCCCTCTGGCGCAAAAGTGGAGAACCAGTGCGCAAATTCTTCGCCTTTGCACAGCTGCGAAAACTTTTTGTACGCTGCGTTCCAGTAATGAGCGAGCGTTGGCGAAAGCGGGTAGCCATTCTCCGCGTAATCGATGGCAGGCTGCAACACTTCCGTCAACGGCAGCTTGCCGAAGCGCTTGGACAGGGCTGCCCATGCTGCCGGAGCACCTGGCACAGTCACTGGCGTCCAGCCGTATGTCGGCATTTCTTCCAGACCTTTTGCCTTCAGCGCATCGATCGAAATCGCTTGCGGAGCTGGCCCGCTCGCATTCAGACCGTGCAGCTCATCCTTGATCCAGACCAGCGCGAACGCATCGCCGCCGATCCCGTTGGACGTCGGCTCCACGACAGTCAGGCATGCCGCCGTCGCAATCGCCGCATCTACCGCATTGCCGCCCTTTTTCAAAATATCAAGACCTGCCTGTGCCGCCAGCGGTTGCGAGGTTGCGACCATACCGTTTCTCGCAAAGGTGGTCACACGTTTTGAAGCGTACGGGTATTCCATTGCATCGTAGTTAACCATGGTTTATGCCTCCTTGATGTAGTTATCGTTGCTTGCTCGTTAGCCGATAAAGATGTACCCATACACCATCGCTGCTACCATGACAAAAGCAGGATGCACCTTCCACGTTTCCAGCAGCAGATAAGACGCAACGGTCAAAATGCCCGTCTGTATCCAGCCGATCCCTTCGACTGCCCCCAGCAAAAACTGATACGTCATCGTTCCCAGCAAAACAGTCACGACAGGGCGAACCGATTGCGTCATCGCTTTCACCTGCGGTGCGTTGCGGAACAAGTTAATGAATTGAAGCAGCAAAATCATCGCGATGGCAGTAGGCGCAACCGTAGCGAGCAGAGCGACAGTCGCTCCCGGCACACCTGCCACCTGATAGCCGATGTAGCCTGCCAGCTTGGTCGCGATTGGACTTGGCAGCGCATTGCCTACCGCCAGCACTTCCCCGAACTCCTTTATCGACATCCAGTGGTAATGATCGACGACCTCGTTTTGAATGAGCGGGATGCTCGGCGGCCCTCCGCCGTACCCCAATATGTTAGAGATAAAAAAAGCCCAAAACAGTTGCAGATAAATCATGCCGCTCCCTCCTTGCCGTCCTGCTTCTTGCGCTTGCGGACAGACCAGGTCGAGTATGCGAACGAGACAAGCAGCGCAATGCCCACGACAATGCCCGGATGCCAGTCAAGGAAAAGCAGCGCTACAAGCGACAGACCGAGCGAGATGCTCACGCCTGTTTTGCTCGCTGCTCCCTTCCAGCCTTTTGCGAGAAACTCCCACGTCAGCACGCCTGTCATGACGGCAATCACCGGGCCGATCGCCTGAATCATGCCGTAGACGCCAGGCGCGTCCTTCCATTGATAGATCACCTGCAAAAGTCCAATCATGACGAGCACGATCGGCATGACCACGGCGATATTTGCCACCAGTGCGCCCATCCAGCCTTTTACCCGATAGCCGATGAAAGCCGCCAGCTTAGTGGCAATCGGCCCGGGCAGTGCGTTGGCGAGCGCCAAATTGTCCGAGAAATCTTCATCCGATACCCATTTATACTTTTTCACGCACTCGGTGTAAAACAGGGGAACCATCGTCGGTCCTCCGCCGAAACCAAATATCCCGATGCGGAAAAAGGCGAGAAACAAATGCCAGTAAACCATGTTCGTACCTCCATCCCTTGCCTTAGCGGAGCACCTCTCCCGATTGCACCAGATGACAGGATACCAGTTGGCCCCCGCCGATGTCTGACAGACTGGGCGTTTGCGAGCGGCAAATATCTGTTGCATACGGGCAGCGCGGGTGAAACGTGCAGCCGCTTGGCGGATTCGCCGGGCTTGGCAAATCCCCCGTCAACAAAATCCGTTCGCGCTTTTGCCGCGGCTTCGCTACCGGAACAGCCGAGAGCAGCGCCCGTGTGTACGGGTGGCTCGGATTCTCGAACAGCGTCCGCTTGTCGGCGATTTCCACCACACGCCCCAAATACATCACCGCAATCCGGTCGCACAAATGTTTGACTACCGACAAGTCATGCGAGATGAACATCAACGTCAAATTAAATTCCTTTTTTAAATCCTTCAGCAAGTTCAGCACCTGCGACTGAATCGATACGTCCAGGGCAGAAACAGGCTCATCCGCGATAATCAGCTTTGGCTTGACCACGAGCGCGCGGGCAATCCCGATCCGTTGCCGTTGCCCCCCGGAAAAGTCGTGCGGGTGACGGTTCAGATGCTCTTTTCGCAAGCCGACGATTTGAATGATGTCTTCAATGATCTTTTCCCGTTCCGGCTTCGTCCCGATGTTGTGCACCATGAGCGATTCCAGCAAAATCTGCTTGATCGTCATGCGCGGGTTCAGCGAAGCGTACGGGTCCTGGAAGATCATTTGCAAATCTTTGCGCATCAGGCGCATTTCTTCTTTGGGCAGCTTCGCTAAATCTTTCCCGTCAAACCAGACTTCCCCTGCCGTCGGCTCCAAAAGGCGCAAGATCGTTCGACCCGTCGTCGATTTTCCGCAGCCCGACTCGCCTACAATCCCGAGCGTCTCTCCGGGGTAGACAGTCAAGTCGATGCCATCCACTGCCTTGACGTGTCCGACCGTTCGTTTCAAAAAGCCGCCCTTGATCGGAAAATGCTGCTGAAGTCCTTTTACTTCCAATAGAGGTGTCGTCATTGTTGCTCTCCCTCCTCTGCATACAGCCAGCAACGGCATTTTGTCCCGTTCAGTTGCAACAGTTCCGGCGGCTTTTCGTTGCAGATCGGCATTGCCCTGGAGCAGCGCGGCGCAAAACGGCAGCCAGTCGGCATCTGATGCGGCAAAGGAACTGCCCCTGGGATGGTTTCCAAATATTCGCGTTCCTCGTCCAGCTCCGGTATGGAGTTCATCAGGCCAATCGTATACGGATGCTTCGGACTTTCAAACAAAGTATCCACATCTGTTTCCTCGACGACCTGCCCAGCGTACATGACGATGACACGGTCGCACATCTCGGCTACTACGCCCAGATCGTGCGTGATCAGCATGATCGAGGTTCCCGTTTTTTCTTTCAGGTCACGCATCAAGTCGAGAATTTGCGCCTGAATCGTCACATCTAGCGCCGTCGTCGGTTCGTCGGCAATGATCAGCTTCGGATCGCAGGACATCGCCATCGCGATCATGACCCGCTGCCGCATTCCGCCCGAGAGCTGATGCGGAAATTCTCCGTATATCTCTTCTGCGCGAGGCATGCCGACTGCCTTGAGCATGGTGATTGCCCGCTCTTTTGCCTGCGCTTTTGTCACTTGTCGATGCAGCATGACGGCTTCCTCAATTTGTCTGCCTACCGTATGCAGCGGATTGAGCGAAGTCATCGGCTCCTGAAAAATCATTGCAATCTCGTTGCCGCGCACAGCCTGCATTTCTTTTTCCGACAGCCCCAGCACGTCTTTTCCGTGAAAGCGAATCGTTCCGCTCGTATTTCCGTTGGGTGGCAAAAGCCGCATGATCGACAGGCTGGTTACGCTCTTGCCACAGCCTGATTCGCCTACGACACCGAGTGTTTCACCAGCACGGATGGAGAAGTCGACGCCGTCAACTACACTGACGACACCGCTGTCCGTGCGAAACCGGGTTCTCAGTTGTTCGACTTCCAAGATGGTCGTCATCTGCTCCACTCCTTTTCCCTGCGTAGGGCTTTTGATTATTTACGTGAGCGCGGGTCCAGCACCTGCTGCAATCCATCTCCCAGCAAGTTGAAGCCCAGCACGACTAAAAAGATCGCGATGCCCGGATAAAACGTCGCGTACGGTGCGACAGACATCAATGTTTGCGCCTGGTTCAGCATGCTGCCCCACGACGGCGTCGGCGGCTGCACACCCAATCCCAGATAGGAAAGCGAAGCCTCGGCGATAATGCCTGATGCCATGGCGAGCGTCGCCTGAATCACAATCGGGTTGAGCGCATTGGGCAGGATATGGCGGAAAATGATGCGCGCATCTTTTACCCCGACCGAACGCGCCGCTTGAATATATTCCATGTTGCGCAAAGACAGAACCTGACCTCGGGTAATCCGGATGAAGGCAGGCGCAAAGCCGATGCCGATCGCAAGCATGGCGTTGCCAAAACCGGAACCAAGCACCGCCGAGATCGCGAGCGCCAAAATCAAAAACGGAAAAGCCTGCATCGCATCGACGCTCCGCATGACTACCCACTCATCCCAAAAGCCTCGGTAATATCCTGACAGCAAACCGATCGGCACGCCGATCAGCATGGCAATTCCAACAGATATCAGCGCAGCCTGGATGGAAATTCGCGCACCGTAGACGACGCGGGAGAAAATATCCCGACCGAGGTCGTCTGTCCCAAACAAATGCTCACCGTCCGGCTGCATCATCACTTTGTTGTAATCTTGTGCATTCGGGTCAAAAGGAGCGATCTGTGGTGCGAAGATGGCTACCAGAATGAGCACAAGAATAATGACTGCTCCGATGACGCCAAGACCATTTCGGAGGAATTTGCGTGCGGTTTTCATCACTCACCCGCTCCTTTCCCAGCTTTGATGCGCGGATCGATCACCGCGTACAACATATCGACAGCCAGGTTGACCATGACTACCAGCACCGCAGAGACGAGAATCGCTCCTTGTACCGTCACATAGTCCCGCTTGAACACGGATTCGACGATCAGACGGCCGAAGCCGGGAATGGAAAAGATCGACTCGGTAATGACCAATCCGCCCAAAAGCCCCGCGATCATCAATCCGGAAGTCGTGACCACTGGCACCATGGCGTTGCGCAGCGCATGGCCCAAAATCGTCCGTGCTTCATTCAAGCCTTTTGCTTTTGCCGTCCGAATGAAGTCCATGCTGACCACATCGAGCAAGGAAGAGCGCAGCATCCGCATCAGGACCGCAGACTCCCTCAGCCCTGTCGCCAAACAGGGAAGAATCATCGCCAGCAAATTTTGCGTCGGATTTTCCAGAAACGGAACATAGCCGGAGGCAGGCAGCCACTGGTTGTTGACCGCAAAAAAGATAATCATCATCATTGCCAGCCAAAAGCTCGGGATGCTCATTCCGCCCAGCGCGGTAAAGGTGCTCGTGTAATCAACCCACGTCCCGCGGCGCACAGCCGCCAGAATCCCGGCCGGAAACGCAATCAGGATGGCGACGAGAAACGTTCCGATCGTCAGCTCCACTGTTGCGGGCAGCCTTTGCATTATTAGTTCAGAGACCGGCACCCGGTCCGTAATCGAGATTCCCAAATCGCCCTGCAGCACTTTTCCCAGCCAGGAAAAATATTGCACTACGATCGGCTGGTCCAAACCCAGCTCTGTTCGCAGTGCCTGATAGGCTTCCGGTGTCGCTTCCTGTCCTAAAATGACCCGGGCGGGATCGCCCGGGATCATGTGGATCAAAGAAAAAGTCATAATGGACACCAGCAGGAGAATCGGGATTGTCAGCAGCAGACGCCTGACCACGAACATCATGGCAATTCCTCCTTGCTCTTGCCTTTATAGTGTTTCGCTTGCCTTATTGCTTGTCCAAAGTCGCGGTACGGATCAAGCCATCCGGTACATAGTTGAAGCCCGTTACTTTTTTGTTCATGCCAATCAATACGTATTGGTGGTACAAGTACACGTACCCCGCTTCATCCTGCAACAGTTTCGCTGCTTCATCGTACAAGGCTTTGCGCTTCGCTTCGTCCATTTCCCCGCGTGCCGCTACAACCAGCTCGTCCAGCTTCGGAATGGAAATGCGGCCGTTGTTGTTGGAAGTGCCGGTTACGACGAAGTCATGCAAGTTTTGGTCAGGGTCCTGACGACCGGACCAGCCCAGTTGCAAAGCGTCAAATTCGCCTTTGTCGCCTGTTTCAATCAGCTGTCCGTACTCCAGCTTCTCCAGTGTCATGTTGATGTTGTACTGCTTCAGCATGCTTTGCAGCACAGCTCCCAGCTGCTCGTTTTCCGGAGAAGTCGCGATATACAGTTTGAAGTCAAATCCGCCTGGCTTGCCGCCTTTTTCCAGCAAGTCCTTGATTTCATCCGCATTTGGCGCTGTTGGTGTGTTCAACTGTTCGTTGTAAGCCAGATTTCCTTTGGTAAACGCTGTACGCGCAGGCGCCGCATAGCCGTTGTACAGTACCTTCACGACCGCTTCCCGCTCAATGGCGCGGTCTACAGCCTGACGCAAAAACTTGTTGTCAAACGGCGGGCGGGAGTTGTTCAAGTAAATTCCTTGGAAGCCCATTCCCGACTCGGCGATCAGTTGCAGATTCGTATCGCCTTTCACGACAGGGATTTCTTTCACAGGCGTATCATCGATGATGTCCAGCGTGCCGGAGCGCAAGTTTTGCACCTTGGCTGTGCCGTTCGTGAACACTTTGTAGTTCACTTCGTCGACTTTTACCGCGCCGTTCCAGTAGTTCTCGTTTTTCTTCAGCGTCACGTGGTCGCCTTTTACCTGTTCAACAAAAGTGAACGGCCCGGTTCCGACTGGATGGTTGAGATATTGTTCGCCATGCTCCTTGACTGCTTTCGGCGAGACGATGATGCCGGAACGGTCAGTCAACACGGAGAGGAACGGAGCAAACGGCTCTTTCAATTGAATTTTCACCGTGCTTTTATCGACAACCGACACGGATTCAACGAATTTCAGCTCCCCTTTGCGGCGGGATTTTTCTCCGCTGATGTTGCGATCGAAGTTGAATTTGACGGCATCCGCATCAAAATCCGTACCGTCGTGGAACTTCACGCCTTGCTTGAGCTTGAGTGTATAAGTCTTGCCATCCGGCGTGACTTCGTACGATTCAGCCAGCATCGGCACAATCTTGCCTTGCGCATCGATATCGAACAGCTTGTCGTAAAGACTCGCGTATACTTGGCGATCATAAAGCGATGTGGAGATGCTCGGGTCCATCGATGGCGGATCTGCCTTCAGCCCGATATTGATTACTTTTTTGCCAGCAGCAGGTGCTGTTGCTGTTTTTCCGCTATCAGCCGTTCCTGCTCCGCTTCCTCCTCCACAGCCTGTTACCAATAAAACCGTCCCCAGCACGGCACCGAGCATCGCTTTGCTCATTTTGGTCGAAAACATAAGATGACCCCTTCTCTCTTTTTTTCTGTGATAAACATGACGACTTTTTCAAGACAATCCCAGCGGCTCATTCGTCCGATGGCATTCCCCCTTCCAAGGTTCCCGCTTTGTTTTAGCGGACGAAGTTGTACTTGGATTTCAAAATTTTCAGCTCATTGATGACGTTTGTCCGCAAAATTCCCGGGACTTTGTACAGCTTTTTCATCAAAAATTCCGACAATTCTTCGTAGCTTCTTACCAAGACCTGCGTGAACAGCTGATAGTCACCGGAGGTCAATACGATCAGACGAATTTCCACCATCTCGTTCAGCGCGGCGACGACTTCGTCGAGCTTTTCCGCTTCGACCGCTACTTGAATGATCGCCTGAACATGCAGGCCTGCCTTGACTGGATTGACGATGCCAACCAGACTCAACGTTCCTTCGTCTTGCAGCTGCTGCACGCGCATGCGAATCGTTTTTTCGGTCACCCCGAGATCTTTGGCGATTTGGGTAAAAGGCAGGCGAGCATTTTCTTGCAGAGCGCGGATGATCCCATAATCTGTATCGTCAAGCTCCGGGTACAGGGAACGCCGGAATTTCTCCTCCATATAACCACTCCTTTATTCGTCTTACTTATCCATTTTTTAACCTTATAGCGGTTGTAAATTAAAAATTACAGTCGAATTACGTAACGATTGTTGTTACTATAATACGAATTACGGCACGATGCAACCCTTTATTCAGAAAATTTCTTTTTGAAAGCATTTTCATTTTTTTATTTTCCTTTATCATATTTCGCGTATTCATAAACAAAAAAACAGCCACTCCCCGTAGGAAATGGCTGAACGACCAGCACCACCCGTTCAATATTCAATCCGCTTTTCCGATTGCTCCCAAGCCAGAAACGGACCTTGCCGATTCTCCAGCTCCATCTGGCGAAAAGGAATGCTTCTGCGCTCATGCGGCAACATGATTTGCTCATAAATGAACTGATCATCGAATCCGACACGCGCTGCGTCTTCTTTTGTGCAAGCGTAGTACACGGCCCGCGGACGCGCCCAGTAAATCGCGCCCAAACACATCGGACACGGCTCGCAGCTCGTGTACAGCTCGCAGTCGTCCAACTGGAAAGTCCCCAGTTTCTGACACGCCTCGCGAATCGCCTGGACCTCCGCATGCGCGGTAGGATCGTTCGTCGCCGTCACTTCATTGCGGCCCCGCCCGACAATTTGCCCGTCCTTCACGACTATCGCGCCAAAAGGCCCGCCACGGCTGGCTGTTACATTATCCAACGCCAGATTGACGGCATGCTCCATCCATGTTTCCTGTTCCATGCCTTTCCCTCCTCGCTTTGCGCTCCTTCTATATCCTATGCCAGTTTGTGTACTTGCATTAGCCAAACTCGCTCATCGCTTTGCCGACTTATTCAGACGCGCAAAAAAGGCGCCCGCTCCCGGACACCTTTTGCACACTAGCACTATATTCGGTTCATCGACCGCTTCAAATGGAACAAGTACCGATTGCGGATGACCCAAAAGTAAATCGCCTGAACGATGACGAAGCTGCACAACACGATGGCAGTCGGCTTGACGACGGAGGCGATGAGCATGATTTTGAGCAGGCTCTGCAACGAAACAAACGCCACGATGCTATGGATGATCGCAACCAGTATCGGTACGAAAAACAACAGCGCGATCTGCGTCGTGACAATTCTCGTCAACTCCGCATCCGTCAGCCCGATCTTGGCAATCGCTCCATAATGCCGCTTGTCATTTTCTAAGTCCGTGTACAGCCGGAAATACAAAAAGCTCGCTGCTGCTACGAAAAACAGAACCCCTACAAACAGCCCAATGAACAGCCCGGTGTTTGCCATCTGTTTCATCTGATGATAGAGGGGAGCACGGGCGGCAAAGGAATGTATATCGTTCCGATGCTCGATTTCATCAGTCAGCTTGAGACTGATGTCCTGCGTGTCTTTCCACCGCGGCACATCATAGGCAAAACGCTGTTCTTCCCGCAAATTGGTCAGTTGATCGTACACCTTGTTCGGCACGACGGCCAGACGCTCAAAATCGATGCCGCTGATCAGCGGGTTCATTTTCGTATCCGTTTTGACGATCAGCTCCTGGTTGCCCACGCGCAACGTCTTTTGCTTCACAGCGTCATCAAACCACAAGAGCAGCAAAAACACTTCGTTGTCGGCCATTTTCAGCTCGCGCGAATTGGCGGCCACGGCGATGCGGTTGTAATCGGACAGTTTTACGACCCCGATTCTCTCCATATTCGGAGCCTCGGGCAGCACACGCATGGACACCTGATATTTTTCAAAAGAAAAGCCGCCTTGCTGCAAGCTGTTTTCAATCAACTGCAAATGCGCGTCCTTGTCAGGATTGCCTGCTTTGCTCTGGTATTCAAACGCAAACGGATTCGTCTTCACGACTGTCTCCTGGATCGAACCTGCCAAGGCAGCCAACGTCCCAATCGCACAAAAGGCGACCGTCGAAACGATACAGACCAGGAAAAACATTCTCGCGTTGTCTTTCATCCGGTACGCCAGGTCAGATAGCGTCAGGAGATTCGTGCGCCGCCAGTAAATCGCTCGACGCTTCTTCAAATATTCAATCAGGATCACGCTCAGCTGTGTAAACAGCAAGTACGTTCCTACCACTGTCAAAGCGGTCACCGGCAACACAAGCGCCACCACGTAGATGCCGTCTGCTGTCAGGGCAAGCCAATAGCTCATTCCGAGCAAGGCAACCGCTACGAGCGACAGCACGATCGACGCGCTAGGCTCCCGCTTGGGACGGCGGCTCCCCTGCAACAGTTCAAGCAGGCTGCGGCTTCTGAGCAACAGCACAGTAAACAGTGAGATCGCCGCGAACAAAATAAGAAACGCCACCACTGTCAGCCCTATCGCTTTCCAGGGCAGATAAAAACCCAATGCCTTCACATCGAGCAGAAAGCCCGCAAACTGGAAAAACAGCTTGGCCAGCACCATCCCAAGACCGATCCCAAACGCGATGGAGACGACCCCGATCAGCATGTTTTCCATGCAGATGAGCACATTGCGCTGCATCGGAGTCATGCCGTGCATGAACAAAATCCCAAATTCCTTTTCCCGCTTTTTCAAAAACGCTCCCACGCAGTAGAAGAGGAAAAAGAACGAAAACAGAAAGATGACGTATTCCGCTACGATCATCCCGGTCGCTACTGATTCATGAATCTCCTCGCCGACAATTCCCGGATGGAAAATGAACATGGCGTAGACGAAAAAGATCATGACAGAGAACACGCTGCTCATGAAAAAGGCAGCATAAGTACGTTTATTGCGCAAAACATTATTACACGCGAATTGTCGAAAGGTCATAGGTGTTCCCTCCCAAAAACGATAGCGCGTCAATAATCTTTTGGAAAAACGCCTGACGGTTCTCTCCCCGGTACATTTCGTTATGCAACTGCCCGTCTTTGATAAAAATGACCCGATGACAGTAGCTGGCTGCCAGGGCATCGTGCGTCACCATCATCATCGTCGTATTGTCCGCTTTATTGATCGCTTCCAAAGTCTCCATGACATTTCGCGAAGACTTGGAATCGAGGTTTCCCGTAGGCTCGTCGGCCAAAAGCAGCGAAGGGGAATGGATGATAGCGCGAGCGATGGCGGTCTTTTGACGCTGCCCGCCGGATACCTCGTATGTACGCTTATCCAAAATGTCCAAAATTCCCAGCTTCGTAGCCACATTTTGCAGCTTTTCTTCCATCGTCTGAACTTTGACGTTTTCCAGCGTAAGCGGCAAAACGATATTTTCACCAATCGTCAGGGTATCGAGCAAATTGAAATCCTGGAACACAAAGCCCAACTCGCGGCGACGGAAGAGCGCCAGCTTGTCTTTTTTCAACAAGTGCGGATTCGTTCCATTCAAGAGAACAGCCCCCGATGTAGGAGAGTCAATCGTGGAGATCATATTTAAAAGCGTCGTTTTCCCGCTGCCGGATGGACCCATGATACCGACAAATTCTCCTTTGCGAATCGAAAAATCGATATCGGTCAACGCGCGGTATGTCACTTTGCCTCCGTATATTTTACTCAGACTGTTCACCGCAAGCATTTCCATGCGTCTTTCCCCTTTCCTCTGACATCCCACTTTTCACTATACGAGGGCGCACGTTTTTCAACTATCGATTTAACTTTCATCATCCTTACGTTCTTGTAAGGTTGGCACCACCGCAGACAGGACAAGGCGGACTGTCGTGCCCTCGCCCACTTCGGAGTCCATTTCCACGCCATGGTGCAGCCGTCCGCAAATTTCCTTGACTAAGTACAGGCCCATCCCGGTCGATTCAGGATACTTGCGGCCATTTTCCCCGGTAAAATACGGCTTGAACACCCGTCTGATATCCTCGGCTGGTATGCCGATCCCGTAGTCTTGCACTTCCAGGACGACATGCTGCCCGCGTTCGTACGCTCGGATCGTCACCTTGTTGCTTTTCCCTGCCGAATAGCGAACCGCGTTGGTCAAAAGCTGGTTCAACACAAACGAAAGCCATTTGTCGTCGGATTCCACTCGCCAGTTCTCTTCTATTTTCAGCTCCGGATACACTTGATTGCGGATAAACAACCGCTTGTTTTCCGCCAGCACGTTTTGCGTCAATGTGCGAATCGCCACAGGCTCGATCAAAAAGTCCTGTTCAAAGCGGTCCAGCCGCGCTATGTACAGCACTGTTTCCAAGCCGCGCTTGATCCGGTCGATTTCTTCACGCACGCTCTCCGATTTCGGATCATCTTCATTTTGCAGCAGCAAATGGATGACGGAGATCGGCGTTTTCATCTGGTGCACCCATTGCTGGATAAACGTCGTGTAATCGCGCTGCTTGTTCTCGTACGCATGCAGCTGCTCCTTGTACAGCCGATACTGCTCCAGGCTTTTCTCGTCCAAGGCGCGGCAAAGCGCTGCGTTTCCGTACGTCTGCGTCAGCTCCTCCAACGTTTCTACCGGCTTGCTCAAGCGCTGGTAAATCAACCGATGGGTCAAATAACGCACGACCAGAAAAGCTCCGGCAAAAAACACGGACAAAAACATCACGTAAATAACCAAGGATTCGTTCCAGTAGCCGTCCATGGCGAAAATCAAAATCAGCAAAAACAGCTGAACGAGAAAAAAGGCGGCAAAGGCCCATTGATCCCTGAGGAACAGCTTCATTGCCCATCCTCCCAGGTCGCTCGCAGACGATAGCCCGAACCGCGCACAGTCTCGACGGCTCCTTCCAGCCCGATGTCTTTCAGCTTTCCGCGCACACGCGTGATGTACACGTTCAACGTGTTTTCATCGACGAATTGCTCGTCCCACAGCTTTTCCAACAGGCGCTCCCTGCTCACGACGCGCGGGTATTGATTCATCAACGCTTCCAGCAGCAGCGCCTCTTTTTTGCTCAGCTCGATCTTCGTATCGTTCATCGAAAGCTCCATCCGCTCCAAAAACAGCTTCAGTCCCGCAACCTCTACCGTGCGTTCCCCTTCCTGCGGCGCGTATTGCCCGTATGCGCGGCGCAGCTGGCTGCGAATTTTCGCCAGCACCACATCGTAGTCGAACGGCTTGGTAATGTAGTCGTCTGCGCCATTTTCCAGCGCCATGACCTGATCCATCTTGCTCTCCCGCGCGGAAATAAACAAAATCGGGCAGTTGGACTCCTGCCGCATCTGTCTGCACCAGTAAAAGCCGTCAAACTTGGGCAAGTTCACATCCAGCAGTACCAGATCGGGCCGCCTGTCTATGAACACATCCATGACGCGGTCAAAATGCTCGACGTTGACCGTTTGAAATCCGTATTTTTCCAGCTGTTCTTGCAAAAGCTGGTTGATCTTCGGGTCGTCTTCCACAATCATGATTGTCGACATCAGCTTATACTCCTCTCATCGCGAATCTCCTAATTCTTCCTCTCTCTACTATACCACTAGAAAACTCGGCAACGCCAACTGCGCCAAGCTGTCCGAATCACGCCACGCCCGTTTTCGTCCAACAAAAAAAGGCGGTATTGTCATCCGCCTTCAAGCTTTTGCATCCATAATTTGCTGAAGTTTTTTGATCCCGCGAAAATGCAGGATTTTGACTGAAGCCTCTGTCTTGCCCAAAATCTCGGCAATCTCGTTCATGCGCAAATCAGCGAGATAGCGCAAAGAAATCACGTTGCGTTGATCTGTCGTCAAGGTGTGTACCTTTTGCCACAGTCCCTCCGTCGTTTCTTGCGTCAGCAGGCACTCCTCCGGCAGCTTGTCAGTCGCGGCCATTGTGCTGAAAGTGTCCTGATCAACCGGGCATTCCCGTTTTTTGCGCATGTGGTCAATCAGGGCATTATGCGCGATGCGGAAAATCCATGCCCCAAAAGGATGGCGGCCATCGTATTGATCCAGCTTCGAGTATACTTTGATGAACACAGTCGTTGTCAGGTCTTCCACGTCCCAGATGTTCTTTACGCGGTAGCGGAAATAGCGGTATATTTTGGCGGAATAATCTTCGTAAATTTGTCTTTGGTTTGGTTTCGCATAAATGAGTGCAGTAGTCATAATCGATCTCCCATTTCGTGATCCGTATGAGTTGATCTCATTGTAAAACGGATCAGAGGCAGGAACCATCGAGTTATATTTCAAGAAGCTTACACTTTTGTAAGGTACTTATAGCTTGCTTGTAAGCTCTCGCACTTATAGGTACGAGAGCCCCACTCGTTTGGTTACAGCCTGAGCCAACTTGCAAAATAATTTTCGGTAACAGGGAAGTAAGCTTTGGCGAAACGGACGAACTCCACTCTGTCCCACACTCGCTTTTTTCCGCTCAGCGTTTTACATCAAAATATATATTTTCCAATATATTGAAAAATCCTCCTCATACATGATTTCCACGTAAAAAGGGATGTTCTTCCGCAAAAAAAACGCCCCCGAATCACTCGGGAGCGTTCCTTACAAGCATATTCAAACCTTACAGCAAGCCAAGACGCTGGAAAATCGTATCCACATGCTTCAAATGGTAGCGATAGTCGAAGCATTCATCCAGCTCTTCTTTGGTCAGTGTGGAGCTGACCGTTGCGTCTTCTTCCACGATGGCGCGGAAAGAACGCTGTTCTTCCCAGGCTTGCATCGCGCGCGGCTGCACCGTATCGTACGCTTGCTCGCGGCTCATGCCTTTTTCGATCAGCTTGAGCATGACTTGCTGGGAGTAGATCAATCCGAATGTGCGATCCATGTTGCGCTTCATGTTCTCCGGGAATACCGTCAAGTTTTTCACGATGTTCATGAAACGGCGCAGCATGTAGTTCAGCGCTTGGGTCGCGTCTGGCAAAATCACGCGCTCTGCGGAAGAGTGGGAAATATCCCGCTCATGCCAGAGCGACACGTTTTCGTAAGAAGTGAGCATGTGACCGCGGATGACGCGCGCAAGACCGCAAATGTTTTCGCTGCCGATCGGGTTGCGCTTGTGCGGCATGGCGGAAGAGCCTTTTTGACCTTTGGCAAACGCTTCTTCCACTTCGCGCATTTCGCTCTTTTGCAGACCGCGGATCTCTGTTGCGAACTTCTCCAGCGAAGTTGCGATCAGAGCCAATGTCGCCATGTACTCGGCATGACGGTCGCGCTGCAATGTTTGGGTGGAAATCGGAGCCGGAGACAGACCGAGCTTTTCGCAGACGTATGCTTCCACGAACGGGTCGATGTTCGCATACGTGCCTACTGCGCCGGAAATTTTGCCGTACGCCACTTCTTTTCTCGCCGCCTGGAAACGCGCCAGGTTGCGCTTCATTTCTTCATGCCACAGCGCCAGCTTCAAGCCGAAAGTGGTAGGCTCGGCGTGCACGCCATGCGTTCTGCCCATGCAAACCGTGTCTTTGTGCTCGCGAGCTTTGTCAGCCAAAATCGCAATGAAGTCTTCGATATCTTTTTCCAAAATTTCGTTCGCCTGACGCAGCAAGTAGGACAGCGCCGTGTCCACCACGTCAGTAGAGGTCAAGCCGTAGTGTACCCACTTCTTCTCTTCGCCCAATGTTTCCGAAACCGCACGGGTAAACGCCACTACGTCATGGCGTGTCTCTTCCTCGATCTCATAGATGCGGTTAATGTCAAAGCTGGCCTTGTCCCACAGCTTTTTCACGTCCTCTTCCGGGATGATTCCCAGCTTGGACCAAGCTTCACATGCGAGAATTTCTACTTCCAGCCAAGCCTTGAACTTGTTTTCTTCCGTCCAAATGGCGCGCATTTCCGGGCGAGAATAACGTTCGATCATGATTATACCTCCGATGGATTCGTCCAGATTTTCAACTCATCAATGTGGGTGAGCGCTTCTTCCACAGTGGGGGCGAGCACGTTGATATGCCCCATTTTCCGCTTCGCCTTGCTCTCGGCTTTTCCGTACAGATGCAGCTTGGCCGTGCGCGGCAGCTTGTCGATTTGATCGATGACAGGCTGAAGATGCTCTCCCAAAATATTAACCATCACGACGGGAGAGAGCAACTCTGTCGAGCCTAACGGCAAGTTGCAAACAGCCCGGACGTGTTGTTCAAATTGCGAAGTCACACAAGCATCCATCGTGTAATGGCCGGAATTGTGCGGGCGCGGCGCCAGTTCATTGACGTACAGTTGCCCGTCTGTGGTCAAAAACATTTCCACAGCGATCAGCCCGACTACATCAAGCTTCTCGACAATCGTGCGGGCGATTTCTTCTGCGCGTGCTTTTACTTCCGGTGCGACACGCGCCGGCACGATGCTCAGATGCAAGATGTTTTCCTGATGAATATTTTCCGACGTCGGGAATACGGCCAACTCTCCGTCTGGATTTCGCGCTGCAATGACCGACAACTCCATCTGAAAAGGCACGAACTGTTCCACGATCAGCTCTGTTCCTGCCTTGGAGAGTGTCTCGTACGCCTCCGCAAGCTCGTCCTCGCTGCGCAAGACCCACTGGCCTTTGCCGTCATAGCCCCCGGTCGCTGTCTTCATGACCGCAGGCAACCCCAGTTCGGCTACGGCTCCCTGCAAATCTTGCAAACTGCCGACTACGCGAAAAGGTGCGACCGGAATGCCGATTTCGCGAATCGCCGTCTTTTCGGAAATTCGGTTTTGTGTGATGCGCAAAAGGCGGCTGCCCTGCGGCACGTACGCATGGCTTTCCAACACCTCTGCTACTTGTGCATCCACATTTTCAAATTCGTAGGAAATCACGTCGCTGACAGAAGCAAGCTGCATCGCCGCTTCCACGTCATCGTAGCTGGCGACAATTTGCCGATCCGCCGTTTGTCCGCACGGAGCGTCGACGGTCGGGTCCATCGTCACAAAGCGATAACCCATAGCTCGTCCAGCGAGAGCGATCATTCGGCCGAGCTGTCCGCCGCCGAGTATTCCGAGAGTCGATCCTGGTTTGATTTGCTTGCTCTGTTTGGTCGTCATTCCAGTTCGCCAGCCTCCAACACTTTATTGCGCACTTCATCACGTCTTGCCACAAAGCGCTCTTGCACCTCAGGGTATTTGATCCCCAAAATCTGCGCAGCGAGCAGCCCTGCATTGATCGCGCCCGCTTTGCCGATTGCGACTGTGGCGACTGGCACGCCGCCTGGCATTTGCACGATGGACAAAAGCGAATCCAGTCCGTTCAGATTGGAAGACTTCACAGGTACTCCGATTACTGGCAGTTCAGTCTTGGCAGCCACCATGCCTGGCAAATGGGCTGCGCCACCCGCTCCTGCGATGATAACTTCCAGCCCGCGGCTTTTTGCACTCTCGGCATACGAAAACATCAAGTCAGGCGTTCTGTGTGCAGAGACGACCTTCTTTTCGTACGGAACCTGCAATTCATCGAGAATTGCGCATGCTTCCTTCATCGTTTCCCAGTCTGACGTACTGCCCATAATGACGCCTACCAACGGCTGTAGCATGAACCATTCGCCCCCTACGTTTTGTATCATCAGAAGAAAACCCAACCGACTAACGGCTTTTTGCGCCGTACTCATCGCCTGGGCTATTCGTACTCGTTTGCTATCAACATACACAGTGTAGCAGGGAGAAAGTTTGCCTGTCAACCACGCTTCCGAACATTTTAAATTGGGTTCGATTCCATCATTCGTGTTTAACCTTTTCCAACCAGCCGTTCGCTGCTTCCGCAAGCTCCAGCTTGAGATGAAGCCAGTAATCAAAAAACGGTGTGGCATCCGCTCCGCTTGCCGCCGATACCAGTTCCTTGATCGCTGCTCCATTCGCAAGCCCGTACTGGTGCTCACTCACGTACTGGCGCAATAGCTGATTCAGCCGTTCGGCTCCCCAAGCATCCCGCAAAGTCCACCACATGACGCCTGAGCGTCCGTAGACCAGCTCATTGTAGCTTTTCCAGTCCGGGAAGGCCGCCACACTCGTCTCGGCGTCAATTCCTTGCTTCGCATACGCTTCCGCCGCTCGCGACTGGCCTTGCCTCATCCGCATGTACGCCTGCGCCCGTTTGGCATCTTTTTCCTGCAAAAACACCATCGTGGCGTAGTCGGTCAAGCTTTCATCGAGCCACGCCTCCCGCACTTCATCGTTGCCGACGATGCCGTAAAACCATTGATGGGCGGTTTCGTGCGCAACCACAGCCGCTCCCATGCTATTCGCTGTGTTGAAAAATTCCTCTTCAATAAAGACGAGACTCGGATACTCCATTCCCCCGAAAAAGCCGCCCGTCTTGACGACATCGTATTCCTTGTAGGGGTACGTGCCAAACTGTTTTCCATAGTAGTCGAGCGATTCCATCGCCGTCTGGTGCAAGCTGTTCACGACTGCCGCATCATCGCCTTGCTGCGACCAGGTCCGAACGACAGTTTCCCCCACCTTGCCGGACATCGCCTGATACGTGTCATCCATCACGACCATGGCAAAATCACGAACGTTCCAGGCATCCAGCTCGTATATACTTTGGCGCTGCGGCCTTGTTTGCGTGACGACAGCGACACTTTCCAGCCCCGTCGTAGCAAGCTGATACCCTTCCGGCAAATGAACGCGCAGATGATAGTTCGCCACCTCGCTGTAAAACGGGTCGCCGATCGCTGTGTACGGATCGAGTCGCCAGCCGCCGCTGTCCTTGACGGCGAGAATCGGCAGCCAATTGCCGAGCCACATGGCATGATCGTGGTAAGACAGCCGCCCGTTGTTATACGGCACTTGCAGGCGGAAGCTCATCTCCACAACCGTTTCGGCTTTTGCCTTGTTCGGCGGAAGCTGTGGGAGCGGCACGCGCAAAAGCGTGTTCGTTTTTCCTTCATAGCGAACATCAGCTTGGCGTCCGTTTACTTTGACAGCCGAGATCGCAATGCCGCCCGGCTCTCTTTGTTTGCCCAGCACTTGCTCCCAGTTTTCTGAGCGAAGATCCGCCTCTGTAGCGAAAGCATTCGGATACAGATGGAAAAAGGCTTTGTCATCCTGTGGTACAAAGCGGGTCGTCAACGTTCCTTTTACGACTCGCTCGTTCATATCCAGCCACACCTCTGCGCTGTACGTGACAGCTGCCGGCTTCTGCTCCGGGTTGGCGATCACCGCCACATCTGCCCCGGCTTGTCCCGCCCACGGGCTGCTCCACAAGCACACTGCCAGAGCAATCCCTACTACCATGCCGACCACCCAATGCTTGCGCCACATGGCACTCCCCTGCCTTCGCTTACTTTTGCTGCTTTTCGCGTTGTCGTTCCAGCCAGGCCGCTGCCTGTTCCTGCTGGGACATGTCCAGATTCATCCAATAGTCCAAAAATGCGCTCGCGTCCTCGCCAGCCGCTTTTGTCAAAAACGCCTTCCATTGCTCGCCGCTGACAAGCTGGTAACGGTAAGTCGCCACATACTGTCTCAAAACATCATACAGCCGCTCTTCTCCCCAAGCTCCCCGCAACAGCCACAGCATGGAGGTTGTCCTGGAGTAAACGAGATCGCTATAGTATTGATTGGCAGGAAACTCGGTGAGAGCCTGCCACGGCCGCTGATGCTCTTTTACGTAAAGCGGCACAAACGTCCCGTTGGCAAGCCGCCTGCGCACGCGCTCAGCACCGTGTAGCGGATACTGTTCCGTCAGGAAGGCGATCGTTGCATATTCAGTAAAGCCTTCGTCCAGCCATGCCTCGCGAAGCTGATCGTTGCCGACCAATCCGTAAAACCATTGGTGGGCCGTCTCATGCACCACCGTATCAATCGCGTACTCTGCATTCGCCAGAAAATGCCGCCCGTCCAGAAACACCAAAGCCGGGTACTCCATCCCGTTGATCGCCCCGCCTGTCCGAATCACATCGTACTCCGTGTACGGATATGCCCCCAAGTTTTGATGAAAATACGCCAGTGACGAAACAGCCGCCTGATGGTTTTGCTTGGCTTGCTGCACGTCATCCCCTTGGCGCCACCAAGTGCGAACTACTGTATCTCCTGCTTTGCTCTCTGTGCTCTGGTAGCTCGCATCCATGACAACAAGGGCGAAATCGCGCACATCTTTTACGCGCAGCCGTGCCGTTTTTTCTCCTTTTGACGGCGCAGTCACCTCTGCTGCTTTATCGGGTGCCGTGCTCGCCCACTGATAGCCCGCTGGAAAAGTGACGTTGACCTCGTAATCTGCGACCTCGCTGTAAAAGGGATCGCCTACAGGCTCGTACGCATCGAGACGCCACCCGCCCTGATCGTACACGGCGAGAATCGGCAGCCAGTTGCCCAGCCAGATCGCGTGCTCATCGTATGACATCCTCCCGTCGTTGTGAGGAAGCTTCATCGCAAAATCCAGCTCGATTTTGTGCGGGCCTGTCTCGCTTATCGGTTTTCCTTCTGCTGCAAGCGGTATCTCCAAAATATGCCCAGTCTTTTTGCCCGCAACCGCTTTTCCGTCGACTGTGAGCTTGTTACTATCATACGTGCCAAGTCCAGGTTCCTTGCCTAAAAGTTCCTCCCATAGCATTCCATCTTGTCGTTTCGTAAATACGTCCGGATAAAGATGAAGGTAGGCATGTTTCGGGTCTTTCGGCCAAAAGGTGATGGCTATGCTTCCGCTCACTTCTTTTTTCACTGGATCAATGTGGACATTCGCCTGATACAACGGCTTTTGCAAAAGCGGCTCCTCGCTTGCCTTAGCTGGCCATCCCAAGTTCATCACCAAGCAACTGCATCCTAGCCAAAAGGCCCATTTTCGCATGCCTTCGCCCCCTTTTTTCTTTATCGTAACGAAAGTGGCAAAAAAAGGCTATCTCCTTTACAGTCTACTGGACAACCAGCTTGAAACAGAATCGAGTGCTATTGCCTCTTCACTGCCCTGCCGCATGTCCCGCACGATCACCTGTCCGCTGTTCACTTCATTTTCGCCGTAAATCAGCGCGTAGGCTATCCCTTCCTTGTTTGCGTAGTCCAGCGCTTTCTTCAGCTTCCTGCCCGCAAGCTCCAGCTCGACCCGGAGACCGCTCGCACGCAGGCGATTCGCCAGCCCAAGGCTAAGCGTCTCGGTGCCGAGCGGGATGACCAAAACGTCAGCGGCTGCCCGCTCGCTTGCCTCCCGCATGGAGAGCGCCGCCAGAATCACATCAAGCCCAAACGAGATGCCCACCGCCGGATATGCTCGCCCATCGCCTAAAAACCGCCCAATAATCTCATCGAACCTGCCGCCACTCCCGATGCTTGAGGCAATGCTTCGATCCTGCAAAAAAATCTCGTAAACTGTGCCCGTGTAAATCCCCAAACCGCGGGCCAAAAACGGCGAAAAGCGCACCTCGCCAGAGACGCCTGCTCCTTGCAAGTAGTCAAACAGCTCTTGCAGCTCCTGTACGCCCTGCTGGAAAGTATCAGAGGAAAACTGCTTCGCCAAAGCGTCCAAAGTCAGCGCACCCTTTTGCAAAAAAGCCGTGATCGCTGCAACAAGCGGCTCCTCCACCTGGCGCTCCCGCAAATCGTCGCGTACCCCTTCCACGCCGATTTTCTCCAGCTTGTCGAGCGACAGCATCACATCTCCCGCCCGTTCTGCCGGTACCCCCAGCTCCTGCAACACGCCCGACAACAGCTTGCGATTGTTTACCTCGATGTACACGTCCAGCCCAAGCTTGGCGAATGCCGCAAACGCCATGCTGATCAGCTCTGCCTCGGCAAGCATCGAGGACGTACCGACGATATCGACGTCGCACTGGATAAACTCCCGCAGCCGTCCAGTCTTCACCGGACCGTCGCGAAACACTTTGCCGATCTCATAGCGCTTGAAGGGCAATCTCATCTCCGGGTTCATCCCGACGACTTTTGCCAAAGGAACCGTCAAATCGTAGCGCAAGGCGAGTTCCCGCTCCCCTTGGTCACTCAGCCGATAAACTTCTTTCAAAATCTCGTCCCCGCCGCCGTATTTGGATGCGAGCAGCTCATAGTATTGCAATGTCGGAGTCTCCAGCGGCTTGCAGCCGTACGCCTCGAACACCGCCTCCAGCGTGCGCCGTATCCAGTTGCGCTGCGCCTGCTCTTTTGGCAAAAAGTCTTTTGTTCCTTTCACGCTTTTCAAAACGCTGTTTTCCATGTCCCTCATCCTTTCTGTTTTCGAACCAACAAAAATAGCCATGCGAGGCAACTTCATGCCCGCATGGCTACAAAAAAATCACCACCGCAGGCACAAAGCACAAGAAGCGCTTGCACCTGCGGAAACATTTCCGAAGATACAAACGCTCTAGCCGTGGTGATGCTGTTGAAGGAACGATATTTGGCTAAACATGACAGAGGTCCCTCCACATCAAAAGATTTTTCCTATCATAGCGCAAAAAAAGCTCCCCGTCCAGTAGACGAGAAGCCATTTTCCAAAATATCCTATTCGCGCAACCAGATGAAGTAGGCCAGGAACACGAAGAACAGAACGTACATCGCCGGATGCACTTCACGCCCTTTGCCTTTCAGCAACTTCATCACTGGATAAACGATGAAGCCAGTCGCAATCCCTGTTGCGATACTGTAAGTGAGCGGCATCAACAAGATCGTCAGGAACGCTGGGAACGCTTCGTCCAGATCGTTCCAAGCCACATGGGCGATATGCGAAGCCATCAGCACACCGACGATAATCAGCGCCGGGGCGGTAACAGCCGGGGTCACAATCGCGAGCAGCGGCGAGAAGAACAGAGCCAACAAGAACAGCACACCTGTAACGATAGCAGTAAAACCGGAACGGCCGCCTGCTGCTACCCCTGCCGTGGACTCGACATAAGCAGTAGTCGTCGAAGTACCGAGTACCGCACCCGCCATACCGGCAATCGCATCAGAAGCGAGCGCTTTGCCAGGACGCGGCAAGTTTCCGTCTTCTTTCAACAATCCAGCTTGGCTGGCTACGCCGAGCAAAGTACCTGTTGCATCGAAGAAGTCAACGAACAAGAACGTAAGTACAACGATCAGCATGTTCACTGTAAACAAAGCAGATGGATCACCGAGGTATTGGAACGCCGCACCGAATGTCGGCGCCAGGCTCGGCGGTGCAGATACAACCTGCTCTGGCAGGCTGACCAGACCGAAGATCATCCCGACTACAGCTGTGACCACCATCCCGATGAAAATACCGGAGTTCACTTTTCGCGAAAGCAGAACGACCGTAACAATCAGACCGAAGATTGCCAGCAAGGCATTTTTCGCAGCCAATACGTCTTCTGGCTTCATTCCTTCATGGTAAAAGGTCAGATGACCCAAAGCGACAAACGTCGCGTCATTTGCAACCACAATGCCTGCGTTTTTCAAACCGATAAATGCGATAAACAGCCCAATCCCCGCAGAAACCGCATATTTCAACCCTTTTGGAATCGCTTTGATGATCGCTTCCCGAACGCCAGTCAAGGACAGAATCAAAAAGATCGTACAAGAGACAAATACCCCAGCCAATGCTTGCTGCCAAGGAATGTGCATCGTCAACACGACGGTGTAAGTAAAGAACGCATTCAGTCCCATCCCTGGTGCTTGCCCGATCGGCAAACGTCCAAGAATCCCCATGAGCAGCGTTCCGATCGCTGCTGCCAGAGCTGTCGCCGTGAATACAGCGCCGAACTCAGGGTAGTTTGCTTTCAGATCCGGCGGCAAGTCTGCACCGCTGAGAATGAACGGATTGACAGCCAGAATGTACGCCATGGCCAAAAAAGTAGTGATGCCCGCGATTGTTTCGCGGCGGTAATTGGTGCCCAGTTTGTCAAACTCAAAGTACTTCCGCACCGTAAGTCCCCCCATGCTTATGGTAGTGGCAATGAAAAAAGGCCCGGACGCTATTAGTATGCGCCTGGCCTCTTCACAAAACACTCCGGGAACAATTTCAAAAATAATAACAAACTCGCATCCCGTCGACATTTTGTTCGTAGCCAGGTCGTTAATGGCGACCCCGTAGAAACTCTTGAGCCATATTCTCAAGAATATACGAACCTTCCTATATTACCTGTTCACATTGAGAAGTGTATCAGGTGACATATCGAATGTCAACGAAAATACGAACGTTCATTTTTGAAATAAGGTGAACATCCGGATTTATTTTATTCCCACTCAATCGTTGCTGGTGGTTTGGAAGTGACATCGTACACGATGCGGTTTACGTTGTCGACTTCATTGACGATCCGCGTGGAGATTTTCTCCAGAACATCCCACGGAATGCGTGCCCAGTCAGCTGTCATGCCGTCGATGGAAGTAACGGCACGAATGCCTACTGTGTAGGAATAGGTGCGTACATCGCCCATTACGCCCACTGTCGTCATGTTCGGCAGAGCTGTGAAGTATTGCCAAATGTCCCGATCCAAACCTGCTTTGGCAATCTCTTCGCGAAGAATCGCGTCGGATTCACGAACGATCTCCAGTTTTTCCTCTGTCACTTCGCCCAAAACGCGAATGCCGAGTCCCGGACCTGGGAACGGTTGACGCCAAACGATTTCATCCGGCAAGCCAAGCTCTGTACCCAATTTGCGAACCTCGTCCTTGAACAATGTTTTCAAAGGCTCGATCAGTTCGAACTTCATGTCTTCCGGCAAGCCGCCCACGTTGTGGTGGGACTTGATCGTTTGCGCTGTCGCCGTTCCGCTTTCCACGATGTCCGTGTACAGTGTACCTTGCGCCAGGAAGTCCATGTCTGTCAGTTTGCCTGCTTCTTCATCGAATACGTAAATGAACTCGTTGCCGATGATTTTGCGCTTTTGCTCAGGGTCGGAAACGCCTTTCAGCTTGCTCAGGAAACGCTCGCGAGCGTCAATCTTGATCACTTTCATGGAGAATTTCTCACCGAATGTCTCCATGACGCTTTCGGCTTCCCCTTTGCGCAGAAGGCCGTGGTCTACGAACATGCAAGTCAATTGATCGCCAATCGCTCTGTGGATCAACGCTGCTACGACGGAAGAGTCAACGCCGCCGCTCAAGGCACACAGAACTTGCTTGTTGCCTACGGTTTCACGAATGCGAACCAGCTCGTCCTCGATGAAAGTCGTCATGCTCCAGGTAGGCTCGCAACCGCAGACGTTAAACAGGAAGTTGCCGATGAACTCGCTTCCTTTTACGGTGTGACGAACTTCTGGGTGGAATTGCACGCCGTACAGCTTGCGCTCAGGGTTGCTGATCGCCGCTACCGGGCAGCTGTCGCTCACAGCATCTACGCTAAAACCAGTCGGCAGCTCTACTACTTTATCGGTGTGGCTCATCCAGACGATTTCATTCGCATCCCATTTTTCGTACAGGCTGTGGGCATTTTGCAAACGCAGCTCCGCTTTTCCGTACTCGCGTTTGCCAGCTCGCTCTACTTTTCCTTCCAGCATGTGGCTCATCAGCTGCATGCCGTAGCAAATACCCAGGATTGGCAAGCCCAGATCAAAAATCGCCGGATCTACTTTAGGCGCTCCCTCTTCGTACACGCTCGCAGGTCCGCCGGAGAAAATAATCCCTTTTGGTTGCATTGCCTTGATTTTTTCTACAGGCGTATTGAACGGCATCAGCTCGCTGTAGACACCGAGATCGCGAACGCGTCGCGCGATCAATTGATTGTACTGGCCTCCGAAATCGAGTACGACGACCATTTCCAATGACTTGTCCATCATATCCCCCTTCTCCTGTTACGCACAGGACGTGAGTGTCGGCTGCAATTTTGCCGACCTCCTCGCTTGATGCATGGTCAAACAGTTTCCGCTTCCCCCGGTTCTGCATCATGCTCACTCGTCTACAAGCCGAATTGTCGCATATTTGCAAAAAAACCGGGACGGTGACTCCGATCTTTCATACGGAGGCAGCGTCCCAGCTTGTGTACACATGTGTGGTTGCATGTACAGAAATCCGAAGTGCTCTCCTCGTAGTCGCCGAATTTACGGTTCAGCGGTAGAAACTTTCAGGCCGTATTCCTGATCATTATACGAGACTCATTGATCGTCATTCTAGCAGATGGGACGGCTTTGTTCAAGGCTTCAGTTGACGGATCAATCTCTCGATCAGCTGCTCTGCCACGGAACGTGCCTTTTGTTCCAATTCCTTGTAGCCGTAAACGGTTCGCTCGTACATTTCCGTCAAGTAACGCAAGTCTTGCCGCTTGTCGGCTGGAATCGTGATTCTGCCTACATACTCCCGGAGAGTCTCACCCGATTGCCGACGTGAGTAGACACTTTCCATCACGCGAAGCAACCAGTTGAAACGATCCTGGTACTTGTTTCCTTTATGTTGATCAATCTGTCTTCGGAGCCACCATAGTTGAATGTCTTTTCTCCTCCTCCAAGCCATGAAGCCCGCAACGGCTGCCACAACCACCAGCCCCGCATTGACTTGCCACGGAATCGAAAAGCTTTTCCCAGGGACGGCATCTCCCTCTTCCAGCTCATTGAAGCGCCCGTCTCCTCTGTCTGGCGAAGTCTGGTTGCCCAGATCCGGCACAGGGATCGGCAATTGCGGTTGGGAGGTTTGCAAATCGTAGTTGAATCGCACTGGCGAGATAAAGGTGCTGGTCGCTTCAAAAGGAATCCACCCGTGACCCGGGAAGTACACCTCTACCCACGAGTGGGCATCTTTGTTGCGAATTTCCATGATGTCGCGGTTTTGATCGTCGCTGCCTACTCTCTCCCCCGGAGCGAAGCCTTTTACCCAGCGCGTCGGGATGTCCAGAGAGCGCAACATAACCGCCATGGAGGTGGAGAAATGATCGCAGTACCCTCTCATGCTGTCAAAGAGAAAATGGTCGACAAAATCTTGACCCTCCGCAGCTACAGGCACATCTTTCGTTTCATACTTATATTTTCCACTCGATCGCAAGTAATTCTCGATCGCCCGGACTTTTTCGTACGGGGTCTTGGCATTTTGCGTAATCGACTTCGCCAGCTCTTTTACACGCGGCGGCAAAGTTGCCGGAAGCTGCAAGTACCGCTCTTTGATCTCTTCCGGATAGTCGGTTCCCGCTTCGGTCACTGCCTTTTCGCTGACAACCGGAACCTCTGCATTCACCTTGTACTGGTTGAGCTTGAGCAGCAATGTGTTAGGAGCGTATTCCGTTTTGCCATTTTGCGATCTGGGCTGGATCAGGTTGATTTTGCCTGCCCGCACCTCTAGCTGTTGGTTCAACTGATCGTACACGACAGTAGCATTCGGCGGAGCGTAATTGCTCACCTTGTTCAATTGCCCCGGATAAAAGACAGTGGCAAACTGCTGCGGTCCTTTAAATTCCAGCGTTGCTTCTACCTTTTTCATTTCGAACCCGTGGAACAGTTCATTTTTCCACTCGTAGTTTTGCGGGTCGAGAATCGCCGTGTAATCGCGTTCCCCTTTCTCCCAGCCTACACCTGTATACAGGTCTTTGGAGTCGCCGCGCCAATAGCTGCGCTCGTTCGTTGTCGCAATGAACACCAGCGTATTGTCTTGCAGAAAAGGTCCGCCCAACCGCTCGTCGTTGTTGTCGTAACCAACTTTTTTCATGACCGCTGTCGGCGTCTCGTTCCCGTTGCCCATCAGAAAAGCAATCGGATCAGGCCAGCTCGCTGCTTTCTTCGGAGCGGCATAGCCGATGCCTACGCTCACGAGAATGATCAGGAGAGAAGCCATCAGAGAACCGAAGAGAAGTCGGCTCCTTTTTTCTGCCACGGTAGCCATGTTGGTCATCTTCATCAAATGACTGACAGCCAGGAGCAAGAACCCGAAAATGAGCGTCCGCACAATCCCCTCGCTGGCGTCATACGGCAAGAACGTATCAAGGACAGCCAAATACAGCTCTGTCAAAAAGACGAACCATAAGCCTTGCCGCTGCTCCAGTACCAAGTACGTCAGCATCGTGATCAAAACGATCAGCATCAGGTCAAACAAGGCATTTCGCGACAAGATGGACATCGCTGCCCAATCCTGCTGAAAAGCCAACGGGAGGTCATGAACTATCTGCCCGTACAACTCCGCCAGCCAATCCGTCGCAAACAGCGGTGTGTCGAACAAAGAAGCATGCAAAAGCCACAGCAGGCCCAGCATTTTGATCGGTATTGTAATCCAGCGATACGGTATGGCTACGTCGATAATCAGCACTCCGGCCACGATCGCATAAAAAGGCCAAAGGATGCCTGTATCTGTCAGCTCCTGCAAAGGCAATAGCCACTCTCTTAGCATCAGGAACAGAAAAAGGGCCGAGACCCATTGCCATACCGTTGGACGTTTCCACACGCTCATGAGTCTAAGCACCTCCTATCCGCTTCCACTCTTGTTCATCGACGTGGATAGACGTACACGATACTTTGCTTCCGCCGAGCAGTTGCAGCATTCGTCTGCGCTCCTGGGAAATGGTGGCTTCGGCATGTACGTAGAACAATTGCACTCTTCTTCCTTTTTGCGACAACGCAATCAGTCGATTGACCAGGTCTTTGTCTACTCGCGGTGTGACGATAATCAGCGTTACACCTTGTTGCTGTTCCAGCGCTTCTCGCCCTACAACCCGTGCGAACGACTCGCTTCCTTGCGGCATGACTCGCGCCAACTGATCAAACACACGCAGGAAGTGGGCATGGGACAGCGCCGGAGCAATCGAGATGCGTTCCTTTTGCCTGTACACCAGCCCGTAGTGATACTGGTTCCGGTTGGCATACGCGATCAGGCTTGCACTTAGCTTTACCGCCGTTTCGAAAAGCTGGGCTGGCTGGCCCTCGTAGCTTTCCTTTTCTACATCAAGGAAAAAGACAGCCTGATTCATCGCCTGATGCTCAAATTCCTTTGTTTTTAAGCCAGTCCCTCTGGCAGATGCACGCCAATGAATCTGGCTCAGCCGGTCACCGCGCTGATAATCGCGTACGCCCCTTACCGCAGCGACGTCGTCGGAGCGCTTGTGTGACACGTGGACATTCCCGCTGAAGCTGCCATCGCCCAAAGCCCAATGCGTCAATTCCTTATAGCGTGGATAGACGAGAAACTCCTGGGGGAATGAAAACACTTTCCGCCTTTCGCAAAATCCGAAAAAATCTCCTCCGCTGACAACACACTGATCCAGCGTGTAAAAACCGCGTGGCAGGCTGGGAATGACGTAGCGAAACTCCATCTCTTTTTTAAACCAAGGAAAAATCAGCTGTCTGTGCGGCTCATACACGCCTGCGAGACGCTCCGGCAACGGCTCCACAACCATATGCCACCCGAGCGGAAACCGGATTCTCCGGCGCAGACGAACCGTCACAACGACGTCCTCGCCGTCCTGCAAACGATTGCGATCGATGTGGCGTTCTACCTCCAGCGTAGAGAACATGAGAAAATACGCCAGAGCCTCATATACCAGAAACACCAGACTGCTGTAAAAAAGAAACCAGCTGGAAAAACCGCCCTGAAATTTGGCGAAAACATAGGTGATCACCACAAGCAGGACCGCTTTGAGCTTACCCCATCTTTGCTGTCTCATTCGCAGTCACCGCCTCAGCTCACCGGCACTCGGGTTTCGGTCAAGATCACGGTCAGTACCCGATCAACGGTTGCTCCTTCCAGACGTGCTTCCGGCTTCACGATCATCCGATGGGCGAATACTAACGGCACCAGTTCTTTGACATCATCCGGGATAACGTAATCTCTGCCGCGTACAAATGCAAGTGCCTGCACCGCTTTATACAAGGCAAGTGACCCGCGTGGACTTACACCAAGGTAAATATGGTGGTGTTCACGTGTACGGTGGCAAAGCCGCACAATGTATTCTTTTACCCCTTCCGACACCTTGATCGCAGCAACTTCTTTCTGGAGCTGCGTCAAGTCTGCTGCCGACAAGACAGGCTCAAGCTCTGTGAGCGGATTCACATCTGAGAATCTCGACAACATCCGCATTTCTTCATCTACAGTCGGATATCCCAAGCGTAATTGCATCAGAAAACGGTCCAACTGTGCTTCCGGCAGTGGAAACGTTCCTTCGTATTCCAGCGGGTTTTGCGTCGCCATCACAAAAAACGGGTTGGCCAACCGATACGTTGTGCCGTCTACAGTGACTGAGCGCTCTTCCATTGCTTCCAAAAGAGCTGACTGTGTCTTTGGCGATGTCCGGTTGATTTCATCCGCCAAAATCACGTTTGCAAACAACGGTCCTTGCCGAAATTCAAACTCCATCGTTTGCTGGTTGAAGATCGCTACCCCAGTCACGTCGGTCGGCAGCAAATCGGGCGTGAATTGGATACGCTTGAACTCGCCCCCGATCGATTTGGCCAGAGCGCGTACGAGCATCGTCTTTCCGACACCCGGCACGTCCTCCAAAAGAACATGCCCATTCGCCAAAATCGCTGCGACCATCATCTCGATTACCGAACGTTTTCCAATCAAAACTTTTTCTATATTATCGATCAGTTTAGCAATTGCAGGATGCATTTGGTCCAATTTAATTGGGTTCACGTTGATACATCTCCTGTTCCATCTTATTCTTCCATCACGCATGTAACAAACTCTCGTTGTCACCTGTTTTCCCTTGTATCACCTGTATTGTTGATGTTGAAAATACAGTGTAATTCTAAAGTAATAGATGGAATTGGGAGATACAAGGAAAACTTACTTAAAATTTGTAAGAATGCAGCCGAGATTATGCAAAAAAGAGTAGGAATTGTTCCTACTCTACGGTTTCATATGAAGTAATGGCGTGCCCTGAGAGATTCGAACTCCCGACCTTTTGATTCGTAGTCAAACGCTCTATCCAGCTGAGCTAAGGGCACTTAATTGTAAGAGTCAACCTGAAACGGTTGAATAATGATGGAGCGGACGACGGGTCTCGCTTCTACTGGCACCACTTCGCCGATTTGCTACCCGACAAGCCAGATCTGAAGTACCCGTGACACTCTTCTTTGATGCTCTTCAAGGGTAAACCCGGAACGGGTGAGAGACCCGAGAACATCTATGGAGCGGACGACGGGTCTCGAACCCGCGACCTTCGCCTTGGCAAGGCGACGCTCTACCAATTGAGCTACGTCCGCATGTACATGAACAAAGGTTTGCTCTGGCTGCAAATCCTTTTTCTTATAAGGTGCGGGTGAAGGGACTTGAACCCCCACGGTCTCCCGCCAGAACCTAAATCTGGTCGAGGCCGTCTGACAGATTAGAGTGTAACATGATAAAACCTAATGGGTCAAGGGTTTTTCGTAAGATGTTTATGGTAACGCAGGATAAAAAATGATGCTTGCTGTTCGATTTGGTCCCCAATTCGTCCCCATTGTCCCCAATTCTTTGTTGAGTTTCTTCCATATTAATATAACGTCGTATCAAAAGCCCCTCTCTGTTGAGAAGGGCTTTTGTTTTACTTTTCACAGGCGATCCCGTCGTTATCACGATCAAGCTTCGGTCTGTAACCTGGCTCGCCTCTGTAGATCGGAGCCGCACCGGCTGCTTTTGCCTCGCTGCAATTCGCATAATACACTTCCTGAACCGGCTGCGGAGCAGGTTGTGGCTTAGGCTGTGGCTTAGGCGCTGAGGTTGTGGTGGCGTTTTTAACCGGAGTTGAAGCGTTCTTCTTAACCACTTCTGCGTGGTATCCATCTTCTTGGGCGTAGTTCTCGATTGACCAGATTCCCACGCCAGCCTTCTGGGCTTTTTCTTGGATTGCTCGGTACTCATCCACGTACTTGACGTTTGGAACATACACGTAGGCGACCCGGGCAAGCCCTTTCTCCAGCAGCGCTTCCTGTACGGATTTGCCATCCACATACACGTAGTAAAGCAGTCGGCCGTACTTGTCGGGCCCATTATTTACGTCCTGTTCGAGCTCAACGGTCTTGCCACTTAGCAAATCTTTGGTGAAATTTGATGCTTCTTTTCCGAAGGGCTGTTCGCCATGCTGTGGATGTTTGGTTTCCGGGGTATCGACCAGAAGAAAACGAACAGCTGCCTCCTTACCATTTAACTCAACCTTGATTGTATCGCCGTCTGTTACCTCAAGAACTTTCGCTTGAATACGTGAGGCAGTTGGCGTTACCGCTTGAGAGTCGGTTGTAGGTGTCTGGTTCGATTGATTTTGGGAAGCTATTGGGGCTACTTCCTTTTGCTTTACCTCTGTAGACTTACTCTCTTGAATTGAAACTGTTTGAACTGGCTTTTTCTCGCTGGCAGCATTACCAATACTAGAAATCAGAACAATTAATGCCCATGCGGTTCCTAATCCCTTACCAATTGCCCCGATCTTCTTCCATTGAAAAAGGATCATGATATAAGGAATAAAAACCCAACCTATGAACTTCAAAAATTTCAATGGCTTTTCCTCCTGATGGTCCCAGGACTATATTCGTGACATTTCCACGATAATCCAAGTACCCAAGGGTGAGCAAGGGTAATTGTCCGACACCCTTCGACAACCACTTAACTTGAAATCGCTGTTACATTATCTAATGGAACCCACTGAACATCTTCATCATTTACCAGCTTGATCCGGCGCGTGTTGTGGTCGATCCACTTCACGGTGCCCCACATGCTGCGGTTCTTGCCCAGATCACCTTTGACCTGCTGCCACCAGGTCACTGTGACGGCGTAGTCCTCGCGCGCTGCATCGCGAATCAGGTACTGAAAGGATTCAAGTTCATCCTGCTCCAGCACTGGCATTGGCACCAGCTTCTCGTCCTCGCGCATCTGCAGGTACAGCTCCCGTTGCTCCGGCAGGACAAATCTGATTGAAAGCGGATTATCTATCTTGCTGATTCTCATGCTGTTCGCCTCCAAATAAGAACATTTGTTTGTATTATATGCGAACAGGAGGGAATCTTGCAAATAAAATTAAGTCGGCAAACGCCGACTTGTCATTTCGTTATATATCGCCAAGCCTCTGAGAACCAATTTAAGTTTAGATCTACCACCTCAAGTTTTGTGTACTGATGGGGATTTCCGAGTTTCTTTAGTGTTCCAGGTGCAGTTACAGCAAGGTCAACTGTGTCTCCTACCCTAGCAATAGGAAATTTTTCAATATTAACCCACGCTTTCTGTGCAACATACTTGTCGTTCTGCATAGGTAGCTGAGGAACATCATCAATCCATCTAACTTTTGCTTGAGCATTTTTGACATCATCAACTATCGCAACATACACTGTAGTCACCTGGTCACCAAAAGCGCTAACCAGTGCACTTCTCACAAGCGGAAAAATAATACCCACAGCAATTACCACAGCGATTACCAATAAACCAAGTCCCAACAATTTATCTCGTAACCAGTATCTCATCATGTTCCTCCTGATAATAAATTTGGTCGACGGGATCTCGTCCAAAATCCCGCCGAAATGCAACTACTCTTTTGTTTTTTCGTTTTGTTCAGACGCTTTATTACGCTTTTTTTCCTCGTACTTCTTTTGTTGTTCGGGAGTAACCTCGAAGCAAAATGCTTCCAGCCCCTTTTCATGAGCATACAAACGATGACCGTTCCTCAGAGTAATGTACGGTGTGCAAATTAACATCTTTATCAATCCTCCTGGTTTTTTGTGCCTTGCCAGGAGAGAGCCATTCATGTTACATTTATTGTTGTCGAGGCAATAAAAAGGACGATAACATGAATACCCACTTTACACCAGACTGGTAGGCTCCCGGCAAGAATGTCGGAACAGCAACCAGTTTTTTATTTTGTTCTTCGATCTCATTCCCTCTCACCCCTTATTCTTTTTTTATTTAAAGTACCTTTATTCATTTTTCGGTTAAACCATTCTAATTTTTTTGAACTCGCTATGGAGTTCAAAAAAGTGAAGTATAAATATATTGCATTCCTTCTGGTGATCGATCTTCAATACGGTTTATTAATCCGCCTTTATAGAGTTTTCCAAGCTTCAGACTCACACTAGCCAACTCTTCCCCTAGGTCATCAGCTAACTCTCTTGCAGTTACTCTTTTTCTGTCGGTTACAAACGCCAAAATCGATTCCAGATTTCCTTGAAGATGACCTATGAGATAATAACCTTGTAACTTATCCAGCGCCCAGACAGCTTGTTTTCTTTCCTTCAATGCCATTTGAATATTTTCCTGATGACTTTTTGTCAGGTTCGATAGGATAATCCTCTTACCTGAGAGGAGCTTCGTGTTTTCTTGTAGTACTGCAATAATCTCATCAGAACAAGAAAAGTCAATAATCAGGACATTACTAAAATCAAGAAGTATAATATCCTCCTCAATTGAATGAGCAATCGAGATAATTTCGTTCCTGATAATTTCACCGTCAGGGCGGATGGAGAGGAGTTTTGTCTCAACAAGCTGTTCACTTAGGCCGCCAAGGTCCAAAACCTTTACTGAACCAATCATGCTCACCCCTCCTTTAAACAAAAATATTATAAACCCTTACAAGGAAGATATTATATCTTCCAAAAAGGTTTGTCAATCATTTTTTTGTGGTAAGATGATTTCAATTTGGGTGCCAGGAAAAAATGGAAGTCCTCCATTTATTACTGGTATGCCATTCTCTTTGATAAATATGTCGGCAGTTCCAGACCGAACATATAGGGTTCCTGAGAATTTTTTAACGATTTCCCTTGCTCCTTTGTAGCCCAAACCTCCTCTACTTTTACTTGACTCTCCCTCGAGTACGGCCAGATTAATGGCAACACTGTCGTCCCATACAGACATGTAATTACCATGAGTCGGTGTTAAGCTCTCTTTAATACCAATTCCTTTATCGGATATACACACGCTAATATATCTAAGATCACTCTTCGGGAAATGGTATCTCTGAGCACATACATAACCATATGATTCGCTGTGTCTAGGGATGTTTTGTAGTAATTCAATTAGCAGTGAGAGGAAGCTAGAAACATCATCATCGTCATACAACAGTTCATATTTCAGGATATTATAAGCTTGGTCAAAAACCGCTTGAACTGTTTTTTTAATATCACTGTTGTCTTCAATACGCGTGATTTCAAGCAAACTCTTGTTACCATCATCCTTAACAGTCTGGTCCATTATTCTCAAAATGTTATCGTCTAGATATGCATACTTCTGAACTAAAGAGAAAAAGTTAGCTCTTGCCATGTAAGAAAGTATTTTATTATTTGGCAACAAGATATCATTGGTAATGCTTAGATAGCCAAATAACTGCAGTAACAGAACCATCCCATAAGGTTGTGCGAATGTTACCCCAGTAAGATCAACATTATTGACCGTCTTGGTATTAGCCTTTTGTAGTGAGGCCAGTGCCTTTGAAATTTGATTCCTGTCAAGACTGCCCGATAATACGAGATCCATTTTATTTCACCCTTATTGTTTCTGTTTTTAGCATACTATGTGAAAAAGTAGGGTGTAAATAAAATTGAATGTCTTGTTTCAAATAATTATTAAAAAACACGCTAGATGCAAAAATTTCAACAATGAAAACCCTCCAGCGGATCACTCCGCCAGAGGGCTTCGTCGTTTACAAGATCGTATACAGGAACGATGCGATGATCTCCACGATCTGCCGCTGCTGCTCTTCCGTCAGCAGTCCGTAGCTGCCAACAATAGCGAGGACGCCGATCACGATGAGGAGCAAGCCCCTTTTGTTCTGTTTCAGCCAGTCCATCTTACACACATCCTTTCGTCAGGCGCACTGTTTTGGTTTCCCCATCCCACTCCACCGTCAGGCCGAGCGCTGCGCCGATCTCCTTCGACCAGGCGTAGCCGGTGCCCTCGATAATTTCCTCGTTGATGTCCTTGCCATTCACTTTGATTTGTTTGGTCAATTGGCACCACTCGACCTTGCCGCCAACTGCCTCTGCAACGGCACGGATCGGCAGCCAAGATACACCATCTTTGAGGTAGCCGGACGCCGCCAGGCGCTTGCCGTTGATCTCCACGAGCACCTTGTCCACAGGCTTTTGTGCAGGTTGTGGATTAGGCTTTAACGCCTGCTCCACATCAGCCTTGAACTTCGACCATGCCTGCGTCGCTGTCAGTCCGGTAAAGCGGCGGGAGAAGTCATCTGACACGAAGTAAGCCGGGCAGTTTTTCCCGGTGATGTCAAAGTGGCGCCACAGCTTGTCTACACTCCACCCGTACCGCTTGAGAATATCCGCTGCCAGCTCCACTGTCCGCTGATACATCACCTTGAAATCGCCGTCTGCATTGACGCACATTTCGATTCCGATGGTTGCGTTGTTCGGATAGCTGCTCAACCTGGCAACCGCCTCCGGCTTGTACGACTTAGCCCCGACGTGATAGCCCATTTCCGTCTCAGGCAAACACCTGATAATTTGCCGGTCATCCACGATGTAGTGAGCGCTAGCTTCTGTCGTCGGCTTGTTGAAGTAGTTCCGGTTCGCCACGGCATCAGCACCTTTGCCCTCGTTGGCTGTCCAGTGGATGACCAGTCCTTTCGGGACAATCTTTGTACCTGGCCTGGCCGTCTTGTTGGTCAGCATCATATCGATGATTTGCATGTTACTTCCCTTCCCCTCTCCCTTTTAGTACCTCTACTGCTCGCTTAATCAATTCCGGAACGGGCAGGCCAATGCGTCCCGCGTTCTCGATGATGGACAGCAGCTCGTTTGCCAGATAGAAAAAGATCGTCGCGTCGCGGATGAAATTTTGGTCACCCAGAGACATGTCGATCAGATGCGCAATCGCGACCATGCAGAAGATGAACACCTTCCGCGCAATGCCGATCATGCCGACCTTGCTTTTTAGCTTGCCTTCCATGCCGGACGCAACCATTCCGGTGACGAAATCAAAGATTACGAATGCCAACAACACACTGAGCAATGCCGACCATCCACCAAAGAGAAAAGATGCAGCTGCGCCGCCAAGTGCGAATACTGATTTGATGATGTTTTCCATGTCGCTCTTCCTCCTCACCCCCTTGGGGCAAAATAAAGAGAAGCCGCCTCGGCAGCTCCCCATGAAAAAACGCCTCCCGCTTTTGGAAAGGCGCTTCTACTTTTGCGATGTCTCAACGATCATATTGTATTCTTCCTGAGTAAGTTGTTGTGGCGTCCGGTTGACTAGCTTCATCAGATCGGCATTCGTCACTTTTTTCATGACCCACATATTCAGCATAAATGCATACATTGACAACACTTCCCTTTCGGATTAGTCACGCTTGAGAAAGAATTAATTGCAAAAGCGCCTCTTCGGTCGCAGCCTGCCTCGCTTCCAATTCCGCAATCTTCTGCTCAGGCGTTTTGTATTCAACATAATCTTCGTTCAAACCAAAGCTTCCACCTGTATCTAGGATGTACTTATGCGGACCGAAATCCGCCGGAACGTCGTTGTCATCTACTTCTCTGTAATCCAACTCACCATTTCCATCGAAATAGATAGATTCGTCGGTTGCCAGTCCTTGTTCAACCCGTTTGATTGTTGCTGTTTTCGCTACTGCGATTCGTGTGTTCTTCTGGAAAACGATATACACTTTCTGTCCCTCCTTATACTGTTGGCGGCTTGCTTATACCCAGAAAATCTCTCATCAACAGAGTTTTTGCATCCACTCCGGTTCCAACGTATGCCGACTTTATCAAATTTGGAACAAGTGGCACAGCCGAGCTTTTTGGCAAATAGGCAAAGTATTCATATCCGTTTACCAAAGCCGCCACATTCAATTTCACGATACCCCGCAGGATAACATTGGAATTTTTATCGAAGATACCGATGATCATGCCTGTGTCAAAATATTTTTCTGGAAACAGCCCAACCGAAGTCCCGCTTGCATTCGTCGTCCTGGTATTTACATAGGCGTACTGTCCGGTGGGTGTCTTGGTTATGGCAAAGTGAACCCCGGGCGATGCTCCGCTGGCATCAAACATAGGCATCGGATCGCCGAAAATCAATCCGTTCGCATTGCCCGTTAATTCGACCACAACCGCAAGGTTCATGTAAGTAGTCGTCGACCCCGCGTTCCCAGCCCAAGTATTTGCTGCTTGTCCCATAAAAGCTACCCGATATCCAGATAGCCTTATCGCCACCGGAAAGCAAACAGGAAATCGACCTATTTCGGGGTGCGTGTTGAGTTGGTGAACCAACTTAGAACGATAGTACCCCTTCCCTCCTATGGAATACATGCTTGGTAACGGAGAATTTGCGTACGGGTTATCGACTTCGTAGGTTTTTATTACTTTGATATTCAACAGGTTAGCAACATCCATGAGGGACACATAGTTTGCGAAGTATCCGCCTTTGTTGTCCGCATAATAGGCGACAACGCGATTTTGGCCGATGTTCATGAGTGTAACGTATTGGCTGTCGGCAGCTATCAAGTCATTGTACGCTGCGTATTTTGTGAGTGCCCTTGTCGATGAGTTGATTGTCACCACGTACGTTCGCCAGATAGATACTTGCACACCCGTACCCGACGCATACTCTGACCTGCCCATGATCAGAACAGAATCTTCTCCGATTCTGCAAACGTCACAACCGTCTCCATAACTAAAAAACGTTCCAGCTTCTATATACGTTGCCGTTCCGTTTGAGGTGGAGATTGCATCGTTGTCAACAGTGAAACAAAGCAGTCGCATTTCTCTGCTACCGTTGTTGGCATGGTACATAACCAAAACACCGCGTTCACTCAATACAGAAATGATTCGCGGCGCATAAACGTACCCATTTACAAGGATTTGTGACGTAACTCTTGTGAGATTTCCGATTGAATCTACCGAATATACGCCCGCCCAAATAAAGTCTAGCGATGAGTTGTTGTTCGCCTTCGCTCCTACGATCAGTATTTTGCCATTCGGCAAAATATGAGCGTAAATGTGCGTGAATCCCGTCGCTCCTCCGGCGTCTATATTGTAAGAGTTGAAACTGGATGTTTGTGGATTTACTGCTTGGGCATACAAAGTGCCATCGCTGGAAGTCACATGGATCATCAATGTCGGAGAAACAAACAAAATAGCTGCCCTGTGTTGATGTGGGGCATTTGCTTGTGTATAAGTGGCTGGAACAGGTATAGACAACGGCGGATTGTTGACCGTTTCGTCGATGGTTTCTTTTAAAGCAGCTTTCACCTTTCCGTTGTTTAACAAGGTCGCCATATGCCCTTGGCTGGGTACTTTAGAAGCGAATGGGTAATTTTTAATAATTGTTTCCACTAGCACATTCCCCCTTCTTCTGTTGCCGACCTTCGAATCAACAACTCGGAACTGGAAATAGCGATACCGATAGGATTTTTCGTCTTTTCTCTCGTCAGCTTTCCGTATTTATCAGCATAGTACCTTGACCCGGGAACCAAAGACAACCCCCGAACAATTCCTCTCATTTTTACCTTCACTTTCTCTCCACCGCTTGCATTTCCTGTGGAAATACCGATTGGTTTTTGTTCGATCATTACCATCCCTTCCACAAGCGTCGAAAGATCGCGAGAAAGGGTCAGGCCGACCAATTTAATCGACGTATGTGGACTGACTGTATAAGCATCAGTCACACGTATTCCACCCATCAGATCATATCCACTCGGGGTGGTTCCGCTTATGATCCTTTGTGACTCCAAATTACCGACGCGATATCCAGAATAAATCGTTGCAGCATTCGTGATTGTCACTTTCGACACAGGCATAATCTGATTCCACTTATACTCCAAAGGCGTACTGAACGCATTTACAAAGTCGATCAGGTAGTAAGTTGTCGTGGTCGCTGTGTAAATGGCTACGATGACGCATGAACTTTTGCTTGATCCAGAATCTACATTAGCGATGTCGTCTGCGTTCACAACTTCAATCGCAAGAGCATCCCCGTCGCCGTAAACGCCATGCATGAGCTTGGCGTTTGCTGTATCGAACGTGAACACGCCACCTGAATACTTGATTTTGAACAAACGAATATCAAATGAACCATTCTTGCAAACAACCCAAAATTCATCTGGATATACCGTGGAACGAACGATGCCGTATGTTACGGTTCCGATAGTGACGGCGTTTTGATGCACCATTCCCGAAAAACCGAGGCTCGGGCTTGTCGTTCCTGAAAAACTCGCGTATACGATGGTCGACATCGTACCTGACGTTCCCCACAAAATCACAGCTCCATTTGCGTATCGTACACCTTTAGCCCACACGTACGTCGTGTTTGCCGATGACACCGTGTAAATCGTAGAGAAGTATGCCGTTCCGGTGGAGTTGTTCACATACATTGCCATGGCGCATGCATATCCGCTCGAATTTCTGTGAGTCAGTACGAATTTTTCGTTGGATATACGAATGATGGTTGTATAGTACATGCTTGTTCCTGAAATTCCAGCTACCGTTTCTGTAAACGTCAAACTCAAATCGCTGCCAACTCGAATAAAGGCAGCTGCCAAAAACGATGATTTAAGCCCGACGAAAACAGCCGTAAGGGTGCCTGCTTGTGATAAGGCCGACATTGTATTGAATGTCCATCCGTTCAAAAGATATTCCTGGCCCTCTTGCACCATGCCATCATAACTATATCGGATCGCTTTAAAACCGATCGTCGTCGATGTTTTCTGATAAGCGATGACAGATACCGCTTCTCCATCTTCCTCCAACCCAACGTACGCTTTTAAAGCCATACCGTCAGCCACTTTTCCCGATGCCGTTATCGCTGTTGCATACTGCTGCCAATATTCCCGGGATGTCCTTACCTTATTTGCATTAGCTCCTGTTCTTATCAGCTCCACAGCATCGCCTTTTACGATGGATTGTCCCGCGATAACGTCAAATGTGTTTTCTATGTCGATATCAGACGTACCTTTCCTGCCGCCGATCAGCCCGTGCTGTTGGAGTATGTCCATCAGTATTCCCCCAGTTTCTCTTCATAAAGGTCGCCGTCCTCGTCATAAAAGAGCGCTGACGTCACAACGGACACCGGAGTTGTCCCATCTGCTGCATACCGCGTTTCTGTTCGTCGAGAATATCTTCCACTCTCGTCAGGCAACGTCAGTTCGCTCTTGGTATGCATCGTTCCATTTCCTCTGAACGACCTGACAACGGTATAAACACCATTGATGTCTTTCTCCGTTCTTTTGACATACAAAACTCCCGTGTCGTTTTCGACATTATTCATCCTGGTCTTTAATTCCGGGATTTCGCTCGCAACCAAGCCGTTCACCGCATCCGTTAGTTGACCTTGGTCGCCAAGGACGTTGTCGATTCTCGCGTCGATTCTTGTGACGTCATCTGTGTGTGCCGAAAGAACAGGCTCTATCTCGAAGCGAAATTTAAATTCAAGATCACTCGCTGTGCCTATCGCCACTTGCACCCCTGCTTCAAGATTTTCAACCTTTTGATCATAGATATCAAACGCTCGATTGATTTTTTCCGCACCCGCTTTAAGAGAATCAGGTGCGGAAGGATCAAGGACAATGCGTTCCGTGTTCGTCGCCATGTCTGATCCCTCCCCTTTTCATCGTTGAATTTTATGTCAAGTGAACCATCAGATTCCGCGCTTTGGGCGTAATCACTCGCGATGACGACAACTGCCTGATTCGGACGCGTGCTTTCGTGGAAGCAGGCACGTTGGCCGCAAATTTCAATTGAACAAAGTTTTGATCGATTTGCACGGAGGAAACAGCTGACCCGAAGCCAACCCAGTCCGTACCGTTCAATGTATACTCGACGATTTGATTCGTGCCCGATGGCGTGTCCAGTTCCACATAAGCTGTGATCGTGGTGAAATTCGTCGCGGACGTGATTTCGCGACTGATATACGTGCCACTGTCCTTGTATGCCAACGGGAACGCACCGACAGCAGCTTGCACGACGGCAGAAGACCCTTTGGACTTGAAAACAGCACGAATATAGATTTCATTTGCCGTCTGTCCAAAAGCCGTCACGCTAGCATCATCAAGCGCGTACCAGTTTACATTGTTCGGCGAATACTGCCACTGAATCTCCGCGCCCCTCGGAACGATTTGAGACGCGGCGAGCACCATCTGAGCAGCTCGATCAACTGACATCTTTTTGAATTTCAAGTAGTAGTTCGCAGTTAGGAATTTCGCGCCGATCAACCTGAATTTTAGATCCATGTCCTGGTGCGCTGTCCATGCAGATGCGTTCGAGGACGAGAACAGCAACCCAACATCATACGGCTGCTTTGCAACAATTTTTTGAGACACAAGATCTTTTTCACCCATCTTCGCTACGTGTGCCCGGTAGTTCGAAGATGGAGTCAGTAGGACAATCGCATATTCGACGTTCGCTCGCAGAAGGATCGGGTCCGGAAACCTCACCCGCGTAGCGACCGACCCGTCCGCAGAAACTTTGACATCCTTCGCGTTGACAACGGTTGACGTCAGAATAGTCATGGACGGATAACCATTAGCTACCGTCCGCAATTGAACTGTCACGTCTGCGTTTGGGTCTTTCTGGCCGAAGTAAAGGTCGAGCGCTGTAACATATCGTTCTTCGGTCAAAAGGAAGGTTTGCGCTAGCGGGTCGTATAGCCGCCACGACGGGATTTCCCAAAGTGTTGATTCAATTACTTGTTTGCGCCCCACAGCAACGTAGGACGCTTTTGCTTCGTTTTGCTTCGCCATGTCCCTTTCCCCCCTAGACTTCGTTATAGAAATACACTTCGCGGGTTCCGCTGCGAATGTTCGGCGGAATCATAAACTTGCACTGGAATTTACCCAGCCCGTCTGCTTTGATCGTTCCCGGTGCTGAACCTGCGACCGTTGTCCCCATCGGAATCAGTGGTACAGTGACACCGTCGAAAGTAGCTGTGATATTGTTGCTCATCGGCTCGAACGCTTCGCCGTTGACGATCACTTCTCGCTGGCGAATGAACGGAATCGCTTCGTCCAGCAAGATTGCCGTCGTGGTCTTGGTCGTCCCGACTTTGCGCCAGTCGTCCCACCATCCGTACACATTTTTCGTGATGGTCTGCTGTTCGATCCAAGTGTCGCTCGACGGCGTCAGACGAATGGTCGCAATGTTCCCAAACACCATATACGGGTTGAGGTTCATTGTTTGTGTCGTGAAGGACTGGTCGATCAAAATTTCTTCAGTGTATGGCGACGTGACAAGCCTTTCATGCACCCTTGCTGTCGTGCCTGCCGTGTCGACTTCGAGATCAAAGAAATTCCCGTCGATTGGTAGTTGCAACACCTTGTCGGCTGGGTTGATCATAGCGTCGAAATCTGGATGACCGATGTCCGTGCGCTCGAAATTCGTAAAGTTGTCGGTGAAGATCCCTTTCTTGGTCAAAGATGGATCGGAAAGCTGTGCTGCTGTATCAAGGCTCTGGATTGCTTGGTTGTATTCAGCTCGTTCCAGCCGTTCCAGCAGCGACCGCAGTTCCAGCATGGTCAGACGTTTCGGCTTGCGATTTGTAACAACGACTTGGTCGCTGTTCGGTGGCAGGTATAATTCGCCCAGCTCCAAAACATCAGGCGGCGACGTTGGTGCAAAAGCCGTGACGGAAGGCTGCCCTTGGATGACTTTGATTTCATTTCTTGCGTCGATGTAATACACATCTTTTCGGGACAGGTAAAAGTCATAGGTCGTTTGGAACTGGGTGCCGCTGACTGGCTTGTCGCCAGACAACCACTGAACCCCGTCGTTTTCGAGCTTGGCGTCGGTTCCAAGTACAATCACCTTTGTATAGTCATACGTAACCGTGTATGACGTGCCGCCCGCAGGCTCCGCGCCCGCCAGCGACCAGTCGATGGAATCACCTGATTGCTGGTAGTCCGTTCCTTTGCTGTATGTCGTTCCGCCTTGTTTCACTTCGACCACGTTTACGACTGGCGTCAACGGCAACACATCAGCGGTTCCCCCGATGTTCCCGCGCGTGATTGTATCGGTTCGTCGGACGGTTGCTGTGATTTGAGTGATCTGTTTGACAGGGTTCGAGTTCAACGGGTAAAAGGACGTCCCGCTGTTGTATGTTTTCGTTTCGTTGACGACAGTCCGGTATTCCAATGCTTTCGGTACTTCGATCCTTGTCGGCACCAACCGTGAAAGTTCGTAGCCGAGGACATACGCTTTCCCGGCATCAACAACAAGGTTCACGCTACTTTCGTCTTTCGGCTCAATATATCCGTCCATGCCAGACACAAGAAAAGATCCGCTTGTATCGTATGTACGACGAGCCAGAACGGGCGTAAACCCTTCTAGTTCGGGCGGAACCTTTGCTGTTACCAATTCGCCGTCAATCAGGCGGTACATGGTCGTAGCTGCCGGATCGTTGACATACCAGTTCGGGATCGTGATCGTTCTATCTGCACCCGGCATTCCGAAGTTGGAGTGCGCTACTGCTGGGTCAAGTAGGTCAGGGTCATCCTCAAAGGTGACAACGGTCATAGTCACCTTCAAACCGACGTTTGCTTCCCCGACACCAGTTATTGGCAGAGTCGTGTCAGGGATGTCGTGAACGATACCATCCAGGTACACGCGAGCAGGAGTTATGCGCAACTCAGTCTTGTCTCTGTTGATATACAGCTCTCCGCCTTCGATGACGTGTCCTGCACCAAAGATGATGTCACCGATTTGCTTGTCTCGATGCAGCGCGATGGATTGCATTTCGTTCAACTCCGCGCTTTGGATTCTCCTGCCTCCGTTGATGTCGACCGAAACCCACTTTTTGTTTGGGTCAAAACGGTTGTAATGGGTCATGGTTCATCCTCCTACAGTTCGATGATATACTCGATGCTCTCGCGTGAGTGTTTGTCGCGTACGACTGGATCGAGATTCGATAGATTGACAAAAAAGCCATAACTTTCGACATCATCAGGCAGCGCGACGTCCTTGTTCACTGGCACGCCTGTCCTTAGCTTTACGTTAACGAACACTCCCGTTTGCCTGTATGTTGTGACCGGGAACTGATCGTACTTGAACCACGCTTGCACGTACACCCAGCGGGAATTGTTCGCGATTGCTTCTTCCTCGCTGACAAGGCGATACTTTTGCCCTGTTGTGATTTCGATGTCCCCTGCAGGATCAGGCAACGCATACCTGACTTGGTCTGCTCTTTTTAGCGCGACCAAGTTTTCGATCGTACCGTTGTATGTAGGCTCCGGCACTACTTCTGGCGTGCCGGGCCAAGGGGTATCCTTACCTGCGCCAACAAAAATACTCTTGTTGTGGATAAAGTTGTAGGCGTGAAAGGTTCGCAGCCCTACCACATCCGATGATTTGATGCCCATTCAATGCCCTCCTACGGTATTACCGTGATTTTCGATCGCTGGACGACCACTAGCTTGTCCACGAATGTGAGGTCATCCAGAAACGTTATATTTGGCGACCAGAAATTCTTACGCTGTCCGTCACAAATCGACGAAAAATACTGCGTTCTGGAAACACCTGAGTCCATTTTCCGACCGCTGACTTCGTCGTCGTCTCTTTCCTTGAAGTTACTTGTCGTGAAAAATCGAGTCTGTTTGGTGGTGGTCTTTCCTTGCTTTGTTTTGAGGTATGCTGCAACTCTGACACCGAAGAGGTAACGGAATCCTGCAAGTCCCATCAGTTTTACGATTCCTCGTGCGATTCCCACAGTTTCTGGTGTCGCGTAAATAACCGAGGTTAAAGGTGCAAACTCCCAGCCGTCGGCCAACACGCCGAAGTCTGAAAGTACGAGACCGTCCTCCGGCATAAGACGGTAAGACTCCTGCAAACCAAAACCTTGCGCGAGCACGGACTCAACGGTCATCCTGCCGTTGGTTGCTCTGAGTTTCGCCAGCAAGTCTTCGTCGTCAGCAGCATCAAGCTCGCGTCTCCAAAGTTCCAATGAAGGCTCATACATAAGATGAATGAAAAACGCTTTCCAGATGTCGCTATCCGCTGGTAGATAGCCTGAGACTGCATCCATAATCGCCCGCATGTGTCGGCTTTTTTTATAGTAGCTAGGCAGCTCAGCCATTAGCACATTCATCTGCTCTTCGCTCATATGACCGTCACCACCGGGTCAATTTGTGCATCCGGGCGAAGTGTCATACTGGTCGTCGGGGAAAGAATCCTAGCGTCAGTAGCACCAGCACCAACCAACACTGCAAAAATCTGAGCAAGGAATAAGGTCCCACCAACACCAATAGAACCCGTATAATCCAATATAGTTTGTCGTGCCTTTTCTTGGTCCAACCCAGTGACTGCAACTTCAATGTTTACAACTTGTTTACTTACAAGTCGAACCACTATATCAAGGCCAGGTGTCTTGCGGCGATCAATTAGTTCACGAACCGTCTCCAATAAATTAGGGATCGTACCGCCAACAACTAAGTCAACAGTGCCGATCCCCCGTATCAAGTTGAGCGCTCGCGCATAATTTACGCCTGGTATAGATAAAGCCCAACGTTCATAATCCGATATCGATCCACCGCGCTCCGGGTTGCGTTTATGACGCAAAATTCGATTGCGCAAGTATTCAGTTGGTTCGTCTTTATCAAGGGCCAGACCATAGTCGACCGCCATGAGCTCCAGGTATTTCCTCGTTGCGGTTACACCAAAAGCCTGTTCGATAATCTTGCCGCGTTCTGTCTGGTGCTTAAAAAGAGCTTTTCCAATCGGAGCAAGCGCATCGTAAATAATTGAGCCTTCGCTTCTGTCCAAGTCCTCCGGTACGGTGCGGAGCATGTCATATAATATCTGCTCAAAGGTCGATCCTTCCATGAAGCTCAAGTCCGTTTCAGACATCTATCACCATCTCCAACACCCCTTCCTCTGTAATGATCGAAAAGAAGATTTTCAGTTTGTTGCTGTCCCATTCAAACGCGAACTTTTCACATCGCTCGATGCCGTATAGATACTCCAAAGCTTCACGCACCAAGCGCGTCGCCTCTGCTTGTTTCCAAGCCCTCGTTCCACTACCCCTGATGATTTCTTTCAGCTCATGCCCATAGTCCGACGAATAAATAGGGAACGTATAACGATCCGTTCGTAGTGCTTTTGTGGCTTTCTGTAGCAGAGCCTCTTCACCGTCGATCATGACTGACTTGCCATCAGGTCGCACGACAAACTGACCAGTTTCGAAGTCGAATTTATATGTCCGAAGCACATTGGGGATAGGAGGCCGTTCCCGTTCAGAACTCTCTTCTTCTACCAAAAGGAGCGGGAAAATACTCATGGCCTCACCACCCGATCTATGATGTAGTAGGCAGATTCTACGGATAGGACCAGTACCTTATCATCTTTCTTTAGTACATCCTCTGATTGCAGCTCCACATAATTGTGCTTGTACGAGGTGAAGGGAGCTGCGAGATCATCCGTGTCTAAGAAGTCTTCTTTCTTCATGTCGCCCAGATCCCGTTCAGCCTTTTCTTGGTGCGTAATCGAGACAATCCGTTTATGCCTCGTCAAATGCTCCACCACAGTAAGAAACTCCTTGCCGATCGGCTCAGTCATGCCATCTATCAATATTTTCAAATCCGGTGAAGGCTTTATGACAGTTGCCAACTCAATTCGAAAATCTTTCTGAGGTGGCTTTGCCCCATTCTGACTTTGATTTTGATTAATGCCCGACAGAGTTTGAGCAAGCTTTTGAAACCCGTTCACTTTCCACTCACCTCCATCTGTAAATCAAGCTTCATCTCATGGTATCTCGGGCGAATGGTATGGCTATCGCCGAAGACTGTATATGTCCCTTGGAGTGCCGTAATTTCCTCGAAAACCTCGATCTTCGTTCCGGCAATGACATCATCAATTCCCAATGAGGTAACTGCTGCCTGCTCCTTCACTCTGCTCAAATTCTGCATCTCTTGCTTGGCAATCGATATTATGTTTTCTCGATCTTCATCCTGAATTTCAATTACCTTTACAAGATGGCCGTATCGTTTGGCTTTGTCAGCATCCACCTCGTCATGCAAGACAGAAATATAGTCACTATCACTCCCAATCACCCTTACAACTGTTCGCATATCTGCAATGGATCGCTTGCGCTCCGCATTTAATAGATTGCTACCTTGCTGAATTTTCCATTGTTTTGTTTGACCTCGCTGCGTTCCGACATACACCTTACCTTGATCAATCCAGCACCAGTAACGGACGCCAGTTGCCCGGTAAATTTGATTGAGGACATCGACAACTGCGTCCCATACGCTTTTACCACGTATGACTTGTTTCTCAACAGCGGGCATCGCTCCGATCCCACCCACAGGGATTCCATGCTGTGCAAAAATGAGCTTTAACAGCTGATCGGCAGGTCCCCCTAGATACACCACAGCTACATCGTTATTGAGTAAATAAAAGCCGAAGTCATATGCTACTGGGTTGATGTCGCCTTTTGACGACTTCCCCAGATCAACAACAATCCCCATAAAGAGTGATTTAACCGTACCACCCGTGTACGAAATCAGCTCCATCAGGTCACCTTCTTCCACATCCACATCAGGCCAAAATCTGTCCCGGCCATTGTTTGTCTTAACGGCCAGAGTCCGCTTTGCCTCCTGCCGACTTCCAGACCAAGTCGCTTCTGTAAAGGGGAGGCGAAGTGCTTTTTTACCAGGCTTTTGGAATCGAACCTCATAATGATATTTCGGAAGCATCTGCCCCCTCCTTCCTGCCCTGTCATCGTGAATTGTACTTGTCGACTAAAGACTCTTTTTCGCCGCCTTTTTTCTTTGTTGCTGACACTTTGGCTTTTCGTGTATCTGGCCGTTTTCCTTTCGCCGTTGTTTGGAAAGGAATATTTACATCAGTGCTCTCAACCGAAACGAACCTATACTCTTTCAGTGCTAAAGTGAACTCCAGATCAAACCCGTCCCAATCGTAGCTGAAATCTCGTATTGTCACTGGAACATTGATTTCACTTCCTGTTACCGTGAATCGAATGGGGTAGCCTGAGTTTTTCCAACGTATAAGAGTATTCTTAAATTCTTCAGGAGAAGGAAACCCATCATAGTCACAATCCCCCGGATCATATGACTCTGGCCATCTGGTTGAAAAAGAATACTCTTCCAATGTTGATTCTCCGATGATAGTTGCCTCGCCAATGGCGACAAGATCAATATCGATGTAGCTATGCCCGATCTTTACTGCTATTTTCGGCGGGATGACAGGTAGACGAAGCTTTTCAACGTTATTGTTCCAGGTTAACCAGAACTCCAGATGCTTGAATTTCATCTCCCCTACCTCCAATAAAAAAGACGCGACTCATATTGAGTGGCGTCTAAAACGTTTATTTTACTTTCACAAATTCACTTACGTATTTTTCCCTCTCAGTTTTATTGAAGTAAGGATTAACGATTTTTTCTCGCCACAAATCAAGACTTGTATCCTTATTCAAATCGTCAAGGTTAATTTTGAAATAACTTTCGGCCATTTTCCGGTCCATTTCACAACTATACACTTTTCCATTTATCGGTATAATAAGTTCTACTTTGTTTAAGCTAGGGAATTCTCTTAAAATGCGTACGGGTTCCTCCATTAGTGTTTTGTTTATGGCATCACCTGTGCTCCAATAATCGTTAAAGTCTTTTTCGGAAATAGTGCTATTAGAATTTAAGCTCTTAAAGTCTTGATAATCACCCATAAGTGTGATTATTGCACTATTATCCGATACATCGACTTGTTTCAAAAAGGTCCCACCTCTAATTTTGGTCGCATATGTTTTTAACCGCTCTATCTCAGATGCTTCCAACTTCTTAGCTACGGTTGTCGAGGTGATTTCCTTATTTGGCTCTACATTTCCAACAGCACCTATCAAAAAGATAATCAATCCAGCGCCAGAAAGCATGAAGTTTCTTTTTGCCTTACCATTCTTTCTAATTAGCGAATAAAACGCGATCCCTAGAAAAATTAAGAATCCCAAGAAGCCTACGACTCCGACTACCACCCACATTCTTGTAAAGCCTCCTTAAAAAAGATAAAGAGGTATTCTCCGTTATGGAATGAAATACCTCTTTACTCAAGAACAAAATAACCAGTTCCTGCTAAAACATGTTGTAACTTGTCAGCAAGGGTATCCGCAATCTTATCAGATAGACTGTCTAGGTCTTCTTTACTGTTTACGCTACTGCTTTGAAGTGTCATTTGGATAGTTGGTCGGAAATCAACATACGTAGAACCTGAGTTTTGTCCTCCAACTGCTGTTTGAGCAACCCCTGTATTGGCGAGAGATGGTGTATAGCTTGGCACCTTGCTGAATGAATTTTCTATTGCTGAAGCAAGTGAATCACCAGAAGCCTCAACGCCGATCGCCATCGTCTCTGGGATAGCCATCCCGCTGTCTGTGAGTCGGGAGAACGGCCCCAAATCTGCGTCCGAGTGGGGCAAGAATTGATCCGCCCATTCAAATGCACTTGCAATTGCATTTGCTACTTCATCCTTCACGGATAAAATTCCGTCAACGATAGTGGTAATGATTTTTTGACCACTGCTGAATAACCCACTGATCCAGCCATCAAACCATCCATCTATCGTGGTAAAAGCATTGAAGAATGTTTGCTGGACCGTATCCCAAGCTCCCGACCAATCGCCAGTGATGAACTGAAGAAACGCTGTGAATATCCCTTTCCAGAAAGCGATCGTTGCATTCAAATATGCTGAGATACCTTCCCACACCGCGATTCCGGCGTTCTTTACCCATTCCCATCCGGCAACCAGATAGGCGCTCACCATGTCCCAGTTTTCATATAGCCACCAGCCAACAGCGATTAATGCTATTACTGCTGCTATTACAAGAAGAATCGGCCACAAAGCACTAATTGATGCTATTCCAAATCCTGTCATTGCTGCAGTCATTGTTGCAAAGCCAGCTGATACAGGCATCCAGATACCAGCTAGAAATAGCAAAGGACCTACCAGTAAAGCCAACACAGCAACTATCATCAGAAACGAAACAGCTACCTTTGTGATAAATGGATGTTCTTTTGTAAAATTACCAATCCCTTTAGCGATCCAAGCAAGGGAGCTTACAATCGGCTTTACTACATCCAGTACCGATTCACCTACTGGTTCGATGGCGAGCTGCATTTCGTTAGCCATAGCCTGCCACTCATTTGTTACCTGACCTACTATTTCGCTTGTCGTGCCCGCAAAGTCTTCAAGTGGTCCAGCATTAAGCATAGACATTAAAGTCTCGCGACCCATATCTTCATATTGAGTCCCGAAGACGTTTCCTAGAACATTATCTTGTAGCTTTTGATCCTTGATGGATGCGATACCAGCAGTTATGGCTAGAATAGCATTTTCTGCTTCTTTCCCACCCGCTTTGATTTTATCAAGCATCTCGAATAATTTCTTTTCTCCGAAGATTTCTTCTAGCGCCCCCAAAGCATTCTCGTCAAGCGCCTTATTCAACCGGATACCGAAGCCTTCTTTGAACGCATCGCCCAGTTTATCGAAATTGAACGCCTTGTCTGCTCCGGCCACAAACATACCCATCATCCGCTCGGCGCTGATCCCCGCCTCTTTAAACTGTGGCGAATACTCCCAGATTGTGTCGAGCAAGTCCTCTGCTTTGTCTCCCACTCTCTGATAAGCTACTGTAATCATATCCAATCCTTTTATTGGATCTGTAGCCCACTGGCCCTGCATCATGTCGAGAGCTCTAGCAATACCATCTTGATCAAGTTTCCCGAACGAAGCCTTTTCTAGCGATAGAACCCCTTCAGCAATCGCTCCTATTTGCTCATCTGTACCTTCAAGTAACTGCCTCAGCTTTCCGTATGATTCAGCAGCTTCTAAAGGCGCCTCAACAAGACCTGTGGCGTAGAGTTCCTTTACTGTCTCCGACATGCTCACCATCCGCTCATCAGTTGCCCCGACATTTGCCTGTAACATCCTGAGCGCTTGATCCATAGAGTTGGCTGCGACGGCAGCTACTGATAATCCAGCAGTAATGGCCGCACCACCAGCAGTTGCCAGCCCTCCAATTACTTCTAAATGGCCTGCTACAGCATCGACGTGATCTAAAGCCTCAGATGCCTCGTCTCCAGCTCTTGCGGCGTCACGTAAGGCGCGCTCTAATCGCGAAATCTCCTGAGTGTCGATATCCTCTTCGGCACGTTCCATACGCTCCAACTCTTGCCTGAGTCGTTCAGCCTCACGCTCAGCCTCACTGAGCGCATCGTCCAAATCTTCGATTGGTCCAAGGTCAAAATCGTCAAGCAAATCATCCAAGACATCTTCTACGTCGTTGGCGGCGTCTTCAATATCATCTAAACCATTCAGAAGTGCTCGGATACTTCGGAGGATATTAGTTAGCTGTCGAGTCATTTTATCTTGAAATTCTAACGTGGTCGTCACAGCCATCCGCTATCTGTTCCTTCCCTTGCTACGCCGTTTTGCTTGCTCTATTTTTTTCGCTTGTTCTGCCTTTTTTTCCATCTCCAAAGCTGTTGAAACAAGGACAAATTGTTTCTCTCGTTCCGGCAAATTTAGGATTGCAGATGGTACCATGCCTTTTTCCTGCCAAATATAAGAATAGAGAGCCAGATCAGGGCTCTCTTTTATGAGTTTTTTACTTCTTCCTCCGCCTCCTCATCTTCAGCGAAGTCGCTGATTTGAGCGATGGCCTCATACAACGAGTCAATTTCATTTGGACGGAAAATGCAAGGAACTGCATCAACAGCAGCTACTTTTCCATATTTCGCGAGCACCTGTTGGGAATCAATACGGAAATCGGTTCGATCCGTATCAATTCCGGCAATAATGATTTCGGCCTTATAGCGCAAATCATCAAAATCAACTTTCCGTTCTGCTTTGCTCTTTTTACCAGTAACGGATACTTTGATGGCACTCTTGCGAGCTTTATAGTACACGTCGCCGGATACAGTGCGAACAGGAAGCTTCACTTTCTTGCGTTTCCACTCCCATTCCCCTTTTTCTGCGGCCTGTGTGTTCATCCCCAAAAACTCTTCCATGGTCAAAAATTCACTCATATTATGCTGCCTCCTTCTGGGGTTCCCCCACCTCTATTTAGATAAATTCGTAGTCGTCGACTGTGCCTTCTAAGCTGGTGTCTTCGTCCAGTTCACCATGACTCCATTTCAACAATGCCAGTGAGTCTGGAGAAAAACCAGTTACCGCAACCCTGTACTTGCCCGCAACGGGATCATCCAGTTCACCAATGAAGTTCACTTTTTTCTCAGGATTTGCGGCGATTGCCACGATGAGTTCCTGAATATCTGCTGTACGTTCAAACGTTGCAGTCATGTTAACAGTAGAGGCCAGTACACGATGGCTTTTGCGTAGTCTACCAGCTCTTTTACTTTCTCCCTTCTCAAAGTCTTCGGTAAGCTCAAAACCAATGCATTCAGGAAGTTCTTTCCCGTTTTTATCGTAAAAATGCCCATGGGTGCCAGAAAAAGTTTCTGCCATGCTGCTTCACCTCACTTTGCTTGGTTGTAGATGTAGATTTTTTCGAGGGCATCCTGGTGCCGGAAGCCCGCAATAAAGTGGCCCGCATTGCGCGCAGGTGTGTAAATCGCGTTATCACCGTGATAATCCGGGTCTTCGATGTACTCATAGTCAGCAGCGATAACCTCCAGCGCAGCCAGCGGTCGGAATACTTCCTGCTTCATCATCTGGCAAAAGGCTGCACGGCGGGCAGGGCTGTTGCTGTTGGGCTGCTGACGAATCCAGTCCTTTCCTGCCTTTTCTTCGGCATGGAGGATTGTATGGAAGGTATCAGCCACGCGGATTTTGCCAAACTCTCTTGACTGATCGGGGCCGGGAATTGTCAAGGTGTTTACAGGCTCCTGAATGATGACCTTGTCATTGTCCATATTGAGCATCAGCACGCCAGCCTGAACCATATCGGTCAAATCCGTATCCGGGTCCCACTCCACTGTAAGCGACTCAAATGGTGTAATATACAAAGCCATGGTGTAGTTGAGTGGTAACGATGCCATAATCGCTGCTACATAGATAGCCACTTTTGAACTCGGATAGGTTTTGCCTTTCCACCGCGCTCCGCTACCTACGTTGACGACAGCCATGTGATTAACATCGGTAGATGCTTTCGTGGTTGCTTGTTTACTTTTATCTCTCGCCTCATCGCCACCGAATACAAACTTGATGTAGTTCCCCAGTACGTTTTGCTGCTTTGTCCAGTCTTCCGCTGCTGCATTTAATGCAGGATCAGCAATCCCAAGAGTAAACACACCATACTTACCTTTTTGAGTTGCCAGCGCGCTTTGATAGGTGGTATATTTTGTGGCCTCCACACTGGTTCCGCTGTTACCACCGCTCAAACTTACCCCTGCAGTTGAAGCAGGCAGCGTGTCAGTCAGTTTTTTCAGGACAACAAATTCGCTATCTGCAAAAGCAGCTACCAGCTCATCAACCGTCTTTCCAGTTCGGCTATCTACCAACTCAAATCCCCGATAAACGAGCAGTTCCGTCTGATTAGCATCCAATAAACTTGGTTGTACGACGACTTTCAATTTGTTGCCTGCCTCGCCTTTGTATTTGGCTTCAACTCGAAGCACATCTGTTTCTCCATTCTTCAAAACTACGCTTGCAGTAGCTGCACTATCCCCTGCCACGCGGTACAGCAATACCTCTGTTGGGAATGGATCTGCTGCCCAAATCAAATTAAATGCTTCTGTGATTCCGAAGATTTTCTCAGCGGAAATCTTGGACCGGACTGTTACAAACTCCCCGATTGGTCCCCAATCTGCGACAATCGGTAATGCAAGCTTTCCCCGATTACCGATTGTCGTTTGCTCCTTGATGAATGATTTTAAAAACGAATAGACACCAGATAAAACCTTATCTTCACCGGGCTGAAATTGTCCTGCCATTTACTTCACCGTCCTTTCTTTGAATTTCTTCACAAGCTGCTCTGCCTGCTCAACAGTCATCTCGTCTGGCGCATCAAAAAAGGCAGCGGTTGCTTCGACTCGGTTTACACCGAACCTTTGCTCCGCTACCTGCAAGATTTGTTCTTTTTTGTAAGCCGCCGCTTTTGGCTGGCTATTGTCCTGATCCGATTTGCGAACCATAACGCTTGTCTCCTTTCCTCAGCGTTTCATCATAACGTCTATGGATTGCTTCCAACTGGTCGTAAACTACCGGAGTGTATGGGATATAAACGGTGTACTTCAACTCCATTGGAAGGTCCAGCCCGTCCGGCTTGCTCATAGTCAAGCGGCATTCCCGCAGGTAGCCCACCTGTACCCTTTCCTCGTTGAACAATGGCAAGGCCCACCTCTTATCAGCCAAGTCTTGCCTTACTTGTGATACCACGCGCGCGAGTTGCGCCTTGTCCTTAGCCAGCAGGGCAAAGTTCATCGTGCATTTTTCCCGATAGGCATCCGCCCTTCGAGGTTCCGGGATACGGAAGGGCACCTCTACAAACCATGTTGGCCTCTTGAAGTCCTTTGGAATCAAAAGGTCCTCCGTTTGTATTTCTGTTAGCGAGTACAGCCAGTGGCGAACGGAGAGAACATCATCACCCATCGGGGAACAACCTCCTTGCCAAATCGTCGAGCTCTTCTTTTACCAACTCGTCCATGATTGATTCCACTTCTGCCTCTGATCGGGCAAGAAAGTGAACCCCAGGGATTCGTTTACCTTTGAGGACCATTCCCCCAGGATGATCAGGAACATAGATAAACTTTTCTCTGTCCCAATAACCCGGCACGAATTGCCCCTTCCGTTGTGTAAACCCCTCTTCTACGTAACGTGCATATGACAGATTAGTGCCGATCGTTACTTCAGCTCGTAATCCGCTCAACACCAGATCAAAAACGTTGGAGGCATGACCAATCGTGAGGGAGGCCCGTAGAATACCATCGCGCACGGGAACTCTATCTTGTGCTCCTCTTAAAACTTGTAAAGCAGATGCACGAGCGACCCGATCCATAGAAAACTGGGCCTCACGTTGTGATCGCTTTTTCACTCGTTTATATAGCCGCTCCAGCTCCTTCTTATTCACCTTCGCCATCAGATTTCTGGCTCCTTACCTGTAATAGGATCGACCTGGGAAATGACCACTTCAAAGTGATGCAAGCTCTCTGCCCCATATACAGGATAGGGTAGACTGACTTCGAACATCTTGCCAGCATACTCCGACTGTTCGATCTGTAGACGCATGCCCGGTTTCAACCCCTCGTATAGAGTGTGCATCAAGAAGTCTTGTGACGTTGCCTGCCGCCCTATAAGCTGCTGAATGCGACCAGGGGAACCAGATATCCTGCAAGGCACGTTCTGGGCTACTGTGCGCCATTCTGAGCGGTCTTTTCCTCCGGTGAAGGTGTCAGTCTCCCCCCCGACATCCAGAAGGGTAAATGAGTAGCACAGAAGCCGTTTGTATTCGCTCAAATCATCCACAGCTTCTGCCCCCGTTTCTTACTGTATTTCAAAATAATATCCTGCACCTTCGGATCGTTTGACGAGTAGGATATTGACTCCTGATAGTCCCCTTGCTTCACGCTGGTTACACGCTTTTCCTGCCCCATATCCTTCGCAACCATGGCCGTAGCCAATCGCAATTCTTCAGGCACCGGGTCAGGAAGATTCACCTGACCCAGCACATAGATGTTTGCATTCAGAACGACGGAGCTCAACTTGTCAGGCGACAAAGAAGCCAGTTCAGGAAAATGAGCCAGCAGCTGCTCGTTACTGAGGATTGTCATCGGTCGTCACAGCCTGACTGCCGCCTTCGTCATCCCCGGATGGGTCATCCGCAATCTTGTATTCATGCTGGGAGTAGACGACTTCATATGCCTTGCGACTGACTTTCAGTTTTTCTTTACCCTTACTGATCAAAAGGATGTCATTTGGCTTTTTCATTGTGGGGCAACTCCTTTCTCACTGAATTGATTAACCTACGAAGCCGACAGGACGCAGCACGCCAAATGCAGCTTCCTTGACTACCAGGAATGCCACTTGGAAAGTAGCTTTCAGCGCAACCATGTCCTGCTCAGCAAGAGAAAGAGGCTTACCATCTGCCGCATTGACGCTTTGCAAAGTAGCCTCCTTCAAGATTTCGTATTCGATTTGTTGCAAAATACCGACCTTGGACTTTTTGTAGTCGCCTGCAATGAGATCCGCTTTCGTTTTATCCCATGCTCCATTGCGGCAGTATTCGATCGGAAGAGCGTAAAGGGAATCTTCGGCAACCCCCTCGCGGACGGAGGTCAGATAGAGCGGATCGCCTTGGCTGTTTTTCAGACCACGCAGAGAAGATTTCAGGCCAAAGTGGGCAGCGAACGCGCGCGGCTCTTGATCATCTGCTTCGATCAAGGCCATAACACTGTTTACGTCATCCGCGAGGTTTTGCCCTGCTACCGATCCGCGGGTAAAGGTATTACCGGAGTTGACAGCAGCCGTGAGGATGTTGGTTGCAAACGGCGACTCCGTACCGATGAAGGCCGCTGCATCCAACTTGCTGTAGAACGCTTCGGCGATATACGGCTTAAGTTCTTCGAATACGTCAACACGTGGGCGGTTGAGTGCTTCCTTCGACATCGGAATGATTACACCCAATTTTTTCGCCTGCAACGTCACCTGGGCCCAAGTGGCCTTTGATGTTTTGATTCGCTCTCCCTCACCTACCCAGTAGGCACCTGGGCCATCGAGCAAGACTGGAATCTTCTTTGTGGCCGACGCCATTGGCTCCAAATCGGCCAGTTTCATGATCGCGGAACCGCGAACAACGTCCTTGATGATGTCCGTAGCTGTTTCATCAGGAATCAAACCAGTCAGCTCCGTGCTGAGAGTAGCTCCTTCGGCAAATTTTTGAATGTCAAACGAAAAGGCTGCGGCCATAGCCATTACCGGCATTACGCTCATTTGTTTTTTCATCATGGATAAGTTCCTCCTTAGATACGCTGCATTTTTCGCAGGTCAGTAATGTTTGGCATCGATGTTTTTTGTTGCGTGGACGTCTTGGCCTGTGGAGTGGTACCTCGTGGCGTGCCGTCTGATTTGAGCCACGGTTTCGACGTGATCAACTCGGACACATGCTTGTCGATGTTCTTGATCTTTCCGCTGTCGGTGACTTCGATTTTGGTCAGCTCAGCCAACCGGATCGCATCAGCCAGTTTGTCGGGATCAACGCCTTGTTTAATGGCTTCCACGATAAAGGCATTTTCAATGCGCATGGATTGAATGGTCCCATTGGCAGTCTTCAGGTCGGTTTCCCGCTCTGCCAGCTTTTGCTCGGCCGTTTTTTGTGCTTCCAGCTGTTGTTTATGGGCATCGACAATACCCTTCAGATCAGCAGCTTTCTCAATGCCCAAGCCCTTGAGGAAGTCGCTGACTGCTCCTTGCAACGCGGAATCGTATTCCTCTTTTGAGGTAAAGGCTACCGCAGGTTTACTGCCGCTGTCCCCTCCCTTATCGCCTCCTGCAGCAGCTTGACCGCCTCCTCCATCGGAACCAACAACTGCTCTGGTACCACCACCATTGTGCCCGGCCTGTCCACCTTGACCACCTCCATTCCCGCCGTCACCGCCACTAGCAGCACCACCTGCTTCGCTGAATCGTTGAATTTTAAAGCTCCATTGTCTCTTTTTCATGTTCACTTTCTCCTTCCTCAGATTGAATTTCCAAAGAAATGTATTCAGGGTATTGCTGTGCAACCGCTTGGATACCTAACAATGCTGTCTGCATGATGGTAGAGATTGCAGCACAGACAATGTCTTTACCGTGCTCCGCATAACCCGCGTGTCCTGCGGCATGAATCTTCATTTCGCCATTATTCAGGTACGCTTTGATCTTGATCACATCGATCTCGCCCCCTTTCAGGCCATAAAAAAACACCACGATTCCGTGATGCTACTCAGGCAATCCCTTTTCTTTTGCCCATTCTTTATAGGTGCGTGCAGAAGTGTATCCTCTTTCCTGATCAATTCGGTAAGACCGCTCTCGTTCCAACTTCTCCAAGACCTTCGATTTCATGACTGGTCGCCAGTAGGATCGGCAATTTGGATGATTTGGAATCCGTTCACCTTCTCGCCCTGGATTCTCCTCAGTGTCGTAATCCAAGGGAAACCTCTTGCCATCAAGCTTGCGACACTGGGAAGACGTCCGCTTATCCAAGGTCGCACAAAACTCTTTTTCGCTCACGATGTCTGAATTGGCTTGGTAGGCCATCGTTTGCCCTTTGGCGGCAGCCCGGTTTAGTTCTGTACGAGCAAGACGCTGAGCGCTTGACCAACTCTCTGATGTCCTTTTGGTAATTTCCTTCGCTGTTCGTGTTACACCCCACCCCTGAGCAGCACCTTGTGTGATTACATCCTCCATAGATGCTGCCAACAGATCAGTACGCATCCGAATCCGCTTGGAAAAATGCCTGCCCTGCCATGGTCGTTCCAATGCAGCAAGCACCATCCCCGTATTAATCAGCGGGAGTCGCACTTCTACTTGCGCATCCTGTTCAAGAAAATAGAGGTGATGGAACAGGCTGCGCTTGTACTCTGCTTCCCAAGTAATTCGTAATTGCTGCTCTTCTTCTAGGCGGAGTGTGTACAGGATTGATTTAATGCTTGCCATCACCTGATCCAGACGTGCAGCATTATAGATTAGGGAAACTAAGCCTTCGCCACTTTCAGCAAATCGAGCGTAAAGATCAGTAATTTCTTGCACAATGCTTTTATTAGCTTTGGAAAATAGCTTTTTCAGTTTGCCCCCATGCTTGTCGATTCTTGCTTCCAGTTCCTCTTGGTAACGCTCCTCTCTGCTCATGCAGCATCACCTTGCGGGTCATTCCCACCATTATCATTTTCGGGGCTGTCGCCTTCAGGATCATCGCCTTCATCTACAGCCATAGGGTCAAGCAACGCCATACGGCGCTTGGACTCGTCTTCCTGTTCTGCCAGAACCTTGTCGCGGGAAGCTTTCGGATCATCAATGAACGGCAGGAGCGTCAACCGCTCTTCATGCGATACCTGGCCGACAAGCTTGGTCACGACATCTACCATCTCTACCAGGTTGACAGGCATGTTTTTGCTGAACCGGATATCGATGTCTTGATAGTCCCATTGCTTTTTGTATTTGGCATTCAGCATGCCCGTCAGGATACGGATACGGTTTCTAAACCCTTTTCCGTACTGGCGCATTTTCAGACCAGCTTTGATGTCCGCATGGTAGAAGATTATCTTCAAGGCAATGCCAGAAGGTGCGGAGCCTACTTGATCAGGTCGCAGATGTGGCGTTCCCGATTGATCGAGAATTGATTCAACCAGTCGGTTTATGGTGTTTTCCTCATGAGTATCTTGAAGGTCCCACGTAATGGGCACAGCCTTACCTCCGATGAGGATTTGAGAGGTTGCCCACATTTTCGCAAGATACTGCTTTTTCCTCTCCGCGTCGGTGATCAGATTTCCCTCTTCGTCATAAAGCAGCAGCTCGTCCAAATCGAGGTCTTCAAACAGCACCTTCGGATTTTTGAAGTATTCCTGGACATTCACCTTCCCGGTTACCGCTTTGTTTATCGCATCCATTAGGTTCTTCAGATCAGCAAGATCGCCCATGCCTTCAATCAATCCATTGTCACGGTATTGCTGGTGTTTACGCCGCCGATTCACGTAGTGCGTCCATGGTACGACTGGTTTCTGCTGGAGCTTCCCGTCTTGATCCTTTGCCAATACAGTTACCTGATGGGCGACCGGATTGACTTCTCTACTCGTATCCAAAACGAGCGCGGCGCCCTCCTGTCGAAGATAGGTAATCTCGTTTTCGTCGTACACCTCGACTATTAGCGATTTTTCGTTTCGCTGCATGTCGGTCAGAGAGTAATAGCGGATGACCGCGATCAGCTTTGCCTTCACGGTCGTATCATAAACAGCAATGCACTCATCCGTTTTGAATTCGGTCATGCAAATCTGGCCGTCTTCATCAAAATAATAGTATTCAAAAACCTCCCCATCGATAGAGCCGTCCTCTATCAGTTCATAGGACAAACTCTCTTCATCGTTGTCTACTAGAACCGCCTGCAGCTTTTTCGTAAACTCATCCATGCCATCTTTTTCAACGTTGGCCGTATAACGGATAGGGTTGCTGGCTATGTAGGCCGTCCCAAAGTCGACGATCTTCCGGGCGAAGTTTACCACAATTCGGTTATTTGGCTTGCCCTTTTCCTCCGGCAGCTTCAGAATGTCGTGGTCACCATCGACGTACCTCCGCATCAGGGAGTAGTCCTTTTGCTTGTGTTTGGAAATCAGATCAGATACCCAGCGCCAAGTATTGTTGGCTTTGTTTTCCTCATAAAACTGCTCAAGCAGCGTTATTTGCACGCTTATTCACCCCCTTTACGCCGCATCGTCGGCAACCTTCCACGGAATCACTTTGAACCGGGCTATCAGTAACTGATGGAATGTCTTGCTGTTCCATACAAGGTACCGCAGCGCGTCCATTGAGTGATCGTTTTCCTTTAGCGGAATCTCCGCTTTTTCACCTGAAGCTCCTTCTGGATACCTGTAGTTTGTCAGCTCCTGAATCACATCTTTTAGGTGATCGCTGATAAAGATATTTGGCCGCCCGTTGTCCGTTTTCACCGTAAACAAAGATGCAACGGCACGGATACCAGGCTTCAGATGCTTCTTGGCCGCTTTTGCCGGCAGGCCATTCGTCTGATAGGTCTTGATGTTGCTCGGGTCCTCCTCGTCACACCAAAACAACCTGATCTTCCACTTTTTCATCAGTTCTTTATCCTGTGCCACCCAGCAATTCGGATCACCCGGGATGAGGATTTCCATCTGGCGTTTGTAAATGGCATCGACGATCCACAGTTCACCGTTGGCTGTCATGGCACCAACCAATGTGACGCCGGGATTTGTGAAGCCCCAGTCCTTACCGGCCTCGACCAAAACAAAATCGCCGTTTTCAAACTTCTGCCGACACAGTGATTGCGGAACAACGTGAATAGAGCGGTCAAACTCTTCATACACCTGCCCAAAAAACACATCGAACCGGGCAAATATCTCCCGGTCAACATATCGCTTCGGCATGGTCTCAATCATGCGCTGTATATTCCGCTGCAGCTCAGGCAGTGGATTGTCCTTGCTGGTCCAGTAGAAGTTTCGCCATTCTGGATCGTTTCGGTACTCTTCCAAATGCCCTCCAGCTAACGTGTGTTGACCGTTCAAGACGATTTCATGATAGAACCAGTTCATTCCCTCAGGCGTGGTCGTCCAAACGCTCCAGCCGCCTTTATCAGCGAGAGCATAGGAGAGATACCCACTCCATGTATCTGCCTTCATTTTCGACGCCTCATCCAGCCACACCCCACTCAAACCTTTACCAACAAGTGTTTTCGGTCTGTCGGCGGACTTGAACTGAATGAGAATGTACCCTTTCAGCCACACTCGATTTTTGGATAAGTCCCAGTTCTCGATCATTTCCTCTGGAATGACGGCAGCCAGTTCCTCCTGCTGAATCTCTGACATGGAATAGGTCGGTGACACACACCAGTATTCCAACCGCGGCTTTGGCTTTTTCATTACCTTCAAGTTGCGTGGGGGCTTGTATGGCAGCCCCTTGTCCGCCTCGATGTCTGCCAAGATGTTATCGAAGAATTTTCGTGCGCCCACATTCGTCTTCCCGCCTCGACGCCCACAGTTCATGACGACATTTCGAGCGTCGGACTCCATCACTTCTACTTGCTTCGGATGAGGGGTCCAGCCCTCGAATGGATCAAGGTCAAGATCAAGCACCAGGCTCACGTGACCACCTCCGAACGGTGATTTGCTTCTCCGGACCGCCACCGTTGCTCAGCAGTTGCGCTTTGAGCTGTATCGCCTTCAACTTTTTGTCTTGGACTCTGGTCAGTGCTTCTTCCAGAGCCAGTATGTCCTCGATCGCTCGGTACTCGGTCTCTTCGATCTCTGTTGTGACCAGTTCATTCCGTGAAAGAACCACTGTTTTCGAGTGACCGGACTTGTCGTCATGAACCTGGACAGGCTCTTTTATGGTGACTCGCTCCTGCAGGATGCGCCGCTGCTTCTCGGTCAAACCTTTTTTCAAGTCGCGTATGCGGATCATCATTTCCCGCTCGCGCCAAGTAAACAAACGGATTTCTTCGTCCGCCTGCTGCACTGGATCGAGATTGATCCTGTCAAGCACCTCGGCTTGCTCTGGGGTCAGGGCATCCATCCAGATCGATTGATGCTCGCCCGTTTTGACTGCGTTTGTATTCCGCTTTGGTGCGCCGCCCCCAGCTCCGTGAAACCGACACACCTCATAACCAGGCTTCGCCCAGTTTTTGCATTGTTCGCCGCGCTGCTTGCTCCGCGCTTTGCATCGCTGCTTGTCCGGGTTTCTCGCCATCTACATATCCACCACCTCATTCATGGGGTTGTTTTCAAAACCAGCAAAAGTTTCTACCGATGTCACCCTTTTATGAGGGGGTGATTCACTTGGTACGAATAATCGTAAATCTCATTGCGATCGCTTTGCTCTTGCACTACATCGAGACGCATCCAGTAGAAACAGTTCTTGCAATGGCCGCAATTATTTACACGTGGCTGAAAGGACGTTAGATTTCTACCTTTTGCAGCTCAATGTCCAGCTCTATTAGCTTTTTCAGGTCATCAACCGACTTGATCTCGATGTGACCCGACTGAAAGTCCTTGACCCATTTTGCAATGGCAGCCTTTACGACTTTTCTGTATTGCTCCTTCGACTCCAAGATGCCTTCCATCACTTTGACTTCATGCTGCAAGAGAAGATCAAGAGAGTCAACGGAGGACTGTTCTATTGTTGTTCTCATTGAGACGCCCTCGGCTTTCCGGTAAAATGGAAAACGAGATAGTGGCTATGAGGTTCCGTGGCCACGGGTTTCCACTATCTCAGCCGGGGTGACCCGGGTGCAGAGGGGGACGTTCGCGCGTCTCCCTTTTGCTATTTTAAGCAGCTTCCTGCAACCTACGAATTAGCATTGGCTCTATGCCAGTTGCCTCGAAAAATCTGCGTTTGATGACATCGCAAAACTTTAGGTCTAGCTCCATAGTTCTGCAGGTACGTCCCATCTGTTCGCATGTCATTAGTGTTGATCCGCTGCCACCGAAGAGATCCACCACAACATCATCTTTCTTGCTGCTGTTCCCGATCGGAATCGCCAGGAGTTCGAGTGGTTTCTGTGTCGGATGAACATATTTGCTCACATCCCCCCGGGAAACCTCCCATATTGTTTCGGGAACAGGTTGCTCCTCTGCAAGACCCGCACGCCAAACAGTTGTCTGCTTCCGATCTCCATACCAAGCCGGGGCCTTCCCTTTCAGATGAGCATAGAACACTGGCTCATGCTTGAATTTGTACTGCGAAAAGCCGAAGCTGGCTGCATTCTTCACCCAGATGCACTGAGTCCTAACAAGCATGCCAACTTGATTCATTGCGTTTTCAAATTCTCGTTGATACCGTGACGGGTGGAATACGTAGATCGCCGCTTTTGAGTCCATTATGGCCGTATAACTACTGAACACCTTCCGCAAAAATTCCTCAAATTGCTCCATGGGCATATCGTCGTTCATGATGCTTTCCCGCCCATCTGCAGACAACTCGGCTGACTCACTCTGAAAAGCGACGTTATACGGAGGGTCTGTTACCACCAAATCAGCCTTTGTACCAGCCATGAGTGTCTGCACATCATCCAGGCTTGTAGAATCTCCACACATGAGAAGATGCCGCCCCAGCTGCCAAATATCTCCTTGCTTCGTTTCGGGCTCCTTGCCCTCATTTAGCGCCTTCTGGATATCGAAATCATCCTCGACAATCGGAGCTTGAACCTCGATGTCTCCATATTCACTGAGCAGTGCTATGACTTCCTCTTCGTCGAAGCCAGAAAGGGTGATATCCAATTCGCTTTCTCGAAGATCGGCAAGCACCTGCGCGAGCTTTTCGTCGTCCCAATGCCCGCTGATCTTGTTCAACGCGATATTCAAAGCCTTTTCTTGGATTTCATCCAAGGTGACGGCCGAAACGACTATTTCCGTTTCTCCTTGCTCTACAAGGATTTTGAAGCGTTGATGTCCTCCGACGAGGTTACCAGTTCGTTCATTCCAGACGAGCGGCTCGACGTAGCCAAATTCTTGCATCGATCGTTTCAGCTTTTCATATTCCGGGTCACCAGGCTGCAAGTCGACACGCGGGTTATACGGAGCTGGGTTGATCTTTGAAACAGGGATTTTTCGTAGATCCAAGCCTTTTTCTCTCCTTCGTGGCGATAGATATAAGAATTAAGAATATTGCCAGCCCACAAACTGCTGAAATCCTTGACGCTGTAAGTTTAGAGCGGTGTTTTGGTGGTGTAACGAAACGACTACTATTCCGACGAAAAAGTATATGTATCTTTTCACCGCAAAAAAGCGTGTTCGTCCTTAGAGCCACAAGGTTTCATACGCTGTTAGCTTCTGGCGACCCCCTAGTCCAAGTTCGGGTCTTCGCCTGCCTCCGTGATCTCCTGTTTGAAGAGCTGCAGGAGCCACGCTTCTGCTGTCTTCCCGTTGAGGGAATATAGTGGATTAATTGCCAGTGCTGCCCGGCCATCCAAATCAGTCCGGCGTAAGACGTGTAGCTCAATAAGCGTCTTCACGACCTTCCTGGCCGTAGGATAAGAGCAGTCAGCTATGCGGGCAAGGTCTTTGACTGTAAGTGGCGTCCCCTTTTGCCCGCGTTCATTGTCTCCCAGCAGGAGATTTGTTCCCTCGCTGGCATAAGGAGCGATCTTCAACAAAAAGCCAGCCTCAGCGAGTGACAGCTTCCTGAGCCGTCGCTTTGCCTTCTGGCTGGCTTTGATCTTCACGAATTTTGCGCTGCGTCCAGCTGGACGGAAAACCTTGACGATCTCATCAGAGCGCCGGAGGATTTGCTCCTCAAAGAAAACTTCTCCGGTATTTGGGTCAACAAATTGTCTCACTACATCTCGCCCACCTCCATGAAAAAAAGCACCGCGCGGGTGCTTAGGGAATCGCTCTGATAGCTAGCTTTACAATCTCACAAAGATTTTCAACTTCACTTTCAATTTCAGCCGTTACTTCAGTTAAATCTGAATTGTTCTTGGTATGACCAACCTGATTTCGCAACCACGTATAAATTGTTTCCATTGCTCCATTTTTTCTTGGATTGGCAGTTGGTCTATCTTTTTTCGAATCCCAATAGGCTGACTGCTTAATAAAGGAATCAATTTCTTGTTGACTTACTGTGTCTTTCTGGTTGAGATCCTCTAATGCAAGCGACAAAATACTATAGAGAAACATAAACCTTGAAACTGGCTCAGTATTCTGCATTGCGGCTTTAAAAAGTGGCAGGTAACTACTTTCAACGATTTTAGAAGTTAATTCATTTTTAAACTCTTGAATCTGTTTTTCTGTAAGAGACCTTTTAACTGTCAATGAAGCATTAATTTGAGAAATACCAATCGCTTGTCCTGGAATGTTTGCATTTATCAAATACGGATTTCCAATGCTTGTATTAAATTTAAACGAAATAAGGTCCACAATGTAATTTAAAGGTTGTTTTAACAGTGTTTCTGCTTCAACCAAATTTTTAACATTTTGCATATAGAACCTGATAAACATTTTGTTAATTTTTGAGTTCTGGTTTTCTTCAATAGAAATCTCCACTTTGTTAATGTCAGGAAAAATATTCTCAAGAACAATTACTTCATCTAACCAAAGCTTGTGTATCGAGCACTGATAGGTAATATCGCTTGCCATTAAAAATCCTCCTCCCTTTTTCACAACCAATCCTACCATAAATTTCAAACTTTGTGTGACTACAGCCGCACTTCTTTCGGCAGGGGCCGCCGCCGCGAGCCAATCCTTATGCCTGTTGCGGTCACAGACTGTAGGAGGTGGTGCAGATGGGCCTGCAAGCCCGAACCAGCAAGTTTGCCCCTTACTTGCCGTTAATGACACGTCCACTGCACTCTTGGGGAGGATCGGCGTATCGAATATGAGAGGTACTGGACAAGGGGCGAGGGGCCGGAGCCGTAGGTCTCGCATGTAATCCCCTGTCCGGTATTTCCCAGATGTATATTGTCGCTCTCAGCGTTCACCCAGGCAGAAGGGAGTCAAGTGATACGTGATCGCGACGAACACAATCTACAAGGTTTAATACAAAAACCTTGTTCCTCCGTAGCGTCCGCCGCACCTGACACTCACCAAAAAGTAAGTGTGCATGCTCTTACCGTCATGCGCGCATATAGGACTCCTGCTGCTCTGCCTGGTCGACTACAGCTATCATCATCCCTACGTTTCGCCCCGAGTACCGTTTTGATAAGGGAGGAATCCGGTATCTCCCAAGGGGCGTTTTTGCTTGCCCTTGACTCAAGATTACCGATCCTCGTTGGTAAAAACGTCCAGCAAAATATCCCTGATTTTGTCCGGGTTTTATCCCGTTTTTTGTCGGGATTTTGTCGACAGTTTTATGCATAAAAAAGGCACTCAGATCATACCGAGTGCCGTGGCAATTTGAAAAATCGCCTCTTTCTTTTTTAAATAGTATTGGTCTTTGGTCAGGCCCAGCTCCAGGTAAACATTGATATCCTTCACCCGCGTCGTGCTGAGGTACTTTTCTTCGATGATCCGCCGTTCCACTTCATCCAGCGAGTATTGCAGTGCCCGCTCTATTTGGCCGGCTTTCAGCTCGCTTATCGTTTCTGTCTGCTGTAGTCGTGGAAACAACTGACTTATGCCCTTCTCCTGTAGCTCCTGTTTATTTTTCACAGCAACGCGGAGGGCTTTGTACTCCTTCAGTTCTTTCGCAACTGCTTTTCTGACTTCCGTCTCATTTACTGGTTGCAGAAAAGACAGCTGCTCTTGTATTTGTGCGCTCATTCCTCGATTCCCCCTCGCGGCAAGCCCATGTTATAATTTTCTTGTCGAAGGAAAATTATCAGGCTCCCGGTTGGGGGCTATCTTTTTAGGAGGTATTGCTGTGCCTGAAATCCACTTCTCACCTGAAATTACAGACATAGCTTTAATTGGAACAATTGCTTGTTTCGCTTTAGTTTATCTTTGTTGGAGAGCCAAGCGAAATTGATTACCTTTAACCACGATTTCTATTTTAGAACGTGGTTATTTTTTTCTCTCAACTCTAGAAATTTTTTGTAAAATTTAAAAACACGATGCTGGACCAATTACCAAAACGTGATAAAATTGATTTGTAGAAAGTTTGTGACGTCCATATTGTCACATCCTGCCGCCTAAATTTAAAAAATAGGCGGTTTTTTCATTTTCTCTTATGTTAAACAGTGATCTTCTTTATCTCTTCCATCAGCTCATCACCAAAGCCGTCACCATCGATGTAACCTGCTCTGTAACCTGCTTTTACTGCTGTCATGAGGAAGTGCAAGCTCTTTTTCAACCTTACAACCTCCGCCTCTGCCGCATCAGCTCTTCGAATCCAGTACGGCAGCGCGGTGCGGGCTTCTGCGATAAGCCGTCCATCATGCACGCCAGCACCAAAGCTATCTGTGAAGCAAATCACTTCTTGCTCTGGAATGCTGACAATAGCCAGCGAGTATCTACCATCCGTTTGTGTATGCCATGGTCCATCTGTAGCTGCCTCGCACACCTGCATGTCTTTTTCTGCGTCACGCATGGCTTATCACTCCTCTTGCCATAAGGTACACCAGTGCTACAGCGTGCGGCGCTGTCGGCAAAGCTTGCTCTGTAGAGTAGTCCATCTGATATTCGCCATCGTCAAAGCTGTATGCGCCGCCATAATACCCGCCATTCAGAGAGTGCGAGTATTCGAGGTAGATACCTTGCTTCTTCGCTTCCTCCACCAGCACGCCCATGCTGCCCCAGGTGGTTGAGAACTGGGGGAGCAGTCCCTTATTCTCCCCACTGCTGTTATCGGTGCCGCCTACCCAAACATTCGGTATGCCATTGTAGTAAACGACTTGCCACCCCAACGCCTCGGCCACTTTCACATCAAGCTCACGTCCTGCCTCCATTACTCGGACACCTCCAGCAACTCAGGGTTCTCGTTAATTCTTTGTTTTATAGTTGTCCAATCAACACCGAAGTGTTTCGCAATAAAGTTAATAGATTTTCCTTCTGATAGCAGTGTTTTCAGTTCGTTTATTGGGATTTTTCGCCTTTTCTTAAGCTTCACCTTTCCGGAACGCGCCCTGTTTGCTTCGGAAATCTTTCGCCGATGCTCGGAAGAAAACTTCTTCCCTTTGTTATGCAAACTTTGATGCCCTGGTCCGATCATCACCGACAAATTCGATTGTAACGCACAAAGCTTTTCGTGATTCAAATGATGCACATACTCGTTAGATGAAAGCTTCCTTCTCATCCAATACATCATTAAGAGTCTATGAACGTGGATTTTTTCTTTGTGTATCGAAACGGCAGGGTATTCACCATGAATGAAAATCTTTTTTGTTCCTAAGACAGGTTTTTCTGAATACCATAAAATAGCTTTTTCCAGTTCGCTTTCATCAACAATACAATTACAAGTGTTGATGAAACTAATCGGCTTTTGATGTTTCACGGTCATTAAGTAATCCACCGTCCTCCCATACATTCCCGATGACTTCACAACAGCGTTCCAACGAGTCAGACACCAGTTCCTGAAAATGTTTTCCTCTTGCCATAAAGCGCGCATTTTCGGAGTCCCATTCAACGGTGTAGCGATATGACAGCCCGCTTGTTTCGGACGTTTTTCCCAGGATATCCCCCTCGTAAATCTCACGGTCGTTCTTGTCGCGGAGGCCGGTGAATTGCATGTACTGGAGATGGTGAAGCGTCTTAAATTCTTCCTCGTTCTCTGTAATGTCGGTGGCTACAATACCCACACTGTTGAAAGTGAATACAACCGAGTCCTCTTCTCCTAGGTAATACATTTGATCTTTAACGTTATCCCACGCCCGAAACTTGATCTCCCGTCCTGCTTGCATCCCGTTCCCCTCCCCAATTCCAAAGTCCCTGATGCCCTTTTACTGGCACCGGATTGATCTCCTTTACATCCGTCATCTGCCAAGCAAACCTTCCTCAGTGTCCGTCAATCGGTATCATGGCGTCGTCCGCGTCCCGGTAAGCTGCTACCTGGCCTGTGCCCGGGGTAACGATCCGCAGGCACTCTTTAAGGTTGGCTGTCGCCACCACCGCGCCTGTTGGCAGGTTGTCCGCCGTGTATCCGTGGTTTGCCAGCACGCTGCGAAAAGGCTCCTTCTGGCACACTGCCTTGTCCACTTTCTTAGCAGCGTGGATGGCGATGGGGCCACGGTACTTTGTGGCCCAGCCTCGTGTTTCAAATCGTTTTTCCCCGAGAGCGATCAGTGTCGCCCAAGGCTGGTGGATGGTGAGTGCTTTCATGGCTTTGCCTCCTCTACAACCGCCTTCGCCCAGGTTGCAAATGCCTGCAAGGTAATCTCATATTCACGATCACGTACATCTACGCGTCCTTCTGTGCACAAGTACCGAACCAGGCGCTCCTCACGACCTGTGTAAACGTAGTGATCGGTGTAAATCGCCAGTACCTTCCGAACCGTCCGGTATTGGCTGCCTTCTGGATGGCCGTTCGAATACGATTTTCCGCATGCGATTTCAGACTTTTTCAATGTCGTCCCTCCATAGATACAAAAGTAATGTTTTGTTAATCAGCTATCGCAACAACTTCATGAAACACTTCCGTTTCTTCATAGGCACATATCGCAGCTTCGTAAGCATCCATTGGTGAATCGTATGTTGCCATCACCATTTCGCCCACTTTGATTGCATATTTCATGTCACATCCCCCTCCCATTTATCAAAACGATTGTTGTGTTAACGATGCCACCGGGCTACCTTTCGTGATACCCAGCCCTCTTTGATTGTTTCTTTCAACTCAACAGCCATTCTGTCATGTCCGTTCAACTTTGCCGACCAAACTAGGAGGCGCCCACCTATCAGGAACAGGATGTCGCCAAACCATTCACGCATGATTATCGCCTCTTCTCTCAATTGAGCGTTTGTACCCTACAAGCTAAAGCCATCTACCGCCTCGTCGATCAGGTCTTGAGTGATGCCGATGTATCGCAGAGTGATCGACGGGTGCGAGTGATTGAATATCATCTGGAGTGTGGCGATGTCTTTTGTGCGCTGATAGAAATGGTAGCCAAACGTCTTACGAAGTGTATGGGTACCAATCTCGCTCAGTCCTATCTTCTTCGCAGCTCCGTTGATGATCTGATAGGCTCGGACCCGAGTGATCGGCTGCGGCCTTTTCGTTGAGACGAACAGATACTCGTCACCTTTCTTGTCGTCGATGTATTGATCGACCTCTTTCCGCAAGCTGTCGTTGATGAGAAACCTTTTTCGCTTGCCCGTCTTCTTTTCAACCAAGATGATATGACTCTTACCTTTCACGTCCGAAACCTTCAAGCGCAGCAGATCAGATATTCGTAACCCGGTGTTGATGCCCAGTACCACCAAGAAATAGTCTCGCTCAGACCGCTTTTTCAACAGTGATTTAAGCTCGTCCAATTTCTGCATGTCCCTGATTGGCTCGACAAAATTCATACTCATCCCTCCGTGGAGTGATGCCTGTTTTTTTGTCTCAAACGGGTGTGCTACTCTATCAGAAAAGGAGGCGTGATATCGTGGAAAAGTCGTTTTATTATTCGGTAGAATGGTCAGAAGCCAGTTGCCTGAAAAAAGCACTCCAGACGATGGAGATACCGTTTTCTATTGAGCAACCCTCCGACAAGCTGAACCTGGCCGCCGGACACGTTGCTTTTGTGTTTCCAGACCTGCATGTGCGAGTCTACAACAGCGTTCGGGAGCTGTTCGACGGGCACGGGCTGCGTTATCCCGAGTAACTACTTCCTCCCGTTCCAGGGCGGCACGGCACCGCCCACTTTCCAGTTGTTCACTTTCGCGTTTACGATAGTTTGATTGATTCTCTTTTGATCGGCAGTTTTAGGGAATCCTCGTCTCCAAGGGTGATCGGGTGCTGGCTTAACGGCTGTCATATGATCCCGCCTTTCTGGTGGAGAGGAGCAGCTTTACGCTGCCCCGGGCTCACCGCCGTTTTGCTTCGCCATATGATCGGTTACGAGTTTCTTGTATCTGCTCCATGCTGCTTGCAGTTTGGTGGATGATGTACCAATCGTCGGTGCAATCTTCAACCATGTTTCACCCGCTTTTCTTCGGGCGAGCAAGGCGGGAAAATCATATTCGATTTCTTCAAAAACTGGGGCCTGTCCGCTCAGGATGAATGCTTCCAGTGTTTCTTTGTCGATTGCTGCGGCAGCATCTTCCTGTTTTTCAGCACCATGGTCGTCGGCGTCATTCTCGCTAACCCCGGATGCATCTTGGCCTTGCTGTTCTGGATCATGAGTGCTTCCCTCAGTCTCTCCTTGGTCGGCTTTGCTAGCAGCAACGTCATCAGGACTATCAGAATTTTTGTTTTCGGTATTAGCATCTGCCTGTTCTGCGGGCTTGTCCTCTTTTTTCTCATTGGCAGCCTTTGGCTTATCCTTGCCTTTTCTCCACTCATCCCATTTCAGGGCCATAGGAGCTACACGACTGCGGTACTCGTCAACAAGCTCCACGATTTTTCCGCTCGACATATCAAGTTCAGAAGCGATTTTCATATACGTCTCACCTGACAGCTTGCGTGAAATGATGCTCTGGAAGTCGTAAGGCAGGTCATCAAACTGGGGGGCAAATCCTTCGCGGATAAAATCATCAATAACGGAACGTTCTGCCTCTTCTTGCTCTTCCTTAGTCAGAATTTTTTCTTTTGGCAGCCCCAATTCCGCTTCGATTTGCTCGCCTTCTGGCTTCACTTCGTGAACGACCCCCGAATCATCAACCTTGTAGTTTACAACTGGTTTATTCGTTTTGGTATTAATTGCGACATTATAGTTCACGACAAGGGAATCCAAGGAAGCTTCGGCCCGCCGATCAATCATACTGCTCAAAGGATCGATTTTTCCTTGGAGATCGGTAATGCTTGTCTCCAGTACGATTTCCACGATACCCTTTGGTTTCAAGTTCACTTTCTTTACCAGTGGTTTAAACTCCATGTAGCTCATTTCCCACACTCTCCCTTGGTTTAATTGGTTTAAATAGCTTTTTTCTCATCGCGTTTTTTCTCTTTATACTCGTCAGTAGTGATCCAACCGCCGTATTTCATGACCTTCTTCAGCAAAGTGAGTTTCAGGTCTGGATACTTGTACATGAACATCTTCGCCTTGATTTTGAAAGCTTCTGTTTCTTCACCCTTGATGTCAATGACCTCCAGCGATCCGTCCAGGTGCAGCACTTCAAAGTCCGCCTTATACGTAATAGCTTGAAGGTTCTTACCATTCCGTGAGCACTTATCCTGAAGAACGTAGACTGGTTGAAGCTTCATGTCCCGAATTTCGCCAGCCGCTAATTTCTCTTTGAGAACCACGTAGTATTCTGACTCGGCTTTGGAATCGAACTTGATGCCATCTACATACGTGATCTTGTTGTTGTATTTTGGCGTTTTTGGCTTGTCAGTTTCCTGCTTGGTGGTTCGGACTCTGCGTTTCATGACTATGCCCCTTTCTTGATGGTCTTTTTCGTCCCGGTGTACCGATGGATCAGGACGAGCTCCGTCATGCTATCGCGCTCAACGAGCCAGTTTGCCGGATTCAGCTTCTTTGCTGTCATTACATCTTTCTGCCTATTCGTTGGCCGTTTTCCCTGTTTCACGTTTGCTACCCTCGCTTTCCTAGCGTTTCAGCATGTAAACGAACTGGCTGTCTTTCCGTTCAGCCTTGTAGTCTGGATAACGACTGGCATAAGCCACCCACCATTGCCTCATGGCTGTTGACCGCTCTGCTTCGTCCTCGATCAGCAACAGCCTGCGGGGAATCGGCACTTTCACGGGCACGCTGCCAGCAAGCTCACTCACTTCGTCCACCATGGCTTCTCTTCCTGGACATCATCAGCAACAACCTGGATGGAGAGTTGCTCGTTTTTAAAGCGTCGATCCAAGTCGGCAAATTTGTTAAATTCTTTGAGGAACGCCAGCTCCACCGTTCCGGTTGATCCGTTTCGCTGCTTGGCGATGATGACTTCAACGATGTTTTTGTTTTCTGTTTCCTTGTCGTAGTAGTCATCGCGGTACAGGAACGCTACGATATCGGCGTCCTGCTCAATCGAACCGGACTCGCGGATGTCGGACATCATCGGTCGCTTGTCCTGCCGTTGCTCTACACCACGGCTCAACTGGGACAAGGCGATCACGGGAACATTCAGCTCACGGGCGAGTGCCTTCAAGGACCGTGACACCTCGGATACCTCTTCTTGTCGGTTATGCGTTTTGGCTCTCAAGCGAACCAACTGCAGGTAGTCGATTAGGATGGCTCCAAGCCTTCCCCCCTGTTCATTCATCAGCCTCATGGCTTTCGCTTTGATCTCTGTGATCGTGATACCAGGGGTGTCGTCGATGTAAATAGGCAGCTTTGAGAGGTTTCCAATGGCCTCTGTGAGCTTCTCCCAGTCATCCGCCTCTAATTGGCCTGACCTCAGCCTGTCGGCCTCGATATGACCCTCAGAGCTAATCATGCGCTGCACCAACTGAGCCGCACTCATTTCGAGCGAAAAGATCGCGATTGGTTCGTTGGTTATCTCAGCGGCGCGCTGCGCAACGTTTTGAGCAAAAGCCGTTTTTCCAACAGACGGTCGGGCCGCAAGTATAATCAAGTCTGATCTTTGAAACCCGCGCGTAATGCGATCCAAGTCCTTGAAGCCCGTCGGAAGCCCAGTTACTTCTCTAGCGCCGTTATTGGCGTTTCGTTCGATCGTGTCGTAGACATCCAGCAACACATCCTTCGTTGAGCGGAACCCCCTGTTTGTAGAGCTTACAGCGACCTCTTGCAGCGCCTTTTCCAAGCACTCTACCGCTACGACCAGGTTAACTTCTTCTTCGATCAGGCGGGGCAACCTCATCGCAGTGAGATACAGTTTCCGCAGGTTGGACTTCTCACGTACAACCTGCGCGTAATACTCCGCGTTCGCTGCTGTAGGTACGGCGCTGGCTAATTCAGTGAGGTAGCCTACCCCGCCCACATCATCGAGCTGCTTCAGGTCCTGTAAGTGAGTTGTCACAGATACAAGATCGATTGGCTTGCCGGATTGTTTCAGATCGACCATCGCGTGGAAAATCTGTCTGTGCTGCGGCGAGTACATGTCATCTGGCGAGCACATGGAGTAAACCAACGGGAAGTAGGTTTCGTCCAAGATCATCGTACCGATCACGCTCTGTTCGGCCTGGTGGTTCACCAGCACATGGCTGAGGCTTTCCGTTTGCACCACCGTGTTATCCAAGTCCCTTCACCCTTCCTGCAAGCCAGTCATGATGTCTGTCATTGATGGCACCTCGCAGGCTCTCACCATGCAACGTGATGGTGATGGAGTTCTCCAAGATGCGGTCTGCGATCCGTGCGCCTTGGCTCCCCATCCACTGTTCAAGTCCCTCTGTGGTGAAGTTGCTAGAGTAGATGATTGGCCTTTTCTGGCTGCGGGCATTGATTACGTCCAGTAGTTTCTCCGCTCGCGAGTCGTACGGCACTTCGCCGCCAACATCATCGAGAAGCAGTACATCGCAACCGTACAGCACTTTCAGAAGCCGTTTTTCATACTCGTAGTCATCCACCTTGCCAACTTCACGGAATCGCTGGAACATGTGGTATGTGGTCATGAAGACAGCCGATACGTTCTTGCTCATCAACGATTTGTATATGCCTGATAGGATGTAAGTCTTGCCCAGGCCGTTGGCGCCGTTGAAGTAAAGGCCAAGCCCCGGTTTTTCACGTTGCCACTCGGTGTATGTATCAACAAAGTTGTAAGCGATCTTCATGGCATTTGCGCTTCCGGCTCGTTCAGTTTCACGAGCAAGAGCCGCTTTCGTGATCAGCTTGTCCCGGCTCGTAAACTCATGGCAAAGGGTCAACCAGTCCCGGTTCCGTTTTGCCTCTTCCTCGGCCTCTCTGGCCTTTGTTTCACACGTGCAGGTTACCGAACCCCATCGCACCTGACCAAGCAACTGGATTTGCACCGGCTCCAACATCCTTTTGCAGTAGGGACACTGCCTAGCTGGCGGCTTAGAAGCTTCGGCGCTTCTGGTGATACTCTGCCCGTCCGTCAGTACCTGTTGCAGCGACTTCACGGCCTGCACCTCCCTGGTTTCTGATTTTCAGCATCTTTTGTCGAGCCTCATGCTCTGTTGTCCGCCGGATGATACCAAACGTGTATTCTTCCGCTTTGTCGTCATGCTGCAGTACGTGCAGGCTCAGAGCGTATAGGATGATGGCTGCTCGACCCTCGGGCGTGTCAGCCAATTTCTTGTTTTGCCAATAGGTCAACAGCTTGTCCCATATCTTCGCTGCTTTTCCTACCGCGATGCGTCCGGTTGCCCGCTTCAGACGGATCGTGTTGAAATATTTCACGAAGAGCTTTCTTGGCAAATTAGAAATCGGGTTGGCGAGCATTTGCGAGTCAACAAAGGACTCCACATGCTCAATGTGTGCCAACTGCTCGGGTAAGTCTTTTAAATCTTTTTGTTGTTTATCTGTTGTTAATACTGCTGTTAAGGAGTCGCCCTCAAATTCGCCCTTTAATTCGTCCTTCAATTCGCCCTCACCCTCTTTTGATGTGCCTTCAACCTTTGGTACGACTGCATTTTCTGGCACTTCTAATTCGCCCTCGCATTCGCCCTTCAATTCGCCATTTAATTCGCCCTTTTGAAAACTGTTGAAAACCAATTTTTGGTTTCTGTAGGTGGACAAATCCTGCAACTTTTCATAGGCGGTTATCGTTACGATCATCCCTTTTTTTCGGTCCTTGAAGGTTTCGATCGTGATCAGAGCCTGTTGCTTCAAATACTCCAGCGAACCTCTGACTTGTTTTTCCGTCCATCCGGTATCCTTCGACAGCTGGAGAGTAGAGGTGATGAGCTGCCCCCGCTTACATCCAGCCGTATCTCTGTAGTTCGCCTGTTCTACCAAGTCGTAGTACAACAGCTTGTCCCTCTTCGATCGCCAGGATGAACGGGGGAGGACAAAAAACCCCGCTGCTCCTTGCTCTGCTATGCCCATCCCCTGCCCCCCTCGCTATCCTTGTGAAAACAAGTCGGTCCCTTCCTCACCTTGCTTCTGGCTATCGCTATTTTCCGTCGCAATTTCAACGGGATAAGCGTCAACATTGATCCATGGAACTGATGACATGTCATCAGAAATCTCGTGTTTCACTGTCTCGTCCATTATCAGAGCCTTTGCCAGTTCAGCTGACTTCGGAGCATATTTCAGTACCTCTTTCAGCACTGTTTTCTTTGCCATAGCCGGGAAGTCAGTCTTCCAAGGGGTGTTCCAGCCTTTTGCATAGGCTTTGGAGAATCGTTTAGCGTGTGCATCGATCTTTTTGGTCGACCACACTACAAAGTCAAAGCCACCGTTTTTGAGCTTATATACAGCGTAATAATGTGTCGGCTCTCCTTCAGGCACATCGGCTGGTACATGGGTCAGATTCTTATCCAAACCATAAGCAAACTCAAACTTGTCGTTTTTGTACACTTCATGTGCATAAATGGCTTGGTATTCACCAGTGCGATGAGCGAGCGCGATTATGCCCTTGTAGCCGATCTGGAATTGGGCCTCGTCTACCCATATTTCATTTCCATTCACTTCCTTTTTGTTCCGATATGGAATCAAATACGCCTCACCCAGAGGGGTGTTTGGCTCCAATCCAAGCTGGGCGGACTGCATTACAGCAGCCAGCAAACTCATTTGGTCGCATTGCAAAAGTTTTGGCGTCTGCCGAATGGCTGTCAGAGCGATGCGACCCAACCTGTCTGGAGTCAAATGCTTCGGCATCGCTCGCGCGATTTCTGACTCCATTCTTTTCAACAAGGCAGAGATTTGCTGTTCAGGCTTTAGTGCTGGTGTTGCTTGAGCCGACCTTCCGGCCAATTTGGTTGCCATATCTTGTGGATTTCCCATTCACTTCACCTCCTATGTTCTGGGCAAGTAAAGACGTGTGTGTGCTTTTTTCACATAGCTCATTTGCTTCTCAGCAATCACAGACCGAGTAACTTTCTTTTCACCGATCCAGCCGATAGCATAATCTTGCATGGCGTACATAATCTTGTTTTGAGCTTCCGTTTTCAGCAGTTCATATTCCTTGACCTTGGCTGCTGCTTTGTGGTACTGATCAAGCCAGTCCATAGCTACTTCTGGTAAAATGATTTCTTGCCCGTTGGACTCTGGATACAGTTGCCTGATCATTTCTGTTGTAGATTCTGTTCCATCCACTGCCGGAGGAATATCCTCTTCAACCAAGTTCCAAAAGTCTGATTCGATTTTGATTAGATGAGCGATTACCTCGTCGTTTCTATCGATCCGTTTGTACCGGAAGTCGTTCCCACCAATCAGAACCGCGATGTAGGCAAATTTCAGTCCGGTCACCGCGAGATAATGCTGTACTTGCAGATAGTAATGGTCCGGCATCTTCTCCTCGTCCCACTCAGCTGCAAGATACTTGTCAGCGGTTTTACACTCCAAGACTCCAAGCTCTCCGTCCATATGGATCAATCTGTCGAGGTTTGCCAGCATGAACGGGTAATCTTCGTGTGCGAGCATTTCATAGATTGGCTCGATTTTTAATCCAGTCCGTTCAGCAAATTCATCAGCGACAATGGGTTCTAACTTTCGCCCGAAGCGCGCCGCCTGTGACTCTTCCTGTGAGGCTTCAGCCTTCCCGGTCTTTTCAAGCCAGACGACAACGGGAGAGCGATATTTGCTGAATCCGGCAACCGCTCCAGCATCCGATCCACCAATGCCTTTCTTACGCCACTGGAGCCACTCGTGATGTGGCATGTTTTCCGTGGAGACAAGTTTCAAGGCTCCCACAGAACCACTCCCTCTTGTGTTAAATCACTTGATAAGCTACGATTAACTTGATTCCCAATCGTACATTATCGACCTTGACTCAGCGCTGCAACGCTGGGTCTTTTACTGTTCTTCTTCGCAATCTTCGCAAGTTCTTGGATACCCCGGTTCTTCGAAGTCGTCCATGTAGGTGCCGCAAACTTGGCACAGCAACCCGGAGAGCATCATATCTGCTACTTCTCCCACTGCATCGCCCCCTTTCTCATGGTCACGAGGCCGCCACCGTCCCAACCTCTACGGCAGCCGTTGTAGTTCCTTGCCTACGCCACGTCTTGGCCTCGTTATGTAATTTGGAGGTTTCAAGCCTCCGTGGAAGGCTCAGCTCATCGTGCGAATTCCATTCAATTTGAAAGGATGTGGCTCTGAGCCTTCCACGCAGGGCCGAAGCCCGCGTTTGCTATTTTCCGTTTGCCCACTTGGTCAGCCTTCGTTTCTGTTCCTGTAAAGCAGCCAAGCTGTCTGCAACCGGGTAGTCGTTCCTAAACTCCCAGATGCTACGCGTTTCTTCCTGGATGTCTTCAAGCTCAATCATCAAAGCCCGCAGTTGTTCTTCCAGCGGCCCATCGTCTTGGTCGAAGGCCAACGCCTCCAGTTCTCTTTTGCGGATCGGTTCGGTCCGCTGCACATGATCCGGGAAATCAAGCAGAGGCTCGTTCATCATGCGGCTCCTCCTTCCTCTTCTGAGGGACATCAACGGGCGTCAGTCCGTTCAAGAAATCACGCAGTCTGCAAATTTCTTCCCAGTTCTGCAAGATGACTTGCTGCGCTTCTACCCAGTTACCTGCAGCAAAGTCTGGTGTCGCTTCGATCAACAATGTGCCATCCGTCCGATACGTAGCCATGCGGTCAAACTTACCTCCGAGCAGTTCATTTGATACGATGCCTTTCGCTTTCAGCCGATCACTCAAATTCATGGCTTGCCCTCCTGTGTAAATTTGTGATATTCTTCCGTTAAGTGTTTGTTTAAGCCGTCCGTTCGCCGCGGGCGGTTTTTTCGTATTTCAGGTAAGCTGCGACTTCTCGCGCTTTCAAGAGAACCGCTTTCCGTCTGCCCTTCACCATCACATATGGAGCTTTAAAAAAGCTGAGTTCCCGCTTCATCTTTATCTCTCGAAGTCGCGAAGCGATCCATAAAGCCTGCGACGCCTTGCTGTCTGACAGTCCCCTGCCTTCCTCTATGGCCTTTTCCAATGCCACAGCTGAGTGTTCAAGCTGTTCTTCATCCAGATAACCAGGCTTACCGCAGTACATATCGAACAGTGTATTTGCCGTGGAAATCACCCGTCTGCCTTGCCAAACATCTCCCCTACGGTCAAGCCTGACTTTTTCTTTTACCAGTGCACCGATGATAATGAGCAACTGGTCTTGATCAAACACCATGTACTGATTATTCATGTCGCCCCGCCCCTTTCATCATTTTCATGAAGCCTTCCTTCACCAACTTTGATTTGTGCAACCCCCACTGATAAACCCATGAGAATCGCATTTCCCGGCATATAACAGCAGCCATATTCGTTGTCGACGTAACCACATCGAGCGTTTCTTGGATCAAATGCTCCACTTGCTGCCGCTCTGCCGCGGTTAATGACTTCGGAGGTTTGATGAGGATCGGCCTCACTTGCTTTATTGCCGCAAGCAGTTCCTCTACTTCTTCAACCGTCTTCACCACGACTGTGTGCCGGTTGAGTTCCACGTTATCGCCGTCAAGTATCACCGGGCTGGTTCCTGCTGTTGACTCGTGTGCCGCTGCGATCGCCAAATATGGGTTGTCCGTTACCAGTACCGACTTTGACTTGACATCAGGCGGCGCGATTGCACGTCCGTTTTTGTAGGCACTCACGGACTCAGGACTTACATGTGCATCGAAGCTGAAACTCAGTTGTGTCATGCCTGCTTCCATGAGCGCTTGGCCCAGTTGCGGGCCGTATTGATTTTTTGCGCTCATGTGTTCGCATCTCCTTTACTGGTGTGACCCACTTGTCGATGTATAATAAAAGTAGCTCATTTCCCAGATTCCCCCTCGTCGGGGGTCTTCTTTTTATGAATAGCGCAGCTCGATTGCTTTAAGCGCCAATCTGGTATTGTTGTGGTCCAGGTAATCCATGCCGCCCAGATCGACTTTGTTTGAGTCGTTAAACAGATGCAGCGCCAAATCGAGCATGAAGCGCTCGCTGTCCGACCATGGCTTGGATTCTCTTTTGAGGGCTTGTGCTTTTACCCTTTCAGCATGCAGATCGAAGTATTTGGTGTTGAAGTATCCCTGAAGCTTGGGATGATTTTGAAACAGGTAAATCAAGCTACGCCAGTGACGGCTTTGAAGCAAGTGCTGCGGAATTTCTGCGGCCATTCGTTTTCACCTCACTTTCATCACACAACTGCATGCAACGCCGAGTCTTGGCAGTGACCCCACCTGACCTTGCTCACCCTTACCTGGTGAATCGGTGGAATGTATTACGGCGCGGCTCATATCATCGCACGCTCCCGCTCTTCGGCGCTCTATGCAGTTGTGTGTCTATGGTTGATGGTTGATGCTTCGATTACACCTTCACAAGCAAGAAGGTATAGCGACCGTTTTTCTTCTCGATGTCGTACAGCGTCCATCCATCTTGAAGTAACTCGTTCGCTTCCTTGGCGCTGGTGGTTTCGTGCAGGCCGTTGATATCGGTAAAGTCCAAAGGAGCACCTCCTTTCTGTTTGCTTGTATCAACCCGCAGCCTGGCAATTACGCTGTTCCTGTTCACGCATCCAGGCATCGATGGCTTCTGTTCTGAAAAAAATCCTGGATCGTACTCGGAAAAACGGAATCTCTTTTTTTCGAACCATCGCGTAGATAGTGTCACGGTGAACACCGATGTATTTTGCACATTCAGCAGGCGTCATGGTTCCTTGATTCATTCTGCTCCCCTCCTTTCAAGCCAGTTTTAAATTGTTTAAACGTTCAATAACGGATTCCGTTAGTTTGTTATCAAAAAAAACTGCTGGCTCTACATCCAATGCATCAGCGATGATCTTTAATCTTTCCGCATCCAATCGGACTCCGCCGGAAGCGATATGACGATATCCTTGTAACGACAAATTCAATTTATTGGCCAGATAGGTCTTAGTTACGCCTTTGGCTTTGCGAATACGCTCTACGTTGATGTGTACCATCCCATCACCTCCACTCAATTACTAACGCGTTTCGTTAGTTTGATTATACTAACGCTTTTCGTTAGTGTCAACCTCATACTAAATTAAATTCTCATATTTCGTTAATAAACTACCTAAATACGTTAGTTGCTGGTATCATCTGCTTAGGAGGTGATTGTGGTGGAAACGGTTGGCCAAAGAATTAAGAGACTTCGCAAACAAAAAGGATGGACACAGCAACAGTTGGCAAAACGCGTTAATGTTTCCCCACAAGTAGTCTCAAACTGGGAAAGGGAATACACTCCGCTTGACCATGATGATATTGCAAAATTAGCTCTCATACTTGAGACGAAAGCTGATTATATCTTGTTTGGAAAAGATGATCCTTCTCCACCTGATAAGGAGAAACATTTAGAAGTTAACGATCCACGCATAGGCCTTGCATTCATCACTGGCGGAGAAGATCTTTCTGAAGAAGAAGTAGAGTATCTCAAGGAGAGCCTTGAGTTATTCAGGCGGATGAAGGAACGGAAAGCGAAGGAAAGAGAAAAAAATAAATAACAGCCCACTTGGGCTATTATTTTCACCTACATATACGAACATACGTTTTGTTTGGAGGGGTAATCTATGAATCTAACGCTCTACAAAATGACGCCACTTGAGGAATGGATCACAGAAAAATATCTTGCTCACTCCATCAGCACACCAGAAGATATCGACGTCCATCGGATTGCCGAGGTTTTTGGTGGTGAAGTCGCATATCTACCAACAAAATCGCATGCTCGCTGGGAAGACGATGGCACAAGCGAATTCATGATAATTCTTGATTCTCGTTTGAGTGAGCCTATCGTAAGGAGTGAGTTCTTCCATGAGATTTGCCACCCTCTCCGCCATGTAGGGAACCAGAAAATGCTTCCGAAGGCTTTTCGAGACTTACAGGAGACTCAGGCGACCCAATTTCAACTGTATGCCTCTATCCCCTTCTTCATGGTGCAGGAGTTGGATATGCCGGTTTACGAGAAAGATATTCCATTGTATCTGGCGCATGTGTTTCAGGTGACGATTGCACTTGCTACCCGGCGATTCAATCAAATCAAGGCTCGCATTAACCAGGAGGAATATAGTCAACGCCTTGCTTCTTACGCCCAAAGTATGTACAGCAAAGCAGATCCAGCAAACTGGTCCGATGAAACGAAACGACTTTTCATTACAGCTATCCAACGAAAATTAGAAAGAGATCAAGGAGTGGTAATTCGATGAAAATTGCGGTTTATTACGATTATTTTGAGGGGGAACTCGCTCCCCTCTGGTATGTCATCAACTTTCGCAAAGGGGAACTTGATTGGAATAAAGACATGGCATACATACCGATTGCTGCCCCTTTCCAGCGTCAAGGTGCTGAAGACTTTAGTACGGACAGCATGGGAATCACAGTTGCTCTTGCGGACTTGACTTTGAACGAAGAAAAACCGGGGAAGTTCGGGATTCGGCTCGATCAGCTCCGTAGACGCGCGACGGAAAACAAGCAAAATTACTGGGAGGCAGAATAGCTGGTGCTGCAAGTGTCAGACCTTGAAGAGCTTCTGCACATGAATCCATGGAGGTGATTAAGCATGGCAAGTATTGAAAAACGTGGTGCTAACTCATGGCGTCTTACCGTTGAGTTGGGCTATGGCCCTAATGGTGAGCGTTTGCGCGAAAGGAAAGTCATCAAAGTTGAAGATCAGGCGTTGTTGAAAACAACGAAGAAACTTAGAGACTATCTGGAAAGTGAGTGGCTTAAATTCAAAATGGAGGTTGAGGCTGGCGAGTATATTACTCCAGAGAAGATGACTCTTGCTACTTTTATTGAAGAGTGGCGATCAAAATACGCCGAAAAGCAGCTTGCCCCAAAAACCTTAAAAGAGTACATGGGTCACATTAATAATCACATCCTACCAGCGCTCGGACATAAAAGACTTGATGAAATAAAACCCATGCACATCGTTACCTTCTTGGATCGCCTCTCCAAGCCTGGTTCAAGGAAAGACAACCGTGGCGAAACATTATCTGGGCGTACCATTCAATACATTTACGCGGTGATGCGGAATATATTCGCCCAGGCGGAAAGCTGGAAGCTCATCAAATCAAATCCGATAGAGGAAATTAAGAAACCGAAGGCAGAAAAGAAGAAAGCCCAGTACTATGACGCAGATGAGGCACAAGAAGTCATTAAGGCATTGTACGAAGAGCCGGTTATGTGGAGGCTACTTATCCTGGGTGCCATTATTGGCGGATTCAGGCGCGGCGAATTGGTTGCCCTGGAGTGGCCACAGGTTCTTTTCAGCGAAAATGCGATCCATATCAAAAAGAGCATATCACTCGCACAAGAAGGCAAAGTGTACGAAAAAGACCCAAAAAACGGTGAGGACAGAATTGTGGAAATGCCGGGATGGTATATGGAGGAACTTCGTCGATACCATTTGCAGTGGCGTGAAGAAAAGATGAAAATTCGGGACAGATGGGAGGGTGGCGATCGTGAATATGTATTCCACGCCGGTTACGGAAAGCCGCTTTACTTCACCTACCCCTCTGAGTGGTGGAGTAAGTTTGTCAAGCGTCATGGGCTCCGCTACATCCGATTCCATGACCTACGCCACAGTTCGGCAACACTTCTTATCGCCCAAGGAGCTTCACTAAAAGCGATTCAGGAACGTCTGGGACACAAACAGCACCAAACGACAGCGGACATCTACGCACACGTTACCAAGAAAGTGAGCCGGGACCTCGCGGACAAATTTGATCAGTTCGACCCCAAAAAACAGTCGATTTGAGAGTTCGTCCCCAATTCGTCCCCACCTCCCCTTTTGGTGATGATTTTCTTCAAGTCGAACTTCTCTCAAAAATAAAAAAAGCCTTGATTTCTCAAGGGTTTTACTACTATGGTGCGGGTGAAGGGACTTGAACCCCCACGGTTGCCCGCCAGAACCTAAATCTGGTGCGTCTGCCATTCCGCCACACCCGCAAGATAAAACAGAAAAGCGCATCGATATTTCTATCGTGCTACTCGACTCTTGATTGTAAAAACTGGTGAGCCATGAAGGACTCGAACCTTCGACCCTCTGATTAAAAGTCAGATGCTCTACCAACTGAGCTAATGGCTCGCAAATGGCTGGGGTACTAGGATTTGAACCTAGGAATGACGGAGTCAAAGTCCGTTGCCTTACCGCTTGGCTATACCCCAATGGTGGTGCCGGCAATAGGACTTGAACCCACAACCCCCTGATTACAAGTCAGGTGCTCTACCAATTGAGCTATACCGGCAAGATATGTTACTAATGGTGGCTCGGGACGGAATCGAACCGCCGACACGAGGATTTTCAGTCCTCTGCTCTACCGACTGAGCTACCGAGCCATAATGATTTTTATCTTATGCCATTCTTTTATTCAAAAAATGGCGGAGCTGACGGGACTCGAACCCGCGACCTCCGGTGTGACAGACCGGCGTGAACTCCAACTTCACCACAGCTCCATGTTTGGTTGCACCCAAGAGTACTTCCATTCCATCAAGGAAAATTTGGTTGCGGGAGCAGGATTTGAACCTGCGACCTTCGGGTTATGAGCCCGACGAGCTACCGAGCTGCTCCATCCCGCGACGATTAGGACTCACACATCAGCATCACCACAAAACGCGGCGTTTTCAACTGACCGTCCTGCTAATTTATAAATGGTGGAGGCTGACGGGATCGAACCGCCGACCCTCTGCTTGTAAGGCAGATGCTCTCCCAGCTGAGCTAAGCCTCCATGCTCCCCGACTTTTGTCGGGACCCAACCAGTTGTTGGGTCCCCCCGCAAAATGTTCGGTGTTGCTATAACGCAACAACTTCACTTTGTGAGGTGATTAAGTGACCCGTAGGGGATTCGAACCCCTGTATGACAGCGTGAAAGGCTGCTGTGTTAAACCGCTTCACCAACGGGCCATGTATTAAATATGGTGCGGTCGGCGAGACTCGAACTCGCACGGGTCGCCCCGCCACCCCCTCAAGATGGTGTGTCTGCCAATTCCACCACGACCGCAGCTTAGGATGGTAGCGGCGGAGGGAATCGAACCCCCGACCTTTCGGGTATGAACCGAACGCTCTAACCAGCTGAGCTACACCGCCATAAAAGCTTTTTGATTGAAAAATATGGCGGAGAGTGAGGGATTCGAACCCTCGCTACGCTTGCGCATACTAACGGTTTAGCAAACCGTCCCCTTCGGCCTCTTGGGTAACTCTCCGCATATATGGCTCCTCGGGACGGACTCGAACCGCCGACCGATCGGTTAACAGCCGATTGCTCTACCAACTGAGCTACCGAGGAACGTTGAAGGATTTATTCCTTCAAAACTGAATATGCATGATTGCTAAGCATGTGTGGATAAGTCCTCGACCGATTAGTATTCGTCAGCTCCACGCGTTACCGCGCTTCCACACCGAACCTATCAACCTCATCGTCTATGAGGGGTCTTACCAGCTTGCGCTGTGGGAAGTCTCATCTTGGAGGGGGCTTCACGCTTAGATGCTTTCAG